>NZ_SZZM01000001.1:795000-1395000 GCF_005281615.1 Rhodoligotrophos defluvii | reverse complement strand
AGGCTTGACAGCCGACAAGCCGAAAACGCGCTGATCACCACTATTGCCTATTCGCAAGACTGATCCAGGACACCAAGTCTCGATGCCAAAGATCGGCTACCACGCCTCGCATGAGCAGTTCGCGCCCAGCGAGCTGCTTGCGCATGTTGAGCTGGCAGCGAAAGCGGGCTTCACGGCCGCCATGTCGTCGGACCATTTTGCCCCGTGGAGCGAAGCTCAGGGCCATTCCGGCTTTGCATGGACCTGGTTGGGCGCGGCCATGGCAAAGACCGAGCTGCCGTTCGGCGTTGTGACAACGCCGATCGGGATGCGCTATCACCCGGCGATCATTGCGCAGGCCGGCGCCACCCTGGCCGAAATGTTTCCGGGCCGGCTGTGGATGGCGCTGGGCTCGGGCGAGGCGCTCAACGAGCGGATCACCGGCCAGCGCTGGCCGCTCAAGGCCGAGCGCGATGCGCGCCTCAAGGAGAGCGCCGAGATCATCCGCGCACTATGGGCAGGCGAGACCGTCACGCGCCACGGACTGATCCCGGTCGAAGAGGCGCGGCTCTATTCCCGTCCGAACACACCGCCGCGGATCATCGCCGCTGCCCTCACGCCGGAGACGGCGCGCTGGGCAGGCGGCTGGGCCGACGGTCTCATCACCATCAACAAGCCGGGCGACCAGCTCAAGGCCATGGTCGACGCCTTTCGGGAAGGCGGTGGCGGAGGCAAGCCGCTGTTCCTGCAGGTGCATCTCTCCTTCGCGGGGAGCGAGCAAGAGGCCCGCCGCAATGCGCATGAGCAGTGGCGAACGAACACGCTGGCCGGCAGCGTCGCGGCCGAGCTCAAGCTGCCGGCCCAGTTCGACGCGGCAACCCGGTTCGTCCGGCCGGAAGACCTGGACGAGAGCGTGCGCATATCCGCCGGCCTCACCCGGCACATCGACTGGATCGCAGAGGACCTCGCCCTCGGCTTCGAAGAGATTCATCTGCACAATGTCGGCCGCAACCAGCGAGACTTCATCGAGGCGTTCGGCGACCGGGTCCTCCCGGCCGTGCTTGGCGCAGCGGAAAGGATCGCATCGACAGCAAAGGGGACGGCATAGCGATGGACGGCCGAGACTGGTGGCAGCGCGCGATTTTCTACCAGATCTATCCCCGCTCGTTCCAGGATTCCAACGGCGACGGCATCGGCGATCTCGACGGCATTCGCCAGCGCCTCGATTATCTCAGCTGGCTCGGCATCGACGCGATCTGGGTCTCGCCGATCTATCCCTCGCCCATGGCCGATTTCGGCTACGACATTTCGGATTATTGCGACATCCACCCGATTTTCGGCGATCTGGCCGCCTTCGACGCGCTGCTGGCAGAGGCCCATGCGCGCGGCCTGAAGCTGATCCTCGATTACGTGCCCAATCATACGTCCGACCAGCACCCCTGGTTCCTGGAAAGCCGATCATCGCGAGGGAGCGCGAAGCGGGACTGGTACATCTGGCGCGACCCCGCACCCGATGGCGGGCCACCCAACAACTGGGTCAGCAATTTCGGCGGCAGCGCCTGGACCTGGGACGAAGCCACCGGACAGTACTACTACCACGCGTTCCTGGAGCAGCAACCCGATCTCAATTGGCGCAATCCGAAGGTGCGATCCGCCATGTATGACGTGCTGCGCTTCTGGCTGGAGCGGGGTGTCGACGGCTTTCGGGTGGACGTGATCTGGCATCTGATGAAGGACCCGGACTTCCGCGACAACCCGCCCAATCCGGGTTATCAGCCGGGAGATCCGACCATCCGCCGGCTGCTGCAGGTTCACTCGACCGATCAGCCCGATGTGCACGACGTGATCGCAGAGATGCGTGGGGTCGTCGACGAATACCCGGACCGGGTGCTGATCGGCGAGATCTATCTGCCGATCGAGCGGCTGGTGGCCTATTACGGCACCGAGCTGCGCGGGACCCATCTGCCGTTCAATTTCCAGCTCATCGAAGCGACCTGGCATGCCCGCAACCTCGCCCGCATCATCTCCGAATACGAGGGGGCGCTGCCGCGCGGCGGCTGGCCGAACTGGGTCCTCAGCAACCATGACAAGTCGCGCATCGCCTCGCGCGTCGGCCAGGAGCAGGCGCGGGTCGCCGCCATGTTGCTGCTCACCCTGCGCGGCACACCGACCATGTATTACGGCGACGAGATCGGGCTCGAAGACGTGCCGATCGCGCCGGAGGACGCCCAGGACCCCTGGGAGAAGAACGAGCCAGGCCTCGGTGTGGGTCGCGACCCGCAGCGCACGCCGATGCAGTGGGACGCATCGCCCGGCGCGGGCTTCTCCACTGCCAAGCCGTGGCTGCCGCTCTCCCCGGATTTCGGCCGGCGCAACGTGGCGGTGCTGCAGGACGACCCGCGCTCGATCCTGACGCTTTACCGCGAACTCATCGCATTGCGCGCCAGGCCAGTGTTCCAGATCGGCGACTATCACCCCATCGAGGCCGAGGGCGACCTACTCATCTACGAGCGGCGGCACGGGGAGGAGCGGGCTCTCGTCGCATTGAATCTCGGCGGCGCCCCTGCCGAAGTGAGCCTGCCCGGCCGTACGGCAGGCCCGTGGCGGATCACCCTCTCGACCCATCTCGACCGGCTGGAGCCTGTCCAAGGCGCACTCATGTTGCGCCCAAACGAGGGACTGGTGCTCCTTTAGGGGTTGCCCGTATTGGCGTTCCGATGCTGGCCGCACCGGGCGATCAGGGCGCGGGTTGGATGGGGCCGGGCTCGTGGGCAGGGCTGCCGCCTGCCGGCCAGACGATGCGGATGCCGGACATATCCATGGCGCGCTCGCCGGGGCTCAGGGAATAGGGCTCGACGACCTCGCCTCGGTACTGCGTGCCGCCGCTCGTGACCATGTGCTCGAATTGCGCCCCGTCATCGGCGCTGAGCCGAAGCTCGAAGTCGCCTCGCAATCCGGCATCGACGAGGGCAGCGTGCAGGGTGCTGATGGAATTGTACAGTCGCGCGGCGTCGCTGAGCATGACGTCCTCCTTGCTGCTGGAGGCTTAACGCGTCACGGCGAGAGTTGGTTCTTTTTGCTTGCCCGAGGAACCGTTTTGCCAAACAACGCTGTCAAGATACATAGCTTCGATGCTCAAGCAGATCTCACTGAAATGTCGGAACCGATGAGCCGATCCCACGCCATTCCCAAGCTTGCGCCCGTTGCCCCGGAGGAAACTGCCCGGACACTCGGCGAGATCGCCTATGACCGGATCAAGGAGAAGATCATCCGCTGCGAGTTCGAGCCCGGGGCAGCCATCACGGAGGCGCAGCTCGCCTTGCAGATCGGGCTCGGCAAGGCGCCGATCCGGCGGGCCCTGTCGCGGCTGGTGCAGGACGGGTTCGTGAAGTCGCTGCCGCGCAAGGGCTATGTGGTTGCGCCGATCACCCTGCGTGACGTGCACCAGCTGTTCGAGATCCGGCTGCTGCTCGAGCCGGCCGCGGCGCGCAAGGCGGCGGGCAAGATCGATCCCAAGCGCATCCAGGAGCTGGAGCGGATCTGCCAGGCGGGCTATGTGCCTGGCGACCGGGCAAGCGAGAGCGCTTTCCTCGAGGCCAACAAGGATTTTCACATCGCCGTGGTGGACGGGGCAGGCAACCAAAAGCTCACCCGCATCCTCTCCCACATCCTGGAGGAAATGTCGCGCCTGTTCCACCTCGGTCTTGCCCTGCGCAATCGCACCGACGAGATGAAGCACGAGCACCGTGAGCTCATCGACGCGCTGGTGGCGGGCGACGGCGAAACGGCCGAGAAGGTCACCATCGCGCAGATCGAAGCGGCACGCCGCATGGTGCTGGATGCGATCCTGGCCAGCTCGAACTTCCAGTCGGTCGAGATTCAGATCGGTGGCTAGCCCGTCAGCTCGACCTCGCCCCTGGGTGTGCCAATGAGCGCATGGAACGCGGGCTGCGCAGCCTGTTCGACCCGGACCGGAATATCGAGCGTGCCGTACAGCGCCTTGAGTTCCTCCGCACGCGGATGGCTGACGGTGAAGGAACGCAATGTCAGCCCGTCGGAAGCCATTTGCGAGGGGTGGTGCGGCGTGTCCCATTGGATGAAGAACGGCACGAAATAGCCGAATGGATGCCCTTCCGGATAGAGGATCTGCCAGTTCAGCACCTCGCCGTCCGGCCTGGTGCGCGACATCTTCACATGCCGGCTCAGCAGGCTTACCCGGCTCAGCCGCTCGTGCATGGCAGGTATGTCGGTGGTGCTGACCGCGAAGGTGAACAGCTTCGGGCGCTCCAGCTTGCCCAGCACCTCGCCCAGGGTATCGGTGAGCGTCTGCTGGGGATCGGGCGCGATGATCTCGAAATAGGTGCCATCGCCGAACGTCGCGAGGACGTTGCGTGTGCCGAATCCCTCGTGCCGGCCGCCAAGGCTCAGCCGCACACCCGTGAGGCGTTCGAATTCATCGATCCCGGCGTCGAGCGATGGTGAACCCCAGAGAAGATGGTCAAGCTTGTTCATTGAATTCCTCGCCTCGCGAATGAATGGATGATCGGCTGGTGTCTCGCGGATAAACTGCCACGAACGGCCCATCGTTGACAGGGCTGCTGTGCGGATGAATGATAGCGGCTTCCCACGCTAACATTTCTCCTGAGCCCTATCGACACCTCAAGCATGGAACCTGGTATGACCGAGCGTCTGACCACCGATGCGCTGCACAAGATCATCGAGACATCGCCTTTTATCCGTTTCCTCGGACTAACGATCGAAGCAGCCGATCACGACGCCGGCGAGATCACCATGAAAATGCCCATGCGAGCGGAGCTGGAGCGTTCCGACGGCACGGGCCAGGTGCATGGCGGGCCGATCGCCGCCCTGATCGACACGGTCGGCGATTTTGCCGTCATTCTCACGGTGGGCGCGCCCGTGCCGACGATCAATTTCCGCACGGACTACTTGCGGCCCGCCGGCGGCGCCTACCTCATCGGCAAGGCGAAGGTGCGGCGCGCCGGCAGGACGGTGGCGGTGGTCGATATCGACGTGTTCGACGACCAGGGCCGGCTTTGTGCAGTGGGCCGCGGGTGCTACGGCGCCAAGGCGGGATGAGGAAACAAGCAAGATGAGCGAAATGCGGGCCGCGGAAACCGGTAACCTCGGCGACATCCTGGACCCGGGCGTGCCGGCGGAGCGCACCCTGATCATCGACGTGCGCGAGGATGGCTCGTCCGAGGCGATCACCGCGGGCGCCTTCGATGCGGATGCCAACGCGGTGGCGCGAGCGCTCAGCGCACGCGGCTTCAAGCGGGGCGCTTCGGTGGCGATCCTCGCCAATAACCGGCCGGATTATCTCATCGCCTATATGGGCATAATGCGCGCCGGCCTCGTGCCGGTGCCGATCAGCAGCCGGCTCGGCGCCGACACGATCGCGTTTATCCTTCAGGATTCGTCCTGCGTGTTCGCCTTCGTGGACGGCGAGCGGCGCGCCATGGTGGAAGGCCGGCTGCCCCTTGCGGATTTCGACGGCGCGGAGGCAGATGGGTTCGAGGCATTCCTCGATGCCGGGCCGTTCACCAGCGCGACCATGCGGTCGGAGGAATGGGCAACGATCCTTTACACCTCCGGCTCGACTGGCCGGCCCAAGGGCGTGCCGCTCACCCATGGCGGCTATCTCTGGGCGACCGGCGTCTTCGAGCATATGCGCCCCATTGCCCATGGCCAGCCGGTGCTGGTGGCGGCCCCGCTGTTCCATATGAACGCGCTGTTCTATAGCAAGCTGCTGTTCCGGCTGGGTGCCATAAACGTGCTGATGCGACGGTTCACGGCCCGGGGGTATATCCGCGCCATCGAAGAGCACCGCTGCGTGCTGCTCACATCGGTGCCCACCATGCTCGCTTTGGTGGCCAAGGAGAAGGAGGCGCTGGCCTCGGCCGACCTCTCCAGCGTGCGCATGGTGACCACGGGGTCGGCGCCGGTGACCCAAGGGCTGATGGACAAGATCAAGGAGATCTTCCCGGGCGCAGAGACCAGCGTGAGCTTCGGCACGACGGAATCCGGTCCGGTGGCGTTCGGGCCGCATCCGCAAGGCCTGCGCCGGCCCGACACGTCGCTCGGCTACCCGTCGCCCGGGGTGGAGGTGCGGCTGGTGGGCGGCGAGACGCCGGATGAAGGCGTGCTGCACATCCGCACCCAGGCGATGATGCCCGGCTATCTCAATCTGCCCGATATTACCGCCAAGCGCCTGCAGGACGGCTGGTATGACACCGGCGATATCATGCGGCGCGACGAGAACGGGTTCTATTTCTTCGTAGGCCGCGCCGACGACATGTTCGTCTGCGGCGGCGAGAACATCTATCCCGGCGAGGTGGAGAAGCTCTTGGAGCGCCATCCGGCCGTGCACCAGGCCGCGGTGGTTCCCGTGCCAGACGAGGTGAAGGGCCAACTGCCGGTCGCCTATGTGGTGAGGGTTCCCGGCCAGCCGGTGAGCGAAGAGGACATCAAGCAGTTCGCGCTTAGCCATGGCCCGGCCTACGCGCATCCAAGGGCCGTATTCTTCATCGAAGAGCTGCCGCTGGCCGGCACCAACAAGATCGACCGCAAGGCGCTGATCGCGCGGGCAGCAAAGGATTTCACGCCGCGCAGCTGAGCTTAGCCGCGGCGCCCAGGAACAGGAGGGAGTTAAGCCTATGAAGGCCATGGTCATTCACCAGCACGGGACGCTCGACGAGCTCGTTTTCGACGGGAACTTCCCCGACCCGACGCCCGAGGCGGACGAGGTGGTTCTGGCGGTGAAGGCCACATCGCTCAACTACCATGATCTGTTCACCCTGCACGGCATGCCCGGCATCAAGATCAAAATGCCGATGATCATGGGCATCGATGTGGCCGGCGACATCGTCGCGGTTGGCTCCGAGGTTAAGGACTGGGCGGTGGGCGACCGGGTGCTGATCGATCCCATCAACCGGGTGAAGGGCGGGCTCGTGGGCGAGACCATCGAAGGGGGGCTTGCGGAATATCTCAAGGTGCCGACGCACCAGCTCATCAAGCTGCCGGACGATGTGTCCTACGAGGACGCGGCCGCCCTGCCGGTCGCCTATGGCACCGCCCACCGCATGATGGTCACCCGCGGCGACATCAAGCCGGGGGAGAAGGTGCTTATCTTGGGCGCGAGCGGCGGGGTGGGCACCTGCTGCGTGCAGCTCGCCAAGATGCTGGGCGCAGAGGTCGTTGCCTGCGCGAGCAGTGCCGACAAGCTGGAGAAACTCAAGGCGCTCGGCGCCGACCACCTGATCAATTACCGCGAGCAGGACTGGCCGCAGGCGGTTCGCAACCTCTATGGTAAGCCGCGGGTGTTCGGCCAGGGCGAAGGTGGGGTCGACGTGGTGGTCAACTTCACGGGTGGCGAGACCTGGGTGCCTTCGCTCAAGGTGATGCGCAAGGACGGCCGCCTGCTCACCTGCGGGGCGACTGCGGGCTTCGACCCCAAGGAGGACATCCGCTATATCTGGACGTTCGAACTCAATATCCGCGGCTCCAATGGTTGGTCGCGCGAGGATCTGCATGCCCTGCTCGACCTGGTGCGCACGGGCAAGATCAAGCCGTCGATCGATCGCGTAATGCCTTTGGAGGGGGCCAAAGAGGCGTTGCGACTGATGGAAGACCGGCAGATTTTCGGCAAGCTCATTATCCGACCGTAGAGGGGAGCGGGCTCGGCTTGGGGGGCATGCCCGATTGGATCATCCCACGGGCAGTGCATGTGAGGGGTGGCGGTGGCGCCAACGCGAGAACAACTGGTTCGTATCGAGGCGGTGACCCGCAGCTTTGGGGGGCTGGTGGCGATCGACGACGTCACGTTGTCCGTGGACGAGGGCGAGCTCGTCGGCATCATCGGACCCAATGGCGCGGGCAAGACCACCCTGTTCAACCTGATCACCGGCTTCGTGCGGCCGACCCATGGCGCCATTTCAGTGCGCGGGACAGGCATTGCCGGGCTCAAGCCCTATCAGATCGCGCGCCTGGGGGTGGCGCGCACCTTTCAGAACCTGCGCATCTTCCCCACCATGACCGTGTTCGACAACGTCTCGGTCGGGGCGATCGGCCGGGAGAGCGTGTCGCCCCTTACCGCCTTTCGCGGGGGCACCTATTCCGAGGAGATCAGCCGGCGGTCGTGGGAAGCCCTGGAGCAGACCGGGCTCACTGATGTGGCGGCGGAGCTCGCGGCCAATCTCTCCTACGGCCGCCGGAAATATCTGGAGATCGCGCGGGCATTGGCGGCGCAGCCGAAGCTATTGATTTTGGACGAGCCGGCCGCCGGCCTGAACGAGACGGAAACCGCAGCGCTCGGCCAATTCATTCGCGGGCTGCATGAAAAGGGCCTGACCATTCTGCTGGTCGAGCACGACATGACCCTGGTGATGAGCGTGTGCGAGCGGGTGGTGGTGCTCGCCTCGGGGCGCAAGATCGCGGACGGCCCACCCGACCAGGTCCAGCGCGACCCGGCGGTGCTCGAAGCCTATCTCGGGGCGGAGTGACGGTCATGCTGGAGATCAAAGGCCTCGACGTCACCATCGGCATCCAGCGCATCCTGCAGTCCGTGAGCCTCGAGGTCACGCAAGGCCAGATCGTGACCGTGCTCGGCAGCAACGGGGTGGGCAAGACCACGCTGATGCGAGCGACCATGGGCATATACCGGCCATCGGGCGGCGAAATCCTGCTCAAGGGAGAGCGCATCGACCGCCGCCCCACCCACGAGATCGTCCGGCTGGGTATCGCCCAAGCACCTGAAGGACGGCACCTCTTTCCCAACATGACCGTGGCGGAGAACATGCAGCTGGGTGGCGCCGTGCTGCCGGCGCAAGACTATGAGGCGGCCTTCGGCGAGGTGGTGGAGCTGTTCCCGATCGTGCAGCAGCGGCTGCAGCAGAAGGCGGGCTCGCTCTCCGGCGGCGAGCAGCAGATGGTGTGCATCGCGCGGGCGCTGATGGCACGGCCGAAGCTGCTGCTGCTGGATGAGCCATCGCTCGGGCTCGCGCCGAAGATCGTCAAGCTGATCTTCGACCTGATCGTGAGGATCCGCGAGCGGGGAACCTCCATCCTGCTGGTGGAGCAGAATGCCAAGGCGGCGCTCAAGATCGCCGACTATGCCTATGTCATGGACAGCGGCCGCATCACCATGGAGGGGCGGCCGAGCGAGCTGGAGCAGGACGACCGTATCCGCCGGATCTATCTCGGCGGCTAGCGCAGCAAGGAAAGACCGCGTCGGATGGACATCTATTTCGCGCAGGCGGTGATCAACGGGATCAGCATCGGCTTCGGTTATGCGCTGGTGGCCATCGGCTTCACCCTGATCTTTGGCGTCCTGAACGCTGTGAACTTCGCCCATGGCGAGATCTATACGCTCGGCGCCTTCGCCGCGCTCGTGCTGATCCTGATGTTCGCCCCGCCGATCGTCGCGCTTATCCTGCTGGTTGCCATTGTCGGCCTGTTGCTGGGCTGGGGGCTCGAGCGCATCGCCTTCCGCCCGTTCCGGCGCTCGCGGGACGAGGCGACGCTGAAATCGCGGGCCATGCGGGAGGCGACCCTCATGTCGTCGCTGGCCATGGGCATCATTGCCCGCGAGGCACTCACCCTCTATTTCGGCGGCGAGGCGCAGAGCATTCCGCCGGACTATCTGCTGAACCAGCCGATCGCGCTGGGCGAGCTCACGGTGGCCAATGGCGACCTCGTGATCTTCGCTTCCGCCATCGCCATGCTGGCCTTCCTGCAGGTGCTGCTCTATCGCACCAATGCGGGGCGCGAGATCCGCGCGGTGGCCGACGACTTCCTCGGCGCGCTCTATGTGGGGGTCGATGCCAACAAGGTGATCGTGCGCACTTTCATGATCGGCTCGGCTTTCGGGGCGATTGCCGGTCTGCTGGTGGGGCTCTATTACGGCCAGATCTTTCCGTTCATGGGCTTCACGCCCATGCTGAAGGCCTTCATCGCCATGCTGATGGGCGGGCTCAACAACATCCTCGGCGCAGTGGTCTGCGCCCTGATCATCGGCTTGTCGGAAAGCCTGCTCGCCAATGCCTTTCCCTCCTACCAGCAATGGGTCGAGGTGGTGCCGCATTTCTACCTGCTGCTCACCCTGCTGTTCTTCCCCAGCGGCCTGTTCGGCAAGCGTTCTGAGCGGATGTGAACGATGGCACGCCCTGCGATCTGGACCGGTGCGCTCCTCGCCCTCGTTCTGCTGGCCATCCCCGGCGGGCTCTTGGCGCTCGACCAGGGCTACCTGTTCCGGCTGGCCCATCTCAGCATGATCTTCATCATCCTGTCGGCCAGCCTGAACCTGGTGAGCGGCACGGCGGGTCTGCTCTCGCTGGCGCAGGCGGCGTTCTACGGTATCGGCGCCTATGTGGCGGCCATTGCCTCCACCCAATTCGGTCTGCCCTTCCTGGTGACCCTGCCGGCGGCCATGCTGTTCTCCGGCGCCTTCGCCTTTCTCACGGGCATTCCCGCCATTCGGCTGGTGCGCATCTTCTTCACGGTGGCCACCCTGTCGATCGGCGAGATCATCACGCTCGCGATCACCAACTGGTATGACGTGACCCGCGGTCCGCTGGGCATCCGCGGCATCTCACCGATCGAGATTTTCGGGATCGACCTGTCCAGCCGCCTTGCCACTTACTACGTGATCGCGGTGGTGATGCTCGCATCCCTATGGATGCTGCACCGCATTACGCATTCCTATTACGGTAATGCGCTGCGGGCGCTGCGGGAGGATGATCAGAGTGCGGAAGCCATGGGCATCAACGCCAACCTGCTGAAGATCCAAGCTTTCGCCATCGCAGGGGCGTTCGCGGGCCTCTCGGGCGCGCTGCTCGCCCACAGCACGCGCTACATCAGCCCGGACATGTTCCGGCTGCCGGAATCGATCCTGGTGCTGACCATGGTGGTGGTCGGCGGCCTCGGCAGCCTGCCCGGGGCGATCATTGGCGCGCTGATCATGATCCTGCTGCCGGAGCTTGGCCGCGAGGTGGGCGAACTGCGCATGATCCTGGTCGGCATCGTGCTATTCATTGCGATCGTCGCAATGCCGAGAGGGCTGTTCAGCGAGACCGCGGCCATCGCCTTCGTGCGGCGCTGGTTCGGCTGCGCCTGGCGGCCAGGACGAGACGGCAAGGCCGGCATCGGCTGGAAATAGCCGCATGAGAAGAGCGGCATCGGGATCCTGATCCCGTCACATCAGGAGCATGGAGGTGAGCAATGAAAGAGAGCACACACAAGGCTCGCATCAGCAGATGGGCAGGATCCCTCGCCGCGGCGGCAGTTGCCGCGCTGGTGAGCATGGCCCCGCTGACGGCGCAGGCACAGGAGAAAACCCTGGTCATCGGCTGCTCGCTGCCGCTGTCTGGCCCGCTGGTCGGGTTCGGCGAGCCGATGAAGCAGGGCGCGGAGCTTGCGGTGGAGACCTATAACGCCTCGGAGGCCTTGCCAGAGGCCAAGTTCGTGCTGCAGTGCTATGACAGCAAGGCAGACCCCAAGGAAACGATCAATATCGGCGAGCGACTCGCCGACCAGGCCGATGTGATCGCCTCGATCAGCGACTTCAGCTCGACGGCGACCATGGCCGCGGCCGATACCTATGAGCGGGCCGGGCTGGTGCAGCTCACGCCGAGCGCCTCGCACCCGGACCTCACCAAAATGAACGAGTGGATGTTCCGGGCGAGCGAGACCGTGGACGTCTATGTGCCGCCCATGGCCGACTTCATCGTCGACAAGCTCGGCAAGAAGAAGGTGGCGGTCATGCAGGTCCAGACGGATTGGGGCGTGGCGGTGGCCAATGCCTTCATCAAGCAGCTGGAGGAGCGCGGCGGAGAAGTGGTGCAGCATTCCGTCTACAAGGACGGCACCACGGATTTCCGCGCCATCATCACCCAGCTGAAACGGGCGCAGCCAGAAGCCATCTACCTCGCCATGCTGGAGGAGGAAGCCGCCAACTTCGCCAAGCAGCTGCAGCAGCTGGGCATGGGCGACGTTCCGGTGGTGGACTCGGCGGTGGGTGTCACACCGCGCTCGGTGAACCTTGCCGGTGGAGCGATGGACGGCTGGTACCTCGCCACCATCTTCAACCCCAACAATCCCGACCCCAACGTGCAGAGTTTCATCAAGGCCTATGAGGCCAAGTACAACCGCAAGGCGGACGTGTGGTCGGCTTACGGGTTCGATGCGGCGACGCTGATCATGCAGGCGGCAACGCGCGCCTGGCCCGATGTGACCCGCGAGCGGGTGCGCGACGAGCTTGCGAACAACACGAAAGATTTCAAGGGCGCCAACGGCGACCTGAGCATCGATCCGGAGACACGCGAGGTCTCCCGCCAGCACGTCTTCGTGTCGCAAGTGAAGGACGGCAACATCGAAACCCTTGCCGAAAACTGACACGTTTCTGACGCACCAGGGTGCCATCACCGGGCTAGTCTGGTGATGGTGTCCCGGCGGCCGCATGTTGCGTGCGCGACTGGCTGTTCAGGGAGGAAGGGCGTTTGCGCGTCCGCGTTGACATTTCATGGGATAGGAAATAAGATTTCAGCATCCAAAAACGCGGGCCCAGATGTCTCTCATTGACCAGCTGCGGAGCGATCTCGTCGGTTGCGGCGCATCTATTCCCGGGCCATTCGGGCCACGTCCGCTGGTCTATGCGGATTTCACCGCGTCCGGCCGCAGCCTTCGCTCGATCGAGAGCTTCATCGACGGCGAAATTCTGCCTTTCTACGCCAATCCACATTCCCGGCAGTCCTTCACCGGGCGCCAAACGGGATCGCTTGTGGAGGAGGCGCGCGAGATCATCGCGCGCTCGCTCGGGGCCGGGCCTGACGATGCCGTGCTGTTCTGCGGCACCGGCGCCACGGACGCCATCGCCAAGCTGATCGGATTGCTCGACCTCAAGCCGGGCAAAGCTGCCCCCGCGCTTACCGACAGCAGCCGGCCCGTGGTGTTCATCGGTCCTTACGAGCATCACTCGAACGAGCTGCCGTGGCGGGAATGCGATGTGGACCTCATTGTCATACCTGAGGATCCAAAAGGCCAGCCGGATGTTTCCTGCCTGAAGGAGCAGCTTGGGCGCGTGCAGCCCGGCCGGGCGGTCTATGGCAGCTTTTCCGCAGCCTCGAATGTCACCGGTATCCGCACGCGAACCGAGGACATCACCCGGATTCTGCATGCCCATGGCGCCCTTGCTTTCTGGGACTACGCGGCGGCGGGCCCGTATGATCCGGTTGACATGTCAACGCCCGCCGATCCACAGCTCTGCAAGGACGCGGTCTTCCTCTCCCCGCACAAATTCCTCGGCGGCCCCGATACGCCGGGCATTCTGGCGGTGAAACGCGGCGTCATTCGCCGGCCGGTTCCTTGCAAGCCGGGCGGCGGCACCGTGCATTATGTGACCCCGTTCGGCCATGCTTACTACAACGAGCTGGAGCGGCGCGAAGAGGGCGGCACGCCCGCCTCGGTGGCGGCGGTCAGGGCAGCCCTCGCCTTCATGGTCAAGGATGCGGTCGGGCCTGACCGCATCAGGGAAATCGAGGATTTCTATGTTCAGCGAGCACTGGCCCGCTGGCGCACGGTGCCGGGCATCCTGGTGCTGGGGCGGGAAGCCTCCTCGCGGCTGGCCATCTTTTCGCTGATGATCAAGGCCGGCCGGCGGTTCCTGCACCATGCCTTCATCGTGCAGCTGCTCAACGACCTGTTCGGCATTCAGCTGCGCGGGGGGCTGTTCTGCGCCGGTCCCTATGCTCACAGGCTCTTGGGCATCGACGAGGCGCAGTCGCGACGCCTGTTCCAGGCCGCGGGGGCCCACGGCCTGTTGGCGCGGCCGGGGTGGATCCGCCTCAACCTCCACTATCTGATGTCGCCGGAGGAGGTGGACTACATCATCGATGCCGTGCGGTTCGTGGCGGAGCACGGGCCCGCCTTTCTGCCGCTCTATGACTTCTGCCTGGCGACCGGCCGCTGGCGGCACCGTGCCTTCGGCGATGCGCCGATCTGCCGGCTGCGGGACATCAGGATCGACGAAACCGGCCTAAGGCGTCCCTCGTGCTCCAACGCGGGTGCGGGCAATCAGCCGTTGTCCACCTATTTGGACAAGGCGCGTGCTCTGGCCCAGGAGCTCAGGGAGGTTTCGCCCGATGCCAGCGAGGCAACCCTTCCACCCGCTGTCGAGGCGATGCGCTGGTTCTGGATTCCAGCCGATTGCGATTGCCGGGCGCAGGCCACTCATGCGGATGCAGAGGCGAGCCGCACGCCGGCAGAACTGTTCCAGTCGGCGCTGACATAGCCTGCGCTGGGTGTGAATCCTCGGCATTGCATGATAAATCAGCCCTATGAGGATATTCGTCCTGACCGGGGCAGGTATTTCCGCTGAAAGCGGGCTCGGCACGTTCCGCGACAAGGCGGGCACGGGCATCTGGGCGCGCTTCGACCCGATGAAGCTCGCCACGCCCGAGGGCTTTGCGCGTAATCCGGACGAGGTGCACGCGTTCTACAACGCGCGCCGCAAGAACCTGCTTTCCGCCCAGCCCAATGCAGCGCACCATGCCCTGGCCAGGCTGGAGGCCGGCCTGGCCGAACAAGGCGGGCACATGACCCTGGTCACCCAGAACATCGACGACCTGCACGAGCGCGCAGGGTCGCAAGCAGTCGTGCATATGCATGGGGAGCTGCTCAAGGCACGCTGCGCCGCCTGCGAGGGCGTGGCTGAGTGGCGCAATGATCTCGGGCGTGCAGATCGCTGCGGCACCTGCGGCGAAACCGGCCGGCTGCGGCCGCATGTGGTCTGGTTCGGCGAAATGCCGTTCGAGCTCGACACCATCAGTCGTGCGCTCGATGATGCGGATCTGTTCGTGGCGATCGGCACGTCCGGCACGGTTTACCCGGCGGCGGGCTTCGTTGCCGAGGCCCGCGCCCGTGGCATCCGCACCTGCGAAATCAATCTCGAGCCCTCGGATGGCGCCTATCTGTTCGATGACCGGCGGTACGGGCCGGCCAGCGAGACGGTGCCGGCCTGGGTGGAGGACATGCTGGGCGGGACCGAGCGAGCGGTTCGGGAGTAGGCAATGAGCTTCGAGAGCTTGTTCGCGCCGGATTTCAAGGGGCGTCCATACTGGTGGGAGGCGGCTGAACCTGCAAGTCCGTCCCCGGGCGAGCTTCCCCAGCGCAGCGACGTTGTGGTGGTCGGCGGCGGCTATACCGGCCTGTCCTGCGCCCTGGAGCTTGCCCGGAGGGGAACGAGCGTTACGGTGCTGGACGCCGACGCGATCGGGTTCAACGCGAGCTCCCGCAATGGCGGGCTGGTCAACGGCGGCCTCAAGCTGGCGCTCGCGGATATGTCCGGCCAGCTTGGAGCGGAACGCGCCGACCGGCTTGTTCGGGAGGCCATCGGCACGCTGCCTTTCATCGAGGACTTGATCGGGCGGGAGGGCATAGACTGCGATTTCCAGCGGACGGGCCGGTTCGTCTGCGCCTATTCACGCAAGCATTACGACGAGCTTGCAGCCAAGGTCGACAGGATTGCGGAGCTGACGGGCGCACCCGCCTATATGGTGCCGCCGGAACGCCAGCGGGAAGAGATCGGCAGCGACCACTATCGCGGCGGCCAGCTGGTGGAGGCAGCGGCGGGCCTGCATCCAGCCAAATACGTGCGCGGTCTGGCACAGGCGGCGGAGCGGGCGGGCGCGATGCTGTTCGGCAAGACGCGAGTGACGCGGCTGCAACGGAACGGCGGCCGTTGGCAAGTCGAGACGGAGCGGGGGGCGATCGCGTGCGAAGAGGTGATGATCGGCACCAATGCCTATACCGGGCCGGCGACACCGTGGCTCAGGCGGCGCGTGGTTCCGGTCGCGAGCTTCCTCATCGCGACCGAGCCGTTGCCGGACGCGCTTACCCGCGACCTGGTGCCCCGCGGCCGGGTGCTGGCGGATTCACGGCGTGTGCTTAGCTATTTCCGCCTGTCGCCGGATGGACGGCGTGTGCTATGGGGCGGGCGGGTCGGCACCGCGGCCATGGACCCGCGCGAGAGCGGACGCCGGCTGCATGCGATGATGTGCCGTGTCTGGCCGCAACTGCAGGATGTCCGGATCACCCACAGCTGGACCGGAAACGTCGCCTTCACTTTCGACTTCATCCCCCATCTCGGCCAGCATCAAGGCATGCATTATGCTCTTGGCTGCCAAGGCAGCGGCGTCGCCATGCAGAGCTGGCTCGGTTATCAGGCGGCCCGCAATATGATAGGCGGCCCGAACGAGCAGAGCGCCTTCACTGGCCTGCCCTTCCCCACGATCCCGCTCTATGATGGGCGCCCGTGGTTCCTGCCGGGCATGCTCGCCTGGTACAAGCTGCGGGACCATATCGACCGCTTGGCGGGCTAGATCGTTTCCGCTTTCCTTGAATCGCGGATCCGCTCTAAGTTCTTCCTTGATCGCACTTTCGTCACGCGAACCGGTATCCACGTTCGCTCCGCAAATGCTCTAGCAGGCCTACAGCTTCAGCTTGGCCTTGAGCGCGTCGATGCGCCGCGACGCCTCAGCCTTGGTGAGGTCTTCGGCGAAGGCATCGGGATCATGGGCCTGCTCCGACAGCGTCTTCAGGTAGGATGCCTGCGCGCCGGTCATCGGCTCGTCGCCGCTGACCCAGTCATTCGGGTCCTTCTCCATATTGGAGGAGGGGGTCGTCTTCGGGTTCTCGTCCGACATGGCAACCTCGTCAGCGTCCTTGCCGCAGGACAATGCGGGCGGAGGCGTGCCGGTTCCTGGCCGAACTGGGAACCTTGGCGGGGTGTTTGATGTTCGCATGAAACGGGGCAGGCGGGCCTACGAGCACGCCCCCATGCAACCTCACCAGGGATTTACCGGCCGATGCGGCCCAACGAGGTGCTTCATGACCCAGCATCACGAGGAATTCCCATCCCGCCACGGCGGACAACGGCCACATGGAGAGCCGCCCTACCGACGGCACGGGCGCGGGTTTTCGGGAACGCGCTCGGCGGTGGGCGTGGCCTTGGCCGTGGCGGGCGGTGCGGTGGCGCTCGGCCTGATCGCCTCGCGCCGAGGCAGAGAGCACCGCGCCGGCGGAGTGTCCGACTTCTCGCCGCAGCCCGAACTGGAGAAATCCATCACCATCGAGGACGTGCCGAGAGAGGAACTCTACCGCCGGTGGCGTGACCCGGAAACGGTGGCCAAGGTGTTCGCACCCTTCGGCGATGTCAGGCCTTCGGGTGACGGCAGCACCACATGGGCTATTGATGCAGGCCCGGGCCTTAGCGCCGAATGGGAAATGCGCCTGGTCGAGGAGCGGCCGCACGAATTTCTCCGTTGGCAGCCGGCGGAAGGCGGCGCGGCCTGGGTCAGCGAGGCGTCGGTGTCACTCCATCCGGCGACCGGCAACCGCGGCACGGTGGTCACTCTCCGCGCCCGGTTCGATCCGCCGGGCGGAACGCTCGGCCGCGGCGCCATGAGAATGTTCGACAGCCTGGTGCCCTCGGCGCTGGCCGGCAAGGCGCTGCATTACTTCAAGAGCCTGGTGCAGACTGGCGAGGTTCCAACCACCGAAAGGCAGCCCGCTGCCCGCAGCAATACCGTCTGAAGGAAAAGTCACCATGCGCGCGCTCTGCTGGAACGGCGTCAACGATCTTCGTGTCGAAACCGTCAAGGATCCCGAGATCGTCAATCCGCATGACTGCATTCTGCGGGTGACCATGTCGACCACCTGCGGCTCCGACCTGCACTTCATTGATGGCTATCTGCCGGGCATGAAGGAAGGTGACGTGATCGGCCACGAGTTCATGGGCGTGGTCGAGGATGTCGGCCGCGAGGTGAGCAAGGTGAAGAAAGGCGACCGGGTGGTGGTGCCTTCCTTCGTCACCTGTGGCCAATGCTGGTATTGCAAGCACGATCTGCATTCGCTGTGCGACAACACCCATCCGAAGCCCGAGCTGCAGGAACCCCTTCTGGGATGCACGACGGCGGGGATCTACGGCTATACCCATGTGTTCGGCGGCTATGCCGGGTCGCATGCGGAGTATATCCGCGTGCCCTTTGCCGACCAGAACTGCTTCCAGGTCTCGGAGGCGCTGACAGACGAGCAGGCGCTGTTCCTTTCGGATGCGGCGCCCACCGGCTATATGGGCGCCGACCTCTCCAATATCCGGCCGGGGGACACGGTGGCGGTGTGGGGTTGCGGTGGCGTCGGGCTAATGGCGCAGCAAAGCGCGTTTCTCATGGGTGCGGAACGGGTGATCGCCATCGACCGATTCCCGGAGCGGCTGCAGATGGCGCGCCAGCACGTGGGCGCCGAGACGATCGACTATACGGCCGTGGCGAGTGTTCCCGAGATGCTGAGGGAGATGACCGGCGGCCGCGGCCCCGATGCTTGCATCGATGCGGTGGGCATGGAGGCGCACGGCACGGGCCTGCAATATGCCTATGACCGCGCCAAGCAGTTCATGTACATGCACAGCGACCGCGGGCAGGCGCTGCGCGAGGCCATTCAGGCCTGCCGCAAGGGCGGCACCCTGACCGTGCTCGGCGTCTATGGCATCATGGACAAGTTCCCGCTCGGCATGATCATGAACAAGGGGCTCACCGTGCGCGCCTCGCAGCAGAACGGGCAAGCTTATATGAAGCGCCTGTTCGCGCATGTGGAGAAGGGTGAGCTCGACCCGTCCTTCCTCGCCACCCATCGCTTCCCGCTCGAGGAGGCGCCGCGCGGCTATGCAATGTTCAAGCATAAGCAGGACGGGTGTGTGCGGGCAGTGTTCGTCCCGTAAGTCCCCTCCGGGAGAGTATCATGAAGAAGAAGAACAAGCCTATAGGCGTCGCTCAGGCCATGCAGCAGGGCGCGCCGCAGCCCGGCAAGACCGGAAAGAAGGATCGGGGCAGAATGCCGCCCGCTGGCCCCCATGCCGATCCGCGGCTGATGAATCCCGATGCGACACCGGGCACCGGCGCGCTGCCTCCTATCGGCAGCGAGGACGATGCCAATATGGGGTCGACGGGCTGAAGGGCGTGCCGAGCGGCCCAGGATTCACGGCTCAAGGCCGTGCGTGACAGATTGGAAAGACCTTTGTTTTTCGCTCGCTCACGCGTTCACGGCCTGGCGCCGGGCCGGGCTGAGCATGCCAGCGAGCCGGCCGGTGATGATCTCCTCCGCCTCGCGCATGATCCGCGCAATCAGCTCGGCGCAGGTCGGGATATCGTCGATCAGGCCCTGCACCTGGCCGGCCCAGATGAGGCCCGCGTCGAGATTGCCGGTTTCCAGAACCTCCCGGCCTTTCACCCCCCGCACCAGGTGAGCGACATCCTCGAACTTGGTGCCGGGCTCCGACAGGATCCGCACCACCTCGTCTGATACACTGTTCTTGCCGACGCGGCCGGTATTCCTGAGGCTGCGGAAGATCAGGTTGGTGGCGCGCTCGTCGTTCTCCACCATGTAGCGCTTGACGTTGTCGTGGACCGGGGCCTCGACGGTCGCGCAGAAGCGGGTGCCCATGTTGATGCCGTCGGCACCCAGCGCAAGCGCGGCCACGAGGCCGCGCCCGTCGCCGAACCCGCCGCTGGCGATCATGGGGATCTTCACCTTATTGGCGGCGGCGGGGATGAGGATCAGGCCGGGGATGTCGTCCTCGCCGGGATGGCCCGCGCATTCGAAGCCGTCGATCGAGATGGCATCCACTCCCATCCGCTCGGCCGAAAGGGCGTGCCGTACGGCGGTGCATTTATGGATGACCTTGATGCTGTGCGACTTGAACTCCTCCACATGCTCGGTGGGCTTGTAGCCCGCAGTCTCCACGATGCGGATGCCGCTATCGATGATCGCCTTGCGGTATTCCGCATAAGGCGGCGGGTTCACCGACGGCAGAATGGTCAGGTTTACCCCGAACGGCTTGTCGGTCATGGCGCGGCAACGGTCGATCTCGCGGCGCAGATCATCCGGCGTCGGCTGCGTCAAGGCGGTAAGAATGCCCAGGCCGCCCGCATTGGAAACAGCCGCGACCAGCTCGGCCCGCCCTACCCACATCATGCCGCCCTGCACGATGGGATGCGCGATGCCGACGAGTTCGGTGAACCGGGTGCGAATGGTCATGTCATGCCGCCTCGACGATGGTCACATTGGCGATGCCGCCACCTTCGCACATGGTCTGCAGGCCATAGCGCTTGCCGCGGGCCTTCAGGGCGTGCACCAGAGTGGCCATCAGTTTGGTGCCGGATGCGCCGAGGGGATGGCCGAGCGCAATGGCGCCGCCGTTCACGTTGAGCTTGTCCGGATCGGCGCCGGTCTCCTGGAGCCAGGCCAGCGGCACCGGCGCGAAGGCTTCGTTGACCTCATAGAGATCGATGTCATCGATGGTCATACCCGCCTTGGCCAGCGCCTTGCGCGTGGCCGGGATCGGCTCCTCCAGCATGATCACCGGATCGCCTGCCGTAACGGTCAGGTTATGGATCCTCGCCAGGGGCTCGAGGCCGTGCTCTTTCAGCGCCTTCTCGCTGACGATGAGCACGGCGGAAGCGCCATCGCAGATCTGGCTGGCATTGGCGGCGGTGATGCGGCCGCCTTCCTGCAGCAGCTTCACCGAGCCAATGCCTTCCAGCGTGGCGTCAAACCGGATGCCCTCATCCACCGCGTGCTGCTGCGGGCCTTCGGGCGTTTCGATAGTGATCGGCACGATCTCCTCGTCGAATGCCCGGGCCTTCACCGCCGCCGCGGCGCGCTGGTGACTGCGCAGGGCATAGCGGTCGAGCTCCTCGCGGCTGAAGCCATATTTCTCGGCCATCATCTCGGCGCCGATGAACTGGCTGAAGCCCTCCACGCCGAAACGCTTCTGGATACGCTCGCTGAACGGGCCGACGCCCATGCCTTCCTTCTGATGCAGCGCAACATTCGAAAACATGGGCACGCGGGTCATGCTCTCGATGCCGGCGGCAATGACCACGTCCTGGGTGCCGGACATCACGGCCTGGGCGGCGAACTGGATCGCCTGCTGGGACGAGCCGCACTGCCGGTCGATGGTCACCGCCGGGACGCTCTGGGGCAGCTTGGACGCCAGCACTGCGTTGCGGCCGAGGTGGAACCCTTGCTCGCCCGCCTGGGTGACACAGCCGACGATCACGTCCTCGATCGCAGTGGGATCTAGCCCGGTGCGGTCGACGATGGCATTGAGCACCTCGGCGCCGAGATCGGCGGGATGCCAGCCGGCGAGCTTGCCGCCACGGCGGCCGCCGGCGGTGCGCACGGCTTCAACAATATAGGCTTCGGCCATTTGTCTCGTTCTCCCTGAGGCGGATGTGGGTCAGTGCTGGCTCGCCTGGATTGCCTCGCGCTTGATCTTCTTGGCCAGCGACCATTTATGCACCTCGGTCGGGCCGTCATAGATGCGGAAGGCGCGGATCTCGCGGAACACCTGCTCGACGATGGTGTCCTCGGTGACGCCGGAGCCACCCATCACCTGGATGCAGCGGTCGGCCACCCGGAACAGCGCCTCGGAGACCGCGACCTTGGCCATGGAGCTTTCGGCGGTGCCGAGCGAGCCGGTATCGAGCACGTCGGCGCACCAGTCGATCATCAGCTCGGCCTGCTTCAGGTCGATGAGGTTGTCGGCCAGCATGAAGCCCACGCCCTCGTGGTCGATGAGCACTTTGCCGAAGGCCTGGCGCTTCACCGCATAGGCGGTGGCGATCTCGTGAGCGCGGGTGACGGCGCCGTGCCAGCGCATGCAATGGGACAAGCGGGCCGGGCTCAGGCGGACCTGGGCATATTTGAAGCCTTCGCCGCTGTTGCCCAGCATCTGGTCGGCGGGAACGCGCAGGTTGTCGATGGTGACGACGGCATGACCACCAGGCATGGAGCTGTCGATGGTGTTGGGCACCCGCTCAATCTTGATGGCGGGGTCGGGCAGATCGACCAGGAACATGCAAGCGCCGTCCTGAGACTTGGCCATGACGATGCCGATCTTCGCGCCTTGCGCCCCGGTGATGAAGGCCTTGCGGCCATTGATCACCCAATGGTTGCCGTCGGGCACGCAGGTGGTCTTCATCATGGAGGGGTCGGAGCCCGCACCGTTTTCCGAGGCCGGCTCGGTCATGAAGAAGGCGGAGCGGGCGCGGCCCTCGACCAGCGGCTTGAGAAACCGCTCCTTGATCTCCGGGCTGCCGACCTTGCCCAGGAGGTACATGTTGCCTTCGTCGGGCGCGTTGGTGTTGCAGGCGAGCGGGCCGAGCGGCGACAGGCCCGACTTCTTCAGCACCATGGCCGTCTCGCGCTGGGAGAGATGGCTGCCATCGGCCAGGATGTGCGGGGTGAGCACCCCTGCGGCCCGCGCCTTCTCGCGCATCTCGAACACGAGTTCGTCCAGCGGCCCACCATGGTTGTCGCGCCGCGGGTCCTTCTCGTAGGGGATGACCACGTTGCGAACGAAGTCCTCTACCCGCGCGGCGATTTCCGCCGCCTTCTCTATGCCGACGCCGCTCATCGGGGTGCCATCCGGATGGCGCCGTCGAGGCGGATGACCTCGCCGTTCAGCATGGGATTGGTCACGATGCTCTCCACCAGTTGCGCGTATTCCTCCGGCCGTCCGAGGCGGTTCGGGAAGGGAACCTGCTTGCCGAGCGACTCCTGGGCCTGGGGCGGCAGGGTGGCCAGCAATGGCGTCATGAACAGGCCGGGCGCGATGGTGACCACCCGGATGCCAAACTGGGCGAGATCGCGCGCAACCGGCAGGGTCATGCCCACGATGCCGCCCTTGGAGGCGGAATAGGCGGCCTGGCCGATCTGTCCGTCGAAAGCGGCAACGGAAGCGGTGTTGACGATGACGCCGCGCTCCTCGCCCAGCGGTTCGGCCTTGCTCAGGGACGCCGCAAATTTCGACAGCACGTTGAAGGTGCCGACCAGGTTGATTTCGATCACTTTGCGGAAATCGGCAAGGGCATGCGGCTGACCCTCACGGCCCACCGTCTTCTGGGGCGGGCCGATGCCGGCGCAGTTCACGAGGATGCGCGCCTTGCCATGCAAGCCTTCCGCCTTGGCCATCGCCTCCGAGACCGCATCCTCTTCGGTGACATTGACCGCCATGAACCGGCCGCCGATCTCCGCCGCCTTGCCCTCACCGAGATCCTGATTGAGATCGAAGATCGTGACCTTGGCCCCCAGGCGCGCCAGGCGCTCGGCGGTGGCGGCGCCAAGCCCGGAGGCCCCTCCGGTCACGATCGCTGCAACCCCTTCAATCTGCATTCCGTCTTCCTTTCCCCGTGAAACTCTGCGCCGCGAGTCGGCCCGCCCTAAAGCGAGCGCGCGATGACCATTCGCTGGATGTCGGATGTGCCCTCGTAGATCTGGCAGACACGGACGTCCCGATAGATCTTGGCCAAGCCAAATTCTTCGAGATAGCCGTAGCCGCCCAGGGTCTGGATGGCGCCGGAAACCACGGCCTCGGCAGTCTCCGATGCCACCAGCTTGGCCATGGAGGCTTCCTTCAGGCAGGGGCGCTGCGCGTCCTTGAGGCTGGCCGCGTGCAGCACCAGCTGGCGGGCGGCTTCCAGCCGCGCCGCAAGATCGGCGAGCCTGAAACCGACCGCCTGATGCTCTATGATGGGCTTGCCCATGGACCGGCGCTCGCGGGCGTAATCGACGGCCGTCTCGAGAGCGCCCTGGGCCATGCCCACGGCCTGGGCGCCGATGCCGATGCGCCCGGTCTCGAGGTTGGATAATGCAATGCGGTAGCCCTGCCCCGGCTGGCCGAGAAGCAGCTCGTCAGGCAGGAACATGTTCTCGAAGCGTAGAGCGCAGGTGTCGGATGCACCCTGGCCGAGCTTGTGCTCCACCTTGTCGATGATGTAGCCGGGCGTATCCCTCGGCACGAGAAAGGCAGAGATGCCGCGCTTGCCCGCCTCCGGGTCGGTGACGGCGAAGACCATGGTCACGCCGGCGATGCGGCCAGAGGTGATGAACTGCTTGGCGCCATCGATGCGCCAGCCGCCGTCCACCCGCGTTGCCCGGGTACGGATCGCCGCCGCATCGGAGCCTGCATCCGCTTCGGTCAGGGCGAAGGCGCCGATCATACGGCCGCTGATCAGCTCCGGCAGGAAGCGCTCTTTCTGCGCCTCGGTGCCGTCCTTCAACAGGCCTGAAATGGCCAGGCTGTTGTGAACGGAGAGAATGGTGGAGAGCGCGCCGTCAGCGGCGGCAATCTCGATCAGGGCAAGGGCATAGGATACGCAATCAGCCCCGGCGCCGCCGACCGACTCCGGCGCGCTCATGCCCATGAGACCGAGGCCCGCAAGTTCCGTGAACAGCTCGGGCGGGTAGCCCCCGGCGCGCTCGAACGCAGCGCTGCGCGGGCGGATTTCCGCCTGGGCAAAGGCGCGCACCGCATCACGTACGGCCTGCTGGGTCTCGGAAAGAAGCAAGAAACTTCTCCGTAGATTATATACTGGCCAGTAGCTATCATGCTGTGTTACGCCATGTCAATTCGAGAAGCCTCAACCAGGTGGGCATCTTTGAGCGACACGGAATTCAGCATCGGCCCCTCGCCGTTCAGGTCACAGAAGGAGCGGGACGAGGAGCGCGCGCAGAAGCGCGAAGCGATCCTTTTGGCTGCGGTGAGAATGTTCAACGCGCGCGGCTTCCACGCAACCTCGCTGGACGAGGTGGCCGCCAGCCTCGGGGTATCCAAGCCCACGATCTACCACTATCTCGGCAACAAGGATCAGGTGCTGCTGGAATGCCTGACCCGGGGGCTGGAGCGCCTGCAGGAGGCGGCCAGCAAGGCGCGTGCCCAGCCGGGTACCGGTCTGGACCGGCTGCAGGTCTTCCTCCGCCTCTATGCCGAGATCAACATGACCGATTTCGGCCGCTGCGTGATCCGCACCGATGCGAGCGCTCTGTCACCGGATAGCGCCGAGCGGTTCCGCTCGCTCAAGCGACAGATCGATACGGCCATGCGTGGTCTGATCGCCGAAGGGGTAGCCGACGGCTCCATCAAGCAGACGGATGTGCGCCTCGCCGCCTTCGTGCTGGCCGGCGCGCTCAACTGGCCAGCCTTCTGGTTCCGCCAGGACGGCGATACGCCAGCCGCCGATCTGGCCGAGCACATGGTCGACCTGCTCACCACGGGCATCGCGCCGCGCTCAGGCTAGATTTCCGGCTTGGTCGCATTTTCTTTACGCGAACCGGTATCCACTTCGCGCGAAATGCTCTAGACGACCCGGGTGCGGATCTCGGCGATCCCGTCGACGCCGCCATGCAGCTTGTCGCCCCGGGCCACCGGGCCGACGCCGGCGGGCGTCCCGGTGAAAATCAGGTCGCCAGCTTGCAATGTGAACAGGCCGGACAGGTAGGATATGATCTCCGGCACTTTCCAGATCAGCTGGTCGATGTCGCCGCTCTGCTTCTGCGTGCCGTTCACATTCAGCCAGATGGCGCCTTTAGCCGGGTGGCCGATGCGGGATGCCGGCACGATGGCCGAGCACGGCGCGGAGGCCTCGAACGATTTACCGACCTCCCAGGGCCGGCCTTGCTTCTTCGCCTCGCCCTGCAGGTCGCGGCGGGTCATGTCGAGACCGACCGCATAGCCGAAGACGTGGTCGAGCGCCCTCTCCACCGGGATATCCGCGCCCCCCTTGCCGAGGGCGACCACCAGCTCGATCTCGTGGTGTACGTCGTCGGAGCGGGTGGGGTAGGGAAAGTCGCTCTCGTTCAGCACCAGGCAATCCGGGCTCTTCTGAAAGAAAAAGGGCAGCTCGCGGTTCGGGTCATGGCCCATCTCGATGGCGTGGTCCGCATAGTTGCGGCCGACGCAATAGATGCGATGCACCGGGAACAGCTTGTCCGACCCGGCAACCGGGACGGCCGGGCGCGGAGTCGGCTCGAACAGATAGGCGACCGCGGACTTCTCTCGAATAGTCATTTCGGATACTCCCACTCGTACCTCAGTCCTTACTGCTCCTGGAGGGCGATGAAACGGGTGAGCAGGTTGCATGCCTGCTCGAAATCCTCCAGGCGCATGGCTTCGTGCGGATTGTGGCTGCCATTCTGGTTGCGCACGAAGATCAGAGCCGCCTTCACGCCGGCATTGGCGAACACGGCCGTATCATGCCCAGCGCCGCTGGCCATCTCGACGAAGCCTATGCCCTCAGCGGTGGCTGTTTCCGCAAGCCCCTGGCGCAGCTCCGGGTCGAGCGGGGCCGGTGTGCTGCCGGTGCGCTCGCCCCACAGGAAGCGCACGCCGCGCTTCTGCTCGATACGGGCGCCCAGGGCCATCAGCTCGGCGTGCAGAAGGTTCAGCGTCTCCACCCGATCGCTCCGCACGTCGAGGCAGAAGCGGGCCTCGCCGGGCACTTTGCTGAAGGCGTGCATCTCAGGATCGGTGCCGACCTCGCCGAAGGTAACGGTGGCGTGGCGGCCGGCCGCCAGCTGCTTGGCCCAGATCTCATCCATGCCGGTGATCAGCTCGGCCAGCGCCACCACCGCGTCCTGCCGGTAGGGCCGCGGCACCGCGCCGGAATGGCCGTAACTGCCGATGCAACGCCCCGTACGGTAGCGGAAGCTGCCGGCGATGCCGGTGACGAGGCCAAGGGGCTTGTCGGCCATCTCCAGCACCGGCCCTTGCTCGATATGGACCTCGATGAAGCCGTGAATGTGCTCAGGGTTGAGGTGGGCCTCGCCTTGACGCACCGCGTCGGGACGCAGGCCCAGCTCAGCCATATGGACGTAAAGACTCAGGCCCGTGTCGCTGCGCGGGGTGTCCAAGAGCTCGCCCGGCAGCAAGCCGAAGGCAGCGCGGCTGCCCAGATAGGAGATGGGGAACCAGGTGCTCTCCTCGGCGCGGATCACCATTACCGTGATGCTTCGATGCGGATCAATGCCAGCGTGCTTGAGCGCCGCGATGGTACAGAGCCCGGCA
Organism: Rhodoligotrophos defluvii; assembly: GCF_005281615.1. Taxonomy (NCBI): domain Bacteria; kingdom Pseudomonadati; phylum Pseudomonadota; class Alphaproteobacteria; order Hyphomicrobiales; family Rhodoligotrophaceae; genus Rhodoligotrophos; species Rhodoligotrophos defluvii. The sequence continues at coordinate 1,368,107 of NZ_SZZM01000001.1, read as the reverse complement.
ATCACCCCCGCTGCGCCATCGTAGTTGCCGCCGTGGGGCACGGAGTCGAGATGGGAGCCGATGATCCATTGCGGCAGCTCGGGCTGCCGGCCCGGCAGCGTGAGATAGAGATTTCCGGCCGCATCGACCGCCTGAACGAGGCCGAGATCCCGGCCCACCTGACGCACAAGCCCATGGGCGAATTCCTCGCCCGCACCATAGGCGGCCCGTGTTATGCCGGGCGGGTCCTGCGTCTTCTCGGCGAGCGTCTCGAACAGGCGCCGCGCCAGGTCCATGTCGACGGTCAGCATTTTGCCTCACCTCTCGCACGGCGCTCAACGAAGCGCGGCCAGGCCTGCGGGTCGACCAGATGATCAGGACGCCGGCCTGACAGGACCGCGAGCACCTGTTCTGCGAGCTGTATTGCCGTTCGCTTCAGGGCCGCGCCAGTCGAGCCCGCCGTATGCGGCGTCAGCACCACATTGTCCAGCCTACAGAGTGGAGAATCCGGCAAAAGGGGCTCGCGCGCGAAGACATCGAGTCCGGCCCCGGCAATGTGTCCGGCCGCCAAGGCTTCGGCCAGGGCGGCTTCGTCGACCAAGGCGCCGCGGGCCGTGTTGATGAGAAAGGCTGTGGGTTTCATGAGGCGCAATTCGCGGGCGCCGATCAGCGGGGGCGCGCCGGGTCGGGCCGGAAGATGCAGCGAGACCACATCGCTGGCCTGGAGCAGCGCGTCCACGCTCGCGAAACGCTCGATGCCTTCGGCGGCGAAGACCTCATCAGGCTTGCCGCGGGAATAGGCGCCCACGCGAAAACCGACAGCTTTGGCCAGCCTGGCGGTGGCGCGGCCGATATTGCCCAAGCCGATCACGCCGAAGGTCAGCCCCTCGATCTCGACGAGGCGGGCGCGGTATTTGAAATCGAAATCGCCTGCGCGTGCCGCCCGATCGGCGGGCCCGATCGCCTTGGCGAGATGCAGGGTGAGCGCGATCGCCTGTTCCGCCACCGAGCGCACATTGGCGTATGGCGTGTTGACCACCGGGATGCCCCGTTCGGCGGCGAAATCCACCGCGATCGGGTCGACGCCGATGCCGTGCACGCCGATCACCTCCAGGGCAGGCGCCGTTTCGATCATTGGCCGAGTAATGGCTGCGTTGCGGGTGAGCACGGCGCGACAGTCGCGGATCTCCTCGCGGAGGGCTTCGTGGTCAAGGCTGGAAGCCGTTCGCATCGTAAGGCCGGCGCGGCGTAAGGCTTCGATGCCTGCCAGGTGGATGGGCTGAAGGATGAGGCAACGTCCCTCCATTCCGCGCGCGTGCTCCATCAGATGGTCCTGAGCTTCTCGATGATGCTCAGCTTGACATTCTCGATATGGCCGTGAATGGCGGCACGCGCCGCGTCGCGGTCGTTGCGCCGCAGGGCGTCGATGATGGCGAGATGCTCGCGATGGCCGATCTCGAACCGCTCCGGCACCCGGTCGAGGTTGAACATGTAGGTCTTGACCCGCAGGTCGCGAATGAACTTGGCGAGCACCGCATTGCCGCTGCGGTCGGCAATCATGCAGTGGAAGCGGTTGTCCACGTCCCAGTCGTCCTCGGCGCTGGGTGAAGCGCGTTCCAAAAGCTCGCGGATACCGGCCTCAGCCGCGTCGAGCTCCTCCGCCGGAATGCGGCCGGTGGCCAATGTCACGCTTTCCATTTCCATGATCTGCCGAACATGCAGGGTCTCGATCAGCTCGCGGGTCGAGAACTCCTTCACCACCAGCACACGGCCCGGCTTGCGGATGATGAAGCCTTCACTTTCCAGCCGGTTGAGCGCGTCGCGGACAGGGGTGCGCGACATGTCCAGCTGTTCTGCGAGCCTGCGCTCCTGCAGCACCGAGCCGACCGGGATCTCGTGCTTGAGCAGCCGGTCGAGGATCTCGTTATAGGCGGTCCTGCCGAGACTCTCTGCACGGCCGGCGGGAGGGCTCATCGTGTGGTTTGCTCCGAAAAGTGAAAATGGCCCGGCCGCCGCAGCGGCCGGGTTTGCCTGCTCAGAACTGGCTGCGGATCGGCTCCTTCGGAGCGGGCGAATAGCCCACCAGCGGCTCCGTCAGCTTGGCATAGGTGCCATCGGCGATCATGTCGGCGAGCGCCTTGTTCACGGCGCGGACCAGATTGGGCTTGTCCTTCTTGAAGGGGAAGCCCTTCTGCACATGGCTCACATACTCATCCACCATGACCAGCGGCAGCTTGGAAGCCTGGATCGCATAGGCAGCCGCGATCGAGTCGGTGATCACCGCGTCGATATTGCCGTTCACGAGATCCTGGATCGCATCGGACTCGGCCTTGTAGGTCTTGACCGACGCGCCGAGGCCCTCGGCGATCTTCTGCCAGGTGGTGGCCACCAGCACGCCCACGGTCTTGCCCTTGACGTCGGCCGGCTTTTTGATCGGGCTATCCTTCTGCGTCACGATCCGCCCGCCGGACTCGAGCCAGCCATCGGCGAACAGCACCTGCTTCTGGCGCTCCGGCGTGATGTCCATGGCGGCGCTGGCAAAGTCGTACTGGTCACTCATCAGGCCAACCAGCAGGGACTCCCACTTGATCACCACCGGTACATATTCGAGGCCCAGCCGGCGGGCAATCTCCTTCGCGACCCGGATCTCGAGCCCATCAAGCTGGCCGTCCGGCGTGCGCATGCTGAACGGCGGATAGGTGCCTTCCGTGGCGGCCGACAGCTGGCCGGGTTTGATCAGCTCCAGTTCCTGGGCAGCTGCGGGCTGGATCATAAAGGCGGCGACCAGCGCCGCGGCCATCGATGCAAAGAGCTTCATACGCACCTCCATTCCCCCTCTGTTTCCGCTTGTTGCAGAGCATCCATGAGGCTGGGCGCCGGTTATGTCCATCATGTCACCCGTGCCTCAGGATCCGGTAGCGGCGCGCAGCGCCAGGAGCTCGGCCATGACCGTCGCCGCAAGCAGCGCCGTGGTCTGGGCCGGGCCGTCGTAGAGCGGGTTCAGCTCGACCACGTCGCAGCCGACCAGGTTCACACCGTGCAGCCGGCGCAGAAGATCGAGCGCCTCGCGGGACGAGGGGCCGCCAGCCTCGGGCGTCTGCACGCCTGGGGCGAAGGCCGGGTCGACGAAATCGAGGTCGAAGCTGATATAGGCTGGCCGGCCTGCGGCCCGCTGGGCGATGCGATCTACGACCGCGGGGATTCCCATCTCGAACAGGCCATCGGTGGTGATGACCTCATAGCCCAGGTCGAGCGACTGGCTGACGTCGTTGGTCTGGAACAGCGAGCCCCGCATGCCGATCTGGATCGAGTGCTCGGGCGAGACGAGGTTCTCCTCCACGGCGCGGCGGAAGGGCGTGCCCGCCGAGTAGCGCTTGCCCGCGAAATATTTATCCCAGGTGTCGCTATGGCTGTCGAAATGGATCAATGCCAGCGGGCCATGTCGCGCGGCAACCGCCCGCAGGCCCGGCAGCGAAACGGAATGGTCGCCGCCGATACTGAATGGCGCCACGCCGGCATCCACCAGGCTGCGCAGGGATTCCTCCAGGCGGCCAAGTGACTCCTCCTGGTAGCCCGGAACGACCGATGCGTCGCCCACATCGGCAACGCGGAGACGCTCGAATACATTGATGCCGCGATACGGGTTGATCGGCCGCAGCATCACCGAAATGGCACGCACCGCATTCGGTCCGAAGCGGGCGCCCGTCCGGTATGGCCCGCCCGAGTCGGACGGCAGGCCGATAATGGCCGCATCCAGATTATCGAGAGAGGTGGCCTGTGGCAGGCGCATGAAGGTGGGCACGCCGCAGAAGCGGGGCGTTTCCAGCGAGTTGATCGGCAGCACGCTCGCTGCCCCGGCCGCGTCAGACGTAACGGGCATAGTGACGTTCCAATCGTGTGGCCAGTTGGGACAGGATCGTTGTCATGACCAGATAGATGAGTGCAGTGGCGATGTAGAATTCGAATGGCCGGAAAGTCGTCGCAATAATGGTCTGGGAATAGAGCGTCAGCTCCACCACGGTAATGGTGGAGAGGAGCGACGTATTCTTGAGCGTGGTGATCGCCTCGTTGGTGATCGGCGGCAGGACGATCCTGGAGACCTGCGGCAGGATGATGCGCTTCATGGTCTGATAGCGGCTCATGCCTAAGGCAAGGGAGGATTCCGTCTGGCCCTTGGGTATGGCGGACAGGCCGGCCCGGATGATCTCGGCCACATAGGCGCCGCTGTTGATGCCGAGCGCCAGCACGCCCGCGACGAAGGGCGACAGACGCATCCCCAGCTGCGGGAAGCCGAAATAGACGATGAAGATCTGGATCAGAGTCGGGGTGCCGCGGATGAACCAGATATAGAAGGTGCTCACCTGGCGCAGGACAGGGATGGACGAGAGCTTGCCCAGGGCGGCAATGAGGCCGCAGATCCAGCTCACGATGATGACCAGGGCGGTGATCACCAGCACCAGCCAGGAGGCGTGCAGGAAGCCCGGCACGTAAGGAGCGAAACCCTCCCACCAATCGGAGATCATGGTCATGGATGGGCCCCCATGGTGGCGTGCGCCTCCTCTGCCACATGCTCGTGCAGCACCCGCTTCAGAAATTGGCGCAGGCGCTCGCTTTTCGGCTTGAACAGAACCTCGCGCGGGGGGCCGTCCTCAGCAATCAGGCCACTGTCAAAGAAGACAGTGCGGGTGCTCACATCCCGGGCAAAGCCGATCTCGTGGGTGACGAGGAGCATGGTCATGCCCTCTTCGGCGAGCGCCGCCATGAGCGCGAGCACTTCGCCCACCAGCTCCGGATCAAGGGCGGAGGTCACCTCGTCGAACAGCATCAATTTGGGCGACATGGCAAGCGCCCGAACAATGGCTACGCGCTGCTGCTGGCCGCCCGAGAGATGGGCGGGATAGGCGTTGCGCTTTTCCGCAAGACCGATGCGGCTCAGCAGCCCCTCGGCGGTGGCGACCGCCTCCGCCCGCGGCATCTTCTTCACCTGCATCGGCGCTTCGATGACATTCTCAAGAACCGTCATGTGCGGCCAGAGATTATAGCTCTGGAACACCATGCCGATTTCGCTGCGCAGGGCGGTGAGCTGGCGGGGTGTTGGCCGGCCCTTGTCGGCGCCGAAGTCGAAATTGAAGCGGTCAAACAGGATTTGGCCGGCGGTCGGCACCTCAAGGACATTGAGGCAGCGCAGGAAAGTGCTCTTGCCCGAGCCGCTAGCCCCAATGATGGCGACGACCTCGCCTCGCTGCACATCCAGCGATATGCCTTTGAGCACCTCGTGCGCACCGAAGCTCTTGCGAAGGTCGCGGACGCTGATCAGCGGCCCTGCGCCATCGGGTGCACCGGCCGCAAGCGTCATGAGGACGCCCCCGGCTGGCTGGCGGGCGCGTAGATCTCGATCGTACAGTCCCGCGGTTTGCGGTCCAGGCCGTTGATGGTGGTCACGTCCTGTGGGCAGCAGGAGAATGCGACGACCACATCGGTCTCGGCGCGCAAGGTGACATATGACCCAGGCGCGGACGTTGGGAGGAGCCGGTTCAGGCTGCCGTCCGGATTCACCGAGACATTCATGAACATGTTCAGCGGCGATGGCGTGAAAGGCAGGCTCAAGGACAGTTCGGCCAGGGCCTCGTGCAGGTTGTCGGCACAGCTGCGGTGGTAGCCCTGAACCCCGAGCTGCCGGTAGATGTCGGCATTGCAGGCGCAGAGCAGCGTGTCGTGGTTGCCGGCGGAGGTGTCCTCCACGATCGAGATCAGCGGCCGGCGGTGGTTGCTGACCAGCGCGACGCCCTTGTTCACATAGACCGTGCTGTTGAACGAGCGGAGATTGTCCATGGACAGATGCTCGCTCATATCGCCATCGACGAAAGCCCAAGTATCCACGGCCTGCGTGCCATGGATGTTGATGAGCTTCAGCTGCTGGCCTTCCCGCAGGCGCAATGCCTTGCCATAGCCTGCCGGCAGCGTGAGCCTTTCGATGAGCTGCAGCTCCATGTCCCCGCCCCTTCTTGTTTCTTCACCAGCGTCTTCGGTATACCAGTGGAATGCAAGTGGAATTTTTAGGCAGGGATTGCCCAGCTTTTCATCGTGCTCTGGTGGGAACAAGAGCGGTCGCGGGCTCCTCCTGCATCTGCTATTAGGAGGGCAACCTTCCCGCTCGAGGCACACTGGCTGCGCGCCATGACCGATGGCATCTATCCGTTTCCGCGCTTTCTCGACGCCGGCGAGACCGGGCTCACGATCGAGCTCGGCAATATCGTCAGCGAGGACGTGAACAGCCGGGTGATCCGCTTGAGCGACGCGCTGGCGGAGACCGGACTCGACGGCATAGAGGAGATGGTGCCGACCTACCGGTCGCTGCTCGTGCTCTATGATCCCTTGCGGCTGTCGCGGGATGCGCTGTGCCAGACCGTGCTCGACCTATGGCCAACCGACGAGCGGAACACCAAGCACGCCCGATGCTGGCGTGTTCCCGTGTGCTATGGCGGCGAACATGGGGTTGACCTCGAATTCGTTGCGCAGAGTCACGGGATGACGCCGGAGCAACTGATCGCCTGCCACGCCGGCGCGGAGTACCGCGTCTACATGCTGGGCTTTGCGCCGGGCTTCTCGTATCTCGGAGGCTTGCCAGAAGCCATTCATACCAGCCGCAGGACCGATCCGCGCCTCAAGACGCCACCGCGCACCATTTCGATCGGCGGCATGCAGGCGGCGATCTCGCCGCCCCTGGAGTTGCCCAGCGGCTGGCACCTGCTTGGGCAGACGCCGGTGCGCACCTATGATCCGCGCCGGGCAAGCCAGCCATTCCTGTTCGAGCCGGGCGACCGGGTGCGGTTTACGCCCATCTCGGTGGAGGACTATGAAGACATGTGCGCGGCGGCGGAAGCCGGCGTCGAGGTCGCGGTGGAAGAGAGCGCGCATGGCTGACCACATCTTGATCACTCAGGGTGGTCTGTTCTCGACCCTCCAGGACCGGGGCCGACGCGGCTATCAGCGGTATGGCATTTCCGCCTCGGGCGCCATGGACATGCTCTCCCTGGCCACGGCCAACACGCTGGTCGGCAATCCACTGGACATGGCGGCCATCGAGATGACCTTCACCGGTGTTGCCGCCCGGGTGGATGCGCCGGCATGCCGTGTGAGCATCGCCGGGGCCGAGGGGCCCATCACCGTCAACGGCAAGGCCGCCGATGGGTACACCAGCCTCGATCTCGAACGGGGCGACGTTTTGGAGATCGGGACGTTCAGGACCGGCGTTCGGGCCTATCTCGCGGTGCAGGGCGGCTTCGACATTCCGCCGACCTTAGGCAGCCTCTCCACCCACTCCCGTTCGGGCATTGGTGGCCTCAATGGCCGGGCGCTGATCTCAGGCGATCGCCTGCCGCTGCGGCCGAGCTTGCCGTCAGGTCCACGTCTTGCCCTTCCCCCGCCGCGCCGGCCGGACTGGAGCGGGCCGATACGGGTGGTGCTGGGGCCGCAAGCGGACATGTTCAGCCAGGCGGGGATCGATACCTTTCTCAATTCCACCTATCGCGTGTCGCAGAAGACGGACCGCATGGGCTGCCAGTTGGACGGGCCCTCGATCGCGCATGCGGACGGCTTCAACATCATCTCCGATGGGATTATGAATGGCAGTGTGCAGGTGCCGGGCCACGGCCGGCCGATCGTGCTGCTGGCCGACCGCCAATCGACCGGGGGCTATCCCAAGATCGCGACCGTGATCGAGGCGGACCTGCCGCGCATCGCCCAGCGCAGGCCGGGAGAAGAGATCCGGTTCCAGCAGGTCCCGATCGAGCAGGCGGTGGAGATCACCCGCCAATATCGGGCGCAGCTGCAAGGGATGGCCGACCGTTTGGAACCAGTGGTCGAGGGCGTGTTTGGATTGACGTCCGAACGGCTGCTTGCAGCCAATCTCATCAGCGGCGTTCATTCGGCCTCGGCGCCGGCAGCTCAGGAGTAATGCCATGACCAAGATCGATCTCAATTGCGACATGGGAGAAGGGTTCGGCGTCTACAGGCTGGGTGATGACGCTGCGATGCTAGAGGTGGTCACATCGGCCAACATCGCCTGCGGCTTTCACGCGGGCGATCCGCTGGTCATGGCCCGTACCCTTGCAGGGGCCAAGGCGAATGGCGTTGGCGCGGGTGCTCATCCCGGCTTCCTCGACCTGTGGGGCTTCGGACGGCGCCCAATCCACGGCGAGCGGCCGGCGGATGTGGAGAAGGCGATCATCTACCAGATTGGCGCTTTGCAGGCGCTCGCCCACAGCATCGGCCAGCGGCTCACTCATGTGAAAACCCACGGCTCGCTGGGCAACATGGCGAACGAGGATATCGAGCTTGCCCGGGCCGTGGCCCGTGCGATCAAGGCGGTCGACCCCAATTACATCTTTGTCGTGATGCCGGGCCTGCCGACGGAGCGGGCCGGCGAAGAAATGGGGTTGCGGGTCGCGCGGGAGATCTATGCGGACCGCGCCTATGCGGATAACGGCAACCTGCTGTCGCGCAAGCTGGAGGGCGCCGTCATCCATGACGCGGAGCTCGCGGCCGAGCGCGTTCTGCGCATGGTGGAGGATCAGGAGGTGATGACCGTGTCCGGGAAACGGTTGCCGCTGCGAGTCGACACGATCTGCGTGCATGGCGACACGCCCGGGGCGGTCGCCATGGCGCGGCGGGTTCGGGAACGGCTGGAGGCGGCGGGACACCACCTCGCTCCCATGGGCGACTGGCTCTGAGCCTCAGCCGGCTACAACATGCGCTGCAGCAGGGAGTCTCGGCGCACGAACTGGTGGTAGATGACGCCGCCCATGTGCAGGCAGAACAGGGCGAGGATGGTGTAGCCCAGGAAGATATGCACGCCCATCAGGTATGGCGCGAGGTCCGACTTGCCGATGGGGCTCGGTATGGTCACGGCGCCGAACCATTGCAGGGGAAAGCCGAAAGCATTGGTGGCGAGAAAGCCGAAGATGGGCTGCAGGATCAAGGTCACGTACAGGGATATGTGCACGGTTTTGGCCAGCGCGCGGAAGGCAGGCACCGGCTCTTCCACCTCGGCCGGAATGGGATGGCTCATGCGCACGGCCACCCGCGCCAGCATGAACCACAAGATGAGAAAGCCGAGCGATTCGTGCACGAGGTAGAAGGCCGGCTTGTCGTCCTCCGTCATGAATTTGATGAGAATGCCCGCAGGCAGCACGATCAGCACCAGCAGCGCGACGATCCAGTGCAGCGCCCGTAGGGCGGGATGAAAACGTTCCACCTTCGTTTGCGCCGGAATGGTCGACACGTCGCGATTCCCCAAAGTTTGTCCGATCATATCGGAGTTGCGGGCGGGTCGCCAGATTGCGAGCCGGCAGACCCGATCATGCGCGCCATGGTTTGGGCGACAATGTCGGCTGCGTCGGCAGGCGTGATCCGCACGTGCCGCTCGACCGTCGCTCGCGCTTTGGCCGCCTCGCGCCGCTTCAGCGCCTGGATGATCTCCAAATGTTCGGCCGCGGTATCTCGCCGGCGCCGAGGGTGCTCGATTGCGCATTGCCGGACGAAGCGCAGGCGCAGATTGATATTGCGTATGAGCTTGTCGAGCTCCGCATTGCCGGCGAGCCCGACCAGGGCTTGGTGAAACTGCTCATCCGCCATCGCCAGATCCGGAGCGGACATCTCGTCCATGCGCGCCAGGATCTCCGACCAATGTTGCGCAAGGGCATTGATCGGCTCGTCCCCTGCCCTTTGGCAGGCGCGGGCGGCAGCCACCCCTTCAACTGCCTGGCGCAACTCAGACAAGGCTGTGATTTCGCCCGCCGTGAGACTGCGGCAGAAAAAGCCGCGATTGGGGGCAAAGATGACCAGGCCTTCGGTCGTCAACCGGTTCAGCGCCTCCCGCACCGGCGTCCGGCTCACGCCCAGTTGCGCGGCGAGTTCCACCTCGTTGATGCGCTCGGCTGGCCTGATGGCGAAGTCCGCAAGCCATTCCTGCAGGGTGGCGTAAACCCGGTCGACCACGTCTGCGCTACGCTTGCACACCGTCATGACCACGCCCCCGCAATCCGCGCGTGCATAGCACGGATTCGTTGCGGAATGACCCTGTAGACACTTCTAAATCCAATCTGTAGTCTCAACGCTATCTCGCGTGGCATCGTGCTCGAAGTCTTCCCAACGCAGGAGGATCGGAATGGCCACCTATAGCGTAAATCCCGGCAGCCGCAGCGGCGGACATGCCATTGGCATTCTTCAGCTCGACTGCCTGCTGCCCTTCATTCCCGGCGATGTGGACAACGCCAGCACCTATCGCTACCCCGTCATCTACAAGGCGGTGCCTGGGCTTACGACGGCCGCGTGCCTGTCGGGCGCACCGGAGTTCGCCTCGCAGGTGGCCGCCGCCGCCGTGGAGCTGGAGAAGCAGGGGGTGCGCGGCATTTCCAGCGATTGCGGCTTCATGCTGCAGTTCCAGGATGCGGTGCGCGAGGCGGTGCGCATCCCCGTCGCCATGTCGAGCCTGCTGCAGCTGCCGACGGTTGCGGCCATGCTCGCGCCGACCCAGCCGATCGCGGTGATCACGGCGGACTCCTCCAATCTCACGCCGGATTTCCTGGCCCGCGCCGGCATCGGGGTGCCCAACCCGCTCGTGATCCGCGGGCTTCAGGACCGGCCGGAGTTCAAGCGTGCGGTGTTCGACGAGGCCGGCGGTATCGATTCCGACCTGGTGACCGAGGAGGTGGTCGCGGTGACCCGGGAGATCATGGCCGAGCACCCCGATGTGGGCGCCGTGCTGCTGGAATGCTCGATGACCCCGCCCTATGCCAAGGCTGTACAGGATGCGGTGGGATTGCCCGTGTTCGATTTCGTGACCATGATCAACCAGCTGGAAGCGGCGACCCGGCCGCCGGCTTACGCCCATCTCCAGTGAACCGCTCGACTCGGAGCCTGTCTCATGCCGGTTTACCCCTCGCGGCCGCGGAAGGGCAGCTATGGCTATCCCGTGGGCGTGATCACGCTCGATGAGGACGCGGTATTCGCGCCGGGTCATGTGGCGCATGCGGAGAGCTACGACTTCCCGGTCTATTACTGCACGGCCGCCGGCGCCGCCACGGCCGGCGTGGCCCGGGGCGATGCGGCGCTGGAAGATGCGGTCCTTGCCGCGGCACGCGCGCTCGAGCTGCGCGGCGTGCGGGCCATCACCGGCGCTTCCGGGCTCCTGATCCATTACCAGGAAGCGGTGGCCCGCGCCGCCAAGGTGCCGGTGCTGCTGTCGAGCCTGTCGCAGCTGCCGTTCATCTCGATGCTGCTCGCAAGGCACCGGTCGATCGGAGTAATCACGGCGGATGCCTGCTTGCTCGGCAACCGCACGCTGGCGCTGAGCGGCATCGATGCCCAGCGCAAGGTGATGGTGCACGGCATGGAGACGGCCGCGCATTTCCGCGCCTCCGTGCTCGGCCATGACGAGCCGATGGATCCGGACCGCATCGAGCAGGAGATCGTCGCCGCGGCACGCGACATGGTGCGGGCCGACGCCGATCTCGGTGCCTTCCTGCTGGAATCCGCGATGATGCCCGCCTATTCTGCGGCGGTGAACCGGGCGACCGGGCTGCCGGTGTTCGATTACATGACCATGATCCGGCAGCTCAAGCACGCAACACACCAGCCTGCCTATACCGGCTACTACTGAGCGTTCCATGCGCCTTTAGAGCCGAACCACTGCGGAGCCGCACATGGAATTTCGACGCCTGGGTCGAACAGATCTTATGATCGCGCCGCTGGTGCTCGGCGGCAATGTCTTCGGCTGGACCATCGACGAGAATGCCAGCTTCGCCGTGCTGGACGCCTTTGTGGATGCGGGCTTCAACGCCATCGACACGGCGGATTCGTATTCGCGCTGGAAGCCCGGAAACCAAGGCGGCGAATCCGAGACGATCATCGGCAAGTGGCTGAAAGCCAATCCGGGCAAGCGGGACAAGGTGCTGATCTTCACCAAGGTCGCGTCCGACATGGGCGAGGGCCGGAAAGGCCTGTCGCGGCGCTGGATCATGCAGGCGGTCGAGGACTCCCTGCGGCGTCTGCAGGTCGACGTCATCGATCTCTACCAGTCGCACTGGCCGGACCCGGACACGCCTTACGAAGAGACCCTTGCCGCCTATGCCAGCCTGCTGCAGCAGGGCAAGGTGCGGGCGATCGGCGCGTCCAATCTGGACGCACAGCAGCTTGCGAATGCGCTGGCCGTGGCCCGTGACAAGGGTCTGCCGCGGTATGAGACTTTGCAGCCCCGCTACAACCTCTATGACCGGAGCGCGTTCGAGGGGCCGTTATGCGATCTGGTGGTGAGGGAAGATCTCGGGGTCATCAGCTATTACGGACTGGCATCGGGCTTCCTCACCGGCAAATACCGGTCGCCGGCCGATCTTGCCCAGAGCCGGCGCGGCGAGGCCGTGGGCAAATATCTCAATGCGCGCGGCGAGCGCATCCTCAAGGCGCTGGACGAGGTTTCGGCCCGCCATGGCGCCAAGCCGGCCGAGGTTGCCCTGGCCTGGCTTCTCACCCGCAAGGGGGTAACGGCGCCCATTGCCAGCGCCACCAGCCCCGAGCAGCTGGCGAGCCTGGTTAAGTCGGCCACGCTGAAGCTTGACCCAGAAGACATCCAGGCGCTCGACCAGGCGAGTGCCTGAGACATCAGCGCGGCTTGGCCGTGAGGATCTCGCGCTTGCCGGCGTGGTTCGCGGGGCCGACGATGCCCTCGTTCTCCATCTGCTCCATGATTGAGGCGGCGCGGTTATAGCCGATCTTGAGCCGGCGCTGGATATAGGAGGTCGAAGCCTTGCGGTCGCGCAGCACCACCGCCACCGCCTGCTCGTAGAGGTCGCCGCTGTCCTCGCCGAACATGCCCTTGTCGAACACCGCGTCATCATCGTCGCCCGCGGGGCTGCTTGCCGGGGCATCGTCATCATCCTCGTCGGAGGTGACCGCATCGAGATATTCGGGCCGGCCCTGGCGCTTGAGGTGGTCCACCACCTTCTCCACCTCGGCGTCGGAGACAAAGGGCCCATGCACGCGCATGATGCGCCCGCCGCCGGCCATGTACAGCATGTCGCCCTGGCCCAGCAGCTGTTCGGCCCCCATCTCGCCGAGAATGGTGCGGCTGTCGATCTTCGAGGTCACCTGAAAGCTGATGCGGGTGGGGAAATTGGCCTTGATCGTGCCGGTGATCACGTCGACCGACGGGCGCTGGGTGGCCATGACAATATGGATGCCGGCCGCCCGCGCCATCTGGGCGAGGCGCTGGATGGCGCCCTCGATCTCCTTTCCGGCGACCATCATCAGGTCGGCCATTTCGTCCACGATCACCACGATATAAGGCAGCGCTGTGAGATCCATCTCCTGCTCCTCGAAGAGCAGCTCGCCGGTCTCGCGGTCGACGCCGGTCTGGATGCGGCGCACGATGGTCTCGCCCTTGGCGCGCGCCTCCGCCAGTCTGGCGTTGAAGCCATCTATGTTGCGCACGCCGAGATGAGACATCTTGCGGTAGCGATCCTCCATCTCGCGCACCGCCCATTTGAGCGCCACGACCGCCTTCTTGGGATCGGTCACCACCGGGGTGAGCAGATGCGGAATGCCCTCGTAAACGGAGAGCTCCAGCATCTTGGGGTCGATCATGATCAGGCGGCAGTCCTCCGGCTTGTGCCGGTAGAGCAGCGACAGGATCATGGTGTTGATGGCCACCGATTTGCCGGAACCGGTGGTGCCGGCCACCAGCAGATGGGGCATGCGGGCGAGATCGGCGATGACGGGTTCGCCGCCAATGGTCTTGCCGAGGCACAGGCCGAGCTTGGCCGTGGCTTCGGCAAAGTCGGGGCTGGACAGCAGTTCCCTGAGCCAGACCGTCTCGCGGCGCTGGTTTGGCAGCTCGATGCCGATGATGTTACGGCCTTCGACCACCGCCACCCGGGCCGAAACCGCGCTCATCGACCGTGCGATATCGCTGGAGACCGAGATGACGCGGCTGAGCTTGGTGCCGGGCGCCGGCTCAAGCTCGTAAAGGGTGACCACCGGGCCGGGATTGGCGTCGATGATCTCACCCTTCACCCCGAAATCGTGCAGGGTGCGCTGCAGGCGCTCCGATGTATCCTCGAGATAGCGCTCGGAGAGCTCGTAGCAGGGCTCGCTGGCCGGCGGTAGGGCAAGCAGCGACAGAGACGGAAATTCGTATTCCCCATTCGCGTGATCCGGCGGCAAGTCCCGCTCAAACGCCTGCTGCCCGGGGAACGGTGCGCGGGCCGGTTTGGCGGCAGCGGCTGGCCGGGCCGGCGCGGGCGGCACCACCTGTGCCGGCGGGCTGCTCGGCGCGCGTACGATCGGCACCGGCGGGATGGCGCTCGGATGCACCGGCGCTGCATCGGCCACTGCTTGCTGTGGCACGGCAGGCGGTACAGGCGCCGGCATGGGCGCGTGAGTGGATGCGGCCGGCCGCGGCTGTGGCTCCTCCACCGGCGCGATCGGCGGGCTGACCGGCCCAAAGGGAGACCATGAGAATGAGGCCCGCAAGCTGAACACGGGGGAACCGGGAGGCGTGGCCAGCAGGGTAGCGGGCTCCCTCGCCTCCTCGGCCGCCTCCCGCATATCCGCATCTTGTCCGGCCGTTTCATCCGGAGCGACATCCGCCTCGGCATCGGCCGGCGGCGGCAGGGCATCGTCCTGATTGGCTGGTGCGAACGCGATCTCCGCCCAATTCGAGGGGCTCGGCTCGCCGGTTCGTGCCGGCGCCGGGCACTCCCCGTCCGGCATCTCGTCGAACGCGATCAGATCATCCTCGGCCGTCTCGTCGCGCAGGGTTGGCTCGTAAGTATCGGCTGGTGCGCCCGGCGCCGGCGGCTGGCGCGACTTCAGCAGATAGTCCGGCGTGCGCGTGAAGCGCGCATTTGCCCCGCGCGAGAATTGCTGAAGCCAGCTCGGTACGGGGGCCGAGCCGAGCAGCACCTCGTCAAGCTTGCTTCTGCCGGTCTTGGGCGGCGCTTTTGGTAGGGGCTGCCCGCCCGGTGAAGGATGTTGGCTGACGGTCCGGCGTGAGAAATCGTAGACAGTAAAAGGCCGTGTGGAAGAACGCATGATTACTCGCCAGACTTCAGAAGGGTCGATCGCCCCGATTCCATCCCCCTGTTGGATAGCAAGGCCAGCGTTAACGAAGAGTGTGAGCGGGACGAAATCGACCGCCTCGGATGCGGGCCCGGGCGTCAGCGAACGCCGTTATCCCCAGTCTCGCTGGTTGGCTTGAGCTTTTGCTCGGCTTCCTCGGTGGGCTGCGAGGTGAAGCCCTCCAGCGGCCCGACATCGATGGCGTCGCGCTCAATCTCGACGGGGCTGCGGACATAGGCGGTCACCAGCTCGGCCACGGAGCGCAGAGCATGCATATGGATGCGCTCATAGCCATGGCTGGCATCGAGCCCAAACGTGATGAGCGCCGTGCGCACGTCGTGCCCCGCCACGATTGCCGAGGCGCTGTCGGACCGGTAGAAGCGGAAGATGTCCTGCTGATAGCGGATATCCTCATCGCGGCACAGGCGTATGAGTTTCTGGGTGAGGTGATAATCGAAGGGGCCGCTCATATCCGCCATGGCGATGGTCGCGCCAAATTCCCGGCTGTTCTGGCCCGGTGCGGACGTGCCGTTGTCGACCGTCACCATGGAGGCGATGTCGCCAGTGAGCACGGCGGCAGCCCCAACTCCCACCTCCTCGGATATGGTGAAGACGAAGAAGGTGTCGACGGGCAGCGCCTCCTGGCTCTCCATCACCGCCTTGAGCGCGGCGAGCAAGGCCGCGACACCCGCCTTGTCGTCGAGGTGGCGCGAGACGATGAAGCCGTTCTCCAGGAACTCGGGCTGTGGATCGATGGCCACGATGTCGCCGATGGCGATCCCTAGCGCCGCCAGATCCTTCTCGTTGCGCGCATAAGCATCTACGCGCAGCTCCACGTGGTCCCAGCCGGCGGGCTGGCTGTCGACCGCATCGCCATAGGCATGGCCGGAGGCCAGGAGCGGCAGAATGCTGCCGCGGTAAGCGCCGCGCTCGGCAAAGATCGTGCAGCGGGCGCCCTCGGCAAACCTGGCCGACCAGGTGCCGATCGACACCAGGGCCAGGCGCCCGTTCTCCTTGAGCGCACGCACCTGCGCGCCGAGCGTATCCAGATGGGCGACCAAGGCGCGGGCCGGCCGCCGATGCTCGCCGCGCACCACGGCGCGTATGGCGCCGCGCCGGGTGATCTCGAAGGGAATGCCGAGCCGCTCCAACTCTGCGCAGCAGGCGCGAACGACATTGTCGGTGTAGCCTGACGGACTCGGTATCGCGAGGAGGCGCTCCAGCACATCCGCGAGATAGCCGATATCAATCCTCATCCGGAGCATGCCTCGCCGGTCCACGTGGCGCGGGCCGATGCTGGCATCGAGTGCGGAAACAGCAAGTCGATGAACCGCTGCGCCGTGGGCTGCGGTTCGTGATTGGCCAGCCCCGGGCGCTCATTGGCCTCGATGAACACATAATCCGCTTCATAAGGGCTCTGCACCACGAAGTCGATCCCCGTGACCGGAATTTCGATGGCGCGGGCTGCGCGGATGGCCGCATCGACCAGATCGGGATGCACGTGGTCGGTCACGTCGTGGATGGTGCCGCCCGTGTGGAGATTGGCGGTGCGCCGCACGACCACCTCCCGGCCGGCCTCGAGAACGCTGTCGAAGGAGACGCCGGCCTCGGCCAGGCAGCGCTCCGTCTCCTCGTCCGTCGGGATGCGGGACTCACCGCCCGTGGCGGCCGCCCGCCGCCGGCTCTGGCGCTCGATGAGGTCGCGCACGGAGGTGTGACCATCGCCGATGATGTGGGCAGGGCGCCGGATCGCGGCCGCCACCAGCTTGTAATCGATCACCACCAAGCGCAGGTCGCTGCCCTCCACATATTCCTCGATCAGCACGCGATCGCTGAAGGTGCGGGCCAGCTCGATCGCCTTCATGATGGCATCGGAATCGCTCAGGCCGACGGTGACCCCCTTGCCTTGCTCGCCCTTGGCGGGCTTTACGACAACCTGGTCATATCTCGCGAGAAAGCTTTCCAGCGCTTCCATGTCGCCCGCGATGATCTGATCGGGCACCCTCACGCCGGCACGCGCCACCACGCGTCGGGTGACCGTCTTGTCGTCGCAGATCGACATGGCGACCGCGGAGGTGAGCTCGCTCAAGCTTTCTCGGCAATGAATGGAGCGCGCGCCGTAGGTGAGCCGGAAGAACCCGGCATCCGCATCGGTGATCTCGACGAGAATGCCGCGGCGGCGGGCTTCGTCGACGATCAGCCGCGCATAGGGGTTCAGCCGCGCTTCGTCCGGCGGCGGTGGGGCGAACAGCGCCTCGTTGATGGGATTCTTGCGCTTCACGGCAAAGCAGGGCACCCGGACGAAACCGAGCTTCTCGTAAAGCGCGATGGCCTGCTCGTTATCGTGCAGCACCGAGAGATCGAGCCATGGTGCGCCGCGTGCCTGGAACTGCTCCGCCAGATGGCGGACCAGCGCTTCGCCCACGCCCGGCCTGGTGGCCTGGGGGTCAACGGCGAGGCACCAGAGCGACGAGCCCTCGATGCCGCTGCCAGGACCGCCGATGCGCGCGTGATCGACGCCCGTCACCGTGCCGATGACGCGGCCGGTATGGACGTCCTCGGCGACCAGATGGATCAGCGCCCTGTTCCTGCGTGCGCGCGACAGGAAGAATTCCGGCCGCACCGGCACCATTTTCCGGCTGAGATAGATGTTGTTCACCGCATCCGCATCCTCACGGGAAGACAGGCGGCGGATCATAATGCCGCGCGGCTTGGCCGCTGCTTGCCGGTAGGTGGCCAGATCGAGCCGATAGGTATGGGAGGGGTCGAGGAACAGCTCCTGCGGCGCTGCCGCCACGACGACGTGAGGATCGCGGATATAGACGGCGATATCCCGCTGCTCCGGCCTCTCCAGGCGCAGTGCCTCGACGAGCGCCTCGGTGGTTTCGAATGTGGGAGCAAAGAGCAGCCGCCCCCAGCCGCAATCGAGCGCCACATTGCGCGGGCCCTCTTCCGGGCCATGGTCGAGCGGCGGAACCAGGCCCGTGTCCCGAAAGCGGTTCAAGCGATGCGCCATCATGGCGCGCGACCAGCTTTTCCGGTCTCGCCTCGTCTGTTCTCCCATCATGATATCGCCCAGCCCTTGGTCAGATTGCGTTGGCCTGCAGCCACATTTCAAGCAACGCCGCCTGCCACAGCTCCGATCCGCGAAGCGGCGTTATGTGGCCCTTGGGATCCTCGAACAGCGCCGCGAGGTAGTCCTGCCGAAACAGTCCGCGGTTCCGGGCAGCCTCCGACGTCAGGGCGTCCCGGGCGAGCTCGAGATAGGGCCCTTCCAGGTACTTCAGCGCCGGAACCGGGAAGTAGCCCTTCGGCCGGTCGATGACTTCCGCCGGGATGACCGTGCGCGCGACGTCCTTGAGAATGCCCTTGCCGTTGTCGCGGAGCTTGTGACGCGCCGGAATCCGCGCCGCGAGCTCCACCAGGTCGTGGTCCAGGAACGGCACCCGCGCCTCGAGGCCGGCGGCCATGGTCATGTTGTCCACCCGCTTGACCGGATCGTCGACCAGCATGACGGTGGTGTCGAGGCGCAGTGCCTTGTCCACCGCGTCGGTCGCCCTGGGCAGCGCGAAATGCGCCTCGACGAACTCGCGGGCCGCATCGCCGTTGACCAGCGCCGGCGAGACCTGGCGGGCGAAGGTCGCGTGATCGCGATCGAAAAAGGCGCGGGCATACTCGTCGGCCGGCGCATTCGAATTCGCCAGCGGCGGATACCAGTGATAGCCGCCGAACACCTCGTCGGCGCCCTGCCCGCTCTGCACCACCCGTACATGCTTCGCCACTTCCTGAGAGAGCATGTAGAAGGCGACGTTGTCGTAGGAGACCATTGGCTCCGACATGGCCCTGATGGTCGCGGGCAAGGCCGCCAGCAGCTTTTCCGACGGCACGAAGATCTTGGTGTGGTCCGTGCCGAAGCGTTCGGCGATCAGGTCGGAATAGATGAACTCGTCGCCGGATTCCTGGTTGGCGGCCTCGAAGCCGATGGAGAAGGTTTTCAGCCCTTTCTGCCCGAGCCTATTGAGCAGACCTACGATGAGACTTGAATCGACGCCCCCCGAAAGGAGCACGCCCACCGGCACGTCGGCAATCATCCGCCGACGCACCGCTTCGGTGAGCGAGGCCGCCAGCAACTCGCGCCATTCCTCCGCCGGGCGCTCGATGTCCTCCGCGGATCGTTCGAAGGACAGCACCCAATAGGTATGGTCGCGGGAAGTCCCGTCCGGTTCGATGATGCGAACGGTCGCCGGGGGCAGTTTCCGCACACCCTTGAGGATCGTGTAGGGTGCCGGCACGACCGCGTGAAAGGTCATATAGGCCTGAAACGCCACCGGGTCGATGCTCGTGTCGATGTTCTCGCGCTCCGCTGCCAGAAGCGCGGGAAGCGAGGAGGCGAAGCGCAGGCCCGCCGGCGTTTGCGCGACATAGAGCGGCTTGATGCCGAGCCGGTCGCGCGCGAGCACGAGCCGGCCGCTCTCCCGCTCGATGATGGCGATGGCGAACATGCCGGTAAGCCGTTCGGCGAAACGCTCGCCCCACGCGTGATAGGCCTTCAGCACCACTTCGGTGTCGCCCTGGGAGAAGAACCTGTAGCCCTTGCCCTCCAGTTCCGCCCGCAGCTCCCGATAGTTGTAGATGCAGCCGTTGAACACGATGCTCAGCCCCAGGTCAGGGTCGGTCATCGGCTGCTCGGAGCGGGGCGACAGATCAATGATCTGCAGGCGGCGGTGGCCCAGTCCCCACCGCCCACGCGCGATAACGCCTTGCGAATCAGGACCACGCTGCTCCAGCGCGGCAGTCATTCTATCGATGGACGAAAGCGGTATTGGCCTGTTGTCGAAGGTTATCTCGCCGCAAATACCGCACATCGGTGACGTGTCTCCCGATTCTGTCAAATAAATCAAAGCGTCAGGACAGAAGAGCCCAGCCGCTGCTAAAAACGCCTGATCGCCAATTGGTTCCAAAAACGGGCGATCGACTGTTGATTTTGCCCCTCAGGGGCCAGATAGACCGGCGGGGAAATACCGGCTGATCTCTAGAACAACCTAGAGGCGATGGCGAATGTTAACGGCCGGTGACGCAAAGGTCAATTCCGAAGGGCCGGATTGGGTGCGGCACTGGATCAGACCGCGTGACGTGCGATGATCGCATCAACCGCCACGGCCTGCCCGCCGGCGCCGTAGCAGAGGTGGCGGTCGGCGCCGAGGCGCGCGGCGCAGAAACTGTCGGCAATGGCTGAAGGCGCATGGCGCATCAGGAGCGATGCCTCGAGTACCACCGCCATCTGCTCGGCGGTTGCCCGGGCTTGCCCCTCTTCCGAGCTTGCCCGCGATAGGCCGTTCACGAGTTCGTCGATCGCCCCGTCCAGCCGGGTGTTACCGCCGCGCGCTTGCTCCACCTCTTCCAGATAGGCCACGCGGGCGACGGGCTCGCGCGCGAGGGTGCGCAGGATGTCGAGGGCGATGACGTTGCCCGAGCCCTCCCAGATGGCATTCACCGGGGCTTCCCTGTAGAGCCGGGGCATAGGTCCTTCCTCGATATAGCCGGCCCCGCCCAGGCACTCCATGCATTCATAGACGAAGTTGGGGGCGCGCTTGGTCAGCCAGAACTTGGCCAGGGCCACCGACAGCCGGGAAAAGGCGCGGCCTTCCTCATCGGTCGCATCGAAGCTGCGCGCTACGCGCATCGCCAGCGCCACCGCCGCCTCGTAATCCAGGGCGAGATCGGCGATCACAGCGCGCATGGCAGGCTGGTCGATCAAGCGCTTTTGGAAGGCGCGGCGGTGCTCCACATGGTGGATCGCCTGGGCCAGTGCCATGCGCATGATACCAAGGGTGCTGCCGATGGTGCCCAGGCGCGTGTGGTGCACCATATCGATGATCACCTTGATGCCCTGGCCCTCTTCGCCCAGCAGCTCGGCATAGGCCTCGTGATATTCGATCTCGGCGGAGGCATTGGAGCGGTTGCCGAGCTTGTCCTTGAGCCGCATGAGCTGGATGCCATTGCGCTCGCCGTCGGGCGTGATGCGCGGCACGAGGAAGCAGCTCAATCCCGCATCGGTCTGGGCGAGCGTGAGGAAGCCGTCGCTCATGGGGGCCGAGCAGAACCATTTGTGGCCGTAAAGGGAGAAAGCGCGACGGCGGGCCTCGATCGGATAGGCGCGCGTCTCGTTCGCCCGTACGTCGCTGCCACCCTGCTTCTCGGTCATGGCCATGCCGATGGTGATGCCGCTCTTCTCGGCAATCGGGCGCAGGGGCGGGTCGTAGCTGCCGCCCAGCAGCTTCTCCGTCCACTCCGCCGTCACATCCGGCTGCCGCCGCAGGGCCGGCACGCTGGCATAGGTCATGTTGACGGGACACATGACGCCGGCCTCGGCCTGGGTGAACAGGGCAAGGAGGGCCAGATGCGCCACATGCCCGCCCGGGCGGTTCGCGGTCCAGGCGATGTCGTGGATCCGGTGCGCCATGGCGAGCTGCATGAGCGCGTGATAGGCGGGATGGAAGCTCATCTCGTCGATGCGCCGCCCGAAACGATCGAAGGCGCGCAGCTCGGGCGGGTGCCGGTTCGCAGCCACCCCCCAGCTCATCACCTCTTCGGAGCCGACCTCCTCGCCGAGTGTCGACAAGGGCTGCTCCAGCCAGTCGCCTCCTTCCCGCAGGGCTGCCGCCCGGAATACCGGATCCGTGGTGAACAGGTTGCGGTCGGAAAGCTCCGGCGGCTGGTTCGACACCACATGGGTTTCGAGATCGGTCTTCGGCGCGAACAGCATGACAGCCTCCGGCGGTCAGCCTTGGGGTTAGCCGCCGGTCAGGCCGGCAGATGGGGCTGCACGAGCGTGATCACGTCGTCAAAGGCCTCGGCGAACCGGTCATAGTCCGCGTCCGTCAGCGGCAGAGACAGGCTGATGAACCCGCGGCGTGCCATATAGAAGCCGCGCTCCAGCATCTCCAAGTGGAAGAGCGCCCGCAGCCTGGGGTCGACCGGTGGTATGTCTTGCGGCGAGCGGATCTCCTTATCGGTGAAGTGCACGCACATGATGGTGCCCACACCGGTCACCTGGATCGGCAGACCGCGCCTTTGCGCCACTTGATTCAGAGCGGATTTCAGCCGCTCGCCCCGGGCGGTGAAGGCCTCGGCCACCTCCGGCGTATAGACCTTGGATAGGCCGGCGACGCCTGCAGCCATGGTCAGCACGTTGTTGTTGTAGGTGCCGGAATGGGTGAGGCCGTCGCTGCGGAACGGGTTGAGCCGCTCCATGAAACGCTCCCTACCGCCGAAGGCGCCGAAGGTGAGCCCGCCACCCACATATTTGCCGAAGGTGGTGAGGTCCGGGATAACGCCGGTCTTCGCCTGCAGGCCGCCGGCGGAGAGGCGCGAGGTCATCACCTCGTCGAAAATCAGCGCGATGCCGAGCGCTTCCGTTTCCTCGCGCAGCATCTGCAGGAACTCGGTCTTGGCGGCGATCGCACCGCCCGAGCCCATCATCGGCTCCAGTATGACCGCGGCCAGCCGCTCGCCATTGTCCTGTAGTAGCCGGCGGGTGCCCTCAATATCGTTGTAGGTGGCAGTGATGAAGGGGAACGGCACGTTCATGGGCGAGCCGCCGCCGGAGAAGGTCAGGACGCCGCCGTGATAGGCATTGGCGAAGATCATGACATCGGTGCGTCCGGTCACCGCGCGCGCCAGCCCGATGGCGTTCACATTGGCTTCCGTGCCGGAATTGCAGAAGCGCACCTTCTCGCAGGAGGGAAAGCGCTCGCACAACAGCCGGGCGAGCTCCGCCTCGTACTGGTTGGGCCCGCCCAGCACCACGCCGTTGGCCAGCGCGGCGCGCACCGCTGAAGCAATGATCTCGTTGGAATGGCCGTAGAGACCAGCGGTGTATTCGCTCAGAAAATCCGTATAGGTGTGGCCGTCGAGGTCGGTAAGCGTTGCGCCTTCGCCCTTGACGATGGCGACGGGGAATGGCGTGTAGTGCAGCACCGTGCGGGTATTGCCGCCCGGCATGGTTCTGCTTGCGGCCTCGTGGCGCGCCGCGCTTTTAGGGTTCCGGCCCCGATACCGGCGCTCGGCCTGGTCGAGGGCTTGATCCAGGCCCAAATTCCGCAAGCTACTGGTCAGCATGATTGCACCTGAGCCTCTTTAGTCCAACGACAAAGCCATGGTCTGGATCTCATCGAGCTGCAGTTGCCGCTTGAGGTGCTCGACGGGCCAGACGGTGGGAAGCTGTTCGGGAACGGTGTGCGGGGTGTACTGGATGAGCAGGGCCACACGGGTGGTCTTGTTCCGGTTCGAGCCGTAGTGCATGCAGCGGGAGGTATCAACCAGCACGGCCGTGCCGGGCGGTCCCATGACCTGGACCTGGCCCTGCTTGCCGATTGCGCTGTCGACCTGCTCGAGAGTGAGCCTTCCGCGGTCGTAGTTGAACTGCCGCACCAGCTTTTCGCTTTCAGCCACAGGCACAAAGGTGAACGGGCCGTTCTCCTCACCTACCTCATGCACATAGACGAATAGCTTCACCTGCTTCTCGTCGGCGAAATCCAGGTGGTAGAGCTGGCTGCCGATCTGGCTCTCGTTTGGCGGGCTGACCAGAACCGAGATCTGGCTCACGATCGGCACCTCGCCGAGATAGGCTGACACGCTATCGAGTATGGGGCGGCTGACCGCAAGCCGCATGATATCGGTATACTCGCTGAGCGCAGCGCCGCGGGCCATGGGGAACAAATAGTCTTTGTCCTTGCCCGACCCGGCATTCTTTCCGGCGGCCAAGGCGGCTTGATAGATGTCATCGGCCTGCTTGATGGCGGGAGTGATTTCCGGCACTTCGGCCGGCGAGAGCAAGCAATAGCCCTGGTCCTGGGCGATCTTCAACGGAGGTGGAGACAGATTTGCCGCAGCACGCTTCCGGCGAAGCTGCGAGAACGGGCTCATCAAGGCATTGAACGTCTTGCTCGTGCGGATCGCCGGCACGCGCGAGACCTTAAGCTTCTTCACCAGAAACAGATTGAGCTTCCTGCTTACCCTATAGCGATAGGGTGTATCGGCGGTAAGAATACCCTCGGCGTCCATGCCATGCTCCCGCGATGCGCGCTTCGCCTCTTCGGCATTTTTGCCGCGATACTAGAGAGAAAGAATACGCATCTCAACAGGCGAACACGTGTCGTCAGTCAGTATTCCGCCACGGCATCTGCCCTTAAGCAGCCCGCGCCTTGGCCCTCATCTGCTCTAAGACTTGGCGGCGCAGAGCATTATAATCGACCCGATAGCGCGACCGGAGTTGTGCCAGTGCGTGCACGGTGGCGACGATGAGCTTTTCCCTCCAGGTGAGGCCATCGGTCCAGATTCGGTCCTCGTGGAAAACGCTTCTTTCGGCGCGGGAGGCCGTCCGCACCACGACAGGCTCGCCGAATATGGTCGGCACGGCGAGGTTCGGAAACCAGTCGATCCCGAGAAAGTCGGCGACCCGCCCCATCACCGCTTTGGGGTCGCGGACGAGATGCTCGTAGGAAATGACGAGCACGTCGGAGTCGGTCAAGTATTTCGCCTGACTGGCGACAACCCTGAGGGGATCGAGTGTCTCATACAGGATTCGCCTGAAGGGCAGGCGGATCGACTTGCGGCGCCGGTCCTGCAGGACGGCGCGCGTGATCATCAGCGGGTCGCGAACGATGAAGATCGCGCGGCCTTCGGGGAACATGCGCCGCCAGGCCTGCATTATGGCATCCGTGTCGCCGCCCACGTCCTTCGCGCACCAGCCCGACGGACGTCGCGGTCTGTTCGTACATAGGTCATAGACCGTCGCGAGATCGAAGCAGATGAGCTCCCGCAGGTCGGGGTGCCAGTCACGGCGGGACCTGGCGGCGTTCCACGCTTGCCTATATCGCTCCACCGCAAAATGCGGTGATGCGATCTGCGGAATCCGGGAGGTTTCGGCATAGTGACCTACTGGGTCCGCGCCAAGCGGGTGCCTGACGAGGCTCTTTAGCTTCAGCTCGGCCGGATAAGCAAAGAGCTGATCTCCTCCATCGAGCAGGTTCTGCAGCAAGGTCGTACCAGCTTTGCGGGGGCCGTACGTGAGCACCGCGCTCTCCAGCCAGGCGGCACTGGGTATCGCCACAATGGCTGCCTGCTGCTGCTTCACAGAACCCTCCGACTCGGCCAGAACAAACAGACGCCAGCCATGAGTTCGGGCCACATCACCACACCGTGGGGTCCTTACATATTTTCCTACGATCCGTAAATCACATATGGACGCGCGGCTCTTTTCCCTTGCCCGATCCCATCCTCGCCGCTGTTGTCATGTGACATGCCGGGGTGGTAACAGTTCACTGCGAGCACGGGCTGCAGTCCCGGTTTCGCTACCCGCCGAGGAGAATATTCGCGAATGCGTCGGGCTTTGAAGCTCATCCCGAAACTGGCCACTTCGAAAAAGGCGCGGAAGAATTTTCGCGACTTGCTGACTGAGAAGAAGCGCATCCGCGAAGCGGATCTTATCGTGATCTCCTTCCCGAAGTCCGGCCGGACATGGCTCAGGGCCATGCTCACGCGGCTGTACCAGGTTCGGTATAACTTGCCGGACGGCCTGCTCATCGGATACGACGACTTCCATCTGCTGCATCCGCGCATTCCCAACGTTCTCTTTTCACATGATTGTCTTCCCTTGGGCGGTGTCGCGGCCCTCAATTCGGACAAGAGCATGTATCGCGGCCAGCGGGTCCTGTTCCTAGGCCGCCATCCCGTGGACGTCGTCGTATCGCAATATCACCAAATCACGAAACGAGGGCCCGGCAAGCGGGAAAACCTGTCCAAGGGCAAGGAACTGTTCGAGTTCGCGACCGAGCCCGGCTACGGGATCCATACCATTATCGCTTACCAGAACCAGTGGCTTCGCGCGATCGAGACATCTCCCTGCATGATGCTTGCGAAATACGAGGAGATCCGCGGCGAACCGGAGACCGAGCTTGCTCGGGTAATGCACTTCTTCGGCGAACGCTTTTCCGATCAGGAAATTAGCGAGGCAGTGGAGTTTTGCGCTTTCGAGAACCTGCAACGCCTTGAGCGCGCTCATTACTATCGTAACTCCGGGCTGCGGCCCGCCGATCCTTCCGATCCTATGTCGTTCAAGGTGCGGCGCGGCAAGGTGCACGGCTATCTCGACTATTTCGACGCCGAACAGCTGCGCACGCTCAAACAGATCGTTGAAGAAAATCTCAACCCCAAATGGGGTTACCACGTGGCCTGCCCTGCGAGCACCAAGGAGGAACGGCAGCCGCCGCCGCTAGCGCCTGCCGGAGGCGGCGCATTGCTCGGCTAGCGCGCGAGCGGCAGACGTAACTCGTCTGTTGGTAGCCAGTGGGGTTTGACATGACCGTCGCGTGCCCCGCCCCGGCATTGCCGTCTTCAACGATGACCATGTGGAGCTTATGCGACCAAAACCAAATCATGACGCCGGTGAAAGCAACGCCAGCCGGAAAAAGCTCGCGGCTTTCGCCGAGAGCAAAGGGCTGCATTACCAGGCCATAGACCTGGGCGGCGGGCTCGTGACCCCAGGACACGACCGGTCATATCTGACAGACATCATCTTCTCGGAGCCGGTCGTCGGCCAGCGCATCCTCGATATCGGCAGCTTCTACGGTTATTTCTGTATCGAAGCTTTGCGCCGGGGCGCAAGCGAAGCGGTGGGACTCGACACCAATGCCGAGCGGGTGCGTAGGGCAACCGAGCTTGCGGACTGTGTCGGCCTTAGCCCTGAGTATCTGCAAGAGGATTTCGAGACGTGGGATTCTCAGGGCCGGCAATTTGACATCGTGCTGTGCCTCAACGTTCTCCACCACATGTACGACGCTGTCCATGCGCTGCGGAAAATAATGAAGATCGCGCGCCGAAGGATCATCCTAGAGGTGGCAGCACCTTCGTCGGCGACCAGAGGCCGGAAATGGCTGAACCCGCTGTCCCTCCTCGCAAGCCATCTGCCGCTTATCCAGCTGGCGCCGCCGAAGGACAGGGGCCGCATGAGCGGCCGCACCTTCTTCTTTACCCCGGCCGCCATGAAGCTGCTGTTCAACGCTCACACATCCCTATTCGAGCCGATCACCGTCACGAAATCGCCGTTCAAGGGCCGCTTCATCGTCGAGGCGCGGAAGCGCCAGATCAAAAACCTGGTGGTGGTGGCCGGCCCCACTTCGTGCGGCAAGAGCACCTTTGCCGAGCGTCTCTTGGCCGATGATCAGCTCCAGACCAGCGTCGGCGTGGCGAAAGGCGACTGGCTGCATATCAAGGGACGCGACATTGAGAACCTTGCTCCGGGAGCAATGGAAAACGTCCTGCTGGAACTTGATCTCTTCTCCGCCGTACGCAATGAGCTGCGTCCATTCACGCATCAACCACGCTTCGAGCTCATCAAGGTTGCCGAACAGCTCAACGTGCTGACGCTCGTTCCCGGGCGTCCCGGTCTGCAGCAGCGGATTTCACCTGAGGAGATCACGAGATTGCGGGCTAAATCCGGAGCGCCAATGACCGATGCGCTTCAGAGCCTTTATTCAGGCCACGGCGGGGGCGATCCCATTCGGGAAGTCTATTCGGCCTGGTTCGATTTCGTCGCCAAGGCCGAGGCGCCGCACCGGCAGCACCGGTTGGTGATCAACAATCTGGAGAACTACGCAGTCGCGCCGCTGGACCAATTCGACCAGGCCTTCGACCGCTTGAACAGCGCAGCGAATGGAAAAGGTGGCTGATGGTGGAGCCGAGGGGAATCGAACCCCTGACCTCTTGAATGCCATTCAAGCGCTCTCCCAACTGAGCTACGGCCCCTGTCGCTTCCCTTGGCAGCCGGCGGGTTGGGCAACCGCCCGCGGAAGCAGCGCCGACTTCTTAGGCCGGCCCAGTTTCGAGATCAAGCAGAAGTTGGCGTCCTTCAGGTCTCTTCGTCGTCATCATTGACGCCGATGATACCGGTGACGTCCGCCCCTTCCTCGTCATCGTCCTCGAGGAAGGCATCCTCGTCCTTCACCACGTCATCGTCGACGATCTCGACATCCTCGATGGCCGGCACCTCGTCGTCATCCTTGTCCTCGCCCTCGATGTCGTCGAGGGAGACCAGCTCGACCTCGTCGAACTCCTCATCGTCGGGAACAACCACAGCCTTGGCCACGGGCGCGGCCGCCGCAACATGCTCCATCTTTGAGGGCAGCAGCGCTTCAGCAACGAAGGCATAACCGCACTTCGGGCAGACGATGGGGTCCTTCTGGAGATCGTAGAAGCGCGTAGAGCAGTTGGGACAGCTGCGCTTGGTTCCAAGTTCCGGTTTGACCACCGATTTGACCCTTGCCTTAGTTCTGGATTGCTAAACCCCATGCCACGCGCCTCCGCGGCTGTCAAAAGCAAATGGCGGACGGTGACGGGGAGCTCCCTATATGGTACCACCCCGCCGGTTCGCAAGAAGTTTGGGTAAGGTTCAGCATGGCAGAAGTCGGCAAGTCGCCCCTCGTGTCCCGCCATTCCAAGGGCCTCAAGGGCCAGGTCAGGGTGCCGGGCGACAAGTCCATCTCGCACAGGGCGCTGATGCTGGGCGCACTGACGGTCGGCGAGACGACGATCGACGGCCTGCTGGAGGCCGAGGATGTCCTGGCCACAGCCGCCGCCATGCGCGCGCTCGGCGCCGAGGTGAGCCGCGACGATGATGGCCGCTGGCATGTCCATGGGGTGGGCGTCGGCGGCTTCTCCACGCCTTCGGCGCCGCTGGATTTCGGCAATGCGGGCACCGGCGTGCGGCTGTGCATGGGGCTGATCGCCACGACGCCCATTCGGGCCGTGCTCACCGGCGATGCTTCCCTGTGCAAGCGGCCCATGGGGCGGGTCGTGGTGCCGCTGGAGCAAATGGGGGCGCGCTTTGTCGCATCGGAGGGGGGTCGGCTGCCGGCCACCATCACCGGCGCCGAGCGCGGCATCCCGATCGCTTACACCCTGCCGGTCGCATCCGCCCAGGTGAAATCGGCCATACTGCTTGCTGCGCTCAACACGCCGGGCGAAACCACGGTGATCGAAGCGGTGCCGACCCGGGACCATACGGAACGGATGCTGCAGGCGTTCGGGGCGGACATCACCACGGTGCCCGAAGGCGGCGGCCGGCGCATCACGGTGCGTGGCCATACCGAGTTCAATCCGCAGCCGATCGTGGTACCGGCCGACCCGAGCTCAGCCGCTTTTCCTCTGGTCGCTGCGCTGATCACGGAGGGTTCGCACATCATCCTGGAGAACGTGATGCTGAACCCCACCCGCACCGGGTTGATCGAGACCTTGGTCGAGATGGGCGGCGATATCGTAATCCGCAACGAGCGCCTTGCCGGCGGCGAGCCGGTGGGCGACATCGAGGTCCGCCATAGCCGGCTCAAGGGTGTGCGCGTGCCGGCGGAGCGCGCGGCCTCGATGATCGATGAGTACCCGATCCTGTCCATTGCAGCAGCCTGCGCCGAGGGCCGCACCGAAATGATCGGTTTGGATGAGCTCAAGGTGAAGGAGAGCGACCGGCTGGCCGCCATCGTGGCTGGGCTTTCCGCCAATGGCGTGCCGCACGAGGTGGGCGAGAACTGGCTGATGGTGGAGGGCGCAGGTCCTGCTGGCCGGCCCAGGGGGGGCGGTGTGGTGGAGACTCATATGGACCACCGCATCGCCATGGCGTTCCTTACCCTGGGGCTCGCTTCCCGTGAGCCGGTGACGGTGGATGACGGCCGGATGATCGCCACCAGCTTTCCTTCGTTCATGCCCCTGATGCAGGGACTCGGCGCCGATATCTCGTCGGCCTAGCCGTCTCAGTGATAGGGGTCGGCCGCATCGCGCAGGCCGTCGCCCAGGAAGTTGAAGGCGAGAATGACCAGGATCACCGGGACCATCGGGGTGATGATCCAGGGGTAGAACTCGATGGCTGCCAGGTTCTGCGCCTCGTTCAGCAGAACGCCCCAGCTGGTGATAGGCGGCCTGAGCCCCAGCCCCAGGAAGGACAACGCGGTCTCGCCGAGAATCATCGCCGGCACCGACAGGGTGGCGCTGGCGATCAAATGGCTCATGAAATTGGGCACCAGGTGCCGCCCGATGACCCGCGAGGGCTTGGCACCCATGAGCACGGCGGCGGACGTGAAGTCCTCCTCCCGCAACGCCAGGAATTTGGAGCGCACGGAGCGCGCAAGGCCGGGCCAATCGAGGAGCCCGAGGATGATGGTGATCCCGAAATAGATGACGATGGGCGACCAGGTGACCGGCAGGGCGGCCGACAGGGCAAGCCACAAGGGCAGCTCCGGCAAGGAGCGCAGGATCTCGATCACCCGCTGGATGGCCGCATCGATCCAGCCGCCGAAATAGCCGGCCATGCCGCCGAGCGTGATGCCCAGGATGAAGGAGATGGTGATACCGATCAGTCCTACCGTGAGGGAGATGCGGGTGCCGTAGATGATGCGGCTGAGCATGTCGCGGCCGAGGCGGTCGGTGCCGAGCGGGAAGAACACGCCGCCTTCCGCCGGGCATACCAGATGGAAGCGCGCGGGTATCATGTCGAACAGCGCGTAGGGGTCGCCCTGGCAGAAAAAGCGCAAGGGATAGACCTTCTCGCGGTTCACGGTGTAGTCCCAGCGGAAGGTTTCGAGGTTGGGCTGTGAATCATAGCCATAGACGAACGGCCCGATGAAGCGGCCGTCGTGAAAGAAGTGGATCGATTGCGGCGGGGCATAGAGATAGTCGGCATGCCTGGTCGTGCTGTTATAGGGCGCCAGGATCTCGGTGAACGGGATGGTGAGATACATCAGCAGCAGGAAGATGCCGGAGGCGACCGCCACCTTGTGGCGCTTGAGCTTCCACCACATCATCCGCCAGCCGGAGGCGAGATAGACCCGTTCCTGCGCGGGCGTGAGCACCTCGGCCTCGGACGGGTCGAACGGCTCGTGCGAGACGAAATGAGGCAGACTTGAGCGGGTCGGGCGCAATTCGGTGTTGCTCATGCTGGTCATTTGCGTACCTCGCCGCCGAACCGGATGCGCGGATCAAGCGCGGCCAGCAGCAAGTCTGATACGAGCATGCCCATCAGCGTCAGCACCGTCACGAACAGCAGGATGAAGCCCGCGAGGTATTGATCCTGGCTGGTCAGGCTGTCGAGGAGCACCGGGCCGATGGTCGGCAGGTTCAAAACCACCGACACGATGACCGAACCGGACACCAGGCTGGGCAGCAGATTGCCGATATCGGAGACGAAGGGGTTGAGCGCCATGCGCAGCGGGTATTTCCACAAGAGTCGCGTTTCGCTGAGGCCCTTGGCGCGGGCGGTGGTGACATATTGCTTGTGCAGCTCGTCCAGCAGGTTGGCGCGCAGGCGCCGGATCATCGCGGCGGTGCCCGTGGTGCCGATGACCACCACCGGCACGATCAGGTGGGCAAGCACGGAGCCCACCTTGCCCCAGCTCCAGGGCTGGCCGATATAGTTCGGGTCCATCAGCCCACCCACGGATATGCCGAACCAGACGTTGAAGAAATAGAGCATCGCCAGACCGAGCAGGAAGTTCGGCGTGGCCAGCCCGAGATAGCCGAGGAAAGTGAAGCCATAGTCCCCCAAGGAATACTGCCGGGTGGCCGAATACATCCCAATCGGGAACGAGACGATATAGATGAACAGAACGACGGCGGCATTGAGGATGACGGTCAGGAGCAGGCCGTCGCCGACCACCTCGCTCACCGGCTTCTGATGCTCGAAGGACCAGCCCCAGTTGCCCTGCAAGAGGCCGTTGAAGCCATGGGCCCCGGGCAGGAATCCGACCCAGCGGCCATACTGGACATACCAGGGCTCGTCGAAGCCGTATTCCTTCCTGAGGAATTCCAGCTTCTCGAGGCCCGCCGCCTCGCCCCGCGCCTTCAGTTCGGCGATCTGGTTCGACAAATAGTCGCCCGGCGGCAGCTGGATGATCACGAACATCAGCAAGCTGATTACAATCAGGGTGGGCACCATCACCAGCAGGCGCTGCACGATATAGCGAAGCATCAGCGCTTTGCGCCTCCGCGCGCCTTTGCCCCGAGAGGGTTATGGGCCGAGCGTTGCTTCATTGGGCGAACCAGAACTGATCGGGATGATAGATGCCGAACTGCGCCCCAGGGTCCCAGCCATAGAAAGCGTCCTTCGGCACGTTGCGCAGCTTGTTGGAGACGACGACCGGCTGCGGTACGCCGGCAACGACGCCGATAACGAACTGCTGCTCCGCGTTGATCTTCAGCATGCGGCGCCAGATCTCGGCGCGCTGCTCGCTATCGGTCGCATCGAACCATTGCTTGTAGAGGGCGATGAGCTCTTTGGCCTCCTCCACATCGGGGGCCTCGCCGGACTTGCCCTTCGTCTCGTAGTACTCGCCCCATTTGGGCCAGGCGAGGTTGTCCTGATGGGTCGGCGCAAGCTCGTCCGGCATCATGTCCGGTGTCGGCACGCCGTTGTCCCAGCCGGACCAGGTGGTCATCATCACCTGCCCGGTATAGGCGCGCTCGCGCAGGGCATCGCGCATGGAGGGCTTGATCAGGAGGCGGATGCCGATCTTGGCCCAATCCTCGGCGATGAGCTGCAGGATATCCACCTCCTCCGGGTCCTCGCCCGCGGTCTCCACCACGATCTCCGCCCGTCGCCCATCAGGCAGCAAGCGGTAGCCGCTCGAATCGCGCTCGGTGAGACCGATCTCGTCCAGCAGTGCATTGGCCTTCTCAGGCGAATACTGGGTCCAGAGGCCGGCAAGCTCCTTGTCGTAAAGCGGACTGCGCTCCAGCACGAAATTGCTCGCAGGCTTGGCCAGTCCGAGATAGAGGGTGCGGCTGATCAGATAGCGGTCGATCGAGATCGACAGCGCCCGGCGGAACGAGGGATTGCGGAACAGTTTGCGCCATACCGGGTCCGCATAGTTGAGATCGGGATAGAGGGCGAACTGGGCGCCTTTGCCGCTCGGCCACAGCTCCACGTGATAGCCTGACCGCTTCTCGTTGCGCTTCAGCACGGCGAGGTCGGAAAAGTTCAGGCCACGGGCCTGCAGGTCGCTCTCGCCTGCCGCGACCTTGGCGGGGATCAGGCGCGGCGAGGCAACGTCCATAATGACCTCGTCCACATAGGGCAGCTGCTGGCCACGCGTGTCGATGCGGTGAAAATAGGGATTGCGCCGCATGATGAAGCGAGTGGTCGGCCCCAGCGTGATGTTGTGCCAAGGCTCCAATGTCGGCAGCTCTATATTGTCGAAATCATACATCGTCTCGCGCCGGTTGTGCAGCGCGGCCCAGTCGGTCACGCGCTCGGCGGCCACCATGCGCGCGAGCTGATCGGGATCGGCGTATTTCTCGTGGAACTGCCTCATGTAATGGGCGGGCATGTAGATATAGGTCGGCCGCGCCCGGGCGAGCTCCTGGAGGAAGGTTGGGTTGGGACGGCTCCAGGAATAGCGGACGGTCACCTCGTCGATGACCTCGAATTTCGGCGCTTCGCCCTTGATCACCAAGCTCGTGGGCGGACCACCGGGCGACAGGCTCGGGTTGTTGGCGACATCTTCCCAGTAGTAGCGGAAATCCTCGGAGGTGAAGGGATGGCCGTCGGACCACTTGTGGCCACGCCTCAAGGTGAAGGTGAAGACCCGGTTGCCGTTCTCCACCTTAACGTCCTTGAGAATGTCCGGCACGAGCTCGAGCTCGGGCGTGTAGCCCACGAGCCGCGCATAACCCCAAACGGCCATGTAGCGGATGGATTTCGGCCTGTCGATCAGGGTGCGAAGGGAGCCGCCATGCCGCCCGATCTCCAGCCCTTGCGCAGGCAGATCGACGATCAACGGCTCCTCGGGCACGCGCTGGTCGACGGGCGGCAGGAGCCCCGCCTTCACGCTGGCTTCGAGGCTTGGTGTTTCGACGAGCTTGGGCAGGGCCTGGGCACGGATCTCGCCGCAGGCCAGCAGAAGCAAGGCCAGGCCCGTGAGGCCGGCGATGCGGAGGCGGCGGACGAGAAACAGGGCGATGCCGGCGCTCATGCGAAGGCCTCTTGCCACGGCTCAAGGTCAGCGCGGGCCTCGGTTTCCCCATAGAGCACGAAATGTCCCGGCGCGATCTCCGTCCGCTTCAGTTCCGTTTCCGGCAAGATCCGGTACGGCTCGGGCCAGGCCTGCGGATCGGACGTCGAGCCGCTCATCAGCATGTCGAGATCCATCGGATGGTCGAGATCCGGTTCCGGCACGGCCGCCAGCAGGGCGCGCGTATAAGGGTGCTGCGCCCGCTCGCGGAACTGTTCGCGCGGGGCTTCTTCAACAATCATGCCGCGGCACATGACCAGGATGCGCTCGGCCATGTAGTCCACCACCGCGAGATTGTGGCTGATGAAGAGATAGGAAAGGCCGAGCTTTGCCTGCAGGTCCTTGAGCAGGTTGAGAATCTGCGCCTGCACCGACACATCCAGGGCCGAGACGGGCTCGTCGCAGATCAACAGGTTCGGCTTGAGCGCCAAGGCGCGGGCTATGCCGATACGCTGGCGCTGCCCGCCCGAGAAGGAATGGGGATAGCGGCCGAGGAAGCGGGGGTCGAGGCCGACCAGCTGCATCAGCTCCTTGGCGATCTCCCGGCGTTCCTCGTTGCTGCCGATGTTATGGATCACCAGGGGCTCGGTGATCAGGTCCAGCACCGTCATGCGCGGATTGAGCGAGGAGAAGGGATCCTGGAAGACCACCTGCACCGCGCGGCGATAGGCGCTGAGCGCCTCGCCTTCCAACGCGGGTACGTCCCGCATGGCACCGTTCAGGCGGAACTGCACCTGACCGGCGTCCGGCGTGACCGCGCGCACGATGATCTTGGCGGTGGTGGTCTTGCCGCAACCGGACTCGCCCACGAGGCCGACGCTCTCGCCGGCATGAACGGTGAAGCTCACGTCGCGCAGGGCGAGCGCGGCCTGCGTGCCGCCCGGCTTGAACATGCTGCCCTTTCGCAAAGCGAAGGCCTTTCGCAAGCCCGACACCTCGAGCAGCGGGGCGCCCGAATGGGCCGGCGTGGTGCATTCGGCAAAATAGCCGCCAGCGACCGGCTTCACCTCGCGGAGCGCCTTGAGCCGTTCGTCCGGCCGCATGTCGAAGCGCGGCACGGCATTGAGCAGCGCCTTAAGATAGGGGTGCTGCGGATCGCGGAAAATGACCTCGGTTGAGCCTGCTTCCACAATGCGGCCGCGATAGAGCACCACCACCTCGTCGGCGAGGTTGGCGACGATGCCGAGATCATGGGTGATCATCAGCACAGCCATATGGAATTCGTGCTGGAGATCCTTGATGAGCTTCAAGATCTGCGCCTGGACGGTCACATCGAGTGCGGTGGTCGGCTCGTCCGCGATGAGCAGCGCGGGCCGGCAGATGAGCGCCATGGCGATCATGGCGCGCTGGCGCATGCCGCCCGACAGCTCGAAGGGATAGGTGTCCACCCCCCTTTCCGGGTTGGCGAAGCCGACCAGCTTGAGCATGCGGATGGTCGCCTCGCGCGCCTCCTGCCGGGAGGATCCCATATGCAGCTGATGGGCCTCGCCGATCTGATCGCCGATCGTGTGGAGCGGCGAAAGAGAGGCCATGGGCTCCTGAAAGATGATGGAAATCCGGCCGCCGCGAATGTTCCGCATCTGATCGGAATCCGCAGGAAAACGGGCGAGATCGAGCTCTGCCTTGTTGGTTCCGGCGAGCTTGGGATCGCGGAAGATGATGGAGCCGGATTTGATCCGCGCAACCCTGGGCAGAATGCGCAGGATGGCCTGGCTGATCACCGTCTTTCCCGAGCCGGATTCGCCGACCAGGGCCAATGTGCGCGCCTGAGGAATGTCGAAGGATACGCCGTCGACGGCCCGCACGGAGCCCGCCATGGTAAGAAAGTCGACGACCAGGTTCCTGATCGACAGCAACGCGGTGCTCATGGCCGTGACCTACCGCCGTCCGGTTCGATGCCAAGCGCTCGCGCGTTGGCCATGGTCGCGGCGCTCAAGGCGAGACGGGCCCTCGCCGCTGCGGACAGGGCATGGCGCGCCGCAGGCGCGAAGGCGGGGTGCTCGCTCTCGATGGCAAGGCGGGTCGTTCCCGATCGCAGCACGAGATCCATCCAGCCGTTCTCCCCATCCCGCCGCGTGGAGAAATAGCGCAGCGAAACGCTGCCGAGTTCGCTCCAGCGGATGTGCCGCCGGACCAAACCCGCGACGGTTATTCCGTCGTCGCTGATGGTGATTACGGCCATATGACGCGCAAGGGTCCGTGCGGCGTATGCCGCAAACAGCACAGCCATGCCGCCCAGGATGGCGGCGCCCCACGGGCCGGGTGTCGTGATCGCGGCAAGCCCGCCGGTGAGCGCAATGCCGGCGAGCGCCCGGCCAATGGCGGTGAAAGCGGTTGCGGCCGGTGGCCGGAAGCTCTGGTCCCGGCGCGCTCGCAG
Organism: Rhodoligotrophos defluvii; assembly: GCF_005281615.1. Classification (NCBI taxonomy): domain Bacteria; kingdom Pseudomonadati; phylum Pseudomonadota; class Alphaproteobacteria; order Hyphomicrobiales; family Rhodoligotrophaceae; genus Rhodoligotrophos; species Rhodoligotrophos defluvii. Next base: position 1,331,579 of record NZ_SZZM01000001.1, on the reverse strand, counting down.
CCCTGCTTGCCCGCTCGCCGCCAGGCGAGTGTTCACCTCGGATACTGCCATGCCTCCCCGACCTTCCCAGGTCCGCCCATACCATCATCCGCACAGCCGAGGCGCGGGATCAAGGCGCTTTTCACGAAAAAGAGAATAGGTGCCGCTCCAGATGGCCCTCGACGAAGGCGACCCGGTCCTCGACGGGCGCCAGTGGCAGAGGAACCAAATCGTAGCCGTAATCCGCATAAACCCTGCGCATGTTTTCATAGGTTCTGCAAGCCTCCTCGAAGGTCTGCTTGCGTTCCTCGTCCTGGGTGAAGATTGCTTCCCAGGGCGGCGCGATCAAGACGGTCGGATGATAGCGAAAACATTGCGCCGCCTCATGGACATGCGCGGGAACAGCCAAGCCTTCCAACCGCAAATAGCCGATGATGTCGGGAAGGCCACGGTCGAACAGGACGGGGCCGGTATGACCGGCCGCCAGCGCGTAGGACCGCATCTCCCAGCTCAGCATCAGCTCGGCAAACAGGGCACGGTCCTTCCAGGGCAGGGCTGGGCCATTGATGGCCGTCTGCTGTTGGATGACGCCGCGGCCGGCCTCAACGGAGCGGTGATAACCCTTCGCGGCGAGTGCCTCAATCAGGGTCGTCTTGCCCGCACCGGGGCCACCGGTGATCACAAAGAAGCGGTCACGGCGCTGCATAGAACACCTCGCGACCGGATAGCCAAAGCACGCGCCCCGCAACGAGATCGGCGAGATCGGCAAGGCAGGACCACGCGACCTCGTCATGCACCGCGTGGTGGGTGAGGATTCCGACGGGTTCAGCGGGATCTGCTGCTCTTTGCCGCTGTAGAGTGTGCGTGAGGTTGCGGATCACATCCGGAATGCTACGGCCGCGCCGCGCGCGCCAGTCCATCAAGTCCACATGCGTGTTGGCCTCTATGATCCCGAGGCCGGCATAGCATGCTGGTCCGAAGGTCGAGATCCCCTCGTAGCCCTGGTCTTGGAGGAGAGGCACGAGATCCGGCCGCACCCTGTTCCAGGGTGGCACCAGCACCGGCAGCGCTTCCCTGGGAAAGGCGACGTGCAGCAGGGCGAGACCCTTGGCGGTGTCGGCGGCAACTTCGGCGAGCGGCCGAGCCGTGCCGAGCTCCGCCTTCTTGGCCTTCGGTCCTTCGTGGTTCACATGAGCATAGCCATGCACCAGCAGGGATGGCATCGGCATGGTGTTGCGAGAAAGAGCGGCCTCCAGGGAGGCTTCGATCTTGGCTGGGATGACCGCCAGGGTCGGCGGTATGGCCGCCGCCCCGCACAGGGCAAGCAGCTGCCGGAGCTCCGGCCGATCGGCCACCGCATCGTCGTCACGCAACCACAGGCGGGGTGTGAGCCCGCGTGCGGCCCAAGCGTCGAGCTCCTGCAGAAGGGGCGAGAAGGCCGCTGTCACGCGGGGGGTTCTCCCAGGATCTCGCGGATGATGGCCGCGGACTGTTCGGCGCCGTCCAGATTGGGGCAACTTGCATCGCGGGGATTGAGCCCAAGGGCACGGTCGACCGCGTCCGCCAAGCGCCTAGGCGTCAGACCGTGGGGATCGACCGCCACCCCGAAGCCGCGCTCGGCAAAGATCCGCGCGCGCAGCGGCTGCTCGATCTCGCCGCCATCGGGACCGGCATAAGGCACGAGCACAGCGGGCACCCGCGCCCGAAGAAGGTCGACGCAAGTGTTGTAGCCTGCCTGCGAAATCGACAGCCGCGCGCGGCTGAGCAGGCCCGGAAAATCCGGCCGGGCCGGCTCTATGATCACGCCGTCGCCCCCGGCTTGCTCACGCAGCATGGCCGTTTGCCGGGGCGGCATGTTGTGTCCGACCAGGAAGCGCCAGGTCAGCGCCTTCGCCGCCGTGTCGGGGCGGGCGGCCGCCGCTGCCAAGAGGAGATCGCGACCCACGGCGCCGCCGCCGGCAGACACGATCACCTCGTCCGTGCCATCGCTCGTGCAGGCCCCAGCCGCCTGGCCGCCCCCGCCCGCCATATAGCCGGTGTAGCGGATGCGATCGGCAAATTCGGCCATCAGCGGCAGGGATTGCTCGATCCGGACCAGATTCGGGTCGCCATGCACCAGGATGGCATCATAAGCTTCGATCCGGCCACGGATGAGGGCTTCCTTTTCGGCGCTCGACGGAGGCTGCAGGATGTCCCGCGCCGAGCAGACAATTTTCGGCCGGTTGCATGCCGGTTCCGCCGCAGCGCGGGCGATCAAGGCATCCACTTCCATGGCGAAGCGGCGGCGGCCGAAGGGGTAGAGCTCGGTGACGATGGCGCCGGGCTCGAGTTCGCGATAGAGGCGCAGGAGCCTGTCCGTGCGGCGCAGGAACAGGTTCTCGCTCGCCACCTCGCCATTCTCGTCCACGAGGTTGGTATAGCCGTCATCCGCGCTGCGTATGGCCGGCAGCTGCCGCAGCAGAACGCCCGGCGGCAGCGCGCCGGGCACCGGCATGCCGCCCGAGGCCACCACGGGCCGTAGCCCCGCCCCGGCCAAGGCGGCAGCGAGCGTGATGACGCGCTGATAATGGCCGATGCCCAGCACATGGGTGACCCAGATCAGGACAGGACGCGCGGCGGGGCTCATGGCAAAGCCTCGGCAATCACCGCCGCGGCCTGTTGCAAGGTCCGGCTGCCCCGCACGAATTCTTGCGCGGCCGCACCCATTGCCGCGCGCTTGCGGCCGTCTTCGATCAGCGTGGCGATGGCGCGGGCATAACCCTCGTCATCCCCCGCACGCGTCAGCGTTCCCGTCACGCCATCGGCGACGACCGACGGCACACCGCGGATGCTTTGCGCGACCACAGGCAGGCCCATGGCCTGCGCTTCCAGATAGGCCAATCCATAAGCCTCGCCACAGCCCGGCCAGACATAGAGATCCGCCTCCCGGTAGACCTCAGCCATGGTCTCCGAGGCAATCTGGCCCGTCATGGCCACTCTCTGTCCAAGAAACGAGAACAGCGCCTCGACCACGTTGCGTTCCGGCCCGTCGCCGACAATGGTCAGGGTAAAGGGCAGCTCCTTGATGAGAAACAGGCTTTTCGCAAGCGCGCGATAACTGTCGAGCTTGTCGCGCGACCGCATCATGGCCACGGCCAGCAAGCGCGCCGGGCTTTCCGGTGTTCGGGGGCGGTCCGGCGGGGGCAGGTGGCGCACGTCGATAAAGGGCGGCAAATCCACCAGGGAACCAGGCCGGACGATGGGCTCGAGCCCTTCACGATCGCCTCGCGTGAAGCAGAAATTCACCGTCGCCAGGGCCAAGCCTCTGCGCACCTGAGCCTGCGCTTCGGCAAACGGGCCTTGCTCGCGTTTTCGCGCGTAGGACGCTTCGCAGGTCACATAAGGAATGCCGAGGCTTTCGGCCACATGCACGCCGACCCAGTCGGGTGCCTTGTAATAGGGATGATAGGTGAACCATAACCCGGGCGCCTCCCCATGGCGCAGCGCGTGCAGCGCCTGGTCCGCCGCGCGCCGGCCCTCCTCCCGGAGTCTCTGCTGCGCGTCGGGCTGACCGGTGGGCTCGAAGCTTGAAAAGCGGCTGGCCAAGATCACGTCATGGCCGGCGCAATGCAGAGCATCCATCAGCTGCCGGGCCATCTGCCGGTCGCCCGAAGGCACCGGATGGTCGGGCGGCTTCAACGGCGCGTAGAAGGCAATGCGCATCTATGGCCTACCGACTGCCCGCGGCATCGCGCGCATTGTCGTTGATACCGAAACGTGCGGCCAGACTGCGGATGCACGCATCTTTCGAGAATGAGGTCACGAGCCTTGTCCGTGCTGCCTGACCCAAGGAGAAGCGCATCTCAGGATTTTTAGCAAGCTGTGCGATCGCCTGCGCCAGGGCATCAGGATCTTCAGGTGGAACGAGGCATCCGGTCTGCTTGTCGAGAATGAATTCCGGTATGGCCGAGACGGATGTCGAGAGGCAGCATAGCGCTTGGGACGCCGCCTCCATCAGCACATTGGGCAGACCGTCACGGTCACCAGACTTGTCGATGCGGCTGGCCAGCACGAACAGGTCGCCCTCGCGCAGCAGCCCGATCACCTCGCCTTGCGGCTGTGCTCCGCGCCATTCGATACGCTCCGCCAGTCCCAGGCGGTCGGCCAGCTGGCGGAGCGCCGCGGCATTCTCACCCCCGCCGATATGCAGGAAACGCCAATAGAGGCTTGCCGGCAACCGGGACAGCGCATCGAGCAGAACGTCATAGCCCTTCTTCGGCACCGCGCGCCCGACCGAAACGATGCGCAGCGGGTCGTCCGGATCATCGCCGCGGCGCGCGGCCCGGACAGGCGGCGGGGGGAAACGCGCGAGATCGAGCCCGTGATAGCTGAGAAACAGCTTGGCTTGGTGACCCCTCGGTGCAAGCGATCGCAGGTGCTCCAGGTTTGCTGCGGTGCAGGTGGTGCCCCATCTGGCATCCCGGATCTTCTCGCTCTTCTCCCACGCGGGAATGGTCCAGATGTCCTTGGCGTGGGCAGAAAAGCTCCAGGATAGCCGACGCATGATCGCGGCATAGCGGGCGACCGACGAGGGCGTGTGCAGGAAATGGCTATAAATCTCCGTCACGTCAGGCGGCATCTCGCAGGCCAGCACCACCGCCTGCCCGAAGCGCCGGCCACGGTTGACGTCACGCTCGCGCCACCAGTCCTTCAGGAACACCCGCAGAGCCGGAAAGAAGCCGGGCAGCAGGAGGGATCGGAGCAAACCCTTCACCACCCGCAATGGATCATCGACGAGATATTCCGGCAGGTAGGTGACGGGTGCTGCAATCTCTTCATGCACGGGATGACGCGCGCCGTCCGTGGGATCGCGCAGGGAATAGAGGCGCAAGCACAGCCCGTGCTGCTCCAGCGCATGCAGCTCCTGAGCGATGAAGGTTTCCGACAGCCGTGGATAGCCCTTGAGCACGACCGCAATAGCGCGAGCCTCGTCTGCCATCGCGATGGCTGTTACCCGGCAACGCTGCGCATCATGCCGCGGGCTTCGCCGGCGCAATCCCCCGGCTTGGGACCGGCGCGGGCCGCCTCGCCATTCCGCCCGTAGATCCAGGGGGGTGACCTGCGCGTTGACGGTGTCGAGCCCAGCCATCAGCCCCGGCAGCATGCAGGCCGAGGGTGGCGGTTGATCCACGAGCGCATGAAGGGCCGCGGCCATGGCATCGATATCCGGCATAAACCGGCCCGCATCATCCGTTCCCAACAGCATGCGCGCGAGGCCCAGGGCCTCGGCCCGGCTCGCCCGGATCAGCTGCTCCTGCCGCGGATGGGTCCGTGGAACGATCAGCGCCGGCTTGTCGTAGGTCAGGACCTCGCAGAAGGTGTTGTACCCGCCCATGCACACCACCGCGCGTGCCCGCTGCACAAGGTGCTCGATCTGATTGTGGAACACCATCACCTCGACATCGGCCAGACGGTCGGCGCGCTGGTGAAAGGCTTCCCGCAGCTCGACCGGCATGAACGGACCCAGCACGATCAGGGCGGGCCAGGGCAGGTTACGGCGCGCCTCGTAGGTGCTGAGCACCCAGTCGACCAGCTCGGCCCCGTCGCCGCCGCCACCGGTCATCACCAAAAGGAAATCGCGCTCGGTGATTGCCGGCCAGTGGTGCGCGGTGGGGGTCTTTGCCAGCGGACGCGGCAGATAGCCGGTATAGACCAGCTTTCGCTCCACGGCTTTCTCGACCTTCAGCCCGGTCATGGGTTCGTAAAGCGCCCGGCTGCCGTAAACCCAGATTTCGTCATAAGCCGCCTTCACGGTTTCCATGGCGTGCTTGCGCCGCCATTCCTTGCGCAGCACCTTGGGCTCGTCCAGCACGTCGCGCAGGCCGAGCACCAGGCGGGCGCCCCGCGCCTTCAGCATGGCGAGCGCACCGGCAACCTCGCCATGCAGTCCATTCGGCTCTTTGTCGACGATCATCAAGTCGGGGTCGAACACCTCGGCCGTGCGTTCGATGATCGCACGGCGCAAGCCGATGGTCTCATGGATGTCGATATGCAGGTTGAGGGCGGTGTAGTTGCCGTTGCGCAGCTTGATCACGCCGGGCATGCGGACGAAGTCGACGCGGGACCTGAAATCGAAGGCGCCGATGATGGGCGATCCGGTGAGGATCAGCACGGAAAGCTTCTTGTGCCGCTCGACCAGGCTATGGGCGATGGTCATGGAGCGACGGAGATGGCCGAGTCCGAAGGTATCATGGCTGTAGAGCAGGATCTTGGCGCCGTCGCGCTTGCCGCGAGACATTCTCTGGTCCCCTCGTCCACCGTGTCTGTTCGCCATCCCCGCTTCTCCGGCGGAGTGATCCACAAGGCTCCATCTCCATCCCTAGCACGGCATGCTTGGACATGAGAACCGCCATTTGGCGTAAGCTTGGCAACGGATGGATGACAGTGCGTTGATGCGGGACCGTCTCGACAGTGGTCACGATGGGGTGCATTGTGCTAGGGGAAGAGCTGGCTTAAAACGGCGTGGAGGCAGGTATCCATGCCCAAGTGCGGACCACATCTCTGTGATTTCCATTTTATCAGCCGAGAGCTGGCGGTAGGCCTGCCGGGCGCTGCGCACCTCCATCGCGGAATGGCCCGAAACTCCCCACATGTAGGATAGCTCATGGCCGTTACCGAAGCCCTCGAGGCTCACGTTCCCTTGAAAGCACGGGTGTCGCGCTTCTTCGCGCAAATGTTGCCCCTGTCCTATTTCAAAAAGCTGCCGACAATCATCGTCGTCGACGTAACCAACTCCTGCAACCTGCGCTGTCCGGTTTGCCCGGTCACCATCGCCATGACCCGCAAGCGCGGCTTGATGAAGCTCGACGTCTTCAAGAGCATCATCGACGATTTCAAGCGCGTGCGGGAAAAGCCGGCGATGTATTTCAACTTCTCCGGCGAGCCGACGCTCAATCCGGCGCTGCCGGATTTCATCGCCTATGCCCATGAGAACGGGCATGAGACGTTCCTTTCCACCAACGCGACCAAGCTTGGCGAAGGCTTGGCCGAGCGGCTGATCAGGGCCGGTCTCGGCCGGGTCTATCTGTGCATGGACGGCTTCTCGAAGGAGGCGCAAGAGAACTACCGGGTCAATTCCGATTTCGACGAGGTCAAGGCGAATATCGAGACATTCCTCGCGACCCGCCGGCGGCTTGGGGTGAAGAACCCGAAATGCGTGCTGCAGACGCTGCTCACGGGCTATTCCGAGCACCAGATGGACGATATCCGCGCATGGGCCGAGCGCATCGGGTTCGACCAGATCCGGTTCAAGACGTTCAGCATCGGTTCCTATACGACGGAGGCGGAAAAGCGGGAGTTCAGCCGTTTCCTTCCGACCAAGGAGGAGCTGCGGCGGCATCCTACCGGCATCCAGCGGGCGACCTGCACGGCGCCCTTGCACCAGACCGTAGTCTTCTGGAACGGAGACCTCGGGCTGTGCTGCATTGACTATGACCAGATGGTGCAGCTGCCCAATATCGGCGAAGGCGGCTTCATCCGCGCCTACTGCTCGGACGAGGCGGCGCGGGCGCGACGCAAGGGCTATTTGAAGCAGTTCGACATTTGTAAAGGATGTTCCTACTCGAACGCAGAAAATATGGGTATGAAGATTGACCTGCATCAAGCATTATGATCAGCCTTGGATGGTGGTTAATTAGCTGACATTTTGAACATTGCCGACAGGCGGCGGAACGTTCTTTGAAATCACGCCAATTCCTGTCTTGGAAGGCGTATTGCTGAGTAAATGAGCGTTGACCCTGAGCGGCATAGCATTCAGGGCACGCTCCAGGATTAAACGATGGAAAGCAATTTATTCTGGTATATATGGAATCACACAAAAAAGCAGCAGATCTGGATCCTTACGATCATTCTGCTGTCCATGCCGATTTATTTTATTTCACTCGACCTTCCAAAGCAAATCGTAAACGGACCAATCACCGGAGAAGGCTTCGAACATCCGGACGCCACGGCCCGGTTCCTCACCATCGCATTCGACCTTCCACAGTTTCTCGGTGGCGGCCATATCGAGCTCTTTTCCGGCTTCGAGCTCAACCGCATGGGCTATCTCGTGGCGCTGTCGATGGCGTTCCTGGCCCTGGTCTGCATCAACGGCGCCTTCAAGTTCTATATCAACACCTATAAGGGCCGGCTCGGCGAGCGCATGCTGCGGCGTCTGCGCTATGACCTGGTGGACCGGGTGATGCGCTTTCCCCTCACCCATTTCCGACGGGTGAAGGCGCCGGAAGTCGCCACCATGATCAAGGACGAGGTGGAGCCGATGGGCGGCTTCATCGGGGATGCCTTCGTCCAGCCGGTTTTCCTGGGCGGGCAAGCGGTGACCGCCTTGGCCTTCATCCTGGTGCAGAATTTCTGGCTCGGCATGATCGCGTTCGGCGTGGTGGCTATCCAGGCCTATATCATCCCGCGGCTGCGGCGCCGGCTGCTCGTGCTTTCCAAGCAGCGGCAGATCACCGCGCGCGCCCTGGCCGGCCGGGTGGGCGAGATCGTCGACGGCGTCTCCGAGATCCACCTGAACGATGCCTCGAATCGCGAGCGCGCCGACATTTCCAGCCGGCTCGGCGAGATCTTCTTCATCCGCTACGAGCTCTATCAGCGGAAGTTCGCGGTCAAGTGGCTCAACAACTTCCTGGCCCAGCTCACACCGTTCATGTTCTACCTGATCGGCGGCTATTTCGCGCTGCGCGGCTCGCTCGATATCGGGCAGCTGGTCGCGGTGATCGGCGCCTACAAGGACCTGCCCTCGCCGATCAAGGAGCTGATCGACTGGGACCAGCAGCGTCTCGACGTGCAGGTCAAATACAGCCAAGTCATCGAGCAGTTCTGTCCCGACAACATGCTCGACCCGAAGCTGCAGCTGCCGCCCGAGGGCCCTGTTCCCCATATCGAAGGTCCATTGGCGTTGGCGGGTGTCGGCGTGATCGACGATACCGGCGCCCGGCTCCTGGAGAACACGTCGCTAACCATCCAGCCGCACGAGCGCGTCGCCGCCATCGGCCCCATCAACAGCGGCGCAGAGGCGGTTGCGGAGGTGCTGGCCAGACTGATGCCGCCCAGCACCGGCCGGGTCACCATCAATGGCGCGCCGCTGGAAGAGCTTCCCGAAGCGTTCACCGGCCGGCGGATCGGCTATATCGGACCGGATTCCTATTTCCCGCATGCCTCGGTCCGGGACGTGCTGCTGTACGGGTTGCGCCATGTGCCGGTCCGCGGCCAGTCGCAGGAGGACCAACCCCGCGAGCCGACGGACCGTCTTCTGGCCGAGGCCGCGGCCTCCGGCAATACCACCATGGATGTGAATGCGGACTGGATCGACTACGAGGGCGCGGGCTTGTCGGGGCCCGAGGACCTCATGCCGCGCTTCATGGACGTGCTGATGATGGCCGACCTGCACGCGGACATGTTCGACCTCGGCCTGCGGTCGGTGATCGACCCGCAAGCCTCGCCCGAGATCATGCACCGGGCACTGGAGGCGCGTTCGCATCTCCGCCGAATGGTCTCCGAACCGCCGCTGAACCAGCTGGTCGAGGTTTTCGATCCCGAGCGCTACAACAATCAGGCGACGATCGCGGAAAACCTCCTGTTCGGCACCGCCCTTACGGACACTTTCGCCACGCCGAACCTGCCCACCAACGCCTATATGCGCAAGGTGCTGCGGGAGGAGAGCCTCGAGGACCGGCTGACCGACATGGGACGGGAGATCGCCGAAACGGTCACCGACTTGTTCGCAGGCCTGCCACCGGACCACCCGTTCTTCGAGCAGCTCAGCCTGATGAGCGCCGAGGAAATTCCCGACTACAAGGCAATCCTGGCGCGGCTTGCCTCTGGCGGCGAGATCAGCGCCGATGACCGCGCGAAACTGCTGAAGCTGGCGTTCGGCTATATCGAGCCCCGGCACCGTTTGGGCCTGATGGACGGCCAGCTGCGCGACCGCCTGGTCGAGGCACGCAAAGCATTCCGCGCTCACCTGCCGGCCGGGCTCGAGGGGCTCGTCGCCTTCTATGACCCGGATGTCTATAACGTAGCCTCCAACCTGCTCGACAACGTGCTGTTCGGCCGCATCGCCTATGGCATCGCCGACGGGCCGCGGCGCGTGCGCGAGGCCATGCGCAGCGTTTTTGCGGAGCTCGGCATGGAGCATGCCGTCATCGAAGCCGGGTTGAACTTCAACGTGGGGTCGGGCGGCAAGCGCCTGACCGCACCCCAGCGCCAGAAGCTGGCGCTCGCCCGGGTGCTCATGAAGCGGGTCGAATTTCTCATCGTCAATCGCGCCTTGTCCGCTCTGGACAGCCGCAATTACGCAGAAATCGTCGAGCGGATCCTTGCGGCGTCCAGAGAGGATCCACATCGCCCGTTCGGCTTGTTCTGGGTGTTGAACAATCCTGACCTGTCGCCGCGATTTGAACGTATACTGAAGTTTGACCAGGGTCGCCTGATTTCGGACAGCGCCACGGCCGGGGAGGAGATCGGCCGTGAGACCGCCCGGAAGACGGCAATGGCACAGTGAGGCATTTCCCATGGCTTCAAGCGCAGTCGCCGGAGGGGGACGATATGGCTTCTCTAAAAGACGAAGTTGATGCTCTGCGCCGCATTCCGCTCTTTGCGAATGTGGAGCCGCAGAAGCTGAAGCTCCTGGCCTTCACGTCAGAGCGCATGTCTTTCGAGCCCGGCCAGGAGGTGTTCCACCAGGGCGACACGGGCGATGCAGCCTATGTGATCATCGCCGGCTCGGCAGAGGTGCTGGTCGATACACCCGACGGGCAGCTCGCCGTGGCCGAGGTGAAAGCAAACGATTTCGTGGGCGAGATCGCGATCCTGTGCGAGGTGCCGCGCACCGCGACGGTGCGGGCGGTCGAGCGGCTCGAGACCCTCAAGATCCTGAAGGAGCATTTCCTGCGCATGGTCGCCGAATTCCCGGAAATGGCCGTGGAGATCATGCGGGAACTTGCCGGCCGCTTGCACAAGACGACCACGGAGCTGACCGAAGCGCGCCAACATCAGCGCAATGGTGGTTGATAGACCCGGCTCTGGGAGGGGCTGAGGCGACAATAATCAGAGCTGCCGGCTCCGGCCGGCACTGTATGGGGAGTACGACAATGCGAATACGGGTGGGGGTGTTTGCAGCGGTTTTCATGCTCCTGGCCAGCTTGCCAGGTTTCGGCCAGCCGGCGGAGCTCGTCATCGGAACGGAGGGGGCCTATCCGCCGTTCAACTTCATCGACGAGAGCGGCAAGCTCAAAGGCTTCGATGTGGATATCGCCCAAGCGCTATGCGAGAAGATGCAGGTGAAGTGCAGGATCGTCGCGCAAGACTGGGAGGGGCTGATTCCGGCACTTCTTTCAAAAAAGATCGATGCGATCGTTGCCTCCATGTCCATCACCGAGGAACGCAAGAAGGTGGTGGCGTTCACCGATAAGTATTACCACGCGCCTGCCCGGTTCGTGGCGCTGACCACGTCCGACATCACCGACATTTCGCCCAAGGGACTCGCCGGCAAGGTGCTCGGCGCGCAGTCCTCGACCATTCACGCCAATTATCTCGAGAAGAACTACAAGGACTCGACCATCCGCCTCTACGGCTCGCACGATACGGCACTGCTGGACCTGGTGGCCGGCCGGGTGGACGCGGTCTTCGTGCAATCCATCGCAGTTTACAATTGGCTCAACAGTCCGGAAGGCAAGTGCTGCAAGTTCGTCGGAGAGCCGCTGAGCGATCCCGCACATTTCGGTCTTGGCGCCGGTATTGCGGTGCGCAAGGAAGACGAAGCCCTGCGCCAGAAGCTCAACGAGGCCCTCGACGAGATTCTGGCGGACGGCACCTATCAGAAAATCAACGCGAAATATTTCCCGTTCTCGATCTACTAGGAACGCAGCCGCAGGTTTTCCGGATCATAGAGCGGCTGGGCCTCAACCAACGCCTTGCGGCGCTCGCCCAGGATCTCGACCTCAAGCGCCGTGCCGGGCTTAGCCAGCTCGGGCTTGACATAGCCGAAGGCGAGGCTCCTGCCCACCGCATAGCCGTGGCCACCGGAGGTGGTGACGCCAACCAGGGTCGCGTCCGCATAGATCGGCTCATTGCCCTGGGCTTCGGCATCCCCTTCGCTCAGGGACATATAGACGAGCGAAATGCGCGGGCCCTGCTGTTTGGCATTCAGGGTCGCCGCCTTGCCCACGAAGTCCGGCTTGTCCAGCGCCACGAAACGCTCCATGTCGGCTTCGATGAGGTTGACCTCGTTGGTCATTTCCGAGCCCCAGCCGCGATAAGCCTTTTCAAGGCGCAGGCTGTTCATCGCATAGGCGCCGAAATCGGCAATCCCATACGCCCGGCCGGCCTCGAGGAGCGCTTCGTAAACTTCGACCAGCCGCTCGGCCGGGACATGGAGCTCCCAGCCCAGTTCGCCCACATAGTTCACGCGCAGGGCGCGTGCGGGGACCCCGGCGACGGCGATCTCCTTGCCGGTGAGCCAGCGGAAGGCGTTATTGCCGAGATCGGCATCGGTGAGCTTGGCCAGCACGTCGCGTGAGCGGGGTCCCGCGAGAACCAGGACGCCGAGAGCCTCGGTGACGTCGCGCACCTCGGCGTTTTCATGCGGGAGCCGGCCTTGGCTCAGCATATCGAAATCGCGGAACTGCGCGGCTGCGGCCGAGAGCAGGTAGAAGCGGTCCTCGCGCAGGCGGCAAACCGTCAGCTCGCCTTCGATGCGGCCGCTCTCCGTGAGCCATTGGGTCAGCACGATGCCGCCCACCTTGCGCGGCATGCGGTTGGCGAGCAGGCGGTTGAGCATGCCTTCCGCATCGGGGCCCACGACCTCGAATTTCGAGAAGCTCGACATGTCCATGACGCCGACGCGCTGGCGCACGGCCATTGCTTCCTCGCGCACCGGCGCGAAGCTGTTGTTGTGGCGATAGCTCGGCCGCTCGCCTTCGCCCGTCTTGTCGAACCAGCGCGGCCGCTCCCAGCCGGCCACATCCATGTATTGGGCGCCCCTGGCCTTCAGCAGGTCATAGAGGGCTGACGTGCGCTTCGGCCGTCCATCGAGCCGGTATTCCCCCGGTACGACCAGCTGATACATGTTCTGGTAGTCGTCGGTGGCCTTGGCCAGGCAGTAGCCCCCGCTGGCCCAGTTGCCGTAGCGGCGCGGGTCGACCGCGGCCATGTTGATGTCGGCGGCGCCATGCACCATCCACTGGGCGAGATATTTGCCGGCACCGGCCGCCTGGCAGATGCCGAAGGAGGCGCCGCAGGCCATCCAGTAGTTGCGCAAGCCCGGTGCCGGACCGAGCAGCAGATTGCCATCGGGCGTGTGGGTGATCGCGCCGGGCACGATGCGGCGGATACCGGCCTGTCCGAACAGCGGCAAACGCTCGGCGGCGCGTTCCAACCACGGCATCAAACGGTCGAGCTCGGGCGGCAGCAGCTCGCTCTCGAAGTCCCAGGAAATGCCGTCCTTGAAGCAGTCGGTCGCGCCCTCCCGCTCGTAAAGGCCGATCAGCAGTCCCTGCTGCTCCTGACGCAGATAGCCGTTCACATAGGGATCACGCACCACCGGCAGTTCCTTGGAGAGGCTTGCGATCTCCGGCAGCGGGTCGGTGACGATGTAGTGGTGCAGCATATTGCTGATCGGCACCTTCAGCCCCACCCAGCCGCCGACAATATCCGCATAGGAGCCAGCAGCATTGACCAGGTGCTCGCAGATGATGGTGCCCTTGTCGGTCACCACCTCCCACTCGCCCGAGGGAAGGCGACGGGTCTCGGTGACCCGGGTGCGCCGATAGATCTCGGCGCCGAGGTCGCGGGCGCCCTTGGCCATGGCATTGGTGACGCCGGACGGATCCACATGGCCGTCGGTCACCGTCATGGCGCCCATTTTCACACCGAAGGTCTCGATGAAGGGATGATGCTGCCTGATCTCCTCAGGGCCGATCAGATGCATTTCATAGCCGACGAGCTTCGACAGCCCGTGGACGTATTTAAACCAGTTCACCTCCTCATCGGTGAGCGCGAGGCGAATGCCGCCGCAGCCATGCCAGGTTGCAGAGACGCCGGTGAGGGCTTCGAGCTTGGGGTAGAGCTCAGTTCCGTAATTGTTGATATGGGCGATCGACAGCGAGCCCACGAATTGGGGGCATTGGCCTGCCGCATGCCAAGTGGAGCCGGAGGTGAGCTCGCCCTTTTCCACGAGCACCGCGTCGGTCCAGCCTTCCAGGGCCAGATGGTACAGAAGGCCGGCCCCCATCGCCCCGCCGCCAATGATCACCACTCGGCTATGGGATTTCATTCTGATGCCTCCGTCGCAGCGCCTCACCCATCATCGCGGCGCAGTAGAGCGCGGAGAGCGCGGGGCCGTCCAGTGAGTTATTTGCCCGAACTGGTGAATTCTATTTGTCAGTACATAGTCCGGACCCATGCAGGGTCGTCGTTTTTTGGCCAGCAAGAAACCACTATCCGCTGCCGTCATCTCCCGCCATTTGCGCCATCGTGCAACATGAGGACTGGTTGGGATGACAATCACTTCCGCGGACGCCGATTCAGGGCCACAACAGCCGGCGGAACTCGAAAACAAGGCGGGCGCCCAGGAGCAAGCCGTCACGCCGGGGGACAGGGCGGCGAACACCGTTCTCGGACGCTTCATTATCCCTGAACTGCGGCAGTCGCTCGACTGGGTCGACTGGGAGGCGCACGGACGCAAGCCGCTCTCCGCAATGGCCGCTCTCAGCACGGTCAACGAAAACCATCCCGAAATCAGGATCGATCCGCGGGTGCTCGGTGGGCGCTTCGCCTTAGGTGCGACGGATCTCTCGCAGGCCTTCAAGAGCGATCACAATTCGGCCCTCGCAAAACACGTGGACAGGGCAGCCCTGCTCTACAGCAATCTGACGCCGGAAAATTTGTCGCACGAGGCAGGCTCGCCGCAAAGGCTGTCGGCAGTCCGGAAGACGTATATGGACGCCCTCAAGCGGGAGTGGCTCAAGGCCAACCTCTTTCAGCATCATGTCCATGACCACCAAGACCATTCCGCGCCCCGGTTCAACGGCTTCACCTTCGAGAATGCACGGGGCAAGACGATCAAGGACCTCGCCGAGCACGGCGCTATCAAGCAGTTGGCCGGCGTGGACGGGCTGAGCAGTTCAGAACGGGTGGAGATCCTGACGGAATGGGCCAGGGAAAAAGGCCTGGATTGCCAGCACAAGATCGGCACGATTGAATTCTCGCTGGCCAGCGTTCTCGGTCAAAGAGCGGTGGGCCGGGGGGAGCCGTTGCCCCAGGGGCTGGAGGATCGGACCGCCCTCCTCAAGGCTTTCGACTTGGAGGTTCAGCGCTGGCAGGAGCACCCGGACAAATCGTTCAACCCCACGGTGGAGGCGGCCCTTCACTTAGCCCAATCGAGCGGTGACGAGCTCAAAGGCTCGGATGAAGAAATCCTGAACCAGGCGCTCACCATTTTTTCCGAGCGCTGGAATGCGAATTTCGGCAAACCGCCGGCTTTCAACCGCGAGGAGGCCGCGCTGGAAATCCTGGAGGAGATGACCGGCCACTCGCGTGAGTACCTGCAGACCCATAAGATCGCCTTCTCGTCCCACCACCCTTGGGGGCTGACCGAGACCGTCTACGGGACGCCGCTCGAACGCTTCTTGACGCTGGCGGACCGCCCCGGGGTCGGCCATACGCTCGTGCTGCCCTGCGAACGTGCAGACCATGAGCATTACGCGCATCAGATCAGGCCGCGGGACGCCCTGCAGAACAGAGAGAACCAGTACGACGTCGATCTGCTGAAGAACCCGTGGGTCATCGCCCGCGCAAAGGAAAACCTCCGCCTTGCGGAGAAGGAACTCTCCGAGGAAAACATCAAGGAGGAAACATACAAACTTGTTGAGAATTACGGGGCTGAGACCGAAAACCATCGCCATTTCATAAATGGTCTTTACTTCCTAAAAGACTGGTATATCAGCCAGATTCCGATCGTCGGTGGCATTTACAACATCGAAGAGGGCATTCGCCACCACCAGGTCAAGCAGATCATCGGCGGCGGCTTGGCGCTTACCATGGAGGTTGGGGGGTTCGCGCTGTCCATGCGTCGCGGTGGTGTGAGCCCGGAAACCGGCATCGAGGCTGGCGCCCGCGGCAGTGCACCCCATCTGGTCGAAAGCATCGAGGGATCGATGCGCGCCGGCGTGGAGGAAAGCCATGCCCCCGGCCCTGTCGTGAACACGCAGCCGGCGACCATGACCGATGTCATGGCCGGCGCCAGGCCGCTCAAAATGCAGCACAAGGTCTATACGGACCATCCGACCCACGGGATGGTGCTCAAGACCTGGTTCGACGGCATGGAGCAGGAAGTCACGTGGGTGGGTGTGCCCGGCAGTCCCGGCTCGTTTCGGGCCATAAATCCCGAGACAGGCGCCTTCCTGACCGGCAAGATCTACGACATTGACGGCCGAACCGGTGCCATGGTGCCGCGCAACGGGCTCAAGGGCGGCGGCCCGTGCTGTTCGAAGCCGTTCGACCCTGAAGACCCGCCCTATACGCCAGCCGAATATTCGGGGATCAACGAGCCGCTCATAAACAACCCGTTGGAGCAAAGCGACAACGCGCCCACCGTCATCGGCCGCAAAGGAGACGAAACGGAGAATGGGAGTCACGGAAGCTCCGTGTCCACGGCCGAGGAGGGCCGCGAGAGCATGGGCGGTGCAATTGCCGATGGTTCCGATGCTGATGGAGAGGTTCTCAGCATCGACATGTCCGTGGGCGAAAACAGCAGAAACACTGTCGATACGCTGAATGAGTTCGCCGCACCGCGACCGGTGAACCCGTTCGCGGACGACATCGTGACCGTCAAATCAGACGAGCCGCCATTGCCTTTCTCCATGCGCATGGCCGATCTTACCGAAGAGGCACCGCTCTATGTCGTCGCCCGAGAGGATCCGGTCACCGGTTTTCAACGCACCGCCTATCGTCAGGACTGGACGGAATTCGATGACTCGATGGTGGGGCGGGAACTCTGGGCCAAAGAAGATTTCCTAACCGAGCCGATCGAGCTCAACGGGCCAACCAGGGAGATCATCAAACAGCAGGGTCAGCCGGTTGGCGACGATGCGCTCGGGCAGACATATCTCTATGGCGGCAGGGCATGGTGGTTGCTCTCCGAGCAGGGCGACGCGCCTGCCGCAGGGCGGGCGAAGGCCGCCGCCCAGCTCTGGAACGGCCGCTACGATGATTATGCCTTTGGCCGCGCCAAAGCTCATGATTTGGGCGACGGCGACTTCGCGGTCAGCACGCCCCTCATTCCGATCAAGGAAGGTTTCGGTCGCGCCCATAACGAGCCTAAAGGGCCTTATGGGGCAATTTCCGTCCTTAAGATCGAGCCCATCGAGATGGACAGCCTGCCGGTGCTCGGCATAAGGCCGGAACCCGGCACGATCGCCGATGCCGGCGTCATTCGCACCGGCGGCCATTGGGTGGGCGACAGGGTCTACTGGTACCAGGACGAGTACTACACCTTCATGACCGGTAGCACCGTCAAGGAGCGCCATTGGAACGCCCTCCAGTTCGCGCGCAATTGGAACCAGCTTTATGGGAAAGCCACCAATAGCGAGGCGGTGGTACAGATCTTCGAGGGCGATAAGATGGTGGCCGTCCGCACCAGGCCGGTCACCGAAGAAGCCTTGAGCAGAGCCGCCACCGAGACAGCTTCCATCAAGGCGGGCGACAATGAAGCTGCCGTGCGCGGCGGAGAGGAGGAGGCGGCCGAGCGCAGTTCTGCAGCCTCCAATGCAGGCGGAGATACGGATGTTCCGTCCGATCCCGACGGGGCTAACCGCGCAGGCGGCTTCCAGTCCGGATCTCAGGCGTCATTTCGCGAACGGGTCGCGGCGTTCTTGTCGGATGGTCAGCCGGTGCGGCCACAGAGCAAGATGTATGGGTACGACGTGAACCATGGCGTCATACTCAAGACCTGGTTCGACGGCCTGGAGAAGGAGGTCACTTGGGCCGCCGTGCCCGGCAGCCCTGGGTCGTTCCGGGTCATCGAGTCGGGGACCGGGGGGTTGCTGAGCGGCAAAATCTACGATTTCGACACGCGGACCGGAACGCTGGTGCCGCGCGAGGGTCTAAAGGGGGGCGGGCCATGCTGCTCAAGGCCGCAGCTGCCGGAAATGGATGATGTGCCCTATGCACCGCCCGAGCGCTCCGGCACCGGAAACGGCAGCCGAAGCCACCCTGCCGACGAGATTCAGCAAGGGGGCACCTCTTCCGCCTCCCATGTCGATGACAATGCTTCATCAGGAGGGTCGGTAAACAGCGGAGACGATGAGGCCACCGTCATCGTGGCCCAGCAATGGGACGGCTTAGAAGAAAGCCTGCGCAGCGATACCGCCACGGTTATCGGCCGCAAGGGATTTGACGATGGCATGGGGAGTAGCTGGGTCGGCGACGCGATGACCGCCGATGAGGGGAGCGAATCCAAAGCATCCAGCTTCAAGTACCCCGAGTCCGTCGATGAGGTTGCCAAGGAGGGCAGCGAAGGGATGTTCACTGGCGCCGGCTATTCGAACGAGGATGTCGCCGACCTCACGAGCATAGACCTGACGAGCATCCGGTCGCGGGCGCAGACCGTCGAGATGCCAGTCGAAGTGTATGAGCCCGCTTTAACAAGCGCCGATGTGCTCTCGATCAACTCCGCCGGCAGGTCCGTCAAACCATTCACCACAAGAATATCCGAGCTTGCCGACAAAGCCGAGCTGTTCGTCGTGGCCAAGGACGATCCCGCCCACGGCTTGAAACGTGACGTCTTTCTCCAGGACTGGATCGACTTCGACCAGTCGCTGGAGGGGCGCGATCTCTGGCATGTTCGTGGTCTTGCCGGTGACTCCGTGGAGAACAGCCGCTCGCTCGCGACCACCCTTCAAGAGAAGGGCTATCATGTCGGGGTCGACTATCTCGGCCCGCTCTATCTGTATGAGGGCAGGGCCTGGACCGTACTTTTCGATGACGTCCCGGGAACGTCGCCGGTTGTTCGGGCCAAAGCCGCGGCGCGGCGCTGGAACGCTCAATACGAGGAATATTGGTTCGGGCGCGCCAAGGTCCATGAGCTGGATGACGGCGTGTATGCCGTCAGCACGCCGCTCATCCCGATGCGGGAGGGATTCGGGCGCAGCTTCAACCAGCCGCACGGCAAGTACGGAGCGGTGACTTCGCTCAAGATCAAGCCGGTCTCACCCGACGAGATGCCGGTCATCGACTTTCAGCCAGGCGATATCGGTGACGGTGCCGTCATCCGGAATGGCGGGCATCGCGTCGAGCGTGGTGTCTATTGGTATGAAAACGAGTATTACACCTTTCAGCCTGGGGACACGGTCAGCGAGCGGCATTGGCATGCCGTGCAGTTCGCTCGCAACTGGAACGAGAAATATGGCGAGCTCACAAACAGCAAGGCCGTACTTCAGTTCTTGCCGCGCGACGGGTCGATCGTGGTCCGGACCAAACCGCTTCCGCTCGAAGCAGAGATCGAGCCTGCGTTGGAACAGATGCCGAGTGAAGGGGTCATCGGCGATCACCACGAGGCAGACGTCGCGCAGCGCGCCGATCAGGCAGCAGACCAGACAGAAGCGAGCGGCGGAGAGGGCTCGTCCGACCGGGAAGGCGGAACCCCGGTCGAGTACCGGCAGCCCAGCCCGATCGAACAAGCTGAGCCAGTCGAGCCCGAGGTCGCAAGTATGGGAAGCGGCCGGTCGGGACGCAGCAGCATTTTCGACCGACTAAATGGTCTGGAGCACAAGTTCGATCGCCGGCTTTTGAACAAGGTCAGGGAGATTGCCGAGAAGGATGCGCAAATGCGCAGCGAGGCGGACCAGGGCGAGCACTCCGGCGCGGGTGTACAGAACCGCCAGAAGCGCGCACTAGACGTGGAAGAGACTGGACAACACAATGGAGGGGAGGGACGCGAGACTTTGGAGATCATCGCAGACCCGGTCGTGCGGCCTCAGTCGGAAGACCTTCCGTATTACAGCCACTACGCCCAGGCGCGGGAGCACTCGCCCGCGGTGGAAGAGGTCACGACCATCTGGATTTAGAGGCCGCGCGGCACAGGCATGGTCCGCGCCGCGCCCGGACGATCAGGCGACGACTTCGATCTCGGCGACGGCTTGCGGGGTCCTGCTATCCATCGTCTCCAAGAAGCTCAGCCATATTGCTTCGCTGCCGAGCTCCCGCACGAAGGCACTGTGGGCCAGCCGTTCCTCGTTGCTCAATCGCGGAGCCAGCGGCCTTGGCCGCGGCCCTAGCGTGACCGTCTGGACGACCCGCACCTCGCGGGTCACCTCCTCCGCCGTCACCAGGGTGAGGTGGGGCTGCCGTCCGCCGATCAGCTCGACATAGACCTCCGCCAACAGTTCCGCATCCAACAAGGCCCCGTGCTTGGTGCGTTTCGAATTGTCGATACTGTAGCGACGGCACAGGCCATCGAGGCTGTTCTGGCCCATGGGATGGCGCCGGCGAGCCAAGGCCAGCGTGTCGATAACCTGTTCTTCCAGGATTGGCGGATAGTTCAGCCGACGGAGCTCGGCATTCAGGAAGCCGATATCAAAAGCGGCGTTGTGAATGACGAGCAGCGCGCCTTCGATAAACTCCAGGAACTTCTGCGCAACGGCGGCAAAGACTGGCTTGCTGGCCAGGAATTCGTTGGTGATCCCGTGCACCCGCAGCGCATCGGGATGAACGTCGCGCTCCGGATTGAGATATTCATGGAAATACCGGCCGGTCGCCACATGGTTGAGAACCTCGATGCCGCCGATCTCAATGATGCGATCGCCGTTCTCGTGGGACAGACCGGTCGTCTCCGTGTCGAGAACGATGTATCTCATCGGTCAACCCCCAACCTCACCCGCCATACGCCGCCGCAGCGTCGCGACAATGCTCCGCACCTGCTCGAAGGCATCATCGAGGCCCCTGGAGCTGTCAACCACGAAATCCGCGCGGGCCCGCTTTTCCTCGTCCGGAAGCTGCCGGGCGCGTATCGCCTGGAGCTTGGATTCGGTCATACCCGGCCTGGCCAGGGCGCGCTGCCTCTGCACCTCAGCTGGCGCGCTCACCACGACGATGCAGTCGACCCTCCCATGCTGCCCTGATTCGAAGAGCAGGGGAATATCGAGCACCACGAGATCCTCCCCTGCGTTTTCCGCCTGCAGGAGGAAAGCGGCTTCGCGCGCCCGCACCAGCGGGTGGACGATGGCCTCGAGCGCCTTGATCTTGGCCTCATCCCCCAGCACCGCCTTGCCCAAGGCGGTTCGATCCACCGCACCGTTGGTCACGGCCTCAGGAAACAGGGCCGCTACGGGTGCAACCGCCTCGCCACCCCTGCGGTAGAGTTCATGCACAACCGCATCGGCATCGAACACCGGGATGCCCAGACGGCGAAACATGTCGGCCGTCGCCGATTTTCCCATGGCGATCGAGCCGGTAAGGCCGATCTTGATCATAGACGCCGCCCCTCGATGTCCGCTTCGAGCAGCGCCCGCAGTTCAGGCGTCACCTCGGGCCGTATTCCGAACCAGCGCTCGAACCCGGGCACTGCCTGATGCATCAACATGCCGAGACCATCCACGGTGCGCAGGTTCCGCGCGCGGGCCGCAGTCAAAAGCGGCGTGGTGAGCGGCACGTAAACGATATCGCTGACGACCGCATGACCGGGAAGGCCCGCCAAATCGATGGTCAGGGGCGCCTTGCCAGCCATGCCGAGCGAGGTTGTGTTGACCAACAGGTCTGTGCCCGGCAGAACATCCTCTGCACGACCCCACTCCATCGGTATGACCTGCGGTCCGAAATCGGACCTCAGCTGCTCGGCGCGGGCGAGGGATCGATTCGCGACCGAAATCTTCTGCGCGCCGGCCTCGAGTATGACCCCGATGATCGAGCGCGACGCGCCGCCAGCCCCGAGGATGGTCACCCGCGCGCCGCTGAAGGTGAAGTCCGGCACCTCTTGCTCGATGCTGGCGACAAAACCGTAGCCGTCGGTGCTGGTGCCACACAGAGTGTCATCTTCAAAATAAAGGGTGTTCACCGCACCGAGTTTCGCGGTGAGAGGGTCGCGCACGGTGACTTGCCTGAACACGGCTTCCTTATGGGGCAAGGTGACATTGCCGCCGACCAGACCA
Source organism: Rhodoligotrophos defluvii (assembly GCF_005281615.1). Lineage (NCBI taxonomy): Bacteria > Pseudomonadati > Pseudomonadota > Alphaproteobacteria > Hyphomicrobiales > Rhodoligotrophaceae > Rhodoligotrophos > Rhodoligotrophos defluvii. The sequence continues at coordinate 1,309,416 of NZ_SZZM01000001.1, read as the reverse complement.
CGCGCGCGGAAACCATGGAGGAAATCGCTCAGGTCCTCCGGCCGGACAGGAATTCGGTCATACCGGCCAGGGATGCCGTATTTCTCGAGCCAGAAGCCGTGGAGGAGCGGCGAGCGGGAATGGTCGATAGGCCAGCCGATAACACAGGCCTGCCTCTTGGCAATCATGTGAGCAGCACACCCTCTTCGCGAAGAAAGGCGAGAAGGGGCAGCAGCGGCAAGCCGAGAACGGTGAAGTAGTCGCCCTCGATCTTGTCAAACATCTGGGCACCCAAGCCCTCCAGGTGATAGCCGCCAACCGTCTCCGTCACCTTTTCATCGAGAGCCGCGAGATAGGCGCCGAGAAATTCGGTGGAAAAGGCTCTCATGGAGAGGGTAGCCTCCGCATCGTGGCTCCATATGACCGCACCGTTGCGGGCACAGGCGACGGCACTGAACAGGACATGCTGCCGACCCCGCAGATCCAGCAGCTGATCGCGTGCTTCAGCCTTGCTTTTCGGTTTGTCGAGCACCTGCCCATCAACGGCCAGGACCTGATCTGCACCCACCACCAGGGCACTTCGATTCGCCTCAGAAACGGTCACTGCCTTGGTTTGGGCCAGGATCATGGCCATATCGGCGGGATCGCTGGGAGCGATAGCTTGCTTCACCGCGTTCTCGTCGATCTCGGGCGGCGCTACGGTCAGTCTGACGCCAGCCGCTTCGAGCATGGACCGGCGCGCTGGGCTTGTGGATGCCAGGACAATCTGGCTACGGCTGAGCATCATGTGTGGATCCTCGCGTGCTGTCTTTCATACAGCAAGTTCATAATGGCGGCGGCGGTTTCCTCGATGGATCGTCGCGTGACATCAATGATTGGCCAATTATGCCTTGCACAAAGCTTACGGGTGAATACCAGCTCGGCGGCGATGGCGGCGCGGTCCACATATTTCGTGTCTTCGGGCTGATTGAGCGACAGAAGACGGTTGCGGCGGATCTGAGCGATGCGCTCGGCAGTGGCAACAAGCGCCACGATCAGCGGCCGCTTGGCCTCGTGAATGCTCGGCGGGAGCGGCGCATCCAGGACGATTGGAATATTCGCCGCCTTGATGCCGCGATTGGCGAGATAAATGCTCGTCGGCGTCTTTGAGGTGCGGCTCACGCCGATCAGCACCACGTCGGCGGTGTCGAGATCGTTGCTATGCTGACCGTCGTCGTGGGCCATCGTGTAGTTCAGCGCCTCTATCCGCCTGAAATATTCCGCATTGAGACTGTGCTGGGCCCCGATGCGGGGCTGCGACTTGGCATTGAGATAGCTGGCGAGCGTCGAGACCACCGGATCGAGGATCGAGATGGCTGGCAGCTCGAGCTGCCGGCAATGCGCCTCCAGGGTTGCCCGCAACTCAGGGTCGACCAGGGTGAACAGCACGATCCCCGGTGTCTCCTCGATGTCCTGCAGCACCCGTTTGAGCTGCTTCTGCGTGCGTACCAGGGCATAGGTGTGCTCTATGGCGCGAAACTCGGTGTAATGGGCCACCGCAGCCCGCGCCACCGTGTTCAGGGTCTCGCCGGTCGAGTCCGAAATCAGGTGCAGATGGAAAAAGGTCTTCACGCCGGTTGTTCACATGTTCAGGTCAGCCCGAGGGATCATTTGTGCACAATTCACTGGACCGCGTGAGCCTTCTGCCATCTTGCTTCGCCTGTCCAGAGCTTTATCAACATGTCGCCGGCCTGTGGGTCGAGGCGCGCGCATTCGGGGCATAAGCTGGGCAGGAGGAACGGGCGCGTGGACGAATTGTTAAGAAACGATTAATAGCGGAGCCAGCCGGGTTGCCGTGGCCCAAGTGTGCCGCGGCCTCGGGGGCGGCAGCCTCGATCGGGCGGTATGAAACGGATCAGCGGGCAAAACTCGGCGGGGCTGTGGGAAAGCCTGGCGCAGCTTTGAACCCCCGACTTTCGGCGGGCAATATCAGCTTCAGAGTCTAAGAGTCAGATTCTTAATATTTGGTAAACTGAATGGCTTCCTCTCCCCTGTCGCACGCACCCTTGCTCGAGGTTCTCGACGGCCGGCCGCCTTTGCGACGTCCGGTCTGGATGATGCGCCAGGCCGGCCGCTACCTGCCGGAGTACCGTGAGGCCCGCGCCAGGGCCGGTTCTTTTCTCTCTCTGTGCTATAATCCTGCACTCGCCGCAGAGGTAACGCTGCAGCCCCTGAAAAGGTTCGATCTCGACGCAGCCATCCTGTTTGCGGACATTCTGCTGATCCCCCAGGCCCTGGGTGCCGACCTCACCTTCTCCGAGGGGGAAGGCCCGGTCCTCTCCACCGTGGCCAATGACAAGCAGGTTGCCGCGCTCAAGCTAGAAGGTGCTGCTGACCGTCTTGCGCCGATCTACGAGACGGTCGCGCGCGTGGCGGCGGCCAAGCCCGTCAATGTGACACTGATCGGATTTTGCGGCGCCCCGTGGACGGTGGCGAGCTACATGATCGAAGGCAGAGGATCGACCCGGGAGCGGGCGCGGCTTGCGGCTTTGGCCGCGCCGAGCTGGTTTGCCGCGCTGCTCGAAGTGATCACCCAGGCTTCCATTGATTACCTCGTGGCGCAGTTGCGGGCGGGCGCCGAAGCCGTTCAGATCTTTGACAGCTGGGCGGGCGACCTGCCGGCCCGCGCCTTCTCCCGGTGGTGCATCGAGCCTGTCCGGCAGCTGGTCGCCGGGGTGCGGGCGCAGGTTCCGGATGCGCGAATCATTGGTTTTCCCAGGGCTGCGGGCACGAACATCATCGATTTCGCCCAACAGGCCGGGGTGAACGCCGTGGCGGTCGACGCGGGGGTGTCGGTCAAGGTCATGCGCGATCAGCTGAGCCCGATCTGCGCGGTGCAGGGCAATATCGATCCGCTGTTGTTGCTGGCCGGCGGGCCCGCCCTCGATGCGGCGGTCGATGAACTCGTGCAGGGCCTGCCGCGCCGCCGGCATGTGGTCAATCTCGGCCATGGCATCCTGCCGAGCACACCGATCGAGCATGTGTCGCAGTTCGTCGCGCGGGTGAGGCTGCGCGACAGCGAGACCAGAAACGAGGAATCCGGTGGCTGAGCTCTATCCCTGGCTCAAGACCTTTCACATCATCTCGCTGATTGCCTGGATGGCTGGCATGTTCTATTTGCCGCGGCTGTTCGTCTACCACTGTGCGGCAGAGATTGGCAGTGTTCAAAGCGAAACCTTCAAGATCATGGAGCGGCGCCTATATAATGCCATCATGCGGCCTGCTATGGCCGCTACATGGCTGTTCGGCCTAGGGCTTGCCTGGATCTTCAGTCCTGGCATATGGAGCAGCGGCTGGATCTACGCCAAGCTGGCGCTCGTCGTGGGAATGAGCGGCTTGCACGGCTTCCTCGGCAAGACCATGGCCGACTTCGCGGCAGACCGGAACACCAGGCCTGCGCGCTTCTATCGCATTCTCAACGAGGTGCCGACGGTGCTGTTGATCGGCATCGTCATTCTGGTGGTGGTCAAACCCTTTTGAGGAAAAATCGCGAAACTTGTTTAAAACGCCTTGGCGATTTGCTAGATTATGGAAAACCGCAGGGTGGGTTGCTACCTGAGAAGCGGGTTCGGTACGTATTACGGTACCTCTCTGTGTCTTTCCTTCCATTCGCTTGCATCTGATGAAGGCTTAGGCTCGTCGAGCCGCTTGCCGATTCCATCGTCAGACAGCACCTCAAGCCTGTTAGAACCGGTGCATCATGACCGACCTTTCTGGACTCAAGGAAACCAAGCTCCACGAACTCAAGCAGAAGGCGCCCGCCGAGCTGCTGATGATGGCCGAGGAACTGGAGATCGAGAACGCGAGCGCCATGCGCAAGCAGGAGCTCGTGTTCGCCATTCTGAAGAGCCTGGCGCAACGCGACATCGATATTATCGGCGAGGGTGTCGTCGAGGTGCTGCAGGATGGTTTCGGGTTCCTGAGGTCGCCGGATGCGAATTATCTGCCCGGCCCGGACGACATCTATGTGAGCCCGAGCCAGATCCGCCGATTCAACCTGCGTACCGGCGATACGGTTGAAGGCCAGATCCGCAGCCCGAAGGAGGGCGAGCGCTATTTCGCGCTGCTGAAGGTCAACACCATCAACTTCGAAGACCCGGAAAAGACCCGGCACAAGATCCATTTCGACAACCTCACCCCGCTTTATCCCGACGAGCGGCTGGAGATGGAGATCGAGGACCCCACGGTGCGCGACCTCAGCTCGCGCGTGATCGGGCTGGTGGCGCCGCTCGGCAAGGGGCAGCGCGGCCTGATCGTGGCGCCGCCGCGAACCGGTAAGACCGTGCTGCTGCAGAACATCGCTCACTCCATCACCACCAACCATCCCGAGTGCTACCTCATCGTGCTGCTGATCGACGAGCGGCCGGAAGAGGTCACCGACATGAAGCGGTCGGTGCGCGGAGAGGTGGTGAGCTCCACTTTCGACGAGCCGGCGACCCGGCACGTGCAGGTGGCGGAGATGGTGATCGAGAAGGCGAAGCGATTGGTCGAGCACCGCCGCGACGTGGTTATCCTGCTCGATTCGATCACCCGCTTGGGCCGCGCCTATAACACGGTGGTGCCGTCCTCCGGCAAGGTCTTGACCGGTGGCGTGGATGCCAATGCGCTGCAGCGACCGAAGCGCTTCTTCGGCGCGGCGCGCAATATCGAGGAAGGCGGCTCGCTCACCATCATTGCCACCGCGCTCATCGACACGGGCAGCCGTATGGATGAGGTGATCTTCGAGGAGTTCAAAGGAACCGGCAATTCGGAAATCGTGCTCGACCGCAAGGTGGCGGACAAGCGCGTGTTCCCGGCCATCGACATTATCCGCTCCGGCACCCGGAAGGAGGAGCTGCTGGTCCGGCCCGACGAGCTCAAGCGCATGTATGTGCTGCGCCGCATCCTGTCGCAGATGGGTACGGTGGACGCAATCGAGTTCCTGCTGGACAAGATCAAGCAGACCAAGAGCAATGCCGACCTGTTCCAGATGATGAACAATTAGGCGGTGCCCGGTCGGGGCGTGCTCGCCCTCCCAGTTCTCGCGTCCTCGCGTTTTGCACTGCCAGGCGGCAGACCGCTCAAGCGGCCAGGCTCGGTGATTGGTGCCGAGCAGGTGGTGCCGCGGCAGAGGTAGAGGGTCGGCTGCCCATCGACCATTTCCTTGCCATGGGCGGGATGGTGATCGGCAAGACGGCTCGTATCGGCTGTGATGAAGACCATGCGCGTGGGCAGAGACTGCTCGAACACTCCAATGCGAAGTGCGGCAGCGGCCGATGGCGATGGCGCCACGATGATGGCCTGCACCAAGTCGAGATAGTCCTCCACCGCGTTGAGGAAGCCGGCATGGGCATAGACGTTCCGGCCGACTGCCGGCGAGAAGGCCTCCATCATCCGCTCGGCCCGCGTTCGATGCTCGGCGTTGCCGGTCGCGAGCCAGAGCCGGGCGAGATTGCCCAGCATGGTGGCGTTGCCGTTCGGCGTTGCATCGTCAAGCGCGGATTTCTGCCGGACGATCAGGGTTTCTGCCCGGCTGGACGTGTAGAAATAGCCGGCCTGCTCATCGTCCCAGTAGTATCGGTTCGCCTGCTCGGCAAGATCGGTCGCGCGGGCGATGAAATCCGGTTCGCCGGTTGCCTCATGCAGGGATAGTGCGGCTCTGATCAGGTTGGCATAGTCGTCCAGGACGGCCAAGTGCTGCGCGCGGCCTCGGCGCAGGGCGTGATGGAGGTGGCCTCGGCGGATCATTTCCGCATTGACCACTTCGAAGGCTCGCCGTGCTGCCGCCACCCAGTCGGGGCGCCCGAACACGATGCCGGCAAATGACAGGGCCGAGATCATCAGCCCGTTCCAGTCGGCGAGGACCTTGTCGTCCCAGCCGGCGCGCACGCGTTTATCGCGGACGCGGAGGAGATGCTCACGGGCTTGGGCCAGCTGCGCTTCGGTATCCGCATCGGCCAGGTCTCGATGCTGCAGCCGGTTGAGAATCGTGCGTCCCTCCCAGTTTCCCCCCGGACGGACATCGTAGAATACGCAGAAGAGCTCGGCCAAATCTGGCGGCAGCGTATCGCGGATCTCGGCCTCCGACCAGACGTAGAACCGACCCTCCTCGCCCTCGGAATCGGCATCGAGACTTGCGGCAAAGGCGCCGCTATCGGCGGTCATCTCTCGCAGCACCCAAGCCACCGTCTCTTCGATTCGGGTCCGCAACAGCGGCTCGCGGATCTCCTGCCAAGTCAAGGTCATGAGCTCCACCAGCATGGCATTGTCGTAGAGCATCTTTTCGAAATGGGGCACGAGCCAGCGGTCATCCACCGAGTAGCGGGCGAAGCCGCCGCCGAGGTGATCGTAGATACCGCCCTGGCCCATATTGACCAGCAGCGCTTCGACCGCACGGCGGTAGGTCTCGTCGCGCGAGCGCAAATAGGCTCGCCAGAGCAGCATGAACAGTGGCACCTGCGGGAATTTGGGTGCGCCCTTGAGGCCGCCGCGCGCCATGTCAACGGCGCCCAGCAGATGCTCTGCCACGCGATCGATGAGCGCGATCGACAAGTCGGGCCGCGGTGCATCCGGATCGTGGCGCTTGGCCATGGCGTGCCTGATCGCGGCGGCATTGCTGCGGATCTTGTCGGGCTCGGCGTGGTAAATGCGCGAAATCTCCCGGAGGACGGTGGGGAAGCCCGGCTGGCCATGGCGCGGCGCCGGCGGAAAATAGGTCCCGCCCCAGAAGGGCTCGCCATCGGGCGTAAGGAACATGGTCAGGGGCCAGCCGCCTTGCTCGCCCATGCGCTGCAGCGCCTCCATATAGATCTTGTCGATGTCCGGGCGCTCTTCGCGGTCCACCTTGATATTGACGAAGCGCTCGTTCATGAGAGCGGCGATCTCAGGGTCTTCGAAGCTCTCATGAGCCATCACATGGCACCAATGGCAGGCGGCATAGCCGATCGACAGGAGGATAGGACGGTTCGTATCCCGTGCCAGGCGCAGGGCCTCGGGGCCCCAGGGCATCCAGTGGACAGGGTTGTCCTTGTGCTGGAGGAGATAGGGGCTGGTTTCATTGCGAAGCAGATTGGCGGTCATGGAAACCTCCCTCGCACAGATGATCATGGTGCGCCTCTCGAGAGGGTAAAGCCGGCTGGTCTGAGATTGGTTCGGAGAGTGTTTCACGTGAATCAGGAATGCCGGGGATGAGAGCCGGAGAGGATACGATCTATGCCCTGTCGTCGGGGCAGGGGCGGGCGGCGATTGCCCTGGTGCGGCTGTCCGGCTCAGCCAGCGCCGAGGTGGCGCGGGGCCTCTGCGGCGACCTGCCCCGGCCTAGGCGAGCGGTGCTGCGAGCGTTGAACGATCCGGACGGTGGTGGTGTCATCGACCGCGCCATGGTGATCTGGCTGCCCGGGCCGCACACATTTTCCGGCGAAGACATGCTGGAGCTGCATGTCCATGGCGGACCCGCCGTGGTGGCGGCGCTGTTTCGCGCCCTGCGCCATTTTCCCGGTTTGCGTCCGGCTGAACGGGGCGAGTTCACGCGCCGTGCGGTCGAGAACGGTCGCATGGGCCTGGTGGATGCGGAGGGGCTGGCAGACCTCATCGCGGCCGATACGGAGGCGCAGCGGAAGCAGGCTCTGCGCCAGGCCAGCGGCGGTTTGGACGAGATCTATGAGGGTTGGCGCAACCAGCTGCTTGCGCTGCTCGCCCATCTCGAAGCGCATATCGATTTCGTGGACGAGGAGGGCGTGCCACTCGAAGTGGCGGCGGACGTGAGGGCCCGATCATCGGCGCTGGCGCGAGAGATTTCGAGTTTCCTGACGGACAATCGCGTCGGCGAGAGATTGCGCGAGGGGCTGACGGTCGTGATCGCGGGGCCGCCGAATGCGGGTAAGTCGAGCCTGCTCAACCGGCTGGCCCGGCGGGAGGTGGCCATCGTCTCCGATAGACCCGGGACGACCCGGGATCTCATCGAGGTGCATCTCGATCTCGGCGGCTATCCGGTCGTTCTTGTGGATACGGCCGGGCTGCGGGAGGCCGCGGCTGACGAGATCGAGGATGAAGGGATGCGCCGGGCGCGCAAGCGGGCTGGCGAGGCGGCGTTGGTGATCTGGGTCACCAGTCCCGACGCCGACGGAAGGCCGGAAGCGCCATTCGATTCGGCCCTGTTACGGGTGGTGAACAAGTCCGACCTGATACCGGGCGAGAACGTGCTGGATGCGATCTCGATCTCCGCAAAGACCGGAAGTGGCCTCGATGCGCTGGTCGAGGCGTTGACGGCGCGGGTGCAGGCGCTGTTTGCCGAGACGCAGGAACGGCCGTTGCTAACCCGCGAACGGCACCGTGTCGCGTTGTCGAAGTGCTGCGACCACCTGCTCGCGGCCGCTGCTACACCGGCAGACGAATTGGTGGCCGAAGATCTACGTCGGGCTGCTTGGTACCTGGGCAAGCTGGTGGGACGCATTGACATCGAGGACATCCTTGGCCAGATCTTCTCCGAATTTTGCATCGGCAAGTAGGTTTCACGTGAAACACGCATGACGTGAGCTGGCTCGATGCTCCAGCCTAACGAGTGAAATATGGCGGGTGCACATCCATTCTTCGATGTGGTCGTGGTCGGCGGGGGCCACGCTGGCTGCGAGGCCGCCGCTGCCGCAGGTCGCTTCGGAGCACGCACTGCGCTCGTTACCCACCGATTCGAGACCATTGGCGAAATGTCCTGCAACCCTGCCATAGGAGGGCTGGGCAAGGGGCACCTGGTGCGGGAGGTCGATGCCCTGGACGGCCTCATGGGGCGCGTGATCGACCAGGCCGGCATTCAGTTCCGCCTGCTGAACCGCAGCAAGGGGCCGGCCGTGCAGGGCCCCCGGGCGCAGGCGGACCGTGGGCTTTACCGGAAGGCAATGCAATCCGCCGTGGCCGAAACGGCGAACCTTCACGTCATCGAGGGTGCGGTGGCCGACCTCGTCCAAGATGGGCGGTCGGTGTGCGGGGTGGTGCTGGAGGACGGCCGTCGCATCGCGGCAGGCGCCGTGGTGCTCACCACGGGAACGTTTCTGCGCGGGCTCATTCATATCGGCGAACGGCGGATCCCCGCCGGCCGGGTGGGCGAGGCGCCCTCCTCGCTGCTGGGCGAGCGGCTGACGACCACCGGTCTCGCCCTGGGAAGGCTGAAGACAGGCACGCCGGCGCGGCTGGATGGGAGGACGATTGCATGGGAGCGACTGCAGGAGCAGAAGGGCGATGAGCGGCCCGTTCCCTTCTCCTTTCTCACCGACCGCATCCGCCAGCCGCAGATTTCCTGCTTCATCACCCATACCACGGCGGCCACTCACAGGCTGATCGCCGATAATCTCACGCGTTCTGCCATCTATTCCGGCGCGATCACGAGCACGGGGCCGCGGTACTGCCCCTCAATCGAAGACAAGATCGTTCGGTTCAAGGAGCGCTTGTCGCACCAGATCTTTCTCGAGCCGGAGGGACGCAACGACCATACGGTTTACCCCAACGGTATTTCCACGTCGCTGCCGGAAGAGGTGCAGGATGCGTTTCTGCGCACGATCCCCGGGCTCGAGAAGGTGCGCGTCATTCGCCCGGGCTATGCGATCGAGTACGACTATGTGGACCCGCGTGAGCTCCATGCGACGTTGGAATGCAAGCGGCTTCCCGGCCTGTTTCTCGCGGGGCAGATCAATGGCACCACCGGGTACGAGGAGGCGGCGGCCCAAGGGCTGCTGGCCGGCCTGAATGCCGCGCGGACGGCTGGCGGCACGACGCCCGTCACGATTGACCGGGCGCAGGCCTATTTGGGGGTGATGGTCGATGATCTGGTTACGCGCGGGGTGACCGAGCCCTACCGCATGTTCACATCCCGGGCCGAATATCGGTTGTCCCTGCGAGCAGATAACGCAGACCAGCGTTTGACCGAGCTGGGCGACAGCTGGGGCATCGTCGGCGGGCAGCGCATGGCGAGCTATCGCGAGCGCAAGCGGATCCTCGATGTTTCACGTGAAATGGCCGAGAGCCATCGGCTTACACCGGATGAAGCCGCGCGCCACGGCATCAAAGTCAACCGCGATGGCATCCGCCGGTCGGTGCTCGACCTGCTCGGCATTCCCGGTATCACGATGGACGATGTGATCCGGGTATGGCCAGCCTTTGGCACGCTTCCTGCCTTTGCGCTGGAGCAGCTGGAGGCCACCGCGCTTTATTCCGGCTACTTGGCGCGGCAGCAGCAGGATGTGGAGGCGTTCCGGCGCGAGGAGAACCGCACTATTCCGGCCAACGTCGATTACGATGCGATTCCGGGACTTTCCACCGAGGTGAGGCATAAGCTGTCACGGGTGCGGCCGGCAACGCTGGGGCAGGCGAGCCGCATCGACGGGGTGACGCCAGTGGCCCTCACGCTGCTTCTCGCCCATATCCGGCGCGAGGACAGGCGCAAGAGCGCATGACGGCGCGCCCGGATTTTTCGCACCCGGAAGTGGTGGCGGAACAGTTCGGTGTTTCACGTGAATCCATGGCGCGGCTGCAGCGCTATGTGGATGTGCTGATTCGCTGGAACCGTTCCATCAACCTGATCGGCGCAAGCACGGCAGAGCATATCTGGCAGCGCCACATTGCCGATAGTCTGCAGCTTCGCCGCTTTCTCGACACCGAACAGTCTCTCGTCGATCTCGGTTCCGGGGCGGGTTTCCCTGGGCTCGCCCTTGCTCTTGCCTTTCCGGAGGGCTCGCCGGCTTTCGCCCATCTCATCGAAAGCAACCGCAAGAAAGCGGCTTTTCTGGCGAATGCCATCAGGATGACCGATGCGCCCGCTGGAGTCATACCGAAACGAATCGAAGAGGTCGACGTGACGGCGCTGGTGCCGCAGCCCGCAGTGGCGGTCGCCCGCGCGCTGGCGCCACTCGCCCGGCTGCTTCAGCTGGCGCAGGGTTTTCTTGGCGCAGGGCTTGGCGCGGTTTTTCTTAAGGGACAAGATGTGGAGAGCGAGTTGACCGAAGCAGCTAAATCTTGGAGAATCGACGCAGACGTTTATCCAAGCTTGGTTGACGCATCGGGTCGCATCCTGGTGATTCGCCAGGCTGTACACAGGAATTGAAGTATGACTGCTTCGCCCCCCCATTTCTCCCCACGCGTTCTCGCGGTGGCTAATCAGAAGGGTGGTGTCGGTAAGACCACGACGGCGATCAATCTCGGGACCGCCTTGGCCGCGGTGGGCGAGCAGGTGCTTATCATCGACTTGGACCCGCAGGGCAATGCGAGCACGGGGCTCGGCATCCCGCGAACGGCGCAAATGCGGTCGACCTATCACGTGCTGATAGGTGAAGCACGGCTGCACCACGTGATTGTCGAATCAGGCATACCCCGGCTCGACTGTGCGCCTTCCTCCATGGATCTGCTCGGGGCGGAGATCGAGTTGTCCGATTTCGACCGCAAGACCTTCCGGCTCGCCGATGCGATCAGCGTGCTCTCGCGGGAAACCGGCCTTCGCTACGACTACATCCTGCTGGACTGCCCCCCATCGCTGAACCTGCTGACCATTAATGCCTTCTGCGCGGCAGATGCGGTGTTCGTTCCGCTTCAATGCGAGTTCTTCGCGCTTGAAGGCTTGAGCCAGTTGCTCAAGACCGTGGAACGGGTGCGGGTCAACCTCAATCCACGCCTGGTCATCCAAGGCGTTGTGCTGACCATGTATGACCGCCGCAACAGCCTTTCGGAGCAGGTTGCGGAAGACGTACGTAGCGTGCTCGGCGACAAGGTCTATGAAACGGTCATACCACGCAACGTTCGCGTCTCCGAAGCGCCGTCCCACGGGAAGCCGGTGCTGCTTTATGACAACAATTGCATCGGGAGCCAGGCGTATATCCGGCTCGCATCCGAAATGATCCGCCGAGAACGCAACCTGAGAGTGGCTTGAGCGTATGCAGAACAGAGCGACCCTGTCCAGCGGTGAGGCCCCTATGGTCCAAGCACAGAAGAAGCGTCTCGGGCGGGGCCTGGCCGCCCTGATCGGCGATGGCGGCAGTGAGGAGGGCTTCATCCAGGGTGCCCGCAGCTTCCGCCAGCTGCCCATCGAACACCTGGTGCCGAGCCCACGAAATCCACGCAAGACCTTTCGGGACGATGACACGGACGAGCTCGTCGAGTCGGTGCGCAGCCGGGGCGTGCTGCAGCCGCTTCTGGTGCGGCCACTCGATGAAGGCCGCTATGAGATCGTGGCCGGCGAGCGGCGTTGGCGGGCGGCGCAGAAGGCGGGCATTTACGAGGTGCCGGTACTCATCCGGGAGCTCACGGACGCGGAAGCGCTCGAAGTGGCGCTGGTCGAAAACATCCAGCGGGAAGACCTCAACCCGGTAGAGGAAGCGGAAGGTTACCGGCAGCTGATGGAGCTCTATGGCTATACCCAGCAGCAGCTGGCGGATGCGGTGGGCAAGAGCCGCAGCCACATTGCCAATACCTTGCGGCTGCTGACTCTGCCACGGCCGGTCATCGAGCTGTTGGAGGGCGGGTCGCTGTCCGCGGGCCATGCTCGCGCTCTGATTGCGACCGACCGGCCGGAGGAGCTCGCCGAGCGAATCATCGCACAAGGCTTGAGCGTGCGTGACACCGAATCCCTGGCACGGGCCGTGCAAGAGGATAGACCGCGCACCGTAAAGCCGCGGAGGGCGGTGGCCAAGGATACGGATACGGTTGCGCTGGAGAAACGGCTGTACGAGGCGCTCGGGCTGGCGGTGACCATCACCCACCGGGGCGAACAGGGCGGAGACGTGCGCATCCGCTATAAGACGCTCGATCAGCTGGACCTGATCTGCCGGCGATTGGCGGGTTCCTGAACCCGCGGGCGGCTGTCAGGCCGCCGATGCCCGGCGGGCTTGCGCAGAGCGGGCCAGAGTCAGCAGAAGGCGCCCGACAAGCTCGTGATCAAGCCCCGCCATCTGGCGCGTGCGCCTTTCGCAATCGGCGATGGTGGCACCGGCTCCAAGCAGCGCCTCGAGCGGCCAGAGGGTGAGCTGGCGGGCAATCGCGGCTTGCCGCTTGAAGAAGATCGGCGGGCGGGCACCGGCCACCACATTCGCTGCTTGTGAACCCGAGCGCATCTGGACGCAGAGCCGCCGCAGCAGCGCGAGATGATTGGCCGCGCTGATGATGAGGGCGGCCGGCTGGGTGCCCGCATCCAGCAGGCGCGCGAGATGATGGTCGGCACCGACCATATCGCCGCCGAAGACGCAGTCCATGAGATCGTCGACCGCCAGATGCGAGGCATCGCCGGAGATTTGGGCAATGTCGGCCAGTTCGATGCGGCCACGGCCTTTCGCATACAAGCAGAGCTTCTCGATCTCGTTGCGGGAGAGCTGACGGTCGCTCCCAAGCAGGGCAGAAAAAGCCTCGAGCGCTTCGGGGCTGATGGTCAGGCCCTCGATCCGCAATGTCTCTTCGATCAGCCCACGAATATCAGCGTCGCTGTCCGCATAGCAGGCGATCGCGGCGGCATTGGGTGCCTGTTCAACCGCTTGCCTGAGCTTATCGGACTTCTTCAAATTCCCGGCTTCGATGACGACCAGGGTGTCGCCCTTGGCATGGGGAAGAAAATTCGCCACCGCCTTTGCCGTGTGCGCGCCAGCGCCGCGGACCCAGACCACGCGGCGGGTGCCGAGGAGCGAGATGGCGAGCGCCTCATCGGCAAGGCGAGCGGGGTCGGCCGCAAGGATCTCCTCGTCCAGCCGGGCGACGGTGAAGGGATCATCGACGGCGCCGGCAATGGCGCGCACCAGCATCTGGCAGCGCTCCCGCACCAGGCCTTCATCGCTGCCGTGGACGAGGACAACGTTGAATTCGGTGCCGGGCCGCTGGACGAAGCCTGTCGCGCGTGCCCCCTTCAGCTCGACCATGAAAAGTGGCTCCGCTCAGAGGCTGGAGAAGGATTTGGCGCGGCGAAAGGCGGATTCCACCTCGCGCAGATCACGGACGGACTCGTCCAGCCTGCGGGAAACGGCCGAGAGCACCAATTCCGCAAAATCGGGAAACTCTTCCGCAACCCGGTAGAAAAGCTCACGGGTCAACCGCAGGCAACGTACGTCCGTCTGCGCGATTGCGGTGAGGCTGTAGGGCAGGTCGGCCACCATGGCGGACTCACCAAGGCACGCCCCCGGCCCGACCAGGGTGCTGCTGTCCTCCGCCAGCTGGTCCGGTTCTGTTACGCGCGCCGTGCCGGTTTCAATGATATAGGCCTTTTGTCCGCGCTCCCCGCGGGCGATGATGGCATCGCCGGGCGCGAATGTTTCCGTATCCATGGCAAAGCCGAGGAGCTGCAAATGGGCATCCGCCGCATCGGAGAAGAGCGGTATACGCCGCAGCAGTTCGACCCGCGCCCTGACGCTCATGGAACGAGCTTATAGCCTCCTGCCTCGGTGACGAGCAATGCCGCGTTGGACGGATCGGCCTCGATCTTCTGCCGCAGCCGGTACACGTGGGTTTCCAGGGTGTGTGTCGTCACCCCGGCGTTGTAGCCCCAGACTTCGTGCAGCAGGACGTCGCGTCCGACAACCTTCTGCCCGGCGCGATAGAGATATTTCAAGATGGCGGCTTCCTTTTCGGTGAGCCGGATTTTCGAGTTGTCCTTGCGGACGAGCAGCTTGGCGCTCGGCCGGAACGTGTAGGGGCCGATGGTGAAAACCGCGTCCTCGCTCTGCTCATGCTGGCGCAGATGCGCCCGGATGCGGGCCAGAAGCTCGCCAAACCGGAACGGCTTCGTTACGTAATCATTGGCGCCGGACTCAAGACCGGTGATGGCGTCGGTCTCGCTGTCCTGGGCGGTCAGCATGATCACCGGCCCCTTGAAGCCGTCGGCGCGGATCTGCTTGCAGGCGTCGCGGCCGTCCTGGTCGGGCAAATTGACATCGAGCAACACGAGGTCCACGTGCTCGGAGCGAACGGCCTCCCTGGCACCCGTGGCATTCTCGCGCTCGCTTACATCGAATTCCTCGTGGAGAGCGAACTGCTCGAGAAGCGATTCGCGCAACGCGTCATCGTCGTCAACAACGAGAATTTTGGTCGTACTGGCCATAGGATATCGTTTTCACAAGAACCTGTTGAACGCGCCACTTACTAAAGTGCTCGTACGCCCCTGTTCAAGGAAGCCCATAATTCGGGCAAGATCAAGAATTTGCTCATTTTCAGAGGTGATGAGCGCGGCTAATATTCCGCCCCTCGTTGGCTGAGCCTGGTCATTGGATGCCCGCCCCGCTTAGAGAAGTCCGCCTGATCACCGTATCGCCGAGCAGCACAAAGGCGCGCCTGTGTCTCGGGCCGGTCGCGCCGCCCTGCGCCATCGGCCGCGGCGGGATCAGGATGCTGAAGCGCGAGGGCGACGGGGCAACCCCCATCGGCCTATGGCCTATGCGGTTCCTGCTTTACCGCCCCGACCGGGTGCCCTTGCCGGTGACCGGGCTTGAGGCTTGGGCGATCGCACCGGATGATGGCTGGTGCGACGATCCTCGCGACCGTCGTTACAACCGGCCGGTGCGCCTGCCCTATCCGGCCAGCGCCGAGGCCATGTGGCGCGAGGACCATCTTTATGACCTGGTGATTGTGCTCGGCTATAACGACGAGCCGGTGGTGCCGGGCAAGGGCAGTGCGATCTTCATGCATTTGGCGCGCCCAGGCTATGCGCCGACCGAAGGGTGCATCGCGCTGCGCCGGGACCATATGCTCAGCCTTCTCAGCCGCTGCGGACCGGAGACTGCCGTTCGGGTTGGCTAGACAGGATCAGTGCAGCCTGCCGGAGGTCTTCCGGCCGGTTGATGTTGAAGAACGGGTCGAAGGGCTCAGTTGGAAATTCGACCGTGCCGACATGCGGCTCATGCCGGCTTACCCAAGCCGCGACCTTTCTCATTCCGCTGGCAATCGCCTGCTCCAGATCGCGGAACAACGACAGGCGCCAAGCGGCGACCAAGTGATGCACACGGCCACCCGATGCAGCGCGCATGACCAGCGCGTCGCCCGCGCACCGCAGGAGCTGCTCGACCAGGTCGGCCGGAGGAAAGGGCGTGTCGCAGGGCAGGCTGACCAGCCATTTCGTATCCGGAACTAAACTGCTCGTCGCCCGCATTCCGGCCAAAAGGCCGCCGAGGGGACCGGCACGCGAAGCTTGATTCTCATCCGGAACGACCGGGAGGCCAAACTGACGGAACCGTTGCGCATCGCCATTGGCGTTGATGAGCAGGGCGGCCACCTGCGGCTGAAGCCGGCGGATGCCATGGGCGATGAGCGGCTCGCCGCCGAGATCGACCAGTGCCTTGTCCACGCCGCCCAGGCGCGAACCGCGGCCGCCGGCGAGGATTACACCGACAACCGCGTCCCTGGTCATACAACGTTCTTCTCGAACAGAGGCTCGCCCCGGCGGATACGGTCATAGGACAGCCGCGACAGGTCTATCGTCTGGTAGGCTCCATGCACGATCAGCTCGCTGATGGCACGCCCCGCCGCAGGGCCGTGCTGGAGGCCATGGCCGGAGGAGCCGTTCATGAGGTAGAGGTTATCGAAATCGGGATGGCGGCCGATGATCGCGTTCTGATCGAACGTGTTGTAGTCATAAAACCCGGCCCAGGCGCCGGTCGGCTTGATGGCCTCGAAGGCCGAGACCCGGGCCGCCAGGCGCGGCCAGATTTCCTCCTCGAACCAGTTGTGATTGACCTCAAGGTCAGAAGTATCCCATTCGCCTTCGAGGGGACCGAGCCCGGTGATGAAATGGGCACCTTCCGGACGGAAGTAGAGGCCGGTGGGCTCGATCGTCAGCGGGCAGCGCCCAGGCGCATCGCGGCAGTCGAACACGAAAACGAAGCGCTTGCGCCGCTCGACCGGCAGCTCGATGCTCAGCATGGCGCCGACCTTGCCCGCATCGGCCCCCGCCGCATTGATGAGGGTTCCGCAACCGATCCTGCGGCCATCGCTCAGCTCGACCGCTTCCACCTGGCCATCGCTCATGGCGAACCCCGTCACGGTGCCGGTGATCATGGATGCGCCCTTTGCCTGCGCAGCCTTGCGCATCAAGGTCATCAGACTGAAGGGATCGAGCCAACCCTCGCCACTGCGCCCGAAGGCGCCGGCGACCAGGCCCTCGGTCGACAACCAGGGAAAAGCCTCGTGCAGCTCCGCCTCGTTATAGAGCACGATGTCGGCACCGTAGGAGCGCTGCAGCTCCACGTTCTCCCGCAGGGTCTCCAGGCCGGTTTCCGAAGCGAGCATCAGATAGCCCTGCTCGCGGAAGCTCACATCCGCATCGGGGCCGAAGCGTTCTTTTAGCCTGCGGATGAACTGCAGGCCGTAAAGCGACATCTCGATGTTTTCCGGGGTGGAGAACTGCTGGCGCAGACCGCCGGCCGAGCGCCCGGTTGAGCATTCCGCAAAGCTCGTGTCCCGTTCGATGATGGCAACGGACCCGGTGAACAGGGGTTCATGGGTCAGGAAGTAGGCGGCGGCACTGCCCATTACGCCGCCACCCACGATCACCACATCGAAATAGGTGCTATCCGCTGTCATGACTGGTCAATCCGTCTAAGAGCTGCACGGCCGAGCTGCCTTGCCACTTGGCATGCGGTCCGTTGATCTATTACCGTCACGCACTTGCGAAAAATGGAAGGGGGCTCTTTGAATGATCATCCGGCCGCGCCGCAGCGTTCTCTACATGCCGGGGTCGAACAGCCGCGCCTTGGAAAAGGCCAAGTCGATCCCGGCCGATGCCTTGATTCTGGATCTCGAGGACGCGGTTGCGCCAGATGCCAAGGCGTCGGCGCGACAGCAAGTCACGGCGGCGGTGACCGGAGGAGGGTACGGCCGGCGCGAGCTGATCATCCGCATCAACGGGTTGGACACGCCGTGGGGCGAGGAAGATCTCACCGCGGCCATCGCTGCTTCGCCGGACGGCATCCTGCTGCCCAAGGTGAACGGTCCTGAGGATATAAGCGCGATCTCGGGCCGTATCGATCAGGCGGGCGCGCCGGACAAGGTGCGGCTATGGGCCATGATGGAGACGCCGCTCGCCATGCTGGATGCGGGCGCCATCGCGGCCGCGGCAGGCGGCAGCCGGCTCGTGTGCCTCGTGATGGGCACCAACGATCTTGCCAAGGAGACGCGCGCCGGCCTTGGCGAAGGCCGCGCCGCCATGGTGCCGTGGCTGATGACCTGCGTGGCGGCTGCCCGGGCCTATGGTCTCGATGTCATAGACGGCGTCTATAACGATTTTCGCAACGAGGAAGGCTTTGCGGCCGAGTGCCGACAGGGGCGCCTGTTCGGTTTCGACGGCAAGACGCTGATCCATCCTGGCCAGGTCGAGGTTGCGAACGAGGTGTTCCGTCCTGCCGAAAGCGAAATCGAGGCGGCGCGCAAGATCATTGCCGCGTTCGAGCGGCCCGAGAATGCCGCGAAAGGGGCGATCGAGCTCGATGGACGGATGGTGGAACGGCTGCATTGCGAGGTCGCCCGCCGGGTTGTCGCCATGGCGGATGCCATCGCCGAGCGGGATGCCGCGTGATGAAGACCAACCCGGGCAACTTCTTCGAGGATTTCCGCATCGGCCAGGTGATCCGGCATGCGACGCCCCGCACGGTCACCGAGGGCGATACGGCGCTCTATACGGCGCTCTATGGCGCGCGCTTCGCGGTGCAGTCGTCCGATGCCTTCGCCAAAGCGGTGGGCTATCCGCGTCGTCCGGTCGACGACCTGCTCGTGTTCCACATCGTCTTCGGCAAGACCGTGCCGGACATCTCGCTCAATGCGGTGGCTAATCTCGGCTATGCGGATTGCCGGTTCACCCGCCCCGTATTCACGGGCGACACCCTGTCGGCGCAATCGGAGGTGATCGGGCTCAAGGAGACATCCAGCGGCAAGACGGGTGTCATCTATGTGCGATCCGAGGGCTTCAACCAGCATGGCGAGCTGGTGCTGAGCTACATTCGGTGGGTGATGGTGCGAAAGCGCGATGAAAGGTCGCAAGTGGGCGAGCAGAGCGTGCCGCAGCTCGCCCCGGCGGTTGCGCCGACTGCGTTCGGCCATGCGCTGCCCCAGATCGCGGGCCGGCAGTGGGATGACGCCCTCTCGGGCTCGAGCGCGCGCTGGGCGGACTATTCGGCCGGCGAGCGCATCGACCACGTGGACGGCATGACCGTGGAAGAAGCCGAGCACATGCTGGCCACTCGGCTCTATCAGAATACGGCCAAGGTCCATTTCAACCAGCATTCGGAAGCGAAGGGGCGGTTCGGACGCCGGCTGATCTATGGCGGCCACGTCATCTCGCTCGCCCGGGCCTTATCCTTCAACGGCCTGGCAAATGCCTTCCACATCGCCGCGATCAATGGTGGACGGCATGTGGCACCGCTGTTTGCCGGCGGCACCGTCTATGCCTGGTCGGAGATCGTCGACCGGCAGCCTCTGCCCGAACGGCAGGATGTCGGCGCGCTCCGCATCGTGACTTTCGCGACGTGCGACAGGCCCTGTTCCGATTTCCCGGGCAAGACGGACCAAGGACACGAGGATGGCGTTATCCTCGAGCTTGATTACTGGGCGTTAATTCCCTGCTGACCGCGCACATGCGAGGATTGCGAGAATTGCATAAGCCGGCTCCCCAATTTGACTTGAGTTGAGACCAGTTCTAAACGAAAACGTCGCTCACATTCCCGTGGGTGATGCAAGCCTCCAGACCGGATGACCATGAGGACAGTGGACCGCCCCCTCTCGCCCCATCTGCAGATCTTCCGCCCATGGATCACCATGATGATGTCGATCGCCCATCGCATCACCGGCGGGGCGCTCTATTTCGGCACCGCGCTGCTGGCTTGGTGGCTTTTGGCAGCGGCCACCAGCGACCGGGCGTTCGAGGCTGCCCAGTGGTTCTTCGGGTCGTGGCTCGGCCTGCTCATCCTGTTCGGCTATACCTGGACCGAGATCCACCACATGCTGGGCGGCATCCGCCATCTGATTTGGGACACGGGGCAAGCCATGGACCGGCGCTCCGCCAGCCTCATTGCCTGGCTGACGCTGATCGGCTCGCTCGGGCTCACCCTGCTCGTCTGGGCCGGCATCTACCTCCTGAGAGGATGAGGGCATGAGGATCAGAACACCTCTCGCACGGGTGCGCGGCCTGGGCGCGGCCCATCGCGGTACCGATCATTGGGTGTGGCAGCGCATCACGGCCATCGCGAATATTCCGCTCGTGCTGTTCGGCGCCGTCACCATCGTGGCGAATATCGGCGCAACCCGCGCCGAGATGATGGCTTGGGTGGGCCATCCCCTGGCCGCGATCGCCCTCATCGCCCTCATTCTGTCGGTGACCTATCACATGCGCCTCGGCATGCAGGTGATCATCGAGGACTATGTACATTCCGAGGGGCTGAAGGTGCTGGCGCTGCTGGCCAACACCTTCTTCTCGATCGCCGTGGCGCTGGTGTCGCTCTTTGCCATCGTCAGCATCGCCGTAAGCGCAAACCTTTCGCAGGTGCCGCCGGCCGCCGTGCCGGCCGCAACAGCAAGCTGATTGGGATCACAGGAATGGCCAGCAACGGACAAAACGGCGAGGGCACAGGCCCAGCTCCGAAGTCCTTCAATATCGGCGGGCGCGCCTATCCCATAACGGACCACACCTTCGACGTGGTGGTGGTCGGCGCCGGCGGCGCCGGCCTGCGCGCCACTCTCGGCTGCTCGCAGGCCGGCCTGCGCACGGCCTGCATCACCAAAGTGTTCCCCACGCGCTCGCATACGGTGGCCGCTCAGGGCGGCGTTGCCGCCTCGCTCGGCAATATGGGGCCGGACGACTGGCGCTGGCATATGTACGACACGGTGAAGGGGTCGGACTGGCTGGGCGACCAGGACGCGATCGAGTATCTCTGCCGGCAGGCACCCAAGGCCGTCTACGAGCTGGAGCATTTCGGCCTGCCCTTCAGCCGTACCGAGGATGGCCGCATCTACCAGCGGCCGTTCGGCGGCATGACCACCTATTTCGGCGAGGGGCCGCCGGCTCAGCGCACCTGCGCAGCCGCCGACCGTACGGGCCACGCCATGCTGCACACGCTTTATGGCCAGTCGCTACGCTATTCGGCGGAGTTCTTCATCGAGTATTTCGCGCTCGATCTGATCATGGAGGACGGTGCGTGCCGCGGGGTGATGGCGCTGTCCATGGCTGACGGCACGATCCACCGCTTCCGCGCTCACAAGACAATCCTGGCCACGGGCGGCTATGGCCGGGCCTACTTCTCCTGCACGTCCGCCCATACCTGCACGGGCGACGGCAACGCCATGGTGCTGCGGGCCGGCTTGCCGCTGCAGGATATGGAATTCGTGCAGTTCCACCCGACCGGCATCTACGGCGCCGGCGTGCTGATCACCGAGGGCGTGCGCGGTGAGGGGGGCTATCTCACCAATTCCGAAGGCGAGCGCTTCATGGAGCGCTATGCACCTTCGGCGAAGGACCTCGCCTCGCGCGACGTGGTCTCGCGCTCCATGACCATCGAGATCCGCGAGGGGCGCGGCGTCGGGCCGCACAAGGACCACATCCACCTCCATCTGGAACATCTCGACCCGAAGATCATCCATCAGCGCCTGCCCGGCATTACCGAGAGCGCGAAGATCTTCGCCGGGGTGGACGTGACCAAGGAGCCGATCCCGGTGCTGCCCACCGTGCATTACAACATGGGCGGCATCCCCACGAATTATCACGGCGAAGTGGTCGCGCCGCGTGGCGGTGATCCCGACGCCATCGTGCCGGGGTTAATGGCTCTTGGCGAGGCTGCCTGCGTGTCGGTGCATGGGGCCAACCGGCTGGGATCGAACTCGCTGATCGATCTCGTGGTGTTCGGCCGGGCGGCGGGGCTGCGCTGCGCCGAGCTGGTCGAGCCGGGCTCGGCCCAGCCCGATCTGCCGCGAAACGCGGGCGAAGAGGCGCTGGCGCGGCTCGACAAGTTCCGCTACGCCCAGGGCGGCACGCCAACCGCCGCCCTGCGCCTCAAGATGCAGCGCACCATGCAGAACGATTGCGCGGTGTTCCGCACGGGCGAGGTGCTCGAACAGGGCCGCCGCGAGATCAACAAGATCTGGGCCGAAACGGACGATATCCGGGTCACCGACCGCTCGCTGATCTGGAACACCGACCTCATCGAGACGCTGGAATACGACAATCTGATCGGACAGGCGGTGGTAACCGTCGAGGGGGCCGCCAACCGCACGGAAAGCCGCGGTGCCCACGCCCGGGAAGATTATCCCGAGCGGGATGACGTGAACTGGATGAAGCATACACTGGTGTGGGCGGACATGGACAAACGCGCGGTGCGGATCGACTACCGCCCGGTGCACACCTACACCATGACCAACGAAGTGCAGTACATCAAGCCGAAGGCCCGGGTCTATTGAGGCGCAAGGCATTCCCCAATTTAAAGCAATGCGGATGACCAGATGGTCCAGCTGACACTGCCCAAGAACTCGAGAATCACCAAAGGCAAGATCTGGCCGAAACCGGCGTCAGCCAAGCGGGTGAAAGAGTTCCAGATCTACCGCTATGATCCGGACGCGGGCAAGACTCCCAGCCTGGATACCTATTACGTCGATCTGGATGCCTGCGGGCCGATGGTGCTGGATGCGATCATCAAGATCAAGAACGAGATCGACCCGACGCTGACGTTCCGGCGTTCCTGCCGCGAGGGCATCTGCGGCTCGTGCTCGATGAATATCGACGGCATCAACACATTGGCGTGTCTCAAGGCCATCGATGAGATCGACGGGGTGGTCAAGATTTATCCGCTGCCGCATATGGCCGTGATCAAGGACCTGGTTCCCGACATGACCAATTTCTATGCGCAGCACCGGCTGATCGAGCCGTGGCTGAAGACGGTCAGCCCGCAGCCAGAAAAGGAATGGCTGCAAAGCGCCGAGGATCGCAATCAGCTCGACGGGCTCTATGAATGTATTCTATGCGCCTGCTGTTCGACCGCCTGCCCCAGCTATTGGTGGAACAGCGACCGTTTCCTGGGGCCGGCCGCACTGCTGCAGGCCTATCGCTGGATCAATGACAGCCGCGACGAAGCGACAGGCGAACGGCTGGACCAGCTGCAAGACCCATTCCGGCTCTACCGCTGCCATACCATCATGAATTGCGCGCAGACCTGCCCGAAGCATCTCAGCCCGGCCAAGGCCATCGCCGAGATCAAGAAGCTGATGGTGGAGCGCGAGTTCTGATGCTCTTGCGGCGGCCGTGACCGGCGCCTCGCGAGACGAGGCCGCACATTCCCCGTTGCAGCGGACCGATCCGGCTGCCCGCGAGGCGTTCATTCGCGATAACACCGTGCTGTTGCCGGTGCCGCATGTGCCGGCCCTGCGGCTTCACCTTGCCCATGAGGCTCTGGCGCTGTGGAGCAAGACGGAGGAAGAACTGGGCGAAATGGGCCTGCCGCCGCCGTTCTGGGCGTTTGCTTGGGCGGGGGGCCAGGCCCTCGCGCGCTATATTCTGGACAATCCGGTGCTCGTTCGGGACAAGCGCGTGCTGGATTTCGGCGCGGGCTCGGGGATCGTCGCCATTGCGGCGGCCATGGCTGGCGCGGCGGCGGTGACAGCTGCTGAGATCGACGGCTATGCCGAGATCGCCATCCGGCTGAATGCGCGGGCCAACGGCGTTGACGTCACCACCGATGCGAGGGATCTCTTGAGCCTGGCGCGAGAACCTTACCAGGTCGTGCTCGCGGGGGACGTCTGCTATGAGCGCCCCATGGCCGAGAGGGTGATTGCCTGGCTTGACGGCTATGCGGCAGAAGGGGCCGTGGTGTTGATCGGCGACCCCGGCCGCAGCTATCTTCCGCGCGATCGCCTGGAGAAGCTGATCGAATATCAGGTGCCGGTCAGCCGCGATCTGGAAGATGCGGAAATCAAGCGCGCGGCGGTTTGGCGGTTCGCGCAACGGGCCGATCAGCCGAGAGCATGACTTGCCCTGGCGGCACGGCCGCCTCATTATTGTGGGGAAAGAAGCCCGTCGGGAGGAAGTGGAATGACGGACCAAAAGCTCTACCCGGTCCCGGATCGCTGGAAGCAGCGCGCGTTCATCAACCGCGAGAAGTATGAGGAGATGTATGCGGCCTCGATTCGGGATCCTGAGGCGTTCTGGGGCGAGCAGGGCCGGCGCCTCGACTGGATCAAGCCCTACACCAAGGTGAAGAACGTCTCCTACGGCTATCCCGATGTTTCGATCAAATGGTTCGAGGACGGCACGCTCAATGTGTGCGCCAATTGTGTCGACCGGCATCTGGAGACGCGCGGCGACAAAGTAGCAATCATCTGGGAGGGGGATGATCCCAAGGACAGCAAGCATATCACTTACCGCCAGCTGCATGCGGAAGTGTGCAAATTCGCCAATGTGCTGAAGGCGAATGGGGTGTGCCGGGGTGATCGGGTGACGATCTATTTACCGATGATCCCCGAGGCGGCCTATGCGATGCTGGCCTGCGCGCGGATCGGCGCCATCCATTCGGTGGTGTTCGGCGGTTTCTCACCGGATTCGCTGGCCGGCCGCATCATGGACGCGGATTCGAAATTCGTGATCACGGCGGATGAGGGCATCCGCTCCGGCCGGAAGATCCCCCTCAAAGCCAATACCGACAAGGCGCTGGAAAAGACGGCGGGCGGCGAGAAGGTGCTGGTGGTGCGCCACACGGGAGCGCCGATCGCCTGGAACAACGGCCGCGACATCTGGTATCACGAGGAATATGCGAAGGCTGCGGCCGACTGCCCGGTGGAAGAGATGAATGCGGAGGATCCGCTGTTCATCCTCTATACGTCCGGCTCGACCGGCAAGCCGAAAGGCGTGCTGCATACCAGCGGCGGCTATCTCGTCTATGTGTCGATGACCCATCAGTACGTCTTCGACTATCACGAGGACGACATCTACTGGTGTACGGCTGACGTGGGCTGGGTCACCGGGCATAGCTATATCGTTTACGGCCCTCTTGCCAACGGCGCCACGACCCTGATGTTCGAGGGCGTGCCGACCTATCCCGATGCTTCGCGCTGCTGGCAGGTGGTGGACAAGCACAAGGTCAACATCTTCTACACGGCGCCCACGGCCATTCGCGCGCTGATGGGCCTGGGCGATCAATTCGTCAAAGGCACGAGCCGGCAGAGCCTGCGACTGCTCGGCACCGTGGGCGAGCCGATCAACCCCGAAGCTTGGGAGTGGTATTACCGGGTGGTGGGAGATGGACGCTGCCCGATCGTCGACACCTGGTGGCAGACTGAGACGGGCGGCATCCTGATCTCCCCGCTGCCCGGTGCAATCGATCTGAAGGCGGGGTCGGCCACCCTGCCCTTCTTCGGCATCAGGCCGGCGGTGCTCGACAGCGACGGCAAGATCCTGGAGGGAGAAGCGCAGGGCAACCTGGTGATTCTCGACTCGTGGCCGGGGCAGATGCGCACTGTGTATGGTGATCACGACCGGTTCGTGCAGACCTACTTCTCGACCTACAAGGGCAAGTATTTCACGGGCGATGGCTGCCGGCGCGACGCTGACGGCTATTACTGGATCACCGGCCGGGTGGACGATGTGCTCAACGTCTCGGGCCACCGCATGGGCACAGCGGAAATCGAATCGGCGCTGGTCGCTCATCCCAAGGTGTCAGAAGCCGCCGTGGTCGGCTTCCCCCATGAGATCAAGGGCCAGGGCATCTATTGCTACGTGACCCTGATGGCCGGGGAGAAGGGTAGCGAAGAACTTCGGGCGGAGCTCAGGCAGTGGGTGCGGAACGAGATCGGCGCCATCGCGTCACCAGACGTGATTCAGTTCGCGCCGGGCCTGCCGAAGACCCGGTCCGGCAAGATCATGCGCCGCATCCTGCGCAAGATCGCGGAGGATGATTTCGCCAATCTGGGCGATACTTCCACCTTGGCGGATCCGTCGGTGGTGGAGGATCTCGTCAACAACCGCGCCAACACCAAGAAGAGCGCCTGAATCGGAGCCGAAACGAGCGGCAGGCGTGGCCGATGCCTGGGCCGGGCCACGCAAGGGGATCACGCGCGTGCTTCACGTGAAACATTTCCGCCGACGCGGAGGTGTTTCCGGTGGATCAGGCGCGTAGGCGTTCGTTGTCGGGGTCGAAGGGAGAGTCGGGTATGACCGTGGCCCCGTGGCGTTTGCCGAGGATTTCGATGTCGAACGTGTTGCCGACCTCCGCCATGTCCGGCGGCACCATGGCCATGGCCAGCGACTTGCCAAGGCGCCAACCGTAGCCGCCGGAGGTCGCCCGGCCGACCAGCTTGCCATCTCTGTAGATCGGCTCCGAGCCGCGGGCGTCGGCGTCGGTCACGTCGTGCACCTCCAGGGTCACGAGCTGGTTGCGGAAGCCGCGGGCCTGCCACTCGGCAAGGGCGTTGCGGCCGATGAAGTCACCCTTGTTCAGGCTCACGAACCGGTGGAGACCCGATTCGAGGGCGGAATATTCAATCGAGAGCTCGCGCGGGATGAGCCGGTATGACTTCTCCAACCGCAGGCTATCCATGGCGCGGATACCGAAGGGCCTGATGTCGAACTCGGCCCCGGCGGCCATAACCGCATCGAAAATGGTGTTCTGCATCTCGATCGGGTGGTGCAGCTCCCAGCCCAGTTCGCCTACGAAATTGACGCGGATGGCCAGCGCCGAGGCAATGTCCACATTGATCGGCTTGCCGGTCAGCCAGGGGAATGCCTCGTTCGAGAGGTCCGTGTCGGTGAGCTTGGCCAGCACATCGCGCGATCGCGGGCCGGCCAACACCAGCACGCCGTACTGGGTCGTCACCTTGTTCAGCCGCACGCTGCCGTCTTTTGGCAGCAACTTCTGCAGATGGTCGTAGTCATGCCGTTCATAGGCACCGGCAGACACGAGATAGAAGCTTTGCGGACCGGAGCGATAGACGGTGAATTCCGAACGCACGCCGCCATTCAGCGACAGCATGTGCGTCAAGGCGATGCGGCCTATCTTTTTCGGGATGCGGTTGGCCACGAGATAGTCGAGCCAAGCTTCGGCGCCCGGCCCTGAGACCTCGAACTTGGCAAAGGCCGACATATCGAGCAGGCCCACCTTCTCGTGCACATGGCGTGCTTCGCGGCCCACATGCTCGAAATAGTTCGAGCGGCGGAAGCTCCATTTCTCGCGAATGGGGTCACCCGGCCCTACCGGCGGGTGATTCTCGCGCAGCAGCGTGTCCGGCTTGTTCAGGTCGGCCTCGGTGAGGCTCACATCCGCCGGCGCAAACCAGTTTGGCCGCTCCCAGCCATAGACGGAGCCGAACACCGCGCCCAGCGCCTTCATCCGGTCATAGCAGGGCGCGCGCTTGAGCGGCCGGGCGGCGGCGCGCTCCTCGTCGGGGTAGTGCACCGTGAACACATTGGCATAGGCTTCCTCGTTCTTCTCCTTGAGGTAGCCGCGGGTGGCATAGGGCCCAAAGCGGCGCGGATCGACGCCCATCATGTCGATGGAGGGCTCGCCCTCCACCATCCATTCCGCCAGTTGCCAGCCGGCGCCGCCGGCGGCGGTCACACCGAAGGAATGACCCTCGTTCAGCCAGAAGTTCTTGAGGTCCCAAGCCGGGCCGATAATGGGCGAGCCGTCGGGTGTGTAGGCGATCGCCCCGTTATAGACCTTCTTGATGCCGACCTCGCCAAAGGCCGGCACCCGCGCAATGGCGGTTTCGATATGGGGCTCAAGTCGCTCCAGGTCCTCCTGGAACAGCTCATACTCGGAATCCTCCCCCGGGCCATCCACATAGCAGGCCGGCGCGCCCACCTCGTAGGGCCCGAGAAGGAGGCCGCCATTCTCCTCGCGCATGTACCAGGAGCTGTCGGATTCGCGCAGCACGCCCATCTCGGGCAGACCTGCGGCCTGGCGCTCGCGGATGGCCGGGTGCGGCTCGGTGACGATATATTGATGCTGAACCGGAATGACCGGTATGTCCAAGCCCACCATGGCGCCGGTCTTGCGGGCGAAGTTGCCGGTGGCGGAAACCACATGCTCCGCGGTGATGTCGCCCTTGTCGGTCCTTATCAGCCATTCCCCGTTCGGCTTCTGCTCGATGCCGATCACGGTGGTATAGCGGTAGATCTCTGCGCCGCGGCTACGGGCGCCGCGGGCCAGAGCCTGGGTGAGATCTGCCGGCTGGATATAGCCATCGTCCGGGTGCTGGATGGCGCCGATCAGGCCGTCGGTGACCGCGAGGGGCCAGGTTTCCTTCACCTGCTCGGGGGTGAGCAGATTGACGTTGACGCCGATGGTCTTGGCAATACCGGCGTAATACATGTATTCGTCCCAGCGATCGCGGGTGCGCGCCAGGCGGATGTTGGAGACCTGGGCAAAGCCCACGTGCTGACCGGTCTCCTGCTCGAGGGTCTTGTAGAGGCCGACCGAGTATTTGTGGATCTGGCCAACCGAGTAGCTCATGTTGAACAGAGGCAGGAGGCCGGCCGCATGCCAGGTTGAGCCGGAGGTGAGCTCCTTGCGCTCGACCAGCACCACGTCCGACCAGCCTTTCCTGGCGAGGTGGTAGAGGGTCGAGACACCCACCACCCCGCCGCCGATCACCACCACCCGTGCCTGGCTCTTCATGGGAACCGCCCTTGCTAAAACTCCAGCCGATTGCCTGAAGAATAGGGGCGGTGAAGCTCACGGCACAAGGATGAGCGACCGGCCCTTGCCCGATTGCGACACGGGAGGTCAGGCGTGGTCGGTGGCGGGGTAGGCGCGCGCGCCGAAAATGGCGCTGCCGACGCGGATATAGTTGGCCCCGAAGGCGATCGCCGTCTCGAAATCGCCGCTCATGCCCATGCTCAGGTTCTTGATGCCGTTACGCTTGGCTATCTTGTCCAGCAGGGCGAAATGGAGCGAGGGCTCCTCGTCCACCGGCGGGATGCACATGAGCCCCGCGGTCTCCAGCCCGAACTGTTCCCGGCATTGAGCGATGAAGGCATCGGCCTCGTCCGGCAGGACACCCGCTTTCTGCGGCTCGGCTCCTGTATTGACCTGTATGAACAACCGGGGATGGCGGTTCTGCTTTTGCATCTCCTTGGCCAGTTCGGCGGCGAGCTTCGGCCGATCGACCGTGTGAATGGCATCGAAGAGGGCGACCGCCTCCTTCACCTTGTTGGTCTGTAAGGGTCCGATCAGGTGAAGCTCGAGATCCGGGTAGCGCTTGCGCAAGCTAGGATATTTCGCCTTGGCCTCCTGCACGCGGTTTTCGCCGAACACGCGCTGGCCGGCCTCGATCACCGGCACGATCTCCTCGGGCCCGAAGGTCTTGGATACGGCAATCAGGGTCGCGTCCCCTACAGGGCGACCTGCCGCCTTGAGCGCTGAGTCCATCCTGGCGACCACGTCGGCAAGGCCCGGATGAGCAATGGAGCCGGATTGAACCGTCACGGCGATCTCCCAACATATAGCCCTTGCGGCCAAACGGCTGCAGGCGCGACTTGCGAGGCCCATAAAGTCCGTGTAAGTCGAGCAGCCACGCCGCCTTTTCCTAAACATTCTGCGGCACGAGACAAGGCCCGATCCTGATGGAACGCTACAACCCGCGTGTAAGCGAGCCCTTTTGGCAGAAGCAATGGGAGGAAAGCCGCTGCTTCGAGGCCAGCGAGACTTCCGACAGGCCGAAATACTACGTGCTCGAGATGTTCCCCTACCCGTCGGGGCGCATCCATATGGGGCATGTGCGCAATTACACCATGGGCGACGTCACGGCCCGGTACAAGCGGGCCAAGGGTTTCAACGTGCTGCATCCCATGGGCTGGGACGCCTTCGGCATGCCGGCGGAAAACGCGGCCATCGAGCGCCAAGTCCATCCCGCCACTTGGACTTACGAGAATATCGACACCATGCGCCGTCAGCTGAAGCTGATGGGCCTCTCGCTCGACTGGAGCCGGGAGCTTGCGACTTGCGATCCGGAATATTACCGGCACGAGCAGGCGATGTTCCTGGATTTCATGGAGGCCGGGCTGGTCGAGCGCAAGGTTTCCATGGTGAACTGGGACCCGGTCGACCACACGGTTCTGGCCAATGAGCAGGTGATCGATGGTAAGGGCTGGCGTTCCGGGGCGCCGGTCGAGAAGCGGGAGCTTGCCCAGTGGTTCCTGAAGATCACCGATTATGCCCAGGAACTTCTGGATGCGCTCGATACTCTCGACCAGTGGCCGGACAAGGTGCGGCTCATGCAGCGCAACTGGATCGGGCGGTCCGAAGGCCTGCGCTTTTCCTTCGCGCTGGAGCGGGAGGACGGAACGCCGCTGGATGAGCGGCTCACGGTCTATACAACGCGCCATGACACGATCTTCGGGGCGAGCTTCTGTGCGGTTGCGGCCGACCACGAGCTGACGCGGGCACTGGCGGAACGTTCGCCGGAGGTTGCGGCATTCCGCGCGGAATGCGCAGCGCTCGGCACCGCCGAGGAGGCGATCGAGCGGGCCGAGAAGCGCGGTATGCCCCTCGGCATCTATGCGCGGCATCCGTTCCGGGCCGATGTGCGGCTGCCGGTCTATGCGGCCAATTTCGTGCTGATGGGCTATGGGGAGGGTGCGGTCTTCGGCTGCCCTGCCCATGACCAGCGCGACCTCGATTTCGCCCGCAAGTATGGCCTGCCCGTCATACCGGTGGTGGCGCCGCGAGACGCCGATCCCGCCACGTTCAGCATCGGCGACGAGGCCTTCCTCGATACGGAAGGCGAGTCGGTGGTGCTGATCAATTCCGATTTCCTCAACGGCATGAGCGTGCCCGAGGCCAAGGCCGAGGTCGCCCGCCGCATGGAGGCGGCGGGAACTGGCCAGCGCACGGTCAATTTCCGGCTGCGCGACTGGGGTGTCTCCCGTCAGCGCTACTGGGGATGCCCGGTGCCGGTCATTCATTGCCCGGACTGCGGCATGGTGCCGGTGCCGAAGGAACAGCTGCCGGTGGTGCTGCCGGAGGACGTGAGCTTCGACAAGCCGGGCAATCCGCTCGACCACCATCCCACTTGGAAATATGTGAAATGCCCGCGCTGCGGGACGGACGCCCAGCGCGAGACAGACACCTTCGACACGTTCATCGATTCCTCTTGGTATTTCGCGCGGTTCTGCTCGCCGCACGCGGACGTACCGGTCACCCAAGCGGCCGCTCACTACTGGATGCCGGTCGACCAGTATATCGGCGGCGTCGAGCATGCGATCCTGCACCTGCTCTATTCGCGCTTCTTCGTGCGGGCCATGAGGCGCACGGGCCATATTCATCTGGACGAGCCATTCACCGGCCTGTTTACCCAGGGCATGGTGTGCCACGAGACCTACAAGGACGCGCATGGCCGCTGGCTCTACCCGGAAGAGGTGAGGTTCGGCGAGAACGGCCCCGTGCACGCCAAGACCGGCGCGCCGGTGACAGTCGGACCGGTCGAATCCATGTCGAAGTCGAAGCGCAACGTGGTCGATCCGGAGAACATCATCGCGCAGTTCGGCGCCGATACGGCGCGCTGGTTCATGCTTTCGGATACGCCGCCGGAGCGCGACATCGAGTGGACCGAGGCGGGGGCGGAGAGCGCCCACCGGTTCGTGCAGCGCCTGTGGCGCGTGGTCAACGAAATCGCGGAGACCACGGCGGCGGGTGCCGCGATGCCGGAAAGCTTCAGCCCGCAGGCGATGGAGATTCGCAAGGCCGCGCATAGGGCCCTCCATGCGGTGTGCCAGGACATCGAGGGCCTGCGGTTCAACCGGGCGATCGCCCGCATCTATGAGCTGGTCAACACCCTGCAGGGCGCGGTGCGCACCGACGGGGCGCCAGCGGCCGACCTTGCCTGGGCGCTGCGGGAGGCCGCGGACATTCTGGTGCAGATCGCCAATCCCATGATGCCGCACCTGACGGAGGAATGCTGGAAGGTGCTGGGCCATGAGGAGATGCTGGCAACGGTGCGATGGCCGGATGCGGATCCGGCGCTGCTCGTGGAGGATACGATAACCATTGCCGTGCAGGTTAACGGCAAGCGGCGTGATGATCTCACCATTCCGCGCGGCGCGCAGAAGGATGAGATTGAAGCCTCCGCGTTGAGGCTCGATAATGTGCGCCGCGCCATCGGCGACAAGCCGGTGCGGCGGGTGATCATCGTGCCGGACCGGATCGTCAACGTGGTGGTATGACTTGCGTGATCTCGTGCTGTGAACCGGGCCGGGCAGCCCGACGGATCGAAGCAGAGGGGAAAGGTTTTGGGGAAACATCGCGCGCGAGCGGCACTCGCCGTGGCCATCGGTTTGACCGGCCTTCTCATCTCGGGCTGCGGGTTTCAGCCGATGTATGCGACGCGGGCGGATGGCTCTTCAGTTGCCGCCACCCTCGCCGGCGTGGAGGTGGCGGAGCACGATACGCGGGTCGGCCAGCTGGTCCGCAATGCGCTGCTCAACAACATCGCCCCGGTCGGCCAGGGCCAGCCCGAGCGATACCGTCTGGAATTCGTGCTCACTGAGAGCGAGTTCGACATCTCGGTCGAGAGGAACACCGACGTAAACCGCCGGGCCTATACGCTATCCGCGGTCTATACGTTGATCGATCTATCCACCGGCAAGCGCATCCTGACCGGCGATACGTTCTCCCGCGTGTCTTACGACAGGGTGCCCTCCGAGTTCGCAAACCTGCAGGCCTACCGCAATGCCATAGAGCGCGCCGCTCGCGAGGTTGCCGACAACATCACCACGCGGCTCGGCGCATTCTTCTCCCAGCAGCCGGGCTCCCCGGTTTAGGCGAAAGCAAATTCCGCAATCACCGGGACGTGGTCGGACGGCTGCGGCCAGCCGCGCGCATCGCGGAGCACGGTTGCCCCGATACAGCTCTGCTCAAGCCTGCGGCTTGCCCAGATATGATCGAGGCGGCGTCCCTTATTGGCGGCCTGCCAGTCACGGGCGCGATAACTCCACCATGTATAGAGCTTTTCGGCGGGCGGGATATGACAGCGCACCAGATCGACCCAGTCATGCGCGGCGCGCACCGCGTCCAAGTGCTCGACCTCTATGGGCGTGTGGCTGACCACCTTCAGCAGCTGCTTGTGCGACCACACGTCGGTCTCAAGCGGCGCGATATTGAGGTCGCCCACCATGATCATCGGCAGGGGATGGGCCGCCGCGTCGGCAAACCAGCCCCGCATTTCCTTGAGGAAGGCGAGCTTGTGGGCGAACTTCTCGTTGATGACCGGGTCCGGCTCGTCTCCCCCTGCGGGCACATAGAAGTTGTGGACAACGATCGGCTCGCTTGCTCCGGGAACGGCCACGGAGATATGGCGCCCGTCGTCCCTTTCGCAGAAGAGACGGTGGGTGACATCCAGGAACGGCATCTTTGCGACGGTCGCGACGCCGTGATAGCCCTTCTGGCCGCGCAGGGCGATGTGCGGGTAGCCCAGGCGGTGAAAGGCCTTCGCCGGAAAGTTGCCGTCGGGACACTTGATTTCCTGAAGGCAGAGGATATCGGGCTGGTGCTCGGCAAGGAAGCGTTCGACCAGGCCGATGCGCAGGCGTACGGAGTTGATGTTCCAGGTGGCGATCTTGAGATGCATTGTGCGAGCTAAATCCCTACGCGACCTCACGATGCCAGAGGTCTAGTCGCACAGTGGCAGGCGCGCAATGTGGAAGAAAAGCCCCTGCCGGAAATGAAAAGGGCGCCCGGTCGGGGGCCCGGGCGCCCAGCGCTTGTGCGCTTTTGCGTCGGGAGGGGATACCGACGCTTAGCAGCTGTTCCTATGGCCAATCGAGCGGGGGGCAGTTTGGCCATCGTGTGAGAGAGAGGGGGAACAACCGCTACACCCAATAAATGGCGCAGTCGCTGTTGCGTTTCAATCACTACCACGAAAAAAAATTCGTGATTAGGTGAAGTTTCCCTTCGCGGAGCGATTAGGCCCTTGATTTTTGTCCCAAATTAAATCAGCGGCTGTCGCGCATTTCGATCTTTCGCGGCGCGTTGAAGACGAAAAGCTTCGGATCAGGCGCCACGTCGGTGGTGATATTGGACAGGGAGATGGTCGTGCGGTTGCCGTCGCCATCCACAATGATCCATTGGACGAGCTCCGGCTTCTGCTCGTCGAATACCAGAATAAGCTGGCCGGGCACGAAGGCCGACTTGTCCTCCAGCGTTATCGCCACGAGATGGTCCTGGCGCTGCACGTCGACCACCTTGGCTTCCTGCAGGAGATTGACCTTCGGAGCAAGCACGAGCTGCAACGGGGTCTTGGACAGCGGATAGTAATCCGTCTTCTCGTTTTTCTTATTGGCGACAATCACATAGCTGCCATCGGCGACCACGAGGAACGGATTGGGCGGCGCATATTCGAAGCGCAGCTTGCCGGGCTTGCTGATGTAGAACAGGCCCTGCGAGACATGGCCTTTCGGCCCCACTTGAACGAACTCGCCCTGGATGTGGGAGAACCGATTGAAATAGTCCGACACCCCTTGAACGGACTTGATCTGCTCGGGGCTCAGCTGGCTGGGCGCTGCCGCTTCCGCTTCGGCAACGACGAGACCTCCGCCGGTCAGGGCAAACGCCCCGACGGCCAGCGCCGCAGCAAAAACACATCTGATGGCGCGCGAAGCACGCCGGGTGGCAATGGTGAACATGGCCGTTTCTTGCTCCATTCGGTCGATCCGACAGTGGCGGCATCAAACTGCGGCAGAAAGCCGCTGCCGCTCAATCCGCTAGTCCTCGGCATCCCGGCCTTCACCCACCAGGATCATGCGCTTGCCGGCATGATTGGCGGGGCTGATGATGCCTTCCTGTTCCATCCGCTCGACCAGCGAGGCCGCGCGATTGTAGCCGATCTGCAGCCGGCGCTGGATGTAGCTCGTCGACGCCTTCCGGTCGCGCAGAACCACCGCCACCGCCTGGGCATAGATGTCATCGGAGTCCTCCAAAGGCCCGGCATCGTCCATTGGCGCTGCCGCGCTGTCGCTCTCGATCTCCTCCGTGATGTCCTGCAGATATTCAGGCGCTCCTTGTGATTTCAAGTAGTCGACGATGCTTTCCACCTCTTGATCCGAAACAAAGGCACCATGAAGGCGGGTAATCCTGCCGCCGCCGGCCATATACAGCATATCGCCCTGGCCGAGCAGCTGCTCGGCGCCCTGCTCGCCCAGAATGGTGCGGCTATCGATCTTCGATGTCACCTGAAAGCTGATGCGGGTGGGGAAATTGGCCTTGATGGTGCCGGTGATCACGTCCACCGAGGGGCGCTGGGTCGCCATGATAAGGTGGATACCAGCGGCCCGCGCCATCTGCGCGAGCCGTTGGATCGCGCCCTCGATCTCCTTGCCCGCCACCATCATGAGATCGGCCATCTCGTCGACGATCACCACGATGAAGGGCAGGGGCGCGAGGGGCATCTCCTCCTGCTCGTAGATCGGCTCCCCGGTTTCGGGGTCAAAGCCGGTCTGCACCACGCGGGTCAGGCTCTCACCCTTACGCTGGGCCTGCTCGACCCGGCTGTTGAAGCCGTCGATGTTGCGGACGCCTACCTTCGACATCTTGCGGTAGCGGTCTTCCATCTCGCGCACGGCCCATTTGAGGGCGATAACGGCCTTGTGCGGATCGGTGACCACGGGGGTGAGGAGATGCGGGATGCCCTCGTAGATCGACAGCTCCAGCATCTTGGGGTCGATCATGATCAGGCGGCACTTGTCCGGCGGCAGCCGGTAGAGCAGCGACAGGATCATCGTGTTGATGCCCACCGATTTACCGGACCCGGTCGTTCCGGCAATGAGCAGGTGGGGCATGCGCGCAAGGTCGGCAAAGACCGGCTCGCCGCCGATGTTCT
The DNA here is from genome assembly GCF_005281615.1 of Rhodoligotrophos defluvii. Lineage (NCBI taxonomy): Bacteria > Pseudomonadati > Pseudomonadota > Alphaproteobacteria > Hyphomicrobiales > Rhodoligotrophaceae > Rhodoligotrophos > Rhodoligotrophos defluvii. The sequence continues at coordinate 1,273,635 of NZ_SZZM01000001.1, read as the reverse complement.
TGCCCAGGGCAAGGGCAAGGTCCTGATTGGTCTTCTCGAAGGCCTCGGAGGCGAGCAGCTCGCGCAGATAGACGGTCTCGCGGCGGGAATTCGGCAGCTCGATGCCGATGACGTTGCGGCCGGGTACGACGGCCACGCGCGCCGAGATGGCGCTCATGGAGCGGGCGATATCGTCGGCAAGGCCGATGACCCGGGACGATTTGATGCCCGGGGCGGGTTCGAGCTCGTACAGGGTCACCACAGGCCCGGGGCGGACCTGAATGATCTGCCCGCGCACGCCGAAGTCGTCCAGCACGCCCTCGAGCATGCGCGCGTTCTGCTGAAGCGCGTCGTCAGTGAGGTCGGCACCACGACGCTGCTGCTTTGGCTCGGCCAGGAGGGCGAGCGGCGGCAGCTCAAAGTCCTTTTCCTCAGCGAAGGGAAACGACGGCTGCGCTTCCCTGCGGGCCCGGCGCCCCGGCTTCAGCTGCGCCCTGGCACGGGTGACCATGTGCCGGTCCGACGAGGAAGGGCCGTCCGCCTCGTCATAATCTTCCGACAGAACCGCATAGTTGCCGTCGATCGAGCCGTTGTCCGCCTCGGTGCCATGGCTGAGCCCGTCATAGGCGTGTACGAGGAGCGGCTCGAGGCGCTTGCCTGAAGCGCGAACGAACATCTCCGGCAGGTCGTCGTCGCCATAGCCGGCGCCGGCGGCGGACATGCGCTTCCTGAGGACCTCCACGGCCGAGCGCGCATAGCGCAGCATGCCGCGTTCGGGGGCTTCATCGCGCAGCATGGGGCCGCTTCCTGCCGCCATGGCGATGGGCGCCGGCGTGATGAAGGCTTGGCGCTGGCCCCGGCTGAGCAGGCTCTGGCCACGCAGCAGGAGGTGGGAGATGCCCCCCACAATGCGCTCGACCGCCTCATAGGTGCCGTCGCCGAACAGTCGCGCCAGCCGAAGCACGGCCTCGGTGTCCACGAGGCAGGCATGGCAGAGGGCGCTTGCCGTCGCCAGGCTCAGGGCGAGGCCGGCGAGGACCGAGCCAAGCGCCTCGCCGAGAAAGAAGCCGAGCACGGCGGCCAGCGATTCGCCAATCAGATCGCCGGAGAGCCCGCCAAGGCCAGTTGGCAAGGGCCAGCTGCTCGGGCGGACCATCAGCGTGAACATGCCGGCACCCAGCAGAGTGGCGACGAGCCAGCTCAGCAGGCGCTTGCCGACCCGGTCGATGGTGCGGTGGCTGAGGAGCAGCGTTCCCCAAGCTATAGCGGGCGTGAGCAGGACGATGACCGCTAGCCCCAGAAGCTGCATGGCCATATCCGCCGTGATTGCTCCGGGATAGCCGAGCCAGTTCGCGGGTGGCGTGTCGACGGCATGATTGAGGCTGGGATCGTTGACGGACCAACTCGCAAGGCTCAGCGCCAACATGATGGCACTGGCGAGCAGAACGATCCCGCCCAGCTCGCAGACCCGGTTCCGTACGAAGAGCTTGAGCCTTGCCGGGACCGGCGAACTATCAGCGTTTAACGGCTTTTTTCGCGCCATCCCGTTTCACCTGCACAACCATTTGCAGCTCGGAAAGGCACATGCGCGAGAGCACGCAGAACACACCTTGTCGCGAGAGCCGTTCTGGCGCCGCAGCTCACATCCTCAAGCAGGCAAGAAGGAGATCCCTTAGCACCTCGGCCAAGGGGAAGCATGCGGCGCGTATGGTTAAGAACGGGTTAAGGAGAGGTGTTTTGCCGACGTGGGGCCGGCGGGCTCCTGGCGCCGAAACGAGCCCCAGGACTGGAAGGGGAACCAGTCCTGGGGCTTCCCCGACGGGCAGACGGGAAGCTGCTGGAAAGCTTGCCGCCTGAGGCGAGCGTCTGCCTTGGCCGGTGTTCTTGCCGAAGGCGGCTGGAGCGCTTGCTCCGCGGGGCCGGGTCGCGCACCGCTGCGACGGGCATCGCCAACGGTGCCCTTTGCGACGTTACGGAACGACTTCCCCGTGCAGATTCAGGTCGAGGCCTTCAATCTCCGTCTCGCGACTGACACGGACGCCGATCGCCAGATCGATGACCTTGAGAATGACAAAGGTGGCGAGGCCACTCCAGACGACGGTGGCGATAACCCCCCAGATCTGAGTCCAGATCTGGCCGATATTGCCCTCCAGGGCGCCAGGAGTTCCCCCCACGGCCTCGGCCGCGAACACACCCGTCAGGATCGCGCCGACAATGCCGCCGACACCGTGGATGCCGAAGACATCGAGAGAATCGTCATAGCCGAGGGCGCGCTTCAGACTGGTCGCCGCCCAGAAGCACACGACGCCGCAGGCGATGCCGATCCACAGCGCGCCGACAAAGCCGACGAAGCCCGCAGCCGGTGTGATGCCGACCAGCCCGGCGACCGCGCCGGAGATGATGCCGAGGACGCTGGGCTTCTTGTGGGTGATCCATTCCGCAAACATCCAGGCGAGCGCGGCGGCGGCCGCAGCGATCTGGGTCACGGCCATGGCCATGCCTGCGGTTTCGTTCGCCGCGACCGCCGAGCCGGCATTGAAGCCGAACCAGCCGAGCCACAGCATGGAGGCGCCAGTCACGCTCAGCACGAGATTGTGGGGCACCATGGCCTCGATGGGATAGCCGATGCGCTTGCCGAGCACGAGCGCGGCCACCAGCGCAGCAATGCCCGAATTGATGTGGACCACCGTGCCGCCGGCGAAATCGAGAACACCGTCACCGGCAAGAAAGCCGCCACCCCACACCCAGTGGGTGACCGGGGCATAGACGATGATCAGCCACAGGGCCAGAAACCACAGAAGCGCCGAGAATTTCATTCGGTCGGCAAAGGCGCCGCAAATCAGGGCCGGCGTGATGATGGCGAAGGTCATCTGGAACGTCATGAAGACGGTCTCGGGGATGGTGCCGCTGATCGATCCCTTTTCCACGCCCGCAAGGAACATCTTGCTGAGGCCGCCAACCCATGGGTTCACGGCGCCGCCGTCGGTGAAGGCCAGCGAATAGCCGATGACCATCCACACGATGGTGAGCAGGCAGCAGGCGGTGAAGCTCTGCATCAGCGTCGCCAGGACGTTCTTCTTGCGGACGAGCCCGCCGTAGAACAGCGCCAGGCCGGGAATGGTCATCATCAGCACGATGACGGTGGAGGTGAGCATCCAGGCCGTGTCGCCGGAGTTGGCGGCCGGCGCCGCGTCCTGTGCCGCGGCGGGCAGAACCGGCATGGCGAGCATGGCGGCGAAAATGGCAAGGCTTGCCGCTAACGTCTTGACTGGCTGCATGGTTGTTTGAACTTCCCCTTTGCGCTCCGGCGGTGGCCGGATGGCCATCGACCGCTGCGCCCACTATGACCGTCAGCTGGGAATCAACCTTCGTGCCAGAGGTCGAATTTGTGAAAATTGGGTGGTCGGACAATGACTTGCCGGTTCGTCGCAAAGTCGGACGCGCGGTTCCTTCCCTGGGGGCGCCCAAAATGTAGGCAGCCTTGGCCGCGCCTGCTCAAAAAACGCGCAGTTGATCGACGTTGATCGGCGCCGCGGCCGCTGCCAGTCTCATTGCGAAAGCGATTGGTCAGGGAGTTTCGAGAATGGCAGCAGACTGCAACAGGATCACGGCACTCGATCTTCAACCGGAGGGACCCCTCGGCGAACGGCTCGAAGCGTATTTCGCCAAGTGCGAGGAGAAGCTGGGTTTCGTGCCGAACGTGCTCAAGGCCTATGCGTTCAACTCGGCCAAGCTGCAAGCCTTTGTGGACATGTATAACGATCTGATGCTTGGCCCTTCGAACCTGAGCAAGCTCGAGCGGGAGATGATCGCCGTCGCGGTGAGCTCGGTAAACCACTGCTACTACTGCCTGACGGCGCACGGCGCCGCAGTCCGGCAGCTGTCGGATGATCCCGAGCTCGGCGAGATGATGGCGATGAACTACCGGGCGGCCGATCTCGACCCGCGCCGCAAGGCGATGCTCGATTTCGCCGTCAAGCTGACGGAGCGGCCGCACGAGATCGAGGAGGCGGACCGCCAGGCTTTGCGCGGCCATGGCCTCACCGACCGCGATATCTGGGATGTGGCGGCGGTGGCGAGCTTCTTCAACATGTCGAACCGGATGGCCTCCGCGGTGGACATGCGCCCCAACCGCGAATACCGCAGCCTGGCGCGCTAGCGGCGGCCTGCCGCCCGCGCGGAGGGATCACGCTCTAATCCTTTGCCTGAGCGTGATCTTTTCCGAAAACCGGTTCCCACTTTTCGGGATCACGCTTTTGCCTGAGCGTGATCTTTTCCGAAAACCGGTTCCCACTTTTCGGGATCACGCTTTTGCCTGAGCGTGATCTTTTCCGAAACTGGTTTCCATTTTCTTCACGCGAACCGGTGTCCACTTCGCTCGAAAATGCTTAGAGCCAGCCTTTGTGCTTGAAATAGACGTAAGGAAGGATTGCCGAGAGGATCATCAGCCCGATGGCGAAGGGATAGCCGAAGGACCAGTGCAGCTCCGGCATGAAGGAGAAGTTCATGCCGTAGACCGAGGCGATCAGGGTGGGCGGCAGAAACACCACTGCGGCCACCGAAAAGATCTTGATGATGCCGGTCTGCTCGATGTTGATCATGCCCAGGGTCGCATCCAGCATGAAATTGATGTTGCTGGTCAGGAACAGCGCGTGGTCCGACAGCGCCATGACATCGCGCGCGACGGTCTTGAAGCTGCGCGCCAAGGCCTTGTCGGTCTTCTGGCCGCCCGGCCGGCTCAGGAACGCGCTGAGCCGGGAGAGGGTCAGAAGGCTTTCACGCACCCGGCTGACCAGCACCTGGCTCGTGCCGACACGACGCAAAACGTCCTGGTAATCGATGGCACCGGTGACGCGGGTGGCATCGCGATTGGCGAAGATCTCCTGGGCAACGCCGTCCAGGGTGCGTTGGGTTGCTTCGAGCAGGTCGGCGATGCGGTCGGTGATGGCGTCGAGCAGCCCGGCCAGGATGCCCTCACCCGTGACCACCCCAAAGCCCGGCCGTACCACCTGGGCGGCAAAAGCGCGGAACGGCATCGGATCCGAATAACGCACGGTCACAAGCCGGTGGCCGATCAGCACGAAGGTGACCGGCTCGAGCGAGGGCGAGCCCGTATCGGCCCGGGACAAGACGGCGGCGGTGAGGAAGTAGGCGTTGTCTTCCTGGTAGAGCCGGCTCGACACCTCGATCTCCGACATCTCCTCATGGGTTGGGATATCGACGCCTAGCGCGTTCTCGACGCAGGTCTCCTCATCAGCCGACGGATTCTGCAGGTCTATCCAGATGACCGTGTCCGGCAGCGGCTCCTGGGAAGACCAGTCGATCCGCGCGAGTGTTCCATTGGCTGTGAGCATATAGGCATTGATCATGAGCTCGATCCCATGACGGAAGGGGGGCTTCGCCGTCCGAATGGCCGATCAGGCCGCCTATTAGCGTGAGGGAGGCGTTGCGCCAATCGATTTGTCGGGACATAGGCACAAAGGATGACGTTTTCTCAACGTGTGGCCGAACCGCCTCCGTGCTTCTCGAGCGACACGGCCTAAAGCCCAAGGCTCTGCTTTCAAAAGCTTTACGAATCCGCTAAGAAGCGGCGCGACTCATCAAGTTGGGCAAGAAAACCTGTCCGTGCGACAAAAGGCACGATGCGTAGGGGCGTGCCCCATCGCCCGGCGCGTTTTGGTTGCGCGTCAAGAAAATGCAAATCTGCTCACATTAGACTGGCGATTTGACGGCACCAAATGCCGGCCTTTTAAAGGAATTCCTCCGATGATCGCACTTGCCCGCAAGCTGTTCATCGTCTGCTTTGCATTTTTAAGCTTCGCCACGCTTTCCGGGTGCGGAATCAACAACATTCCCACCTATGAACAGCAAGCCAAGGCAGCCTGGAGCCAGGTGCTCAACGAGTATCAGCGACGCTCTGATCTCATTCCAAACCTGGTGGAGACCGTGAAGGGTTACGCCACGCAAGAGCGGGAGGTGCTCACGCAGGTGGTGGAGGCCCGCGCCAAGGCCACGCAGATGACGCTGCCGCCGGATGCGCTGAACAATCCACAGCTGGTCAAGCAATTCGAGGAGAACCAGAACGCCTTGGGTGGCGCGCTGTCGCGGCTGCTGGCCGTGGTGGAGAACTATCCGGACCTCAAATCGAATCAGAACTTCCTCGCCTTGCAGTCTCAGCTCGAGGGCACGGAGAACCGCATAGCCGTCGCGCGCCGCGACTACATCCAGGCCGTGCAGCGATACAACACGGAGCTCACCACCATTCCCGGGCGCTGGTGGGCGGATTTCCTCTATCGGGACGCCAAGCCGATGGCAGAGTTCGACATACCCCAGGAGCAGCAGCAGGCTCCGAAGGTGCAGTTCAACTGACAGGACCTTCGACAATGAGCGACAGCAGCATCGGCCGGGGCGGCGCCCGCGTCCCAGCAGTGTGGCGAGCAACGGCCTATTTCGTCGCCTGGGTGTTCGCCACCAGCCTGTGGCTCACCCTCTGCTATGCCGCGCCCAATTTTCCACCGCTGACCGGGCGCGTGGTGGACCAGACCGGGATGCTGACTCCCGATCAGGCGGCGGCGATCTCATCCCGGCTCGAGGCCTTGGAGCAGAAGACCGGGGTTCAGCTCGTCGTGGCCGTGATCAAGTCGCTCGATGGATACGACATTCGCGACTACGGCTACCAGCTCGGCCGGTATTGGCAGCTCGGCCAGAAGGATAAGAACAACGGCGTCCTGCTGCTGATCGTGCCGTCGCAGAATCAGGTATCTATCGAAGTCGGCTATGGCCTCGAGGGCGTTCTGACCGATGCGACATCGCGGGTGATCATCGAGAATGCGATCGTGCCAGCCTTCCGCCAAGGGCAGTTCGCGCAAGGCATCAATGCCGCCGTCACCGATATCGGCTCTATCGTGCAGGGCGACACGCCACCCTCGGCAGCAGCTGCGCCAGTCCAGGACGACCGCGATTTCGGCATGGACGACCTGATCCCGCTGCTGTTCATGCTGTTCGTCGCCATCATGATCATCAGAGCATCCCGCGGATCGCGCGGTGGTCGCGGCGGCAATTTCCCGGTCATCTTCATCCCTGGCGGGTTCGGCGGCGGATTCGGCGGCGGGGGCTTTGGAGGCGGCGGCTTTTCCGGCGGGGGCGGCAGCTTTGGCGGCGGCGGCGCCTCGGGCCGCTGGTGAGCCATGCTGGCCGCTGGTGACATAGCGCGGATCACGCAAGCCATCACCAAGGCCGAAGAGGCCACCAGCGGTGAAATCGTGGCCGTTCTCGCCCACCGGAGCGACGATTATGACTACATCCCGGTGCTGTGGGCGAGCTTGGCGGCGCTCGTGGTGCCGTTCCCGCTGATTTTCCTGACCCGGCTCGGCGCGGCCGATATCTACACCATCGCGCTGGCCGTGTTCCTTGCGCTTGCGCTAACCTTCAGCCTGCCCGGGCTGATCCGCTACGTGATTCCGCGCCGGCTGCAGGAACTGAGGGTGCATCGCCGGGCGGCCGAGCAGTTCCTGGCGCGCAACCTCCATACGACGGAGGCTCGCACCGGCGTTCTGCTCTTCGTCTCGCTGGCCGAGCGCATCGCCGTGGTTCTCGCGGACGAAGGCATCAACGCCAAGGTCACGCAAGAGACCTGGCAGTCCATCATCGACCGGCTTACCAGCGAAATCGCCGCCGGCCGGCTGACCGACGGACTCATCGCTGCCATTGACGACTGCGGCAAGGTGCTCGCTGCTCATTTCCCGCCGACCCCGGGCCAGCTGGACGAGCTCCCCAACCACCTGGTGGTCATCTAAGGACTGGCAAGGCCAAGCCGCTCCTCGACCGCCTTGCGCAACATCACGCGGTCGCGCGTGGAGACGCCCACGAGCTCGGCGACCCGCCAGACCAGGTTTTCCTCGTAAGGGTCGATCCGGCCGTCGGCAAGCACAACCTCCCAGAGCATGCCGACCAGGCCCTTCCGCCCCTCCTGGTCCAAATTCTCGGTCACCACCCGGGTGAAGCGGTAGAGATCGACCGCCTTCGCCTCGGCCTCGCGCGCCTCGCCCAGCAGGGTTTGCACAGCTTCATGCGACAGTCCGAAGCGATGCGTGAGCAGCTGCTCGATCCGGCCGAGCTCGGCGGGGTTGACCGCATCATCGATGACGCTTGCCCGGACCAGCAGGGCGGCAATCGCGAGCTCAAGGGTGCGTTCATCGCTCGCCGCTTCCGCGGGAAGGATTTTCTTTATGAGTTGCCACATGGTCTGATCAGGTAGGGCGGAATGGCGAAAATGTACAGGGGTGGCGGCAAACGGCGCCGCCATCCCTCGTCCCCCAACTACCTCTGGACCCGGCATAGACGTCAGGCCAGGTGACCGGATCTGTCCCTGGCCGAGGCAGCACCGGTAAGGACCGTCGGATTTGCGACGACGGCCATTTCCTCGCGCAAACGCGTTTCGGGCAGTGTGGTCGCCAGCGCCAGCATAAGGGTGACGATGCTCAGCAGGGCAACGAGCAGCATTGCCGAAGTGAAGGAATACAGACCATTGCCGCCGAGTTCGGCGGGCCCAAGGGCGCTGATCAGCCACATTCCGCCGAAATAGGGGATCAGCCAGAGTGCATGCAGCCAGTCGAGATCTTCCTTTCTGCTTTGGGGGGTCAGGCAGTAATAGGCGGCATAGACCAGAGAGAACGCACCGAGCAGCAGAAACAGAAAATTGACCGTTTCGAAGCCGGCCCACAGGATGATGAAATTGGATGTGATGAAGGCAAAAGGCGCAATCAACCAGGCGCCACGAAGCTTGAAGCTGCGCGGGATCTCCGGCATCGACAGCCGTAGGCGGAGCAGCAGAATGGGGCCGATTCCGTAGGACAGCACGGTGATCGACGATATGTAGCTCACCAGCTTGTGCCAGGACGGGAACGGGAAAAAGAACAGGGCTCCCAACCCGAAGGTGACGAGCAGCGCAAGCCAGGGCACGCCGAAGCGGTTGACCAGGCGCAACCATCGCGGCAGATCGCCGGTCTCTCCGCTCGCCATCAGAATGCGGGACGCCGTGGTCGTGTAGATGAAGCCGCAGGCTGCAGGCGAAACGATCGCGTCCGAATACAGGATCATCGCCCACCAGCCGGCACCGACGGCAACGGCCAATGCCGCAAACGGGCCGCTAATATGGTCAAAGCGGAGCCCAGGCCAGCCGCCTTCCTTGAGCATGGCGGGATCGAGGGCTGCGATGAAGGCAAATTGCAGCGCGGCGTAGAGCAGCACGCCGATCAGCACGGTGCCGATCACAGCAATGGGAAGGGCCCGGCCGGGATTTTTTGTTTCGCCCGCCAAATCGATCGCCTGGCGGAACCCGAACAGGCTAAAGAAGATGCCCGCCGTGGAAACGGCGGTAAACAGCCCTTCCACATCTGCCTTTTCGTGGACGATCGTGAAGTTTTCCGGATGATAGGAGGCACTCAGCAGAACGAAAATGGTGCCGATCGGCACGGCCAGTTTCCACCACGTCGCCGTGCTGTTCATCGTCAGTACATGGCGAATGGTGAAAAAGTTGAGGCTGACCATGACCGCCAGCAGAGCGATAGCCGCCATGATCCCCTTGGGGGTCAGGCTGGTGGTGGCGTGATCAATGAGACCAGGGATATAGGCATCGGAATAGCTCAGGATCGCCACCGCCTCGACCGGGGCGATGGTGACATAGGCGAGAACGAGTATCCAGCCCCAGATACGCCCGACGAGACGTCCATGGGTGAGATGGCTCATATGCACCAGAGCGCCGCTGCGCGGCAGTATGGTCGCAAGCTCCGCATAGACCAGCGCCAACGCGAGAACGGCCACGCCGCCAATAAGCCACGCAAGGATGCTCAAGGGGCCGGCCTGCTGCGCGGCACTCAGTGGCCCGAACAGCCAACCCGAGCCGATCATGCCGCCTACCCCTGCATAGAGCAGCCCAATGATGCCAGCCTCCTTCTTGAGCTTCTGAGACTGGGTCACTGCCCCGCGAGGATAGCCGACACCACCGAGAACACCGGGATCTGAAACCATTACTCACCTCCAGCGACGAGGTCCACGGGCACGCCACCGAGGACTCTTCGCTGAGATCTCCGGTCGCGCGGCCAAGCCACATGTGAGGCCATCTAAAGACAGCCAAGCTGCTCACCTAGCTTGTACCGCGCCAAGACACAACAACAAGTTTCATGTACGGCAATTATACACGCTTAAGATGTAGTGCGCCGTCAAGGCTGGCCCGGCACCCCGGCTACTCGGAACTGCGCCCTGTCTGTGGATTTTTTGAGTGCCTGACGGCTTATGTCAGGCGATGGCGGCTGATCTCGCATCCTGCAGCAAGCTCGCCATCACCGCCAATCGGGCCAAGGTGAGGTCTCCTGACGACAAAGTCTCCACCACCCCAGCCAGCGCCGGCTCAAGCGCCGCCGCATTGGCCTCTCGCCAAGCTGCCCAGCCGTCGGCGCCATAGCGCTCGAGAATGTCGGCGACGAAATCGCGGTGGGTCGCAAAAATGGACCCGATCGTCCGGTTGATGGCGAGGCGGTCGTAGTAATCGGCCGCGTGGATGCCGGTCGCGGCGCGGATCAGCTCCTCGATGTGCAAGGCGTGGCCGACAGTGAAGAAAACTTCCGTTGCGTCGGTTACCGGCACCTTAGCCCGTGCCGCGACGGCCACGATATCCGCGCCACGGTAAAGATAGCGGGCGCGGCACAGCTGGAGGGCGGTTTCATCGGGCACTCCGGCGCCAACGAGGCGTCCGATATAGGCATTCCATCCCACGTGCATCGGCGCAGGCAAGCTGTCGGGCAGAGCCGCCGCGATCTGCTCGAGGCCGACGCGGTAGTGGGAGACCAGCGCCTCCAGCCGCCCTTGCAGCACCTCATTGCGGAGGAACCACATGGTTTCCAACCGGAGCAGCTGCTGCAGCTCCAGATAGAGCTCCGTCTGCAGGTCGGCCGGTATTCTGTTGTCGAGCTCGTCGATGAGCCCGTTCAGCTCGATGAAGCCGAAACTGTCTCGCGCCACCGCATAGGCGGCGACGATCTGCTCAACCGAAGCGCCGGCCTCGTCCTGAAGACGGAAAATGAAGGCGGGGCCGCCCCGGTTGATCATGCTGTTGGCCAACATGGTCGAAATGATCTCGCGGCGCAGCCTATGGCCGTTCACCTCCGGCTCGAAGCGTTCCGTCAGCTGGGCCGGGAAGTAGCGGTGCAGCTCGCGCGACAGATAAGGATCGTCCGGTACGTGGCTGTCGAGGATCTGGTCGAACAGGACGATCTTGGCATAGGCCATCAGCACCGCGAGTTCGGGCCGCGTCAGGCCCTGGGATTGGGCCTGGCGCGCACGCAGCGCACGATCGTCCGGCAGGTACTCGAGCGAGCGGTTGAGCAGGCCCTGCCGTTCCAGGGCGCGCATCATGCGGATGTGGAAGCCGAGATCCTCCACATTCCTGGCTTGGGCCAAGGTCAGACACAGCGTTTGCAAATAGTTGTTGCGCAGAACATGCCGGGCCACATCGTCGGTCATATCGGCGAGCAGCTGGTTGCGCGCTGGCCGGTCCAGCTTGTGGAGCACTTCGGCCGCGCCGAGCGCGATCTTGATGTTGACCTCGTAGTCGGAGGAGTTGACCCCGGCGGAGTTATCCACCGCGTCGGTGTTGATGCGGCCACCGTTCAGGGCGAATTCCACGCGGCCGCGCTGGGTGACGGCAAGATTTGCCCCTTCGCCGATCACCTTGGCGGAAAGCTCGGACGCGGCAACGCGCACGCTGTCATTGGCGCGGTCGCCCACCTCCACGTCGTTCTCGTCGCTCGCCCGCACATAGGTGCCGATGCCGCCGAACCAGATGAGATCGACCTTGGCCTTGAGCAGCGCCCTGATCAGCTCCTGGGGTGAGACGGCGGTCGCTCCAAGGCCGGTCAGCATCCGGATCTCGTCGCTCAGGGGGATCGATTTCGACTGCCGGCTGAAGACGCCGCCACCCTTGGAGATGAGCGTCTTGTCGTAATCCTGCCAAGAGGAGCGGGGGAGCGCGAACAGGCGCGCGCGTTCCGCCCAGCTCGCCTCAGGATCGGGATCGGGATCAATGAAGATGTCGCGGTGATCGAAGGCCGCGAGCAGCCGCGTTTTCTGCGACAGCAGCATGCCGTTGCCGAAGACGTCGCCCGACATGTCGCCGACCCCAATAGCCGTGAAGGGCTGGGCCTGGATATCGATGTCCATCTCGCGGAAGTGGCGCTTCACCGCCTCCCACCCGCCGCGGGCAGTGATGCCCATCTTCTTGTGGTCATAGCCCGCCGAGCCGCCGGAGGCGAAGGCATCGCCCAACCAGAAGCCGCGCTCCTCGGAAAGGCCGTTGGCGATATCGGAGAAGGTTGCCGTACCCTTGTCTGCGGCTACGACCAGATAGGGATCGGCATCGTCGTGCCGGACGGTATCGGCCGGATGGACCAGGCCCTGGGCGGTGAGATTGTCGGTGAGGTCGAGCAAGCTCGTGATCAGGAGCTTGTAGCAGCGTATGCCTTCCGCCTGAATCTGCTCGCGCGTCGCGTCCGCCGGCATGCGCTTGCAGACGAAGCCGCCCTTGGCGCCCACGGGCACGATCACCGCATTCTTGACGTTCTGCGCCTTGGCGAGGCCGAGGATCTCGGTGCGGAAGTCGGTCGGACGGTCGGACCAGCGGATGCCGCCGCGGGCAATCCGGCCGCCGCGCAGATGCACGCCCTCCATGTCCGGCGCATAGACGAAGATCTCGGCGAAGGGCTTGGGCTCCGGCAGCCCGGTCACCAGCTTCGAGTTGATCTTGAAGCTGATCGTGTGCCGCACGTTGCCAGCAGCGTCGCGCTGGAAGAAGTTGGTCCGGGTGATGGCCTCGATCAGGTTGGCGAAGCGGCGGATGATGCGGTCCTCGTCCAGGCTGGGCACCTTGGCCAAGGCATCGTCGATCTCCCGGAGCAGCCGGTCGGCCTCCTGCCGATCGGAGCCGCCCTCGCCTGAGAGATCATGCAACGCCGGATCGAACCGTACGTGAAACAAGCGCAGCAGCCGTTCGGCGATATCGGCATGCTTGTTCAGGGTTGCCGCCATATAGCCGTCGGTGAAGGTCGCGCCAGCCTGCCAGAGATATTTGCCGAGAGCGCGCAACAGCGCCGCCTCGCGCCAGGCGAGCCCCTTGCGGACGATCAGGCCGTTGTAGCCGTCGTTCTCCGCCCGCCCGTCCCAGACGGCCAGAAAACCATCGATGATCTTGCCGCGCATCTGCTCCAGATCGACGGGGGTCTTGTCCACCGTCTCCAGCCGGACCTCGTGCAGCACCACCATGTCGGCATCTGCGCGCCCGATGCGGTAGGTGCGCTCGTTGATCGAGCGGAAGCCCATGTTCGACAGGATCGGCAGCCGGTCGCTCAGGGGGATCGGGTCGCCCAGATGATAGAGCTTGAGGCGGACCGTGTCGTCCTTGTCGCGCGCCTCGCGATAGAGGCCCAGGGCGATGTCGCCGGCATCACGGAGCTCCTCGATGCGCAGCACGTCCTCGACGGCCCGTGACGGGTGGTAGTTGTCGCGGTAGCCCGCCGAGAAGCCGTCACGGTATTTGTCCAACAGCTGCCGGGCAGCCTCCGGCTCCGCGGCGCCGTTCAGCGCGTCGGCGAAGCGGTCGTCCCAGGTTCGGACGATCTCGGTTGCCGCCGCCTCGATCTCCGACAGGTTGATGTCTGGGATCTCGCCTTCCCGGCGGCCGATGATGTAGTAGACGCGCACGAGCGCGGAATCGGTGAAGAACGGGTAGAAAGCGGAAACATGGCCGTGATAGGCCCGGGCCAGCAGTTCGCCGATGCGGATGCGCACATCGGTGTTGAAGCGATCGCGCGGGACATAGGCGAGCGCAGCCACGAAGCGGTTGAACTTGTCCTTGCGCACGAAGATGCGGGTGCGCGGCCGCTCTTCGAGCTGCAGGATGCCGGTGGAGATGTCCTCGAGCGTGTCGACATCCGCCTGGAACAGCTCGTCGCGCGGGAAGGTCTCGAGAATGTGGAGGAGCGCCTTGCCGCTGTGGCTGTCCTCATCGAAGCCTGAATGGGCGAAGACCTGTTCGACCTTGCGCCGGATGATGGGAATGGTGCGGGCGCTGGCGGTATAAGCTGCGGAAGTGAACAGGCCGACCATGCGCAGCTCGCCGGCGAGCTCGCCCTGGGCTGAGAACAATTTGACGCCGACATAGTCGAGATAGACACGGCGGTGCACGGTCGAGCGCACATTCGCCTTGGTAATGATCAAGGGATCGGTCTCGGACAGCCAGCGCATCACCTCGGGTGTGACATGGACCAGCTCCTCGCCCTTGCGCAGGACACGGGCCTCGGGCTCGCGGAGCAGGCCGTAGCCTGGCGCGTCCGCGGGTTCGAGCACGCTGCCGTCCCTGCCCTCGACGAAGTGGAATTCGCGCAAGCCGAGAAAGGTGAAATGCTCCTCCAGCAGCCATTCCAGGAACTGGATGGATTCGGACAAATCCTCGATCGGTACCGGCGGCGGGTTGCGCTGGTAATCCTCGATGAGATCGCGCACCCGATCGCGCATCCGCTCCCAGTCCAGCACCACGGTGCGGGTATCGCTGAACACGCGCAAGAGCTCGGCCCGCAGGGCCTCCATCTCGGTGCGCCTGTTCATGCGGGTGACGTGGAAGTGGATGAGGCTTTCCCGGGGCATGCGCATCGACGCCCCCGTATTTTCACAGAAGCGCACCAGTTCCCCGGTACGGGTGCGCTCGACCGCCAGGATCGGGTGCAGGACCAGCTCGATGGCCAACCCGTGCTCGTTCAGCACGCCCAAGGCCGAGTCGAGCAGGAACGGCATGTCGTCATTGGCGATGTCGATGACGGTGACATCCTTGAGCCGGCTGGAGCAGGGCCCCGTGGGATTGTAGATATCGATCTTGCAGCGGCCGGGCGTGCGTTCGGAGATGAAGGCGAGTGCCCTGCGGCTGATCTGTTGCAGGTCTTCGGGGCTGTAGGTCGCGAGATCTTCCGGCACGCCGTGGCCGAACAAGATCTCGGCAAAAGCGCGCTCCTTGGGCTCGGGCTCGTTCTCGGGTCGTTGAGGCGCAACCGCATCGATGATCCGGCGGAGCTTCTCTTGCGCGGGCATGTCGTTCATCCTCCGATACGACCATAAACCGGAAATGTTTACGGTTCAGCACAGGACCGTGAAGGTTGGATCCGATTGTTCCAGAGAGCGGGACTGCAGCATCGTTCGGATGCGGTTGTCATGGACGGGTTCACTTCGGGCGCCGCACCCTGATCAAACCTTCCTGGGCGACCGATGCGGCCAATGCCCCGTCGCGGGTGAAAATGTTGCCGCGGTTGAAGCCTCGACCGTCAACGCCGCTCGGGGAATCCTGCGCATAGAGCAGCCATTCGTCCGCACGGAACGGGCGGTGAAACCAGAGGGCATGGTCAAGACTCGCCAGCATCATCTCCGGATCGAACAGCGAGCGTCCGTGAGGCAGGAGCGAAGTGTCGAGCAAGGTCATGTCGGAGGCATAGGCCAGAACGCATTGATGCAAAGCCCGATCGTCAGGCAAGGGGGCCGTGGCTTTGATCCAGATAAACTGTTCGGGCGAGGAGGGTTCCGGCGAAAGGTAGTGCCGGAAGTCGACCGGGCGCAGCTCGATTGGCCGCTCGCGCTCGAAATACTGGCGCATATTGTCGGGGATCTGGTGCCGGTATTCCTTCAGCATGTCGGCTTCGCTGGGAAGGTCTTCGGGCGCCGGCACGTTCGGCATGGGGACCTGGTGCTCGAGCCCGGCCTCCTCGCGGTGGAATGAGCACCCCATGCTGAAGATGGGCGCCCCGTGCTGGATGGCCACCACCCGGCGGGTAGAGAAGCTCGCCCCATCACGGTCGCGATGCACCTCGTAGATGATCGGCACCTTCGGATCGCCCGGCCGCATGAAATAGCCGTGCAGAGAATGCGCCGGGCGGTCCGGGTCCACCGTGCGGATGGCCGCAACCAGCGCCTGGCCGATCACCTGGCCGCCGAACACCCGCTGCCAGCCCACCTTGGGGCTGATGCCTCGGAACAGGTTCTGCTCCAAAGGCTCAAGATCAAGAATTCTAATCAAGCCTGCAATGGCGTTCGGCATCGAATGTTTCCCGTGCATATGCTGTGTCCGCGGCCGATACTATAAATGCCGCAGCATCATTACGGTCCGGTTCCTGTGTGGCGAGGTTCGGCGAAATGGCATGGCCTAAGTGCGAACCTATCGGTGAGGGCTGGTCCAATTTGCTCCATAATGCGGGTTGAGGCGATACAGGAGCTTGAGTGAACAGACGATGACTTCCGGGCGCTATGACGCAATTATAGTTGGGGGCGGCTTCGTGGGCATGACCATGGCGGTGGCACTGGCGGGCCGGCAGGCAAGGTCGCCCATGCACGTGGCGGTCATCGACAGCCGCAGCAGGGCCGCGGCGGCACCCGGCCCCGAGGCCACCATTGACGATGACGGCCGCGCCTTCGCCATCACCTCCACCTCTCGGCGCATGCTGTCGGCATTGGGTCTGTGGTCTGAGCTGGCCGAAAAGGCACAGCCGGTCTCCCGCATCGAGGTGAGCGACGGACGGTTGGACGGACCGGCAGGCCGCGTGCTCCTTCGTTTCGACGAGGACGGGCGCGAGGCCTCTGCCTCGATCATCGAGAGCCGGTTTCTCTACAGGGCGTTTGCGGAGGCGGTCGCCGCCTCGCCGGAGGTGACATGGCTGTCGCGCGAGATCACCGAGATCGATGCGCAGGGGCCTGCAGCCCACATTCGCCTGGCCGATGGCGATGCGCTCGTCGCGCCACTGGTGATCGCCGCCGACGGGCGTGACTCGCCCACACGCAGCCGCGCCGGCATCGGGACGATCGGCTGGCCCTATGGCCAGTACGGCATGGTCACCACCATCGCGCATACGCGCCCTCACCAGGGCGTGGCGGTGGAACATTTCCTGCCGGCGGGGCCGTTCGCCATTCTGCCGCTCCCGGGCAACGAGGCGTCGCTCGTGTGGACGGAAACGGAAGCGGAAGCCAAGCGGCTCCTGAGCCTGGACGAGAGCGGTTTCACCGCGGAGCTGATGCGGCGCTGTGGCGACCGGCTGGGGCCGGTGCGGGTGATCGGTCCGCGTCGCGGCTATCCGCTTTCCCTCCAGCTCGCCCGGACCTATGTCGCTGCCCGGCTCGCCTTGGTCGGCGATGCCGCCCATGTGCTGCATCCGATCGCCGGGCTGGGCTTCAACCTCGGCCTGCGGGATATCGCCGCCCTGAGCCAGACGGTGATCGATGCGGCGCGGCTGGGGCTCGATGTCGGCGCGCCGGATGTCCTTCAGCGGTATCAGCAATGGCGGCGCTATGACGCGACAAAGGTGGCGCTGGTTACGGACGGGCTCAACCGCCTGTTCTCGAACGACAATCCGGTGCTGCGGCTGCTGCGCGACTTCGGTCTCGCCGCGGTGGACAAGGCCCGCCCGCTCAAAGGCTTCTTCATGCAGCAAGCCGCTGGCGAGGAGAGCGGCTTGCCGCGCTTGATGGCGGGGGAGCCTTTATAAAGAGCGTCAGTCTCGGCTGAGGCCCTCGTCGCGCAGCCGGTCGAGATAGGCCTGCCAGAGGGACGGCTGGTCGCGGCCCAGCTTCAGGAGATAGGTCCAGGAGAACAGCCCGGTCATATGGCCATCGCTGAAGACCAAACGGACGGCGTAGTTGCCGACCGGCTCGATATGGTGGATCGTCACGTTGCGCTTGCCGGGAACGGTGATCTCCTGGCCCTTGCCATGGCCCTTCACTTCGGCGCTCGGGCTCTCGACCCGCAGGAACTCGGCGGTGAGCTCATAATGCTCGCCATTGTCGAACAACACGGCCAGCGCGCGGCCGCCGGGCCTCAGCCTGAGCTCTTCCGGCCACGGCCGGTCTTCCTCAGTCCCGTTCGGCATCGGTCAGCTCGCGGGCCTCGTCGGGAAGCATGATCGGGATGCCGTCGCGAATGGGGTAGGCGAGGCCGGCTGCCCTGGAGATCAGCTCCTGGCGGTCGCGGTCATAGACCAATGTGGTCTTGGTCAGCGGACAGACCAGGATTTCGAGGAGCTTGGGGTCGATGCCGTGGCCTGCGGGCCGCTGCGGCTCGCGGGGCGGTTGCGACGGCTCGGGCAGATCGGAGGTCATTACGGTCTTGCGTCCTCATTGCAGAACTGGGGGCAGCCCGCCTCTCTTCTCAGCCAGGCCGATATCCGTCAATGCCGTGAGCACCTGGGCGCGGGCCTTCAGGTCCGCTGCCTCCAGAAGCGCCTGCTTCTCCTCCGGGCTGTAGGGGCTGATCATGGCAAGCGCGTTGATGAGCGCCTCATCGCTCGCCTGGGCGACGTCCGACCAGTCCGCCTGGAGATCGTGGAAAGCCAGGAATTCATCGAAAGCGCGCAACAGGGCCTGCCGATCGATGCCGATGTCGCCGTCATCCACCTCGAGGTCCGCCCCAAAGGGGCTGTAGTCCGGAATGGCGACCCGATACGGCCGCTCGCCCTGGGGGAGTTCCTCGGCAATGCGGAACCGACAGACACCGGTCAGCACGATCAGCATGCGGCCATCTTCCGTTTCGGAGAAGGCGGTGATGCGGCCGGCACAGCCGATCGGGTACACGGTGGGCGCCGCACGGGGGTCACGTTCCAGCCGGCGGCCCTCCACGGTATCGGGCTGAACCATGCCGATCATGCGCTCGCTGCGAATGGCGTCAGTCACCATGCGCAGATAGCGCGGCTCGAAGATGTTGAGCGGCAGTTCGCCGCGCGGCAGCAACAGAACACCGCCCAGGGGAAAGATGGGAAGCCGCTTGGGCAGATCGTCTATGCGGTCACGTCCAGTCGGCCCGGCCATTCCTCGCTCCATCTACGAGAACAGGATCGAAGACAGCTTGCGCCGGCCGGAGACGGTGAGTTCGTCCTTCGGCCCCCAGGCCTCGAAGAGCTTCACGATCTGCTTGCGGGCGGCCTCTTCGTTCCAGGCCCGGTCCATCCGCACGATGGCCAGCAGGTGCTCGAGGGCATCGGACCGGCGGCCGACCGCGTTGAGCGCCATGGCAAGATCGAACCGGCTTTGCAGGTCCTTGGGATCGCGCGACACCGCCGTCTCGAGCTGATCGATCTCGGAGGTGTCCACCGGGTTCGCGGCAAGCTCCAGCGCTGCCCTGGCGCTGGCGATCAATGGGTCCGACTGCTTGTCGGCCGGCACCATCTGCAGGGTCTCGGCGGCGGCCTGCGGATCACCCATCTGGATCTGGCAGCGGGCGAGGCCGGCAATGGCGGCGAGGTTGTCCGGCTCATATTGCAGGACCTGCGCGTAAGCCTCGATGGCGCCCCCGGGGTTGTTCAGGCGCAGCGCCTCGTCCGCCTCGGCGAGCAGCGCCTGCACTTCCTGGTCGGCCCCGCCGCCAACGCCGGCCGTCAGCCGATCGATAAAGGCCTTGATCTGGCTTTCGGGGAGCGCGCCGAGGAAGCCATCCACGGGCTGGCCGTTGACGAAGGCGTAGACGGCCGGGATCGACTGGATCCGCATCTGGGCCGCCAGCTGCTGGTTCTTGTCCACGTCGATCTTCACCAGCCGCACCTTGCCCTTGGCCGCGAGCACCGCCTTCTCCAGGGCCGGGCCGAGCTGGCGGCAAGGGCCGCACCAGGTGGCCCAAAAATCGACGATCACCGGCACCTGGCGGGATGCCTCGACCACATCCGCCATGAAATGGGCCGTATCAGAATCCTTGATCACGTCCGCGGCTGCGGGCGCTGTGCTATTGCCGCCGATAAGCTGTGTGTCCATTGCGCGTCCCGGATGAGATTTGCCCGTGGCGGCCTCGATGGGCGAGGCGCGGCCGAGGGCACCATGGTTCCCCGCCTAAAATGGCCGCCTCACGGCCGAATTACAATCCTCTCCCAATCAGGGCTCAGTCCAGTTTCACCACCTTCGGCTCATGCCCGCAGGATCTGATGAAGCGCAGGAGGTCTTCCGCGCGGATGGTGGTGGTGGCGTCATTGGACAGTGGATGGTAGTTGAGCCGGTCGTGCTGCATCATGGCCGAATCGAGCACCACCTTGACCCGGTGCTCCGTATCGTTGATCAGGCCGAACGGGGTGACCGAACCGGGCTCGACGCCCAGCAGCTCACGCATCAGCGCGGCCGAACCGAAGGACAGGCGGCCGGAGCCGATTTTTTCCGGCAGGGCCTTGAGGTCGACGACCGCATCTTCGAGCGCGACCACCAGCCAGACGACGCCCTTCTTGTCCTTGAGGAACAGGTTCTTGCAATGGCCGCCCGGAATGGAGCCGCGCAGCGCCCGCGCCTCATCCACCGTGAAGACGGGTGGATGCTCGGTGGTGTGGGTGGCGATGCCCAGCTCCGCAAAGCGGCGGAAGAGGTCTTCGCGGCTGGCGATCGCGCGGGTGATTTCCATGGATGGGAACCTCCTGTCCGGCCAATTGCGTGCAAAAACGGGATAGGGCCTGCAACTCGGCCCTTGCGGCGGCTCCTGCGCAAAACTTGCCGGAGCAACTGTCGTTGCTATTGCATTTGTCGCGGCTATGCGCAATAAGACGCCCGTTGGCGCGCTTCGAGCGCACCAGCCTTACCTATGCGGGCGTAGCTCAGGGGTAGAGCACAACCTTGCCAAGGTTGGGGTCGTGAGTTCGAATCTCATCGCCCGCTCCAATCTCACGAATGATCTGGATTGCCAGGAGCCGCCGAAAACCGGGGCTTTTTTGTGTTGCGTGAGCATGAGTTTCGGGTCGGCGAGCGGGCTGTGACGGCGCGGGTACACCGCGGTTCGATGGGGAGCGGTCGTCCCTGCTGGCGCCGCCGTGCCTTCCCGCCGCTGCTCCAAGACGACATTGGACGAGGGTCGGAATAATAGGACTCGACGGCAACCGCCGCAGCAAAGGTTGTCTTAACGGCCCAAGTTGGATGCACGACTGCCCTCTCCTCAGTGCATCTCATGCATGCCGGCCAAGGACGCTGATGGTCACTGCGCTGGTGCTGAGCGGGAATGCAACGACGGGAAGACCGGTCGATGATGGCCCTGGCTTGGAGTAGTAACGGTTTCGAACCTTCATGTTGTCGTGGAGGTCGTCCGCTGACGCAGTTCCGACATATAGCGTCGTTGCCTTGCACACCGCGCCGAAGTCGAGATGCATCCGCTCAAGTTCCGTCCTGATCGCGTCCATGATCGCGCTCGTTTGCGGAACAATCCCGCCGAGCTTTGCTTCGGCCCGGCCAGCGATCCAGAAGAAGTCACCGGCGACACGATTGAGAAGCGATACATCGCCATGCGCGGCTTCGCTGGACGAGTGGCCGGGATAAGCAAATGTCAGCTCGCCATGAATGAAGCCCTCGCGGTCCGCGCCCGCCTGGACAGCGAAGCCGGGATCGCCGCACAGCCCAACATTGCGAAGCTGGGTCAGTGCTTCGCCATCGCCTGCCTCAGAAATGTGCCACTGCTCGGCCAGCAACATTCTTCGGCCGACCAGCTGATCGAGCGCCTGCCGAGCGGCTTTGGCTGCGGCGGCCGCATTGTCCCGCTGAACCAGAACACGTGCCCAAGCCAATTCGTCACCATCGACTATTTCGATGCAGAAGCCGTCACTAGAGGAACCACGTTCGCCGCGCTCTGACGGGGCGTGTGACACGTGAAAGTCGATCTCGACGAGCATACCATCATAGTAGAAGTGCGGCACAGCTACCGGGATAAGCAGGGCACGCTGGCCAAACTCTTCTCGGAGCGTTGCAATCATCCGGCCAAACGTTTCCGGGCCCTGATCGACATAGTACAGGACCAGCTTTACGACTTGCGACGGGGTCATCCCGGTGTCGCTCAGGATCTGCTTTATGATCCGCGAAACGTGCCGGACCTGGCCAATGAGATCTCCGGGCGAAAGCGTTTCCCCATTCCTGCCGAGCGGGCATTGACCGCACGACCACCCCGTTTTTCCCTGCAACACGGCAAGCGAGTAAGGATGGTCGATCCGCATGTTCCACAATGTGTCGGATCGAACATAGATCCGCTCGCGCTGCGTCATGTGTCGGTCCTGCCCATCAATCGTGTGCGACCATGCCCTTGCCGATGAATATCAGCAATAGGCTTGCGTTCGTAACATTGCGAATGACAGCCTGTCGATCATGCACGCTAATCTCTCGATCAGCGCTGGCGCCATACGAAGAGGTTACAGGCATGGCTTACCCGAGTTGGCAGGACATTCGGAAGGGATCGATCGACAACACCTATTCCTTCATGAACCCCTGGTATGTTCCGATGATCGCGGAAGACATGCCGACCTTCATGGCTCGTCCGCATGCGACGACTCCGGAGGAGCTTGCCGACGCCGACGTGGTGATCATCGGTGCGCCTTACGTGGCGGGCTGGGGCGGTTATATGGGCCGTCGATGCCGAGGAATGGCTTGCCGCGCCCAAGCGCATCCGCCAACAGTCGATCCGGTACGGCTCAGGCTATATCCAGGAATTCGATCTCGACGTCTTCGAGCACTTGAGGGTCGTCGACTATGGGGATGCCGACATTCCGCCGGAATGCCTGGTCGCTCCGACGGCGGAAAACGTGCTGCGGGCGCAGGCGGCCGTGGAGAAGAAGGTGAACGATGCCATGGCGGCCGGCGCCGTTCCGGTCGTGATCGGCCAGAACAGCCCCTGCGGGTCCTTTGCGATTGCGAAGGTCGTGTCCGAGCGCACCAAGGGCAATGTCGGTTGTGTCTCTCTCGACACCCATTGGGACATCGCGCCAATGGACAAGCTGACCATGGACCCGCGCATCGCCGGGTCTGATTCATGGAAGTACAAGTGCTACGAGCTTCTCGATAATTTTGACCAGAAGCACCTCGTCGAGATCGGCGAGCGCGGGATGCTCGAAAACAAGGACATGGTGCGGATGTTCCTCGAGAAGGGCACCCATTTCTATCCCATGTGGAAAATACGCTCAGGCCTGGGGATCGAGGGCCTGGTGAACGAACTCCGTCACGCCTATGAGGGAACCGAGGCCGTATATTGCCACTGGGATATGGACGTGCTCGGCGGCGCCGGCCCGGCGCCCGGTGACATTCTCGGGGAACTGGCCGAGCCGTTCGGCATGTCAGACTACGAGGTCATCCGCCTGGCGCATGAAGTCGGCCGCCGGGGTCTCGCAGCCCTCTCCTTCATCTGCATTCCGCCGGGTTCACCGGCGATCTACCGGGTGCTGGTCTATGTGATCATGTATATGTGCGCTGGTCTTGCGATGAGGAAGATCGAAGCGGCGTCCGGAAATTCACGAGATGCTTTCAGCCGGACAACTGCATGACATATCACAGACAGATCAACACAGTCGCAGTCGTCGGCCTCGGGCTGATCGGTATGAGCTGGGTGGCCTATTTCCTTGCACGCGGATTCAAGGTGCAAGGCTTCGATCCAGACCCCGAAGCGAGCGCGCGAACGACAGCTTATGTCGAGAAGACCTGGCCGGCCCTGGTCGCGCTGGATCTTGTGGCCGCTCAGGCTCGCCGCGAAGACCTGCACATCTCGGCCAGCCTGGATGAGGCGATTGCGGGGGCTGATTTCGTCCAGGAGAACGCGCCGGAGCTCGCAACCGTGAAGGCGTCGGTGCTTGCGGAAATCGGACGCTATGCCCCGGAGACGGTCCCCATCGCGTCAAGCACGTCAGCGCTGAAGCTGACACCGCTGGTGGCGAGCGCTCCCCATCCCGAGCGGTATTTCCTCGCGCATCCGTTCAATCCGCCGCATCTCGTTCCGCTCGTGGAGGTGTCGGGGGGAGAGCGGACTTCGCCTGCGGTGCTGGACTGGGCCATGTGGTTCTACCGCCATATCCGGCGCGAGCCCGTGCGGCTCAAGCGCGAAATCCATGGCCATATTGCCAACCGCTTGCAATACGTCCTTTATAACGAGGCAGCGCGCATGGTACTGGAAGGCGTCGCCACAGCGGAAGACGTGGATGCTGCGGTGAGCTGGGGGCCCGGCATGCGCTGGGCGCTGTTCGGTCCGTTCATGACCATGCATCTCGGTGGCGGGCCAGGAGGCATCGCCAGCGCGTTTAACAAATTCCGGGATCGCGATGCCTTCAACACAGACCGGGCGGCGCGCATGGTCTTGACGCCGGAGCAGGAGGCCCTCTTCATCGAGGCTGTGGACAGGGCCATGCGTGGGCGAACCATCCAGCAGCTGGAGGCGGATCGTGACGCAGCCCTTGTGGAGCTCTACCGTCTCAAGATCAGGCACGCCTCCAACGCCACAGGGGACGAGTGATGGATTTCGAACAGCGAACGGTGCTCGTCACCGGTGGAACCTCCGGCATCGGCGAGGCTTGCGTGCGCGAATTCTACCGGCTCGGGGCCAAGGTTGCCTTCGTCGGGCGCGATGGCGCGAAAGCGGCCAGCATCGTCTCTTCGCTAAGTGACGAGGACCGCCTTCTGCCCATCACCGGTGACGTTGGCGATGCGGATTTTTGCGCCAGAGCCGTCGCTTCGACCGTTCAACGCTTCGGCCGCCTCGATGTGCTCGTCAACAGCGCGGCGGTCATGAAGCGCGGGAATGCTTCCGAACTCACCGATGCGGATTGGGAGGAGACCCTGCGTGTCAATGTCAGCGGCACGTTCTTCATGTGCCGGGAGGCGATCGCGGCGATGAAGCGCGGTGGCGGCGGCGCCATCGTCAATGTCGCGTCGGACTGGGGCCTGGTCGGCGGACGCGGGCACGTGGCTTATTGCACGGCCAAGGGCGCGGTGGTCAACATGACGCGCGCGCTCGCCCTGGATCATGCGCGGGACAATATCCGGATCAACGTGATCTGTCCGGGCGAGGTCCGCACGCCGATGCTGGCGTCCGGGCTCGAGCGGCGCGGATTCAGCCGTGATACTGGCTTTGATGAGCTCGGCAAGAACATCCCGATCGGCCGCATCTCCGAACCCGAGGAGCAGGCCCGATGCATCCGCTTTCTGGCATCGGATGATGCGAGCTACATCACTGGTGCGGTGCTTTCCGCAGATGGCGGCAGCACCACCCATTAGAGCCCGGCCGAATGGCCATGCCGGGCTGTGATTTGTGCGCATGCCCGACGGCGGGCGCAATTGAGCACCGAGCGGCGCCGGGAGCTCATCGCGCTGCAGCCACCTGGGCGAATGGGGCGTGCGCAAGACATCGCAAACGCGGTCTCGTTTTTCGCCTCACCGCGAACAGAGTTCGTCACGGGCCAGGTACTTTCCTTCCTCTCCAGTTTTTGTAGTCTTCATTGGTGTCGACCATTGATGGGCAACCGGTGGACGCCACGGAGGCGGGGGCCTCGTCCAACCACCTGCGTCACTTGGAGGACAGCGTGAAATCGCCAACAGTGAGAGTTATGGCCGCGGCCGATGAAGATCCGGCTATCGAAACGGTCGTGCTGGCGTTTGCAGCGGATCCTATGACACGATACACTTGGCCGTATGCACACCAGTACCTTGCGGCCATGCCGCGACTGGTCCGCGCGTTCGGAGGTAGGGCATTCTCCAACGGAACCGCCTTTTGCACCGACGGCTATGTCGGGACGGCGCTGTGGCTGTCCCCTGGGGCGCATCCTGACGAGGAAGGGCTTCGTGCGGTCATCGAGAGTACGATTGCGCCTTCTCTTGCCGCCGAAGCCGCGGCGATATTCGAGCAGATGGCCAAGTACCACCCGACCGAACCGCATTGGTACTTACCCCTGATCGGCGTCGACCCGGCATATCAAGGCGAGGGTCACGGCGATGCCTTGATGGCGTATGCACTCGCGCAATGCGATCGCGATCATGCGCCGGCCTACTTGGAATCCTCGAACCCGCGCAACATGTCGTTGTACCGGCGCCACGGCTTCGAACCACTCGGCGCGATCCAGGTCGGTTCGTCGCCGACGCTTGTCCCGATGCTGCGGCGGCCGCGTTGAGTCTGGGGAACGTAAACGTGCCGCCTCGTCGTCCGGGCCTGCGGGCCCGATGTGATCGCGCGCCCGGACATTCGCATGTCCGACGAGCTTACCGCCCTTTGAAGCGGGGCTTCCGCTTCTGTGCGAATGCAACGAGCGCTTCTTCGCCCGCTTGACCCATTTATAGCCAGTCAGCCCCCGAGCCTCTCTCGAGTGTTCGCAAGAATCAGAGCGGCGCCTTTCTCGCCGATCATTACGCTCGGCGAATTGGTGTTTCCAGAGGTGATGCGGGGCATGGCGGACGCGTCCACCACCCTGAGACCACCGACGCCTCGCACCCGCAGCCGCGCATCCAGTACAGCGAACGGGTCGTTTTCGATGCCCATCTTGGCAGTGCCAACAGGATGGAAGATCGTCGTGGCGAGGTCGCCGACGGCGCGCAGCAACTCGTCCTCGCTCGCCACCTGCCGGCCTGGCTTGAACTCTTCGGGCCGATAGCGCGCGAGTGGTGCCTGCGCGACCAGCTTTCGTGTCAGCCGGATACTATCAACCGCGACGCGCTTGTCTTCGTCCGTCGAGAGGTAGTTCGGCCGGATCGAGGGCGGCGCGACCGGGTCGCTGCTCTTGATATGGACGCTGCCGCGGCTGGTCGGGCGCAAGTTGCACACGCTTGCGGTGAAGGCATCGAAGGGGTGCAGGCCATCGCCCCACTTATCGAGGGACAAGGGCTGGATGTGGAACTCCAGATTGGCGGTCGCATATTCAGGCGAGGAGCGGGTGAAGATGCCGAGCTGCGAGGGCGCCATGGTGAGTGGTCCGCGCCGGCGCAGCAGGTAATCGAGACCCATGAGGCTGCGCCGGAACAGGCTGGCATAGTCGGTGTTCAAAGTGCGCACGCCCTGCACCTTGTAGACCGGCCGGATCTGCAGATGGTCCTGCAAGTTCTCGCCTACGCCGGGCGCATGGCGCACCACCTCAATGCCCATGGCCTGCAGACGTTCCCCATCACCAATGCCGCTACGTTCGAGAATGGCGGGCGAGGCCACCGAGCCAGCCGAAAGGACGACCTCGCCGGTTACCTGAGCAATATGCTGCTTGCCATCGCGCAGGAAGACCACGGCGGTGGCGCGACCGTCGCGCATCACCACGCGGTCGACCACCACGCCTGTTTCGAGTCGCAGGTTCGGCCGGTTCAGCACCGGCTTGAGGAAGGCTCGGGCAGCACTCCAGCGGCGGCCGCGCTTTTGGTTCACCTGGAAGTAGGAGGAGCCCTCGTTATCCCCGGTGTTGAAGTCGTCGATCTTAGCGATCCCCATGGCTTCTGCCGCATCGCGCACCGCATCCAGGATCTCCCAGCGGATGCGCGGATGCTCGACCCGCCATTCGCCGCCGGAACGGTGAAAGCGGTTCGGCGGAGCGATGTGATCCTCATGGCGCAGGAAGTGGGGCAGAACGTCCTCCCAGCCCCAACCTTCGAGACCCAGCTGCCGCCAGCCGTCATAGTCCGCTGCCTGGCCTCGCATATAGATCATGGCGTTTATGGCCGAAGAACCACCGATCACCTTGCCGCGCGGATAGGGCAGGGCACGACCGTTGAGCCCAGGTTCCGCTTCGGTCACGAACATCCAGTCGGAGCGCGGATTGCCGATGGCGAAGAGATAGCCGACCGGGATGTGGAACCAGATCCAGCGATCAAGCCCTCCAGCTTCGAGCACGAGCACCCGGTGGCGCGGGTCGGCCGAGAGCCGGTTGGCAACCACGCAGCCGGCAGAGCCGGCGCCGACCACGACATAGTCGTAGCTGCCGAAGTCCTTCAGCGTGTCACTCATGGCGGATCATTTCACAAAAGGAGTGTGCGCAGCCCATCAGACCGCGAGGTAACGGTGCTTGACATCGGCATTGGCGTCCAGTGTCGCCCAGTCGCCTTCGAAGACGATGTGGCCGGTGTCGATGATGTACAGCCGGTCGGTGCATTGGCGGGCGAACCACAGATTCTGCTCGCTGAGCAGCAGGCCTGCGCCGCTCTCATTGCACGCGGCCACCACGTCGCGGGCAAGCTGCTCGACAATGACGGGTGCAAGGCCCTCGGTCGGCTCATCAAGCATCATCAGCTTGGGGCGGGCGGCGATGGCCCGGGCCACTGCGACCATCTGCTGCTGCCCGCCGCTGAGCTGGCCGCCCAGGCGATCCCGGATCGGAACCAGCATGGGAAAGCGCTCAACGACCTGAACAGGGTCGAGTGCCGCCTGGCCGCGCGTTACCCCGTAGCAGGCCATGGCGATGTTCTCCAGCACCGTCACATGAGGAAAGATCCGGCGGTCTTCCGGCACCAGCACAAGCCCCTGGCGCACCCGTTTGAAGCTCGGCATGGCGCCAAGCTCTGCCCCTTGCCAGCTTACATGGCCAGCAACTCTCGGGCCTGCATTCATGATGCTCTTGAACAGAGTGGTCTTGCCGGCCCCGTTGCGGCCGACCACGGCGACCCGGCCGCCATCGGGAACCGCCAGGGAAATCCCGTGAAGGATTTGGCTGTCTCCGTAATAGGCGCTGAGATCGTCGACCCTAAGCACCGTAGATTTCCTTGCCTAGATAGACCTCGCGCACGGTGGGGTTCTCGCGCACCTCGTCCATGGTGCCGACCGCGATGGTCTCGCCCTGGTTCATCACCAGAATGCGGGTGGCGAGGCCGAAGATCACGTCCATGTCGTGCTCGGTCATCACCACGGTCATGCCGCTCTGCACGCGGAGTCGCCGGATCAGCTCGGTGGTGGCGATGCGATCGGAAGGCGACATGCCCGCGGTAGGCTCGTCCAACATCAATATGCGGGGATGGCCAGCGAGTGCGATGCCCAGCTCGAGGCGCTTCTTGTCGCCGTGGGACAGGAACCTAGCCTCCATCCCCCGCTTGTCGAGCAGGCCCACGTCGGACAGGTGCCGGTCCGCCTCCTGGACGATCTCCCGCTCAGGGCTGACCTTGTACCATGCGGGTGCCGCTTCGCCCCGGCCTTTGCGTCGCGCCTCGATCGCCACCACAATGTTGTCGAGCACCGCCATGTCCGGCAGAATGCGCGCGACCTGGAAGGTGCGGCCGATGCCCAGCCGCACCCGCTCGTGGGCAGGCACCGGGGTGATATCGCGCCCCGCATACCGCACTGTGCCCTGTTCGCAGCTGACCTCGCCGGTCATCACCCGGAACAGGGTGGTCTTGCCAGCACCGTTCGGCCCGATGATGGCGAAGGTCTCCTTCTCCTGGACATCCAGGTCGATGCCCTTCAGCACGTGATGGGCGCCATAGCTCTTGTGAATGCCGGACACCGTGAGAAGCGCACTCATGATGCTCGCCTTTCTGCCCGCTGCAGCTCCACCACGGGCTCCGCCCCTTCCCGCTTGCTCGCCTTGCGCTGCAAGCTCTCGAGGAGGCCCATGACACCAGCAGGTGCCGCCAGCACGATCACCAGCAGGGTTATGCCGATCACCAGTTCGGCCAGTCCGACCAGGTTGCGGGTGAGATAGTTGATCACCGAGAACAGCACGGTGCCGAGCACTGGTCCCCAGAACGCGTGTACACCGCCCAGGAGTGATGCGAGCATGGGCTGGGTGGAATGGATCCAGTGAGCCGATTCCGGCGTGACGATTTGTGCCCAGGG
The DNA here is from genome assembly GCF_005281615.1 of Rhodoligotrophos defluvii. Lineage (NCBI taxonomy): Bacteria > Pseudomonadati > Pseudomonadota > Alphaproteobacteria > Hyphomicrobiales > Rhodoligotrophaceae > Rhodoligotrophos > Rhodoligotrophos defluvii. The sequence goes on along the minus strand of NZ_SZZM01000001.1, from coordinate 1,244,084 downwards.
GGCATAGAGCGCGCCAGACACCGACGCAACCCCACCGGAGATCGTGAAGGCACCGAGGCGGTAGGCGCGCACATTCACCCCCATGAAGGCGGTTCGCTCCGGATCCTGTCTCAGGCTCACCAGCGTGCGCCCGAAGGGGCCGTGGCACACGACCCAGAGACCCCAGGCCAAGAGCCCGGCCGCGACGCAGAGGAACCAGTAGTAGCTGCGGCCCGAGCTCAGATCGATCACGAGGAGGCCCAGGTCGAGCGAAGGCCGCGGAATGGAGGCAAGCCCGTCCTCACGCCCGAGGGTGGTGCTATAGCCGATGATGATCCTGAGCACCTCGGCGAGGGCAAGGGTGAAAATGGCGAGATGGATCCCGGTGGTGCGACGCAGCAGGACCAGCCCAGTGATGACCGCGACCGCGGCACCGAGCACGCCGGAGGCGAGGATCAGCAGCAGGAAGTGGATGCCGAGCGCCGCACGCAAGGCATAGCCGGTGAGGTAGGCGCCGATTGCGAAGAAGGCCGCATGGCCGAAGCTGGCAAGACCAGTGAAACCGAACAGCAGGTTCCAGGACAGGGCGAACACGGCCTCGATGAGCACCAGCCCTGCAAGAAACATGATGCCCTGGTCGGCCCAGAATGGCAGACTAGCGAACGCGACGGCGCTTGCGACGAGGGCTAGGGGCTTCAGGCCGTTCAGCTTCATGCCGCTCATATCCGCTGGCCTCCCAGCAGGCCTTGCGGCTTAGCCAGCAGAAAGAGGATGACGAAGATGTAAGTTGCCATGCCCGGCATGTTGGGCATGAGCAGTGAGCTCGCGCTTTCGATGACACCCAGCAGGATGGCGGCGATGAACGCGCCGCGCACATTGCCCAAACCCCCGATGATGACAGCCATGAAGGCGAGCAAGAGGTAGCTTTCGCCGAGAATCGGTGAGAGCGTCTGGTTGGCGAGCAGCAGGCCACCCGCAAGCCCGGCCAGGAGGAAGCTCGCGATCACCGTCGCGGTCAGCGCCACCGGCACATTCACCCCGAGCAGGCCGGCCATCCAGCTGTCATGGGCGACGGACTGCAAGAGCTTGCCAAGCCAGGTGCGGTGGATGGCGAAGTCGAGCGCCAGGAAGACGACAATGCCGGCAATGATCACGAACAGGGAGTAGCTGGGGATGAACAGCTGGCCGATGATTAACGCGCCATCCAGCATAGGCGGCGGGTTGATCGAGTTATAGTTGACGCCCCAAATCAGCTTCACGATGCCGGAGCAGATCAGCAGCACCGCGAAGGTGGCGATCAGCATGTACGCCTCGTCCACATTGCGCAGCCGCTGCAGCACAGTGCGGTCGGCCAGGAAGCCCAGGGCAGCCACGACCACGCCCGCCACCACAGCGGCCAGGATGAACAGCCAGATCGACGGGGGATTGCTGCCGACGATGCTGAAGGCCACATAGGCGCCGATCATGAAGAAGGCGCCGTGGGCGAAATTGAGGATCTTGAGAATGCCGAAGATCAGCGTGAGCCCTGCCGCCACCAGGAACACTGCCATTCCGGTGGCGAGGCCGTTGACGAGGGTGAAGGCGAGATCGAGCAGCGTCATGGCGAGCCTGTCTGCCTGAACTTCAGGCCGCTGATGATGATGGCGTTTTCTGCAACCGGTATGCCTGCCTTCTCCGCCCGCGCCATCGCACCGGCAAAATCGGAGGCGTCGAACTGGATGCCATCGAGCCGGTCCGGCGCATCCGCCTCTTGGTGTGCGAAGCGGATTTCCGATTGCTCCAAGCCGATCCGGATCTCATGGCTATCACGCTCCGCGGGCCGGCCGATGAGGGCCGACCACTTCTCCGCCACCGTCTGCGGGTCGCGCACCTTGATTTGCGCCGCGCGGATCGGGCCCATGCCGGGCTGCACCTTCTCGCGCCAGTTGGGACCGGCCGGATACCAGCCGCCATCGAAGGGCCTGCCTTCGCGCTGCATGGAGAAAGACAGCATGGCCGCACCCACATCGCGTGGGTCGAGCTGCAGTTCGTGATATGTCGGATAGTCGACGGTTCCGGCCAGCCGGACGCCGCGGGCGGCCACCCGCTCGGCAAAGGGTTGCGTGGATTGAACCTCGGTAATCACCATGTAGCCGCCGGGCCCCCGCCGCTTGAGGAACCGCGCAGCCGGCGTGTCGTCGCGAACCGGCGCCACCAGCTCCAGGAACGTGTCGCCCATGGGTAGCTGCGCGCTCTTGAGCCCGTGCTGCGCGAAAAAGGCCGCCTGGTGCGGCGGTGGCGGTGTGTAGGGCAGGCCATACGCGGAAAGATCGGCCTTGCCATAGCATACTTTCAGGCCGAAGACGGCCATGAGCGCGTCAATGACCGGCTCGAGCTGCGCGGTGATAAGACAGATCTGCCTTAGGCGGATGCGCTCGCTCATGGTTCAGCGTCCGGTGAACTGGGGCTTGCGCTTTTCGCGGAACGCCGCCACCGCCTCCGCATGGTCGGCGGAGCGGTTGGACAGGGCCTCATAAGCGAGCAGCGTGTCCATGTTCTCTTGGGCGAACTTGCGCAGGCCGAGGTTGAGCGCGATCTTGGTGTAGCGGATGGCCTGGGTGGCGCCGCGGGCGAGCTTGGCCGTAATCGCCTCGACCTTGGCGTCGAGCTGATCGGCCGGCACCACATGGTTGATGAGGCCCATCTGTTTCGCCTCTTCCGCAGTGAGCATGTCGCCGGTGAGCAGCAGCTCCTTCGCCCGCATGTAACCCACCACGTGGGGCAGGATCGCTGCTGCCCCGTCGCCCGCCACCAGCCCCACCCGCACATGCGGATCGGCAAACCGCGCCGTGTCCACTGCCACGATGATGTCGCAGCCCAAAGCGAGGGTGGCGCCGAGGCCGATCGCGTCGCCGTTCATGCGGCAGACCATGGGCTTGGGCAGCTCCAGCATGGAGAAGACGATGCCCTTCGCCTCCTCGATGATGGCGCTGAACTCGGCTGGGTCGTCGATCATCGACTGTAGCCACTCGAGATCCCCGCCGGCACAGAACGCCCGGCCGGCACCGGTCAGCACGACAACGTCCGAATTGGGATCATCTGCAATGACGCGGAAGATGTGCCTGAGCTCGGTATGCATTTCGCGACCCACTGCGTTCAGCATGTCCGGGCGCTGCAGCGTGATGGTCGCGACCCGATCCTTGATCGAGATGCTCAGTGACTTGAAATCCTGGAATTTCATGCGGCCCCCTGCGCGCTGCTGTGACTGGTGATGCGGAGATAGCGGTTCATGTGCCAGCTCAGATCGCCAAAGGTCTTGCCGATGGCGCGCAGGCGTTTGTAATAGTGGCCGACCGGGCTTTCATCCGCCATGCCGATGCCCCCGTGCAGCTGTATGGCCTGGCCGGTCACAAATTCGCCTGCCTGGATGATGGTGATCATGGTGGCAGAGACAGCAGCCGCCCGAACGTCCGCGGGCGCATCCAGCATGGCCAGGCCGCGGAACAGCATGGAGCGTGCATTCTCCAGCTTCACGAACATGTCCGACAGCCGATGGGCCAGGACCTGAAAGCTCGCGAGCGCACGGCCGAACTGATGGCGCGTGCGGAGATACTCGGCCGTCATCTCGATGGCCGAGTCCATGGCGCCAATGGCTTCGGCGGCCATCAGTACTCGGGCCCGGTCCATGGCCTTGCCCAGGTGCGCCAGGCCGCATTCGGGGCCAGCGAGGAGCGCAGCAGCCGGTAGCCGTACCTGATCAAGTCCGAGATCGCAGGCGCGGCGATCGTCGATGGTGCGGTACCGGCGAATCTCCAGGCCTGCCGTATCCGCCGGCACCCAGAACAGCGCGATATCGCCGCTGCCGGTTTCGTCGCCGAACCTGGCCGACACGATGAACCCATCCGCCGCGGCGCCATCCAGCACCATGATCTTGCGGCCAGATAATAAGAAGGCGCCAGCGGAGTCTCGGCGGGCGGTGGTGTTCACCGCCGCCAGGTCGTAGCGGGAATGGCTCTCCTCGGTCGCCACCGCGACGAGCAGGGTGCCGGCCATGAGCTGTTCCAGCAGCTCCAGCCGCTCGGCGAGCTGGCTTTCAACGATGAGGTCCGCGCCCAGCACGGCGGTAGAAAGGTATGGCGCTGCCAACAACCCTCTGCCGAGTTCCTCCATGAGGATCGCGGCATCTTCACTCTTGCCGCCGAGCCCGTGCATGGTTTCTGGCACCAGGAGGGCGAGCCAGCCCAGCTCGGCAAAACTTACCCAGTGGGCGCGCGAAAAGCCCTCCTCTGTCTGGGCGAGCGCTCGACCCCGCCCGAAATCGTGCGCTTCCGCCACGAACCGCCGAACACTGTCCCGCAGCAGGGTCTGCTCTTCTGAAAGCGCGAATTCCAACTCTCAATCCTACTCACTGGCTGTGGCGGTCGCCGACCACCGCGATCACATTCCGAAAACCTGCTTGGCAATGATGCCGCGCTGAATCTCGTTGGTGCCGGCATAGATGGTCGCCGCCCGCAGGAACAGCTGGCGGGCGGCAAGGCCTGGCACGTAGTCGGGCGCATCCGCCGGCTGATCGTTGGCTTGCTCGGCCGCCGGATCGTGATAGGCAAGCCCTTTAGCGCCAACCAGGTCGGCTGCCAGCTCTGCCAAGCGCTGCTGAATCTCGCTGCCGATGATCTTGAGGCCGGAGGCACTTGCCTGGCTGCGCTCGCCATGGCCGTTGAACAGCTCGCGCAGCACCGACCATTCGAGGCCGTAGAGGTCGATTTCGAGCTGGGCGATGCGCAGGCGAATGTCTGGTAGGTCGAGCATCATGCCCTTCCCAGCCGGCTCGTGCGCGGCGATGTCCTTGAGCAAGGCGAGGTCGCGCTTTGAACGTGGCACCTGGGCATTGGTCACCCGCTCATTGCTCAACAGGAACTTGGCTTGGTCCCAGCCTTGCCCCTCCGCGCCCAACAGATCATGGGCCGGCACCCGCACGTTCTCAAGGAATACCTCGTTGACGCTGTGGCCGCCGTCGAGCGTGACGATCGGCCGGACCGTCACGCCGGGCGCGCTCATATCGAACATCAGGATCGACAACCCACCTTTCTGCGGCTTTACTTCCGGGTTGGTGCGCGCGAGGCAGAACATCTTGTCTGCATAATGCGCCTCCGTGGTCCATAGCTTCTGGCCGTTGATGACGTAATGGTCGCCATCGCGTACCGCGGTTGTCTTGACGGCCGCCAGGTCCGAGCCGGCGGATGGTTCCGAAAACCCTTGGCACCAGAAGGTCTCGCCGCTCAGGATGTCATCGAGATACCGTTGCTTCTGCGCGTCCGAACCGAAGGTGTAAATCAGCGGTCCGATCAGACGCAGGCCGAAATAGCTGAGGAATGGGGCATCGGCTGCGGCGCATTCCTCCTCGAAAATGTAGATCTGCAGAGGCGTCCAGCCAGTGCCGCCATATTCGTTGGGCCAGTGGGGTGCCGACCAGCCCTTTTCATAGAGGATGCGGTTCCACAGCTTGAGATCGGCCTTGCTGGGATGGACGCCCTGGCGGGTGCGCCGTGCCATATCAGGCGGAACGGAGTTACGCACAAAGGTGCGTACCTCCTGCCGGAACGCCTCGTCTTCCCCCGAAAAATTGAGATCCATACCATCCGCCTCGATCGAAATCCGCAAGACGCACCGGCCCCGGCGCTGGTTGGGCCGACGCTAATCGAGCACGCCGACCGGGTCAAACATTTTTGAATTCGAATTCAATTTCGATCCTTTAGTGAAACGTTCGCCCGCCATCCACCACCAGTGTCGTGCCCGTCACGAAGCTCGAGTCGGAAGAGGTGAGGAAAAGGATCGCGTTGGCCACCTCGATCGGCTCGGCAATGCGCTGCAACGCATAGAGCTGCTTCGCGCGCCCGGCCAGTGCGTCGGGATCGGGATGCCAGTCCGATACCATACGCGTCCTGGTCATACCGGGGCAGACGACATTGACCCTGACTTTCGGCGCAAGCTCCGCCGCCCAAACCTTGGACAGCACCGCGATGCCGCCCTTGCTGGCGCCGTAGGCGGAAAGTTCGGGGTAGGGCACGATGGCCGAAGCCGAACCGAGATTAACGATGGTGGGCTCGTCCGCCTTCATGAGGTGAGGCAGCACCGCGCGGGTCACCAGGAACGGGCCGGTGAGGTTCACCGCCAGTGTCCGGTTCCAGAGATCGAGTGTAGTCTCCGCCAGCTCGGCCACGGGAAAGATGCCGGCCACGTTCACCAGGCCGTCGATGCCGCCGAGCGCGTTTGCCGCCTCTCTTATTGCAACTTCAACAGAAGCCTCATCGCTCACATCGACAGGGACGGCCGTGCCCTTGAGATCTACGAGACCGGCCTCATCCTGGTCGAGCAGAGCGAGGCTTGCTCCCTCCTGCGCGAACAGCTCTGCCGCCGCTCGGCCAATGCCGGAGGCAGCGCCCGTAATGAGAATGCGCCGGCCGGCAAGCTTGCCTTGCCCCGCGCTCACCGGACCGCCTCCGCTTCGACCAGCTCGCGCGCCTTCTGGCGGAGGATGTCCTTGCGCACTTTGCCGACGCTGGTGCGCGGCAGCTCTTCCACCAGCTCCAGCCGCTCAGGAATCTTCTGCATGGCCGTTCCGACCTCTATGAGGTAGCGCTTGATCTCGGCCAGATCGACGGTGTGGCCCTCCCTCGGGATAACGAAGGCGCAGGCTGCCTCGCCAGTGCGCGGGTGGGGCATGGCGACGATAGCGATATCGGCGATCGCCGGATGGTTGAACAGGATGTCCTCGATCTCCTTCGGGCTGATATTCTCGCCGGCGCGGATGATCAGGTCTTTCTTGCGGCCGGTCACTACGATGAACTCGTCATTGACGATGCGGCCGAGGTCGCCCATGCGGAAAAAGCCGTCCTCGTCGAACGCCTCCGCGTTGTCCTCGACCCGCGCATAGCCCAGGAACATCTGCGGCGCCCGAGCGATAATCTCGCCTTCCTCGCCCTTGGGCACGGGTGCACCCGTCTGCGGATGGACGATGCGCGCCTCGCCGAGCCAGATCTGGCCGTCGGTGGTCGCGCCCATCTCCAGGAGATCACGACTGTTCACACCGGCGGTGATGCAGGGCACCTCGGTCGAGCCGTAGATGCGCGAGGGCGCACAGTTCGGGAACACCCGCGCCGCCTCGCGGATCAGATCGGGCGGCACCTGCGCGCCGCCGCAGAGGAAGAAGCGCAGATCGGGCAGCGTTTCGCCGGTCTTCTTCGCTTCCTCGACCAAGCCCTGCAGGAAGATCGTGGCCGCCACGATGCCGTTGACCTTGCGGCGGCGCATCATCTCAAGGCCCAACCGCGGCTCCCAGATGTCGAGCATCACCGTGGTGATGCCGACGGTAAACGGTAGGCACAGCGAGTAGAGCGCACCGGTTACGTGAGTGACCGGTGAGGGGTTGAACATCACGTCTGCAGACCTCAGCCCGAGATGAGTGAGCCGCGCGCGGTTCTCCGCCTGCAGGCTGTTGTGGCTGTGCAGCACGCCCTTGGCGCGCCCGGTGGTGCCGGACGTGTACATGATCATTTTCACGGCATCGGGGTCGGCGCCTGGAAGTGCCGTGTCGTCCTTTGCCTCATCCACCAGCGCTTGGTAGCCGACGAATTCCTCCGGCTCATCGCGGACCACGACCACCTCGACCGGTTTATCGAGGCTCGACATCACCCGACGCATCATGGCGCGATAGTCATAATTACGGAACGTGCCGGGCACGAAGATCAGCTTGCTGCGGCAGTCGCGCAGCATGAAATTGATCTCCAGGTCGCGGTAGATCGGCACCAGCGGATGCACGACCAGGCCACCCATGGCGGCGGCGAGATTGATCACCACCGCCTCGTACCAGTTCGGCAGCTGGAAGGATATCGTGTCGCCGGGTTTCAAGCCGCGCTGCACCAGTGCCCGTGCCAGGCGCTGCGCTTCCCCATGCAACTGGCGCACCGTGTATTGCTGCTCGCGGTCGACCACCAACACCTTATCCGGCGCCCTGGCCAGCATCTCGTCGGCGTAATCGGCAATGGTCTTGTCCGCCCAGGCCCCTTCCGCCTTGAGGCGGCGAGCCCGTTGCTCGTCCCAGAGCACGGTCCAGCCGCTCACGTCCTGACGCATTCCGCAAATCTCCACCTGCTATTTGAACTTGAACTCCACGGGTTTGCCCGGGCTCGGTGGCTCGATCACCTCCTGGCCAGGGATCCGCACGAAGTCTGTCACGGTCCAGCCCTGTTCGGATTCGTCAGGACCGAAGGTGATGAAGTTCACATCCAGAACGGCCTGGTGGTCCTCCTTGCGGAAGGTGCGCGTGCCCTTGGCCGTGTCGAAGGTCATGCCCTCCAGCGCCTTTACTACAGCGGCCGCGTCCGTCGAGCCGGCCTTCTCGATCGCCTCCGCATAGGCCAGCACTGCGGCATGCCCCTGCTCCACATAGCCGATCGGCAACTTGTCGCCGGTCTTGGCTACGTAATCTTCATACAGCTTCTTGCCCAGCGGCGTATCCTGATAGCCGCCATAGTACCAGTGCATGGCGGTCCAGAAATTGGGGATCATGCGCTTGCCCAGTGCCTTGGGCACGTTGAACTCGTTGGCACCGTCGGCAATGACCTTGAACTTGCGGTCGAGCCCGAAACTCGCCGCCTGCGCTAGGAGGGTGACCGCATCCGCGCCGTTCGTGTTGTTGAACAGGCCGTCGGCCGGCGAGCGCATAAGTGCGGATATTTGTGGCTTGAAGTCGGTGGCGCCAAACTTGGTGAGCACGGGGTCGTAGACCTCGACCTCCTTCTTGGCGATGGCGGGGTAATATTCCTTAAGCCCGTCGACAAAGCCGTCCCACGATTGATGGCCGTAAGCCGCATCGGGGAAGATGCCCGTCCACCTCGTCACGTCGGGGAATTTCTCGGCCATCACCCGTGCGAGCGCCCGGTACCGCATATAGGAGTTGTCGCTGACCCGGAAGTAGTTCGGCACGAAGGATTCATGGGTAAGACTGTCGGCGATGGCGGCGCAAGAGATCAGTACGGCATTGTTTGGCTGAAGTAAGGGGCCAATCGCCAAGGCCACAGACGTCTGGATTGCGCCGAACATCAGGTGCACGCCCTCGCCGATGAGCCCTTGCGCCTGCTTCACCGCCTCCGGGCCTGCCGCCTTGTCGTCGCGGGCGACGATCTCGACCTTGCGCCCGTTCACCCCGCCGGCGGCATTGATCTGCTCGGCGGCGATCTGCGCGCCCAGCAGCATGGGCGCGCCGAGGATCTCCTGCGCACCGCTCAACGGGCCGATGAAGCCGAGCCGGATCGGGCCATCCTGGGCCATCGCGCGGATGGGCGCGAGGCCGGTTCCCAGAAGCATGCCGCCGCCGGCGATCCCGGCAAGCAGGCGGCGGCGTGTGGTTTTCCTTTTCATCATGGACTTGCCTCCTCCCCAGTATGGGCCGCTCAACTCCACCAGCGACCGCCATTCACGATGAGCGATTGGCCGGTGATGTAGCGGCTCTGGTCGCTTGCGAAGAACACCACCACATTGGCCACATCCTGCGGCTCGCCGGCAAAGCCCATGGGCGTCTCCTTGAGATACTGCTCCCAAATGGGCAGCCGGTCGGCCGCCGCGGTGCGGATCGGGCCCGGGCAGACCGCGTTCACATTGACATGGAACGGTGCAAGCTCACGGGCGAGCGCCCGGGTCAAGCCTATGATGCCGGCCTTGGCCGCTGCATAATCCGCAACCCCTTGCGAGCCCATATAGGCCGCTTCCGAGGCGATGGAGATGATCTTGCCGCTGCGGCGCTCGCGCATGCCGGGCACCACCTGGCGCGAGCACGTCATGGCCGTATAGAGATTGAGCTTCAGGATGAAATCCCAGGTCTCGGGTTCCGAGCACCAGAATTCCGAGGCCCGCTCCCGCGCGCTCTGGCCCACATTGTTCAGGAGAATGTCGACCGACTTGATCTCCCGCTCGATGCGCTGGAATGCATCCACGATTTGGGCGTTGTCGGTACAGTCGACCCGCATGGGATGAGCGGCTCGCCGCAAGCGGCCGATCTCTTCGGCCGTCTCCGCGAGCCCGCTCTCATGAATGTCGATAAGCACCACGTCGGCGCCATTGCGGGCGAGATGGATGGCGGAGGCGCGGCCGATGCCGTTGGCAGCGCCGGTCACCACCGCCAGGCGGCCGGTGAGGTCTGTGGTGGTCGCTGCGGGTGTTGGCATCGTCACCTCTTTGCTGATTACGCGATCAGGCCACCGTCCACGGTGTAGACAGCGCCGGTCGTGTAGCTGGCCTCGTCGCTGAGCAGGAAGGCGACCAGGCTTGCGACTTCCTCGGGTTCGCCATTGCGCTCGATGGGCCGGCCGGCGCTGCCCCACGGACCCACCCCGGCGGCTTGGGCGAGCGCGCGCAGCATCGGGCTTTCGATAGCCCCGGGAGCCACCGCGTTGACGCGAATGCCGTATTTCCCGTTCTCGATGGCAGCCGATGCGCTCAAGGCGATAACGGCCCGCTTCGAGGCACCGTACAACGAGCGGTCGGCCCGGGCCTTGAGCGCGGCGACGGACGCAAAATTCACAACCGAGCCACCACGGCCCTGGTCGATCATCTGCAGCAGCGCCGCCTTCATCACCAGAAACACGCCGCGCACATTGACCCGGTAAACAAGATCAAGGTCTTCAGCGGCGAGCGAGGTGATCGGGCCTGAGGCCCCGAGAATGCCCACCGCATTGACCAGCAAGTCCAGGCTGCCGAAGGCTTGCACGGTGGAGCGAATCGCGTGGTCAGCACCCTGCTCGGTCGTCAGGTCGGCCTCGATTGTGCAGAGGCTGTCAGACCGGTACGCCGCTGCAAGACTGCGCAGCGCATCGTGGTTCACGTCGGTCGCAGCCACCCTGCAGCCTTCATCGAGCAGCCGCTTGACGATGGCGGCACCGATCGTACCGCCGCCGCCGGTTACCAGCGCAACCTTATCCGCCAGTCCCCTGAACGCCATGGGTCCTCAGCCTTGGATCACCAGGGGTTTTCCAGGGGTCGCCGGCCCCAGCAGATCCTTGCCTGGGATCTTGGCATAATCGGACACTTCCCAGCCGAGCTCATTGTCCTTGGGCCCGAGCTTGATCACGTTGATGTCTGAGATGACCTGATGGTCCTCCTTGCGGAAGGAGATGAGACCCTTAGCGCTTTCGAATTCCACCCCCTCCAGCGCGTTGATGACCGCGTCCGTCTCCGTGTTGCCCGCGGCCTTGATGGCGTGGGCATAGGCGTGCAACGCCATGTGCGCCGGGCCGATATAGCCAGTCGGATACTTGTCGCCGGTGCGCTTGACATACTCGTCATAGAGCGCCTTGCCGGTGGGAATGTCGAGATAGGAGCCGTAGTACCAGTGGCTGCCGGACCAGAAGTTCTCCGGCAGGTTCTGCTTGAGGATCTTTGCGAAGATGAGTTCGCCACTCAGGTCCATGAATACCTTGATCTTTTTCGTCAGGCCGAAAGGCCGCGACTGATTGATCATGGTGAGGAAGTCCTCGCCGGTGAGCGATTGATAGACCCCCTCGACCGGCTGCCGAACAAGGCCGGCGATCTGGTTCTTGAAATCGATCGCCCCGAACTTGAACAGGACCGGATCAGAAATCTGCGGCTCCGCCTTGGCGAACTGCGGATAGAACTGCCTGAGCCCGTGGGCATAGGAGCGCCACAGGGCGTGCCCGAATTCCACGTCCGGCAGGATGCCGCCCCACTGGGTGATCTCCGGGAGTTTCTGCGCGGCGAGGTGAGCCTGGGCCTGGGCGCGGCTATAGGCGCTGTCGGTAATGCGGAAGAAGTTGCGGTTGAAGGACTCGTGAGTGAGCGAGTCGGCCACCGAGCCGATGGTGATCAGCACGCATTTGGCATCCGGCATGATGCCGGCAATAGCCAGGGCCGAAGGGGTGTTGAGGCCGCCGATGAACAGGTTGATTCCCTCGCCCATCAGTTCCTTGGCGGCTGCGATCGCCGCATTGGGATTGGCCTTGTCGTCGCGGAAGACGATCTCGAGCTTGCGGCCGAGAATGCCGCCCGCCGCGTTGATCTGGTCCACCGCGATCTGCGCCGAAAGCTGGCAGTCGGGCGCATAGCTTGCCTGCGAGCCGGTGAGCGGCAAGAGAATGCCGATGCGGATAGGATCGTTGCTCTGGGCCCGGGCATCGCGCCCGAGGGCGAGCGAGCCCAATGCGGCCGCCCCGCCGCCGAGCACGGCGCGGCGTGTCACGAATTTTGGCATGCATTCCTCCCACGGAACGCGCCGCCTTCAGGAACGCCTCCCCGGCGGCGATTATCGGCCGCGGCGCGCCGAGACCCGCGCCCTTCCGGCCCTGGTGCAAATTGATCATAGGGCCGGAACGGCGTCAACATTTTTCGAAATCATATTCGAGTTCAAAAATATGGTCATTACGTCTCAGAGGTTAGCTCAAGAAGGGCAATATCAACTGTTTGCGTCACCGGGGCTCTCACCCGGCGGTCCTGCCGTCACATGGATCGTCTGCGAGCCTTTGTCGGTCAGGCGGTCTGGTCGGCCTTCGCCTTGGCCCGTTTCCTGGGCGCGGGGCCCGTGCCCATGCCTTCGAACAGCAGGAGGGCGGCTTGTTCGGCCAGCTGGTCTGGCGTGAGGCGCCCATTCGGCCTGTACCACTCGATCGACCAATTCATCATACCCAGCATCAGGAGGCGGACCACCGAGAGGTCGAGATCGTCCCGGATCTCGCCGGCAGCCTTGGCCTCTGCGAACAGCTCACGCCAGACCTCGGCATATTCATCGAGCACGCGCAGGAAATGCTCGCGCATCTTCGGCGGGATCTGGTCGAAGATGCGCATATGGGCCCAGGTGTATGGGTTGCCCGAGAGAACGATTGCGAAATGGCCACGGATCGCGGCAGTGATCTTCTCCCGCACCGAGGCACCCGGCGGCAACTCGGCTATAGCATCGCGCACGAACTGCGCCGTCTGCTCGTTGGCAATGCGCAGGACCTCGGCAACGATCGCCTCGCGCGATTCGAAGTAGTAATAGATGCTGCTGGTGCGCGTGCGTGCGCGCTTGGCAATATCGCTCAGCCGTGTGAGCGCATAGCCCTTCTGCCGGAACACATGGGCGGCCGCGTCAAGGATGCGGGCTCGCGTTACCTCCGACTTTTTGGGCTGCGTGCGCGGGCTGGCAGCGGTTGATGGTCGGGCAATAGCTCTGGTGGTCGCGGCGCGCGGCATTCAGTCGTTCCAGTCAATTCAGCCTGTGCATTTTACGCTATAAATCGTTGCCGCGCTTTTGAATTGCAGTACTCAAGCCCTTGCCGCGCACGGCCTTGAACGCTTCGGAGACGTGCGACAGCTGATGCGTGTCGAAATGGGCGGCCAGCGCAATGGCAAATCCCTGCGCTTCCAGCGAGCGGTTGAGCGACTTCTTCAGGAGACGCAAGGTGAAGGGTGGTGCTTCGGCAATACGGTTGGCCAGCGCCAGGGTCCGCTGCTCCAGCTCGTCCCGCGGCACCACATGGTTCACCATGCCCGCCCTTTCGGCCTCCGCCGCGGTCAAACGGCCGCCGGTATAGAGCAGCTCCCGTGCTTTCCTGTGGCCTAGCACCCAGGGATGCACCAGCACCTCCACCGCCGCGGCGCCGAGTGTATGCGCCACCGGATCGGAAAAGAACGCGTCCTCCGAGGCCATGACGATATCGCACATGTTGGCGACCATGAAGGCACCGGCCACGCAGGCCCCCTGCACCTGAGCAATTACCGGCTTGGGCGCGTTGAAAATCCGCAGGCAGTAGTCGTAGTAGTAGGTCTTCTCGAAGGCCCAGCGCTGCTCCACGGTGAAATCCGCCCGTTCTCTTTGCGCTTCCTTGAGGTCGTGCCCAGCGGAGAAATGATCGCCCTTGCCGGCGATGATGATCACCCTTACCCCGTCATCGACAACTGCCTCCGCGACGGCTTCATCGAGCTCCTGGAGTAGCTGCCGGCTTTCCGCATTGCGGGCTTCCGGACGATTGTGGCTGATGCGACGCACGGGGCCGATCGTCTCCACGGCGATCATCTTCAAGCTCATCGTGCCGCTCCTTTGCGGTGGAACGCGCCGAGGCGAGGAGACCCCAGGCGCTGCAAGCGCTCGGCGCCGGGCGGCAGCGGCACCTGGGCATGCAAGGCGCGGATGGCGGACAGGCGCTGGTGCAGATCAGGAGGGATCGGCGCGACCTTGGGTGGTGGTCCCATGTTCACATGGATCACCAGATATTGGGCGAGGGCGGCAAGGTAGCGCTTCTCGTCGTTGTAGATCTCGAACAGGAGGTGCATGCGCTTGTCGTCGAGATCTGTGATGCGCGTGGCGACCAGGATAGGGTCGTCGAGCAGTAGCTCGCGGAGATGCACCACCTGCGACTCTAGTACGAAGTTCGATTGGTTGGTGCGCGCGCGGAAAGCGGTGCCGTAGTCCCACTCATCATGGACCGCCATGGCGGGATCCTTGATGATCGCCAGATAGTAGCACGCGTTCATGTGCTTGTTGCCGTCGATCCACTCCGGCAGCACCCGCAGCCGGTGCTGCGGCAGGCGCGGATCGGCAAGAGGCCTTTCAGAGCTGAGCGTGACCGGCACGGAAAACCTTTGATCGTGAGTCTGGATAGCTGGCGCATTGCGCGCCAAGCCCACGGGCTAAGGCCGAACGACGGAGCCGTCAACATTTTTTTCGAATCTGAATTCGCTTTTGCCTCGGGAATGCTTGTCACACCAGAGCGGCAACGGCAGAGGGGCAGCGCAAGCCAACCACTGGGTTACGGCCTGTTCCGGCGCGTTGGCATACGGGCTCCAGATGGCCAAACGTCATGCGAATAGGGGTTTCTCTCATCAAGCCGAACCGCGGTCAGGGCGGCATTCTGGCCCTCCTCCAGCAGCGCAAAATCCAATCGATATGCAAAAAATGGATTTGATAATGCAAAAACAGTATGATAATTTCTCTAGGATGTTGGAGGTTTCCTGAGGGTTGTCGGTGAAATGTTTGCGACGCACCCGGAAGAAGGTGCTTGGCCGGACGATGCTCGGCTACTGACCGGGGGCAGTCGCTTCACTGAAGACCTCGAGTCCGAGGACTCGCTGCACGCCATCTTTGTCAGATCGCCCGTTGCGCACGCGAGGATCCGATCCGTCTCACTGGAGGCAGCCCTCGCCACGCCCGGCGTTGTCGGCGTCTTTACTGGCGCCGACTTGCAACGTGACAGGGTCGGCAACATTCCAATCGTCGCTCCTCTCGTCTCAGTCGACGGACGCAGGTGTATCGAACCGCCGCGCCCGCCTCTCGCCGTCGACAAAGTTCGTCACGTCGGGGAGGCCGTTGCGATCGTGGTGGCGAGCTCACTCGATGCGGCTCGCAACGGCTCCTCAGCGGTATATGTTGATTTCGAGGAAGAGCCGGCGATCGTCGACGCGGAAACGGCCATTCGAGACGACGCCCCCGTCCTCTGGCCCGAAGCGCCCGGAAATATTTGCTTTACATGGGAAAAGGGCGACGAGGCCGCCGTAAGCGCCGCTTTTGCCAGAGCATCCCATGTCGTCAAGCTGAAGGCAGCATGCAATCGCGTAAGCCCCAGTCCTTTGGAAACGAGGGCCGTTATTGGATTCTACGAGCCATCGCTCGATCGGGTCACCATCCACACCCCAAGCCAAGGCGTTCATCTCATTCATGACTTGTTGTGTAACAGGGTTCTGAATCTGCCGCCGGAGAAGCTGCGAGTCATCACACAGGACGTCGGCGGAGGCTTTGGCCTGAAATATTACCTCTACCCAGAGCACGCCGTGATCGCATGGGTCACGCGCACGCTCGAGCGTTCTGTGCGTTGGATAGGTAGCCGATCGGAAGCGTTCCTGAGCGACACGCAAGCCCGTGATCAAGTCGCCACGTGCGAACTCGCGCTCGACGCGCAGGGTGATTTTCTGGCGCTCCGTATGGAAAGCGACGCCAATCTCGGGGCGTATCTTTCCAACTTTGCGGCCGTCATTCCATCAGAAGGCGCAGCCAAGGTCGCGTCGGGCCCTTATCGCATTCCCGCCATGTTCATGCGGGTGCGAGGTGTCTTTACCAACACAGTTCCGGTCGACGCCTACCGAGGAGCTGGCAAGCCGGAAATGGCTTATTTCCTCGAACGCCTTGTTGACGTGGCGGCCTTGGAAACGGGGCACGACCCAATTGCGCTGCGTGAGCGCAACCTGATCCCTTCCGCCTGCATGCCCTATATCACGCCGCTTGGCACACGTTACGACAGCGGTGATTTTCCTTCGTTGATGAGGCTTGTGCTTACCTGTTCGAACCACCAGCAGTTCGAGGAGAGGCGCGCAGCGTCTCGCGCACGTGGTCAGCTGCGGGGCTTCGGCCTTGCCTGCTACGTTCACATTACCGGCGGTTTCGCCCGTGGGAAGACACGAGTCGAAGTCGATCCGAATGGCTCGATCCTGATATTTACAGGCACGCAGTCCAACGGGCACCGCCACGAGATTTCGTTCGCCCGAATAGCGGCGGATGCGTTGGGTATGGATCCCTACAAGTTCCGCCTCCACCAGGGCGACACGGCGACAATTCCAGCAGGGGGAGGGACGGGCGGATCTTCCTCGACCATAATCGCGGGAAACAGCATCACTCTTGCAAGCGAGGATCTCGTGGAAAGAGGGCGGCTGATGGCCGCTAACGTCCTTGAAGCGTGCCTACTGGACATTGCCTATGAGCGGGGCGCCTTTCGCGTAGCAGGGACCGACCGGGAAGTATCACTCTTCGAGCTGGCTCGATTGATGGCCAATGGTGAAATGCTGCCGGCCGAATGTGCCGGCCCTTTGGTCGGCGAAGCTGATTTTCGCGATAATATTGCCTCCTGCCCCAGTGGCGTCGTTGCAGCGGAAGTCGAAATCGACCGTGAGACCGGCTGTGTGTCGGTGGTGAATCTCGCCGCCGTGCAGGATGCTGGCCGGGTGATCGACCAAGCACTTATCGATGGCCAGATCCACGGCGGCATCACACAGGCGCTCGGCCAGGCCTTGCTCGAGGAGATCGTTTATGACAGGCAGACGGCTCAGCTGCTGAGCACAAGCTACATGACGTATGTCATGCCACGAGCCGTGGACGTCCCTTGCATTGGCACACATACGATTGCGATACCTTCCACCAACAATCGACTGGGCATCAAGGGGGTGGGCGAGATTGCAACAATCGGTGGAAGCCCAGCTATACTGAACGCCGTCATCGACGCTTTATCCGGCTTCGGTGTTCGACACTTGGACATGCCAGCAACACCCGAGCGCATCTGGCGAGCGATATCCGCATCCAAAATGAGCCAGCCGTCGGTCAGCTAAAGGCTGTTGGGGAGGGTGCAAGCCCCCAAATTCAGAAGGGGAAAGCGAAGATGTACCGCATATTAACGCGGATAACCTGGGCACTGACGGGTTTGGCCGGCATCAGCCTCATCCTCATGATGTTGCAAGTGGTCGCGGACGTCCTGTTGATCAATCTGGGCTACGGACGGATCGAGGGCAGCCTGGAGATTGTCTCCATCTACTACATGGTCGCCGTGGTCTTCTTGCCACTGGCTCTGGTCGAGCTGCGCCACGAGCACATCAGCGTCGACCTGGTCGTGCAACTCCTGCCGAAGCCGCTACAGCGAGCGGTCTATATTTTTGCCTGCATCCTGTCGGCAATCTTCTTCGGCGTCCTCGGCTGGCAAACCTTGCTCGATGCGGTCAATTCCTATCGCATCAACGAATTGATGATGGGGGCAATCTATGTGACGATTTGGCCTGCTCGTTTCCTACTGCCGGTCGGCTTCTTCACACTGGTCCTGGTGATGCTCGCCCATGCTGTCCGCGCTGTTCTGGAACCCGCATTCCAGCCAGTACCGGACACCCCTCCGCCGGTCGATTGAACAAACAAAGCTGAGACGAAGCATCTTCAGGGGACGCGACGGTGGATAAGCTCGATATCGGGATGCTCGCAGCGGGTGCCAGCCTGCTACTCATCGCCCTACGTGTGCAGATCGGCGTCGCTCTCGGAGTCGTTTCGTTTCTGGGGATCGCGGCTATCCTCAGCTGGCGCGCTGCGTGGGGCATGGTGACAGCGGTGCCGTTCAATGTCGTCGGCGACTGGAATTTGACGGCGATCCCCATGTTTCTGCTGATGGGTTACATCGCCTCGTCAAGCGGTTTGACACGTGGCCTTTTCAGAGCCATGCGGATCCTTCTGTCCCGCTTGCCTGGCGGCCTGGCTGTTGCCAGTGTTGGCGCATGCGCGCTTTTCTCGGCCGCGTCTGGTTCAAGCGTGGCCACATCAGCCGCCATGGCCAGGATCGCCACGCCGCAAATGCTGAAATACCGGTACGATCCAGGTCTTGCAAGCGGGGTGATCGCTTCCGCGGGAACGCTCGGCTCCCTCATTCCCCCATCCATTCTTATGGTCCTCTATGGATACTTCGCGGAAGTCTCGATCGCGGAACTCTTTATGGCTGGCTTTCTGCCAGGCTTGCTTTCGGCCATACTTTACAGTGCCATGATCATTGGCCGGGTCATGGTCGATCCTTCTTTGGCCCCGCAGGTTCAAGAACACTTCTCGCGCGATGAAAAGCTGGAGGCGCTCAAAGACATCTGGCCGTTGCCGGTGCTGATCCTCGCGGTCTTGGCCGGCATTTTCGTAGGCTTCTTCACCCCGACCGAAGCGGGCGCGGTAGGTGCATTTCTCGCGATCCTGCTTTCCTGGTGGCGAGGCGCCCTGCGCTGGTCCTTATTCCTCGATGCCATCGTCAAAACCTTGTCGGGAACAGCAAGCATTTTCATCGTGGTGATCGGCACGATCCTTTTGGCACGGCTGATGGCGCTCTCCGGACTGCCCGCGGCGATGGCGCAAACATTGTTGAGCTTCGGCTCGGATCCGCTGCTCGTCATAATGATGGTGTGGGTGCTTTACCTGGTGCTTGGATGCTTTCTCGACTCGATGGGATTGATGCTGCTAACGCTGCCGATCATCCTTCCTGTCGCGCGCGAGCTCGATTTCAATCTCGTCTGGTTCTGCATTGTTCTCGTCAAGCTTCTCGAAATCGGAATGGTCACGCCCCCCGTTGGATTGAACGTCTACGTGATGAAAGCCTCTCTGGGGGAGCTCGTGCCACTCACCAAGATCTTCCGAGGGGTTACATGGTTCATCATAACCGATCTCGTGACCCTCGTCGTGATCGTCCTCTTTCCCTGGATTTCGCTTTTTCTGCCCAGCCTGATGGCGCGATAGAATCATCAAAACGAAAGGGCGCCGCTAGATCACTTCCGCCTTTCTCCGAATCGCGGAAATGATCTAACTTGTTTGATCGCATTTTCTTCACGCGAACCGGCATCCACTTCGCTCGAAAATGCTCTAGGGGGCGCCCTTGGTTCTTCGAGCAAGACTACTCTGTTCCATAACGCTCGAAATCGATCTTCTTATAAACCTCGTTCTTAAGCAAATTGGCGAGTGCTTGACGATCTCGGCGGTCAACCCCGGCAAGCAACTTCTTCCATTTGGCCACTGTGGCTTCGAACCGCTTTATAAGGCCTTCGGAATCGCTCAGTCCGAATTTATTCTCGCCATCCTCGATGGCGGCCTTGCGCGCGACGGTTTGTGCATATTTGGTGATGGACGCTGAGAGTTCCGGTGACGGTTCGTGGATCGCGACCTTGTGCGCCGCAGCGGCAGCCTCCGCGCTTTCGGCCGTTTCCAGATAACCGATAGCGGCGGCCACATTGGCGTCAGCCATGGTATCGAAGATGATCTCCCGTTGTTCCTTGGTTAAGCCCTTCCAGAAATCCTTATTGAATCCGTGAAGCCATCCGGTGGAGATGCTGCCGAGATTGACCATCGTCACATGCTTCGCCACGTCCCACAGCGAAGCCGTCTTCAGGTCGTTGGTCGAAGCCGCCGTGCAGTCGAGCTGCCCCTTCTCGAGGCCCGTATATGTTTCCGACGAGGGAATGGCAACCGGCACTGCGCCGACGCTGGACGCCCATGCCGCGAGCACGGCCGTCGGCACGCGGATGGACTTGCCGCGAATGTCTTCCGGCGTCTCGACGGCGGAGGTGCAAATGAGCCGATAAGGCGGTGTTGCATAGGCGGAGCCGAAGACCACGCCATTTCGGTCGAACATGGCCTGCATTTCCGGATCATTGATATAGAAGTCGGTCACCGCAAAGGCCGTTTCGAAGTATTCCGACATGCTGAGGCCCAGACCAGCGACGACATTGTCCTCCGGCGTTTCGGCAGGCGTATAGCTGCCGGCATGAAACGAGACTTGTGTAATTCCATCCCTCAAGCCGGAGAGGTGCGCTTTTGGCGCAAGCAGCGAGCTGCCCGTGAAGACGACCGGGGACAGCTCGCCATTTGGCGCCTTCTTCATCGCCTCGGCCCATTCGATATACCCATACCGGGCGAGAGGATGCACATCCGGAAACCAGATGCTCATGTTGAACTCAACTGCGCTGGCGATCTGCGTCATGGCCAAGCTCATAACGCCGGCAAGCAATGCCTTCGAGTGCCACTTCATGGTCGAATACCCTCCCAGTTCTCTCCACGGCTGTGCTTCGTGGAGCATCACGCAGCTAGGATGCGACCACCGTGCCTCCCCGGAAGTTCGCTCCGCTGCCATCATTGATATTACAAAAAAGCATTCAGTAATGCAAAAAATGATATTTGCCGGGCGCGATCAACACGCCCGTCACAGAATGGGGCCAAAGATGTCAGTTAGACGGCGGCGGATGATCGGCGAGCACATGGCTGAGATCCGTTGCGAGCCTTCGGATGGCCTCAGCTAACTTCTGAATGCTCTTGCTGCTATTTTCGACTTGGGATTCGAAGGTCACAACGCCGACGGCAAAGACAGGCGCTCGCTCGGCCGGCACGGGAACCGCCATAGCCCACATCCCGTTGCCGAGCTCGCCCCGCATGATTGCAAATCCCTGCTGCCGAACCTTTTCCAGCTCGACCAAGAGCTTCTTGGGTGACGTGATCGTCGCGGGCGTAATGCGCTCGAACGTCGCTTCTTTCAGGAAGGTGTCGATGGCAGCGGCCGGCTGAAAGGCCAAAAGCGCGCGGCCAGCGGCCGTTGCGTGTGCAGGAAAATGATAGCCGGGAATGATCGACGGGCCGGCTGCCGATTTCGGCGGACGCGCCAACACGAGCGTCAGCCTCGTGCCGATGCGCGTGGCAATATAGGCTGTCATGCCCGTATCATCTGCCAGGTTCTGGATAGCCAAGTCTATGACCAGCTTCAGCGGCTGGCTCGTCTCGATGGTCCGGGCCAACTGGCGCAGAGCTGGACCGATGGTGTAGGTGAGCGTTTTTTCGTCACACTGCAAATAACCGATTTTCTCGAGCCGCTGCACGAGCCGATAGGCGGTGGGTTGAGCCAATTCCACCCGTTCTGCAATTTCTACAGCGCGCAAGCCTTCGGGTGCCTTCGCGACAAGTGCGAGCACCTTGCTGGCCCGCTCAAGCGGCGCCGATACGTCGGGCGTGCGCCGCGTCGCTTTTCGTCTCGCCATCCTGCTACTTGCTCCCCCTCCATATCCCTTCAGGGACCCGCGTCCGCCGATCAGCTCAGCCTTGCCGGCTCGTGAGCGCAGCAAGCGCTTTTACTTAAAAAGGAGAGCGAGTGCAAAGCGCGATACGACGCCTTGGCCGCGTGGTTCATTGGAAGCGCTTCATGACATCACCGGCTCCATTCTCGACCGGCGCTGTCACGGATGGCGGATTGACAGAGATCATTTTATGCATTAAAAAATGCATAAAGCGCATTTGATGCCGCGGAGAACCCGGATGAGCATTGTTGTAAGCCTGCAAGAAGCAGAAGGCCGGCGACAACTGCGGACATTGATCAACGGCACTCGGGTCTGGCTCAGTATGTACATCGGCAAACCGCCAAGCTCAGAAAGCGCGGCGGAAGGTGAAGGAGACGATGCTCCGCATCCGGTCGCCTATCTTGTCGAGCAGGAACCCAATTCCGTAATTCGGCCCCACTTTCACCAGGCCGACCAGTTTCAGTTGTTTCTCAGGGGTGGAGGTCTCTTCGGCAGAACGCCTCTGAAGGAAGCGACGCTCCATTTTGCCGATGCGTTCACGCCCTATGGTCCTATCACATCGGGTGCGGAAACCCTGGAATATCTCACGCTGCGCAACGGGCTTGATCCCGGCGCCAAGTGGATGCCCGAAGCGCGATCGGAGCTGAAGGCGCTCGGGAATGGCAAGCGGCGGGGAAGAGTAAGCAACCATCACGCGCCGCAAGAAGCACCGGAAGGCGGTCGTGCTATATTGCTTCCGGAGGAACCAGACGGGCTTGCGGCCTGGATGTGCGATGTCGAATGTGGCGAGCGGATGGCAGGGCCTGATCCGAAGGCGGGGGGCGGTCAATATTGGATTGTCCTCTCGGGCGATGTCCTGATTGGAGGTCATGCTGCGGGACCGATGAGCTGTACTTTTGTTTCCGAGCGCGAGCCCCCACTGGAGCTCGTGGGCGGGGAAGGTGGCGCCAGGGTCATTTTTATGCAGTTCCCGATGCGCCAGGTCGCCCGGGCACCGGAACATTAGCTGGCGTCGGTTAGAGCCGCCAACCACTCGTGAGGCTCAATGGAAACGCGGGCCGAACTTGCCTTCGATACCGTCACGGTCGAGGCGCAGCAACTTGGCCAAGATATCAAGCATTGTGTCTTTCGCAGGCTGGACGGCCTACCTTTTCCCGACGCCGAGCCGGGGGCGCATATCGATCTTGAATTGCCGAACGGAGTAATTCGGCAATATTCTCTCATCTGTCCGGCAACTTCGCCCGAATACTACAGCATCGCCGTAAAGCGCGATCCCAGGAGCCGCGGTGGGTCGGCTTTCATCCACGATCATCTTACGGCCGGCACGGAGCTTCGGCTCCGTGGGCCACGCAACACCTTTCCTCTTGTCGAGGACGCGGCACACTCGATCCTGATTGCGGGCGGCATCGGCGTGACCCCGATTTGGAGCATGCTGCAATGCCTGGCCCGGACCGGCAGGTCGTGGGAGTTCCACTATTCCTGCAGAAACCGGCCCTCCGCCATCTTCCTCGATGAAGCGCGCGCTCTCGGCCCGGTGAACCTCCATGTTGACGAGGAGGCGGGCGGCGCGGTGCTGGATCTTTCAGCGATACTTGCCCCGCCGGACGAGCTTGTTCATGTCTATTGCTGTGGTCCAGCCCCGATGCTTGAGCGGTTCGAAAGCCTTACTGCCTCCTGGCCTTCCGAGCAGGTCCATCTCGAACGCTTCACACCACACCAGAGGCCGGCAACTGGTGGCGGCTATCGGGTCGTGTTGGCGCGAAGCGGGCGGTCTTTCCATATCCCAGCCGGCGCGACCATTCTTCAGGTGCTTCGGGATGCGGGAATAGAGGTTACCTATTCCTGTGAAGAAGGCATTTGCGGCTCATGCGAGACACGGGTGATCGGCGGCCAACCCGACCATAGAGATTCAGTTCTCTCGGCAGCAGAGCGCCAGCAAGGCGACACGATCATGATCTGCTGCTCGGGCTGCACGGGAGAAGAGCTCATCCTGGACCTATAGCTCAGAGATCTACCCCGTCAGCCGGCCCATGGCTTCGCAGCCTCGTTGGCCCGACGGGGTTTGTACTTACGTCGTCGCCAACCATGCTCGCGCCCACCGAGTCCGTCTCCCCCCTCAACCCCCCTTGCAATAGCGGAGAATGCGCCGCGCCTTTCCGTCATTCGTCCTTGACATCGGATCGATTACCGATTTTGAATTGTAAAATTCATTTTATGCATATAGTGGACGTGATCTACGGTGGGTATGCGATGAGCGACAGGGAGATAGGGGTGACGACAGCTCTCGAAAGAATTCGCCTCGGAATCGACGTGGGAGGCACCTTCACGGATGCGGCGCTGGAGGCGGACGGCCGACTGTGGACGGCCAAGGTCTTGACCACGCACGCCGCGCCGGACGATGGGGTCATACAGGTCATGGACCGCGTGCTCTCACAGGCCGGAATTTCTGCCGACCGGTTGGACCTCGTCATCCACGGCACGACCCTGGCTACCAACGCGCTCATCGAGCGCAAGGGTGCCAAGACGGCCATGTTAACGACAGCGGGCGTGCGGGACGTCGTTCAGATTGGCTTCGAGCAGCGCTTTGATCTCTACGACCTCCATATCGAAATGCCGGTTCCGCTCGTGCCGCGAAGCTTCCGGTTTCCGGTGCGCGAAAGGATGAGTGCCACCGGGCGCGAGTTAATGCCGCTCAATATGGAGGATGTCGAGGACGCTGCGGCCAAGATCGAGCAGGCGCAAATAGATGCAGTCGCCGTGTGCTTCCTTCACAGCTACATAGAGCCTCAGCATGAGGAGCTGGTCGGCGAGTATCTGTCCAAAAAGCTGCCTCGCCTCTTCATTTCCCTATCGAGCGAAGTTGCTCCGGAGATGCGCGAGTTCGAACGCTTCTCGACGGCCTGCGCGAATGCCTATGTGCAGCCCAAAATGGCAAGTTACCTGCAGAGGCTTGAGAGCCGCCTTCATAACAGGGGGGTGCGGTCGCCACTGCTTCTCATGCTGTCGGGCGGCGGCCTGACCACGATCGACACTGCGATCAAGTTCCCGGTGCGATTGGTGGAATCCGGCCCCGCAGGTGGAGCCGTGTTCGCTTCGGAACTGGCTCTGCAAAACGGACTCAACGACATCGTTTCCTTCGATATGGGCGGCACGACAGCCAAGATCTGCCTAATCGACGACGGACAACCGCAGACCTCCCGGCTTTTCGAGGTGGCGCGTGTATACCGCTTCAAGAAAGGCAGCGGCATGCCTCTGCGCATTCCCGTCATTGAGATGGTCGAGATCGGCGCGGGAGGAGGATCGATCGCTCGGCTTGACAACCTGCAAAGAGTAAACGTTGGACCGGAGAGCGCCGGGTCTGAGCCGGGGCCGGTCTGCTATGCGAGGGGCGGCGCGGCGCCCACTGTGACCGATGCCGATCTGGTCTTGGGGCGTATCTCCCCCGCAGGCTTCGACGGCGGAAAGTTTCCGCTCGAAAATGCGGCCGCATCCGCCGCTGTTGAGCAGACCATCGGCAAGGGGCTGGGATTGAACGCAGCGGAAAGTGCCGCTGCCATCGTCAATGTGGTCGACGAAAACATGGCGGCAGCCACGCGCATACATGCGGCCGAAAGCGGTAAGACGCTCAATCATCGCACGCTCGTCGCCTTCGGCGGTGCCGCTCCCCTCCATGTCGCCGCTATCGCACGCAAGCTTGGGGTCCGGAGTTTCTTGATCCCCACTGCCGCTGGCGTCGGCTCCGCCGTGGGTTTTCTGTGGGCGCCGGTCTCCTATGAGATCGCGCGGACGAAGCCGGAGCTGCTGGCCGCGGCCGATTTGGAAGAAGTCTCGGCATTTCTGGACAGGATGGCCGAAGCAGCCATCGCCATCGTGTGCCCCGCCGCCAGGACACCGGATCT
This sequence comes from Rhodoligotrophos defluvii, assembly GCF_005281615.1. Lineage (NCBI taxonomy): Bacteria > Pseudomonadati > Pseudomonadota > Alphaproteobacteria > Hyphomicrobiales > Rhodoligotrophaceae > Rhodoligotrophos > Rhodoligotrophos defluvii. The sequence continues at coordinate 1,218,633 of NZ_SZZM01000001.1, read as the reverse complement.
TGTGGAGGCGCGCGCCGTTACGATGCGCTATCGCGGTCAGGGATACGAAATCACCGTGCCAGTGCCCGCGAAAGGGCTCAGTGAGGCAGACCGCGGCCCGATGCTCGAGATGTTCGAGGAGCGGTATCGGCAGGTATATGGCCGCACCGTTCCTGGCGCCGAGCCTGAGTTCATGACCTGGTCCGTCCGTATATCGGAGCCACCACCGGCAAGACGTTCCGTAGCGAGTAAAGCACCCGAATATATACCGACCGATATGGGCACGCGGGAAATATTCGATCCCACCCAGTTCCAGATGCAGACCTGCCAGCTCTATGACCGCAGTGAGCTCAAGCCCGGAGCAATCGTTCAGGGCCCAGCCATCATCGAAGAGCAGGAAACATCCACACTGATCCCGCCCAATATGCGGGCATCCGTACTGTCGACCGGCGCGATCCTTTGCGAGGAACTCGCGCCATCCTCCGAGCTGGAGAAAAAAGAGGACCTGATCGATGCATAGACGGATGATAGATTGGCAGATCATCTGGAACCGCCTGATCTCCATCTGCGAGGAGCAGGCGCAGATCGTCATCCGTGCCGCCTTTAGCGCCGCCGTACGCGAATCCAGCGATATCGCGACCGGTATCTTCGACATCGATGGACGGATGCTCGCCCAGGGCGTTTCGGGAACGCCAGGCCACGTGAATTCGATGGCGAACGCGGTGGCGCACTTCTTCCCACATTTTCCGGTGGATTCCATGAAGCCGGGCGACGCCTTCGTCACCAACGATCCCTGGCAGGGCTCTGGCCATCTTCACGACATCACGGTTGTCACGCCGGCCTTCCACAAGGATCGCGTGGTCGGACTGTTTGCCGCCACCATTCATCTGGCCGATGTGGGCGGGCGCGGCTTTGGACCCGATGGCCGGGAAGTATTCGAGGAAGGAATTTACATTCCACACATGCAGCTAGTTCGGCAAGGCAAGCTGAATGAAGACCTGATGCAGATCATCAGGGCGAACACGCGCGAGCCGCTCCAGGTCGAGGGTGACATCTTGGCAGTGCTAGCGGCCGGCGAGGATGGCGCGCGCCGCTTGGCGCTAACGCTCGAAGAGTTCGACCAACCCGACTTGCGGGAGATAGCGGACTACATCATCGAGACGTCTCATGCCGCCACCGTGGACGCGATCGGAAAAGTGCCCGCAGGCCGGTACGACAGCCGCGTGATGGTCGACGGCTATGACGCTCCCGTGGAAATTGTCCTGGCGGTCACAGTGGGCGAAGGGCAGATCGTCGTCGATTACGAGGGAACCTCGGCCCAAAGCAGTTATGGTATCAACGTCGTGCTTGCCTATGCCGCTGCCTATACCTGCTATGGCATCAAATGCGTCGTCGCGCCCAATGTGCCAAACAACCACGGATCGCTTCGTGCCTTCTCCGTCAAGGCGCCAGAAGGGTCCATCCTCAATCCTCTGCACCCCGCCCCGGTTTCGGCACGTCAAATCGTTGGCTTGGCATTGCCCGATGCGATCATCGGGTGCTTGGACCAGGCCTTGCCGGGCGTAACCCTCGCCGATTCCGGCATGATGTGGATGCCCAGTCTCCGCGGCGCGCACGACCACGGCGGGAAACATCGCCTTTGGGAGCAGGTCTGCTTTTTCAGCGGTGGGATGGGAGCTCGTGGCGAGAAGGACGGCCTCGATGCGACCGTCTTTCCGACGGGGCTGAAGACGATCCCCATCGAAGCATTGGAGTTGATCGTTCCGGTCGTGGTCTGGCGCAAGGAATTGCTTGCCGATAGCGGCGGGCTCGGTGCGTTCCGAGGTGGCCATGGTCAGGTTCTCGAAATAGGCGAGCTGAACGGGAGGCCAATGATCGTTCAGGCCATGTTCGACCGAATTGAGAATCCGTCACGAGGGCGGCGCGGTGGCACAGACGGCGCCCCTGGACGGGTTTTCCTCGCGTCTGGCGTCAAGCTCCGCGGCAAAGGACAGCAGGAAATTCCAGCGGGAGACCGATTGGTGCTGCACACCCCGGGCGGTGGCGGATATGGCGATTCCAGCCGCCGTTCCAAAGAGGCTGTGATGCGCGATTTGGAAGACGGGCTGCTGTCGGACGCGATCGCAAGGCAGTATTACGCGCACGCCTTTTCCTGACGTCTTGGTTCACAGGAGAGACACATGTCCGATGCGCTCGTCCACTTTGGGGGCAAATTGCGCCCAGCCAACGAAGCGACGATCAGTGTGCTTTCGCCGTCCGTGAAATACGGAATCGGCGTGTTCGAGGGCATTCGGGGTTATGGAGACGATGGCGGCGAGATCTGCCTCTTTCGCTTGGATGAGCACCTCGCAAGAATGATCCAGTCCATGACCATCATGGGATATGGCGAGCTGCCAACCGTCGCGGAGCTCCGTGATGTCGTCATGGAGACCGTATTGGCGAATGCCGCCAACACGGACGTGCACATCCGCCTGGCCGCTTACATCGTCTCGCAAAACGGATTTGTTGATGCCGCAGGACCGGTCCTGCTCTCGTGCGCGGTTTTGCCGGCCAAGAGCAAGCCACCACATTTGCGTGCCGTGACGACCTGCATAAGTTCGTGGCGCAGGATCGGCGACAACAATCTGCCGCCACGCGTCAAGAACAGCGCGAATTATGCCAATGGCCGTCTCGCCCTGCTCGAGGCGAGACGACACGGCTATGACGAGGCCATTCTGCTCACCGAAGATGGCGCGGTGAGCGAGGCGGCTGCGGCCTGTCTATTCGCGGTGCGCCACGGCAAATTGGTAACGCCGGCTGGTACACAGAGCATTCTGGAAAGTGTGACCCGCGACAGCCTTATTCAGCTTGCCCGAGAAGTGGTCGGCTGTCCGGTGGAGGAGCGCGCGATCGATCGCACAGAACTCCTGACCTGCCACGAGGCTTTCCTTTGCGGTTCGGCTTACGAAGTGACGCCGATCAAATCGGTGGACCAAATTTCGCTGCCAGGCGGGGCGCCAGGGCCCATCTCCCTGGCCCTCTGGGAAGCTTACGAGCGTGCCGTTCATGGAAAGCTCGACCGCTTCAGTCATTGGGTGACCCGCGTCGGAGCTTAACATTCCATGCGGAATTGCGGTCAAGAGACCTAAGGAGCGATGATGGAGGCTGAAATCGGAAATGGCTCACCAGGGGAACCCGGTTTTCCGACCGAAATTGTCGGTTTGGGATTGTATTTCGAAGACCATGCAGTCGGTAGGCGTTTCCGCACGGTCGGCCGCAGCATCACCGAGACCGAGCTTGCAAACTTCATCTGCCTGGCTGGCATCCTGGAAGAGCTCTTCACAAGTCTCGATTATATCGAGAATCACTCCATCATTACCGGGCGCCTCGTTCCTGGCGCTCTTGTCTATTCCATCGCGGAAGGGCTGGTCATCACCGCCACTCTACAAAGGACGGGCCTGGCATTCCTGGAAATGGACCTGAAGGTTTGCCGCCCCACCTTTGCGGGAGACACGATCCATGTCGAATGCGAGGTGCTGGAAGCCCGGCTCACCAGCAAGCCGGACCGTGGCATCGTGAAAACGCTGAACAAGGTCGTCAATCAACGAGGCGAGACCGTCCTCATCTATGCACCGGTCCGGATGGTGCGCACACGCAAACCTGGAGCGGTCGCGGAATAGGCCGCAGTCGCCTCGACCGCTACTCGATGGAGCAATTTCCATGTCTGGTCCATTAGCTGGTATCCGTATACTCGACCTGACAACGGTTTTTCTTGGGCCCTACTGCACGCAACTCTTGGGAGATCTCGGCGCTGATATCATCAAGGTCGAACCCCCCGAGGGAGACAGCACTCGATTTCTGGGGCCGTCGCGGTCGCGTGGGATGGGCGGAACCTTCCTCAATCTCAGCCGCAACAAGAGGAGCTGCGTCCTCGATCTGACGAAGCCACAGGCGCTTTCCGTCCTGCAGCGGATCGTCTCGACGGTGGATGTGATGGTCTACAACATGCGACCGGCGGCGATGCAAAGATTGGGCATAAGCTATGAATGGGCGAGTGCCATCAATCCGAAACTCATCTATTGCGGCGGGTTGGGCTTCGGAGAGGGGGGTCCCTATTCGGGCCGCCCTGCATTCGACGACATCATCCAAGCCGCGTCGGGTCTTGCGGCGTATCAGCAGCATTCGTCCGGAAGACCCGCCTATTGCGCAACAGCTATCGCCGACAAGGTGACGGCTCTCTTTGCAGCCAACGCCATTCTGGCTGCGCTGTTCGAGCGTCAGACGAGTGGCCGCGGTCAGAAGATCGACGTGCCGATGTTCGAGACGATGGTGGGATTTGCGCTCGCCGAACACATGACAGGCGCCGCATTCGAGCCGCCTTTGGGGCCGCCCCGCTATTCGCGCATACTCTCTCCAAACAGAAGGCCGTATCAGACAGCTGACGGTTACATAGCGGTGCTGCCTTACAATGACCGGCAGTGGGCGAAATTTTTCAAGATCATCGGCCAGGCCGAATTGGCGGAAGACTCGCGGTTCGGTGATATGGCTGCCAGAACCGAGAACATCGACGTTCTATACGAGATCTTGGCCCAAGCCTTGTTGACACGGACCAGCAGTGAATGGCTGGCTCTCCTTGGCGAGGCAGACATACCTTCCGCGGCTGTCGCGCAGCCGGAAGATCTCGTGAGTGATCCTCACCTGAAGGCGACCGGCTTCTTCGAAATCTGGGAGCACGAGAGCGAGGGTACGATCCGGATGGTGGGGTCATCGACAAGGTTCTCCGAAACAAAGCCCGAGATGAGAACTTTGGCGCCGCGGCTGGGCCAACACACGGTCGAGGTGCTCGAAGAGGCGGGGTTCAGCGCCGCCGAGATTGCGGGGTTGCAGAAGTCGGGCGTGGCGCGAGCTGACGTCGAAATCAGCAATTTGGCACTGGGTTAGCCCGAGAGGCGCAGCAGGACAGTCATCGATGAATGCTTCTACCCTCCAGTTTGAGCTTGATCTTCGACCCCGGCCCCTGTGCAGCAGCGCGCTCGAGCTTCGGCAGGCAGTCCGCCGGTTTCTCGAGGAAGAGCTCAAGTCCAGGAGCTTCGAACCGACGGTGGACGCTTGGTTGAGAGGTTTTGACCGCGGGTTCAGCCGGACTCTCGCCGAGCGTGGCTGGGTCGGCATGACGATCCCCACGCACTACGGGGGCCATGGCCGCAGCCAAGTCGAGCGGTTCGTCGTTATCGAAGAACTGCTGGCGGCCGGGGCCCCTGTCGCAGCCCATTGGATCGCTGACCGGCAAGCGGCAAACAGCATTTTGAGTTTCGGTTCCGAGCCGATCAAGCGCAGAGTCCTGCCTCGCATCGCCCGCGGTGATTGTGTCGTCGCCATAGGCTACAGCGAGCCGGACGTGGGTTCAGACCTTGCATCGGTCCGGACGCGCGCGGAAAGAACCCGGGAAGGCTGGCGTCTCACCGGCACCAAGATCTGGACCAGCCATGCCCATCACGCCGATCTCCTCGTCGTGCTGTGCAGAACATCGCCGCGCACGGAAGACCGTCATGCGGGGCTGAGCGTGATGGTCGTCGAGCTGCCCCACCCAAAGGTGAAAGCACGGCCCGTCCTGCTGATGACGGGAGAGCACCATTTCAACGAGGTGGTGCTCGAAGGCGTGGATGTTCCCGAGGAGATGGTCCTTGGGCAAGTTGGCGAGGGATGGAAGGTCGTGACATCGGATCTGGCGCTGGAGCGGAGCGGACCGGAGCGCTTCCTCAGCACCTATCCCGTGCTGGTCGAGATGTTGCGCCGCGCGGCGGAGACCGGCGATCGCTGCGCCGGTCGTGCTGTGGCAAGTCTGGCTGCACAATTATATGCTCTCCGCGCCATGTCGCTGGCGGTCGCGCAAAGTCTCGACGCCGGCGACAGCCCCATCATTGCCGCTGCCGTGGTGAAGGATATCGGCACACGGTTCGAGCAAGAGATCGCCGAGACGGCTCGCCACATCTTCGCTTGTGAACCGAGTTTGGATGCAAGCGATCCGCTGCAGCGCCACCTGGCCGTCGCTCTCATGCACTCGCCTGCTTACACCGTGCGTGGCGGCACGAATGAAATTCTCAGAGGCATCGTGGCGAAGGGACTTGGTCTGCGATGAGTGATTGCGGTGACACCCTGGCAGAGGAGACGCTGCGCAGGCTTCTTATGAGCGAGGTCAGCCTCGGGGCGGCAGTAAACCGTCCGCCAGGATTCTGGGACGAGAATGTCTGGGGCAAGATGAGCGACCTTGGCATGACCTCGATAGCGGCGGAATACGAGGGCGGACCGTCGCTCCTAACGAATGTTCTCAGAGAGCTAGGGCGTTCAGCTGTAGTCGTGCCTTGTCTCGAACATGACTTCATAGGGGGATGGCTGTTGAGCCAGGCCGGCTTACAGTCACGCTCCTCCCGCTTGCGCACTGCGGCTCTTCCGGAGACTGGCGAGATGTCGATCCGGCGCGAGCGGGACGGATGGGTGCTGGACGGAAAGATCAAGAGAGTTCCCTTTGCCCGCTATGCTGATGAAATCGTGGCACTGGCCATTCTCGGCCAGGACACATGGATCGTCCGTATCCCGACCGAGAGGCTCCGTCTGGAAGCGGGCCTAAATCTCGCTGGAGAGCCGCGAGACGACATTATCCTGGATGCCCTGGCGGTCGATGCCGCCGCGGTGGCAGCTCTACCTCCGCCGGTGACCGCCACGAGCATCAAGGCCAGAGCGGCTCTCGGGCGCTGTTTTCAGATGCTGGGCGCCATGGAAGGCGCCATGGACCTTGCGCGACGATATGCCGGCACCCGGAGCCAGTTTGGCCGGCCGCTTGCTCAATTCCAGAGCATCCAGAATTACCTCGCCGAGGTCGCTGGAGAGATTTGTGCCGTCGGCGCCCTGGTCGCGCTGGCCGTGCAGGCAGGAGATGCCGAGATAATCGATATAGCGGCGGCTGCGAAGATCCGGACGGGGCAGGCGGCGAGAATCGTTGCGCAGCGATGTCATCAAATTCACGGCGCTATTGGACTGACCCATGAATATGGGCTTCAGCTGTTCACCCGCCGCCTCTGGTCATGGCGAGAGGAATTCGGAAGCGAGGCATATTGGGCAGACCAGCTTGGCGACCGTCTCGTTGCGAGCGGGGCTGAGCGGCTGTGGGAAACGATCGCCGTTTAGGCTGTCTAAACAGCTTGAGAGCAGAACTTGGGGTCACTGACGAGTGCAAGATTGCGTCTGCGCGACGTACCCGCGATTAACCGCCAAGTATTGCCGTACATTGTTTCTGACTATTGCCACGACCTGTCGGACTAATGTCACGTTCGGCGACGATAGAGTCGTCGTCTTGCAGTTCAAGCCTGACATATTTTTCAAGATGGGTTACTTCTCTTTGGGCTGCGGCAGTCCGGATGATCCAGGCCTTCAGGTTGCGACTTCCCAAGGCTGCTTGGTCAGCCAAGCAGCAAGCGTTCGGGCGAAGAGGCCAGGGCAATCCAGCATCGAAAAGTGCCCGGCATCGGGCAAGGTTTCCATGTGGCTCGCCTTGATCAGAGCATGGAGGCGATGGCCGACCTCGATGTTGACCCACCGATCCAGCTCACCCCACAAGATGAGCGTGGGCACGCCGACGTCGGGATAGACTTCCTCCAGTCGGGCCGTATAGCCGTGATCATATTGAGCGACTTGACGGTAATAGGCTCGTTGACCGGCTTCCCCGGTCCAGGGCGCAATGAGCGCGTCTTCAAGATCGGGTGGCAGCGGCCGGGCAACTGCCGTGGAAAGGTGTGCCGCCAGGAGTGCGCGATGAATATGACCCGGCACGCCTGCGAAGACCTCCTCGTATTCCTTGACGTGCAACGAGAAAGGAGTGCCCCACGGGTTCAGCACCACGCCATTCGCGACTGATATGCTTCGCGCGGCAACACCTTCTACCAAATATGCTCCGAACACGGTGGCCGCACCGAAGTCATGTCCGACCAAGTGCGGCCGGCGCAGCTCGAGATGCTCGACAAATTCACGCAGAACCTTTGCGAACGTGCGCAGGCGCACGTCCTGTCCGTCAAACTTTTCAGATGCGCCATAGCCCGGCAGATCCAGCCAGTGCATCCGGTAATTCGCGCTCAGCCGGTCGATGATCCCGCGCCATATCAGCGAACTTGTCGGCGTGCCGTGCACGAGCACGACGTCGGGCCCTTCGCCGGTCGAACCGTAGGCAATTTCGCCGGCCGACGATCGAAACCGGCCATCGAGGTGATGCTTCGTCATCTCTTCTGACCTAAACTGCATGTCCGAGCTGCACTATTTCGTTGCAAATCAGCGAAGAGGGAAGCGAAGTTTGATCAACCAGACATGACGAAGCTTCAGGTCCTTGCCATGACCGTTCATTTGCCGCCGCTGGACGAACTTCGCGCCTTCATAGCGATTGCTGAGCGAGGCAGGCTCAATCGTGCCGCCGACGTGCTGGGTGTCACCGACTCGGCCGTAAGCCACCAGTTGCGGCGGCTCGAGGAACGGTTGAACGTTCGCCTGATCGATCGCACCAGCGGGGGCGCGGTGCTGACGGCGGCGGGACAGCGCTTCCATCGCAAGGTAGCGGAGGCCTTGCGGCTGCTGGAACACGCGCTCGAAGATGTCGGCCGCGAGCCGAGCACGAAGGTTACCGTCACCCTGTCACGCCCCCTCGCCACCTATTGGCTCGTCCCGCGCTATGCCGAGTTCTTCCGTCGCCATCCGGATATCGAGCTTCAACTGCTTCCGACAGGACGGCTGTGCGATCTTCTCCGCGAGCGCATAGATCTGGGCCTTCGGTATGGAAGCGGCCACTGGCCGGGCCTCGAAGCAGTTCCGATCGTGGATGAGCGCTGCTTCCCCGTCGCCGCGCCCCATGTTGCGAAGTCCTGGCGCGAAGTGGGGTGGGCAAGCTTCAAGGGCCGGGGGCCGATCGTTCTCAACGGCACACATGCTGACGAATGGCAAGCCTGGTGCAGGCGCCGGGGCTGGCCCGAACCGAGTGGAGGCCCCATTGTCGCTCTCGAATCCTTCGATCTCGTCTTGCATGCCGGACTGACCGGTGCCGGGCTGATCATGGGACGCACGCCGATGATCGACGAGTTCCTGCAACGGGGCGACTTGGTGGCCCCCTTCGGAACCGACGGTGTCGCCGTGAACCGCTATTTCGCGGTGTGGCCGAGCCAAAAGCCGCTTAGCGCAAAGGCACGCACCGTTCTCGACTGGCTCCTTGCTTGCAGGCAGTGCTGCCACGTTGATAGTGCCGCGCCCGGCGAAGCAACGTCCTGAGAGACGGCTCGAACAGCCCAAGCCAGCTCGGAATCCAGTTGCTCCTTCACGGCTGCTCCGGCTTGCGGCTGGCGCCGGTCACCACGAGAAGGACCCCGGCAATAACGAGTGCGATTCCGGCCAAGGTGACCATGCTGGGGAACTCGCCGAGAAAGGGCATGCCGAGCAGGACGGCAAGGGCGGGAACCAAGGCCCCGAAGATAGCCGCACGCGAGGCACCGAGCCTGCGCACCGCCTCCGCGTAGAAGAACATGGCGAGAATAGCGACGCAAATGCCCTGTGCGATCACCTGGAACAAAACGTCTTGGAGCGGTGCTCCGAAGATCTTGGGATGCAGAAATAGGAAATAGACCGGAGAGAAGATCAGCGCGGAAGCGACATTCACCAATGCCGTTGCGTGCCACGGGCTGATGCCGGAACGCCGCTGCGCCACGGTGTAGCTCGCGAAGAGCAGCCCTCCGCAAACAAAGAGGAGGTCACCTCGCCACGCGCCCTCGCCCCGATCTGCGATCAACGCGTGGCCGCCCATGCAGGCCGCGCCGCCAATAACAGCAACCAGGCCCCAGACTTGCAGCTGACTGAACCGCTCGTTGTACAGAAGGGCGGACAGAAGAGCGACGAAGATGGGCATCGAGCCAATCATCAGTGTTGCGACATGGGATGCCGGCGCAAAGCGCATGCCGATCGATGCAGTCATCATGAACGGCACCCCGGCGCCGATCAGCATGACGAGTGTCTTCCCGACGCCAATCCGCTTCAACCCCAACCCGTGATGTACCAGAACAGGCCACAGAAAGAGCGCAGAGACCCCGAACCGAAGAAAGGTCACGTCGGCCGGCGCGAGATGGGTCTTCATCGCAAAGCGCGTAGCGACGGACCAACCCGACCAGATGAGGGCGACAGCGAGGCCGCATAGCACGCCCAGTAGCCACGTGCTCTGAGCCCTCGATGTGGAATGGGCGACGGATCCGGCTTTCATGACGCGGCCCCGGTGCGCAGCACCCGAAGGATGCGGACAGCATCGACGTTGCGCTCACCTGGCAGCAAGGGCGTGCGACCACCGATACCCGCGGTGGCTAGGATTTGGATGTTCATGTTTGTCTCTGGAAGGGGAGTTTCTGCTGTTGGGTGCACAAGGCGCGGCCTTGTTTACAATCTACTTCTGCGGCTTCACCCGCGTAAAATGAATAATTGAGAAGTAACCGTTCGATTTAGCGAATATGTCGGGGTCATCGGCATCCTCCGACGCCCATATCGACTTGGTGATGGACGATCGTTCCGTTTATCGAAATTCGTACTTCAAGACTATTCGTTTCTCAGAATTGAGTGGGGTTGATAGGTTTCCTCGATCAAACGAGCGCGCCGGATGCAGGAGGAGTGCGGCAGCTGGCATTGCGCGGCTTCCCCTATCCCATCTGGTTCCCGCATGCGGGCTCAGGGAGGTATGATCTTGGACAAATCGCTGCTCGAGACATTGAAGACGCTCACGGGGCCGCATCTGGCCGACGGCTGCTTACGCACCGGGAATCCCATCCGGTTTGCGCCGCCGGCCATCACGGCCCTTAACCCCGAAATGGAGTGTCGCGGCCGGGCGCTGCCGGTGCGGCATGTGGGCAGCATCGACATCTTCTTCGAAGCGCTCGAGCGGGCCGAACCCGGGGACGTCATCGTCATCGACAATGGCGGCCGCCTGGATGAGGCCTGTATCGGCGATATCGTACTGCTCGAGGCCAAGGCTGCAGGTGTCGCAGGCTTCGTGATCTGGGGCCTTCACCGCGACAGCAAGGAGTTGAGGGAGATCGGGTTTCCGGTCTTCAGCATGGGCTCGCTTCCCACCGGCCCGCAGCGGCTTCATGTGCGCCCGCCCGACGCGTTCACCCGCGCGGTGATAGGGCAGCAGCACGTCACCCGCTCCGACATCGTGGTTGCCGATGCAAACGGTGTTCTGTTCCTGGCCGAAGATCGGCTGGAGGAGATCATCGCTGCTGCCGTGGCCTATCGAGACACCGAGGCGCGCCAATTGAAGGCTATGCGGGAAGGCCGGAGCTATCGCGATCAGACCCGCTTCAGGGAATATCTGGCAAGGCAACAGCGAGAGCCGGGCTACGGCTTCCGTCAACACCTGAAAGATATCGAAGCGGCGGGCGAGGTCTGAGCTTCGCCACACCACGCCCTCCGCGCTTGTTCGCAATTCAAGGAAGCATTGAAGCATTATGAGCAAAGCAATCCGCATTCATGAGACGGGCGGCCCCGAGGTCCTGGGGTGGGAAGAGGTAGAGCTCGGCGAGCCGGGTCAAGGCGAGGTTCGCGTGCGCCAGACGGCCGTTGGGCTCAACTATATCGACGTCTACCAGCGCACGGGCCTCTATCCCGTTCCGCTGCCGGGAGGCATTGGCTTGGAGGCTGCCGGCATTGTTCAGGCCGTGGGTCCCGGCGTCACTCACGTGGAGGTGGGGGACCGTGTTGCTTATGCGACCGGACCGGCTGGCGCCTATGCCGAGGAACGGGTCATGCCCGCCGCTCCGCTGGTGAAGCTGCCGGACCATGTCGCTGATCAGCAGGCTGCGGCGATGCTGCTGAAAGGCATGACGGTGCAGTTCCTGATCCACCAGACTTACAAGGTACAGGCGGGGGAGACGGTGCTGCTGCAAGCCGCCGCGGGCGGGGTTGGCCTCATTGCCTGCCAGTGGCTGAATGCACTCGGCGTGACGGTCATCGGCACCGTGAGCAGCGAGGAAAAGGCCGCGATCGCAAAAGCGCACGGCTGCACTCACACGATCATCTACAAAAAGGAGAACGTTACAGAGCGCGTGCGCGAACTCACCGGCGGCGCCGGGGTCCCGGTCGTCTATGACTCGGTGGGCAAGGCGACCTGGGAGAGTTCGCTCGACTGCCTGCGGCCGCGCGGGCTTATGGTCAGCTTCGGCAATACGTCCGGCGCCGTTCCGCCCTTCGCCATCAGCCAGCTTGCTGCCAAGGGTTCGCTTTATGTCACACGCCCGATTCTGGCGACCTATGTGGCCAGGCGCGAAGATCTGGAAGCGGCGGCCAGGGATGTGTTCGCCATGGTCGCCAGCGGAAAGGTCAAAGTCGATGTCCGGCAGACCTACCCTCTGAAAGACGCGGCTCGAGCGCACCGCGATCTGGAGTCGAGCAAGACGACAGGGTCGACGGTTCTGCTGCCCTGAGGCCGATTGCCGGCCGCTGCAAGGCGCGGCACGGCCGTAAAACTTCGGTTCGAGGTTTATAGGGAGCGGACATGGATCTGCATCGCAACTTGATCGATGGCGAATGGGTGGAGGGCGAGCCCGCTTTAAACATCAATCCGTCGAACCTCGACGATGTCGTCGGCTGCTACGCCCGGGCGACGAAGGCCGACGTGGAAGCCGCAATTTCAGCCGCGAAGGCGGCATTTCCCGCATGGTCGCGGTCGGGGCTACTGGAGCGGCACGCCGTGCTGCGCAAGAGCGCCGATGAAATATTCGCGCGCAAGGACGAGTTGGGCAGGCTGCTGGCGCGCGAGGAAGGCAAAACGCGGGCCGAAGCGATCGGCGAGGTGACGCGCGCAGGACAGATCTTCGATTTCTTTGCCGGCGAGGCGCTTCGGCTGGCAGGAGAGGCGATACCCAGCACCCGGCCGAATGTCAGCATCGAGATCACGCGGGAGGGCGTCGGTGTGGTCGGCATCATCACGCCCTGGAACTTTCCGATCGCCATCCCCGCGTGGAAGATCGCCCCCGCGCTCTGCTATGGCAACACGGTCGTGTTCAAGCCGGCTGACCTCACCCCCGCCTCTGCTTGGGCGCTCGTCGACATCCTTCATCGCTCAGGTCTGCCCAGGGGCGTACTCAATCTCGTCATGGGCAAGGGATCCGTGGTGGGTCAGACCATGCTAGACAGCCCCGACGTCTCCGCCATCACCTTCACCGGTTCAGCCGCAACCGGGAAGCGCGTTGCTACTGCATCGATCGAACACAATCGGAAGTTCCAACTCGAAATGAGCGGGAAGAATCCGCTCGTGGTGCTAGATGACGCCGATCTGACGGTGGCGGTGGAGTGTGCGGTCAATGGAGCGTTCTACTCCACGGGCCAGCGCTGTACGGCGTCCTCGCGGCTTGTGGTCACCGAAGCCATTCACGACCGGTTCGTGGCCGCGATGGCCGAGAGAATGAAGGGTCTCGTCGTCGACGATGCCTTGAAGGTCGGGACGCACATTGGCCCTGTCGTTGACCAAGCCCAGCTCGAGCAGGACGAGCAATACATTGCCATCGGCCGCGATGAAGGCGCCAGGTTGGCATTCGGCGGACAGCGGCTGAATCGTGCAACGCGCGGCTTCTATCTGCAGCCTGCGCTCTTCATTGACGCCACGAACGGCATGCGCATAAGCCGCGAGGAAATATTCGGGCCGGTCGCTTCGGTCATCCGGGTCAAGGACTATGACGAGGCGCTGGCGATCGCAAACGACACGCCCTTCGGCTTGTCGTCCGGCATCTGCACAACCAGCTTGAAACATGCCACTCATTTCAAGCGCAATGCGGAAGCGGGTCTCGTGATGGTGAACCTGCCGACCGCGGGCATTGATTTCCATGTGCCATTTGGCGGCCGCAAAGGTTCGAGCTACGGACCGCGCGAACAGGGCCGCTACGCTTCTGAGTTCTATACTTCCATAAAGACCTCATACACCTTTGCCTGAGCACGATATTACCTGATAGCCAGACCTTGCCGGTGGCTCCCGGCCGCTGCTCGACGTGCTGCCTCGATGAAAATCTTGCCACTTTCGGGGAACGTCTTCCCAGGAACGACTTTCATTTGGTAGCTGCTGGCGGCGATCAAAATCTGGGCTGCGGGCAGCCAGCGGATCCGCTCAAGACGCGAAGCGGCCCGCTTTTCAGTCTGCACCTGTAGACGACGAGAGTCGACATGCGAACGCTTGCGTCGGCGGCAAGCCCAGCAGGCGTAGGGCGACCGGAGCTCGGGTCGCCGCGCCTAATCGCAAGGCCGATGGAAGCTTATCGGGAGTCCGCAAATGGTTCAAATGCGCACAATCGGAATTTTGGCCGGCTTGATGCTCCTGCCTGCCTCCGGCAGCCTCGCGCAGGAGCAGATCACGGCGTGCGAAACGCAGCAGGCTTTGGAGCAGGTCATTCGAAGCGACGGGCAGCTGAAGCCCGAAGGGTGCCGGCCGCTTGCCATAACGCCTGTCGAGGTCGATGCGGGCCGGCTCTGTGTGCTGGATTTCTCCGGCGGCGATCCCGGCATCTTGCAGCGTTTGCGCGATGCCGCCTTGCCTGAGAAGTGGTGGGTCCGCTGCGATGAGCTCAACCGAGGTTGACGCAGATGTTCCTGGATGACTGGGTTGACCACATCCGGATTCTCATCGTCGGTACTGCCGCCTATATCGGTCTCGTATTCCTGTTGCGCGTAACGGGCAAGCGCACATTGTCGAAAATGAACGCCTTCGACCTGGTGGTGACGGTTGCCTTGGGCTCAACGCTCGCAACCGTCCTGCTCGACAGCAGCATTGCCCTGTCCGAAGGGCTGCTCGCGTTCTTTCTGCTATGTTCGCTGCAATATGCGGTCACCTTCGCCTCCGTCCGCTGGCCGTGGTTCCAGGGCATCGTCAAGTCCCAGCCGACACTGCTGGTCCTTCGCGGCGAGGTTCTGCCCGACGTGCTCGTCAAGCAGCGGGTCACGCGGGAGGAGGTTCTGGCCGCGTTGCGCGAGCACGGACTGGATGATCTTTCGAAGGCCGATGCGGTTGTGCTCGAAACCGACGGCACCTTTACAGCCATCAACACCGGAAGTGGCGCGGCCGGCAACGCATTCCAGTCCGTCCACAAACCCGGGCAATAAGAGCGCCAGCCGGAACGGAAGCTGCTCGGCACACATTGCGGCTTTTTCGGGAACACCCCTGGCGACTCATCGTTGACCCCTTGTCATTCGGTTGAGACTCCGAATGTCCAAGGAAGAATAGCTCGATCGATGCGATCGGGTACATCTTCGTATGGCCTGTTCAGATGCTTCAGGCCTCAACATTCACCAATAACGTCATAGGAGAACGCAGATGAAAGCTCTGCTAGCAGCCCTACTTGTATCAACAGCTCTCTTGCCGGCAGGGGCAATGGCCCAGACACAGTCCGGCGACACACAAGCCCGCCAAGCCAATCAGCAGCGGGCGGATCAGCAGGGCAGAACGGCCAGAAATGCCGCTGCCTCGCAAGCTCAAACGCTGCGGGTCTCTGAGCTCGAGGGGCAAAGCGTCCATGACTCGCGCGGACAAGTGGTGGGGCGCATCGATGCGGTGGTGTTCGACCAAAACGACGAGCCGTTCGTGGTGCTGATCCTTCAGAGCATGGACCGGACTCAAGCCGCAGGCCAGCAGCAGGCGCAAGGCCAGCAGCAAGCGCAAGGTCAGCAGGAGGAGCGCTTACTGTCGATCCGGCAACTCGCGTTCCAGGACGATCGACTGTACCTGCGGAACGTGCAGGAGGATCGGTTGGGACAGCTTCCCGCCTATGGCGAGCGCCAACAGGGCCTGAGGGAGGCCAATCAGGACCAGGAGATCCAGGTGGCGACCGCTGCCCCGGGCAATACGACCGCACAGTCAGACGCGGCGCAGATCGTGGTGCAGCAGGATGCGCCCACGGTGCGCATGCAGCAGGCTGCGCCTCAAGTCAATGTGCGCCAGGCACAGCCCGATGTCACAGTCACACAAGCGCAGCCCGAGATTCTCGTGCGCCAGCCTCAGCCGACGGTGACCGTGGATATTCCCCAGCCTGAGATCGTGGTGCGGATGCCGCGGCCAGACGTGAATGTCGCCATGGCCCAGCCGCAGGTCGAGGTCAACCAGCCACAGCCGCGCGTCCGTATCGAGGAGCCGCAGCAGCAGCCCCAGGTCCAGGTCGAGCGCGACCAGGCGGAGGTCAATGTTTCTCAAAGCCAAGGCCAGCCCAACGTACAAGTGCAGAGGCAGGGTCAGCCGCAGGTGAGGTACGAACGAGCCGAGCCGCGTGTCGTGATCAATCAACCTCAGGGTCAACCGAATGTCCGGTTCGAGCAAGCAACGGGCGACCAGGCAAGGCAGCGGAACCAAGCCACGGGGCAGCAGAACCAAGCCACGGGACAGCAGCCGCAACAGCAGACCACCGCGGAGGGCGCCAACCAGAACCGAATGAACCAGGATCAGACGGCCGCTCAGGAGCAACAAGCCAGCATGCGCCCAGTGCGTGTGGCTGAGCTCGAGGGTATGGAGATCCAGAATGTGCGGGGCGAGGAGCTCGGCGAGGTGCAAGATGTGGTCAGAAACCCACGGACCGGCCGGCAAATGCTGGTGGTTTCAAGCGGTGGCTTCCTCGGCATCGGCGAGGACCAGGCTGCCCTCCCGGTCGAGCGCTTCTGGGTTCGCGGCGATCGGCTGGTCATCCGCGGTGTGACCCAAGAGGACATCGAGAGCCAGACCGATTTCCGCAATCAGTCCGGCCGCTACCGGCAGGTCAGCGAGAACGAGCAGGCACGCCTGCGGGTCTGGCAGTAGCGAGGCTCCGCTGATCCCATAACAACACAGCAGAGCGGGAGGCTGGCAGGTGCCAACCTCTCGCCACGAGGAATGCCGGTGCGGGGATCTTCCCGCACCGGCAGATCGGTGTACGGGAGGACCTATCCTACGACGCAGCCGGCGACATGGGCTTTTTCGGCGTTCCGTGAAGAAGCGGATCGCCGGGCGAGAGCTCCTCGACTGTCTCGCCCAGGGGCCGGGGATCGGCCAAATATTCGAACTCGCCTTTGCCGTCGGGCGACGGCCCCTTGGCCCAGCGGCCTTGCTCGCTCTCCCTACCGCCGGAGCAGTTCCAGAACTGATATGCGACCTCGGACTTCTCGCGCCCTTGCGGGAAACTGACGGGGACGGGTGTCTCGTCCAAGCCGTCCGCCTCGAGCTCGGCGATGGCCGCCAGCCACTGGTTCTGGTGCATCGTGTCACGGGCGATCAGGAAGGAAAGCATATCGCGCACGCCCGGATCTTCGGTCAGTTCATAGAGGCGGCACACCTGGAGCCTTCCCTGCGATTCTGCTGTCACGTTGAAGCGGAAATCGGCGAGCAGGTTCCCGGAGGCGATCGTATAGCGCGCGTTCCAAGGATAGCCGACGCTGTCGGTCGGCGTGGCGCCAAGACCGGAGACGATCGCGTGCTGCGGGTTCATTCCGGAGACGAGCACATCCTCGAGGCGAGACCCGCCGAGCACCGCGCCCACCGCGGAGTTCTTGGCGGCCTCTTCCCTGGCCTCGACGGGCGAGGTCTCCAGAAGCCGGGCGATCATGGTGGCGAGCATCTCGACATGGGCGATCTCCTCGGTACCGATGTCGAGGATCATGTCGCGGTATTTCGCCGGCGCGCGGCAATTCCAGCCCTGAAAGAGATAGGTCATCATGACGCTGATTTCGCCCCACTGGCCTCCAAGGACCTCCTGGAGCTTCTTGGCATAGACGGGGTCGGGCCGATCAGGTTTGGCCGTATACTGGAACTGGTTCGTTCGAAAGAACATGGGGCTCTCCTTGTGGGAAACCGCGACGCTCGGGGCCGCTGTCACCGGCCAACCGGCCTCGGCTGCAGTGGTTCCAGTCCGGGTCTGCGCGCGAAGGGGAATTTTGCCTCCCCCCACACCGGAACCATTTTTCCTGTCCGCTATTGCCCGTGCGCAGCCAATTCATCGAGATGCAATCGCTCAGCGCGCTCAAGCATCCGCACAATCGAGGCAAGGAGTTCGACCAATGACTGACCCGAGGGATCACCTTCTTTCCTGGCTTCGGGATGTCCATGCGGCCGAAGAGCAGGCGATAAAGATGCTCAGCAGCTTTGCGCGCCGCATCGAAAACTATCCCGAGTTGAAGGCACGCATCGAACAGCATGTCACCGAGACGCAGCGCCAGTCGGAGCGCGTGCGGGAATGCCTGCGGCGCCACGGCAGCGATGCCTCGACCCTGAAGGACACGGGTACGAAGCTGATGGGCCTGGGGCAGGGGCTCAGCGGGATCTTTACCAGCGACGAGATCATCAAGGGCGTTCTGGCGAGCTACACCTTCGAGCAGATGGAGATCGCCAGCTACAAGATTCTGGTCGCGGCGGCTCGCCGGCTAGGCGATGCGGAGACGGCGCGCGTCTGCGAGGAGATCCTCCAGGAGGAGCTTGCCATGGCCGGATGGCTGGAAAGCCGCTTCGGCGAGCTGACCGGCAAGTTCTTCGACCTGGAGGCGGATGAATCGGTCACGGCCAAGCACTGATCGGCGCCTTTAAGCGCGATCGTCACTTGGCTTTTTTTGCATGGCCGGCGGCAGGCGCGGCGCGTGCCTGTTCCCCGCGCCTGATCCATTCGTGATCGGCCGGCTCGACCATAGCCGACAGCACCGCCCAGAATCCCATCACCGCCTCGCTTCCAGCCTTTTCATAGGCCCGTGCGAGCCGCTCGAACTGCCGCTGCGAGAGCTGCTCGAACAAGGCCAAGCCCTTGGGCGTCGAGAACAGCTGGCGCTGCCGCCGGTCGACGCTCGACATCTGCTGCTGGATGTAGCCCCCGCGAACGAGGTCGCCCATGGGACGCTGAATGGCCTGATGGGTGACACGCAACAGCGACGTCAGCTCACCGACCGTGATGCCGGGGGTCTGCACGGTGAAATACAGGATCCGGTGGTGGGTCCGCCCCATGTCCAGGGCTGCAAGCTGCCGGTTCGCGTCTTCCGCCAGGTTCAAGTGAGCGAAGAAGTGCAGCTCCAGGCCGCGCTGCAGATCGCGGCGCGACGGCGCGGCGTCGTGCCCGTCGGCAGGCTCTTTCGCCTTGCGGGTTTGGCGGCGGCGCGGCTGTTCCTGGACTGACATGCATTTTCCTCGGTGTTGGTCCGAATGCTTAATAATCCCTAGGCCGCTGCTGAGAAACCGGATTGTGGCCGGTTGGCTGATAGTACGCAAAACATGATAACGCAACTTAGTTGACATATATGGCGGCCGGCAGTACGGTTCGCCACCCCTCGGGAGAAGGGGGTGCGAATCGAAAGGGAGGAGGTCTCATATGCATTCCGGCATTCGCCATGTCTTGCTTGCCTCGGCCGCTCTGGCCATGTTTTGCAATGCGGCAGCAGCCGAGGAGGAATTCAAAGTCGGCGGCGTGGTGGCGCTCAGCGGCCCCTATGGGGTGATCGGCGAGGCCATGCGCAAAGGTGCCGAGCTCGCTGCCGAAATGCGTGGCGGCAAGGTTCTCGGCGCTCCCATCGTGTTCGAATGGGAGGACAGCGAAACCAAGCCGCAGGTTGCCGTTCAGAAGGCGACGCGGCTGATCGCCGACGGCGCCGACCTCCTATTCGGCGAGGTGAGCTCCGGCGCCACCATCGCGATGATGAAGCTCGCCGAGCGCCGCAAGGTTCCCCTGCTCGTGACGATCTCGGCCAGTGACGAGATCACCGGGAAGGACAAGAATCCCTATACGTTCAGGACGTCGAATCCGGTCGATATGGAAAACCGGATGATGGCCGAGTTCGCCGCCAAGGATGGCGTGAAGCGCGTCTATGGCGTGGTCGCGGACTATGCGGTCGGCCGTGAGATGTGGGAGAGCCTCAAGGCCAAGCTCAAAGCCAAGGGCGTCACCATTGCCGGTGAGGACTTTCCGGCGCTGGGCAACAAGGACTACTCGCTCATCGCCGACAAGGTCGCCAAGTCGGACGCGGACGGCGTCGCCATGATCATGACCGGCAGCGATGCCATCACCTTCCTGAAGCAGTCGGGCCAGATCGGGCTCAAGGACAAGAAGACCGTCTTCGGCACCATGGTGATGGATGAGCTCATGGGCAAGGCGGTGGGCGAGCAGAGCTACGGCGTCAACTCCACCTTGCGCTATCATTTCTCGCACGACAATCCGGCCAACGAGAAGTTCGTCGCCGCCTTCAAGGCCAAGTATGGCGAGCTACCCAACCAGTTCGCCGGCGAGGCCTTCGACGGCATGTCGTGGTTCCTGAACGTGGTCGACGAGACCGGACGCTGGGACAAGGAGGCCTGGCTCGAGGCTTTCCGCAACAGCACCTACGCGGAGTCCGTGGAAGGCACGAAGCGCATGCGGCCCTGCGACAACCAGGCCGAGCAGGTCGGGCTGTTCGGCAAAGCCGTCAAGGGAAGCGATCCCCTGCCGCCGGTCACCATGGAGGTGACCTATACCTTCGAGCCCAGCGCGCTGTTCGACGCCTGCGAGTAAGCGATACCCCATGCGCCTGATCGACTATTTTCAGAAGGGCCTTGCCCGCGGCGCCGACCGGCCCGCGTTCCTCGACGACTACGTCACCCTCACCTATGGCGAGGTCGACCAAATGGCGCGAGGGCTCGCATCGGCGCTCCACGCCTCGGGCTTTTCCGACGGCGCCCGGATGGCGGTGTTCAGTCCCAACGACCCGCGGGCCTTCGCCTGCATCATCGGGATTTTCTACGCGGGCGGGGTCTGGATCCCGTGCAACGCGCGCAACACGGTCGCGGTGAATGCCCATTTCCTCGGCATGACCGGCTGCGAAGTGCTGTTCTTCCATGGCAGCTTGGCCCGCGAGGCGGCGGAATTGCAGGCGGCCACGCCGTCGCTGCGGCTGCTGGTCTGCATCGACGGCGACGGTGGCGGCTCAGCGGTGTCCCTCGGCGATTTCCTCGGGCGGGGTGACGGCACCCTGCCCGAAGTGCCGGACGATCCGGACCGGATCGCCACCATATTTCCCACCGGCGGCACCACCGGCCTGTCGAAGGGCGCGCCCTGGACCCATCGCACCTGGGAAGCCTTGATCAGCGCCTATTGGCATTGCCTTCCCTCGGCCAAGCCACCGATTCACCTGGTGGCCGGGCCGATGACCCATGCGGCGGGCGGGCTGGCGCTCATGATGATGCCGGGCGGCGCCACCAATGTGGTGCTGCCCCGCGCCGATCCGCTGGCGATCATGCAGGCGATCGAGCGGCACAGGATCACCCACCTCTATTTGCCGCCGACGGTGCTTTACATGATGCTCGCGCATCCCGAAGTGCGCAGCTACGACTATTCCTCGCTGAAATATTTCGTCGTGGCGGCGGCCCCGGTCGCGCCGGAGAAGTTCCGCGAGGCCATGGAGGTTTTCGGGCCGGTCATGTGCCAGTCCTTCGGCCAGGCCGAGGCGCCGATGTTCCTGACCTTCCTCTCGACCGAGGATCTTCTCGCGGCCGAAGCCGATCCGCGGCTCTATGCGAGCTGCGGCAGGCCCACGCTCAATGTCCGGGTGGAGATCATGGATGAGGACGGCAATATTCTGCCACCCGGCCAGCGCGGCGAGATCGTGGCCAAGGGCACCCTGGTCTTCCCCGGCTATTTCGGCAATCCGGAAGCGACCGCCGCAGCATCCGCCCATGGATGGCATCACACCGGCGACGTGGGCTATCGCGACGAGCAGGGCTTCATCTATATCGTCGACCGCAAGAAGGACATGATCGTCACCGGCGGCTTCAATGTCTTCTCGGCGGAGGTCGAGCAGGTGCTGCTGTCCCACCCGGCCGTGCGCGATTGCGCCGTCATCGGTGTGCCCGATGCGAAATGGGGCGAGGCCATCAAGGCGGTGATCGAGCTCAAGCCGCAGGCCCAGGTCGATCCGCAGGAGCTGATCACGCTGGTGAAGCGCGAGCTTGGCGGCGTGCATGCGCCCAAGTCCGTCGACATCTGGGACGAGCTGCCGCGTAGCGGCAATGGCAAGGTGCTGAAGCGCGAAATCCGCGACACGTTCTGGAGCGGCCGCGAGCGCGCGGTCTAGCAGGGGAAACAGCCCATGGCAAACGACGTCTACGTGCTCGGCGTCTATACGACCGAATTCAAGAAGCAGCCGGAAAAGGGTTTCAAGGAGCTGGCGCGCGAGGCCTATCTCGGCGCATTGGCGGATGCGCAGCTCGAGGACGGACGCGACATCGACGGGGCCTGGTTCGGCAACTGCCTGATGCATTACTGGGGCCAGGCGTTAACGCGGGGGAACGTGTCTTTCATCCCCCTGGTGCGCGAAGGCCTATTTCCGGATCGTGCGCCCATCGTCAATGTGGAGGGCGGGTGCGCCACGGGAAGCCTCGCTCTAGCCGGTGCCGCCAAGGAGATCCGGGCGGGCGATGCGCAACTCACTCTCGCGCTCGGTGCCGAGAAGCTCTACGATGCCGAAGATCCCCGGCGGATCTTTGCCCATTTTTCGGGCGGGATGGACCTCCTGGACCCGCAGGAATGGGAGGAGGAGTATCGCCGCGTGGGAAGCCAAGTGGGTGTTCCCTTCGCGCCCGGGCCCGACCGCACTATCGCCATGGACACCTATGCCATGCAGGCCAACTATCACATGAAGGCCTATGGCACGACCGCCGAGCAGATCGCGGTGGGTGCCGCCAAGAACCACTGCAACGGCGCGCTCAATCCCAAGGCGCAGTACCGGTTCGAGATGACGCCGGAGCAGGTTCTGGCCGACCGTCCGGTCAGCGCGCCGCTGACCCGTTCCATGTGCGCGCCCATGGGCGATGGGGCGGCGGCGGCCCTTCTGTGCTCCGCGGAATATCTGAAATCCATGCCGCAACGGGTGCGTGACCGCGCCATCAAGCTGTCGGCGCTCGCCCTCTCCGGCGGCAAATATCGCCGCCTCGACGAGCCGAGCCTCACCCGCGCCGCGGCAGACCGGGCCTATGCCCAGGCCGGCATCGGTCCGCGCGATATCGATGTGGCGGAGGTTCATGACGCGACGTCGTTCTGCGAGGTCTACCAGTCCGAGATGATGCGCTTCTGCGAGATCGGCGAAGGGGGTGCCTTTGTCGGCAGCGGTGCCACCAAGATCGGCGGCGAATTGCCTATCAACACATCGGGCGGGCTCGTCTCCAAGGGGCATCCGATCGGCGCGACCGGCCTCTCCATGTGCTACGAGCTGGTCACGCAGCTCCGCGGCGAGGCCGGTGCCCGCCAGGTGGACGGGGCGGCCATCGCGCTCCAAGAAAACGGTGGTGGCATCATCGGCATGGAGGAGGCGGTCGCTGCCGTCGTCATCTACGAGCGCACGCGCTGAGGGGCCACCGGAACCATGCTCGCCACCGCCCTCATAGGCCTGAGCATCGCCACTCTGCTGTTCCTGCTGGCGGCAGGGCTCACCCTGATTTTCGGCATGCTGGGCGTCATCAACTTCGCCCATGGCGCGCTCTACATGCTCGGGGCCTTCATCGCCTATGAGGTGGCAACCCGCACCGGCAGCTTCTGGATCGCGCTGGTGCTGGCGCCGCTCGTCGTGGCGATCCTCGGCGGTGCGATCGAGTGGCTGCTGCTCCGGCCGCTCTACGACCGCGATCATGTCGAGCAGCTGCTCATGACCTTCGGCGCCATCCTGGTGATCGAGGAGGCCGTGCGCCTGATCTGGGGCTTCGGCTATCGGGACGTGCCTCTGCCGGCCTCGCTATCCGGCGCGGTGCCGATCATGGGCGACGACGTGGCGGTCTATCGCCTGTTCCTGCTGGGGGCGGGTCTCGTCGTGGGCCTTGGTCTGTTCTGGCTGATCGAGAAAACGAGGCTTGGCATGGTGCTGAGGGCCGCCATGTCCTATCCGATGATGGTGCGCTCGCTCGGCATCGGCGTCGACAAGGTGCGCACCCTGGTCTTCGCGCTCGGCGCGGGGCTCGCTGCGCTAGGCGGCGCCATCGCCGCACCGCTGTTGCCCGTGCAGGTGGGCATGGGCTTCACCATCATCATCGATTGCTTCATCGTCGTCATCCTCGGCGGCTTGGGCAATATCCGTGGAGCGGTCGCCGCCGCGGCCCTGCTGGGCCTGGTGCAAGCCTTCGGGCAGACCTTCATTCCCGCCTGGATCGACGTTGCGACCTATCTGGTGCTTGTCCTCGTCCTGCTGATCCGCCCGCAAGGGCTGTTCAGCCTCGCCCCGGGGCGCAAGGCATGAGCCCGTTCGTTCGGCACCTCCTCCTGTCGGCCCTCCTTGCCGGAGGCGCGGCGGGGCTCGCCCTCACCGCAGGCGACGGGGTGCAGTACATCATCGCCCTGGTGCTAGTCTGGGCCATCTTCGCCGTGGGGTTCGACCTCGTGTTCGGCGTGGCCGGGATCATCTCCTTCGGCCATGCCGCCTTCTTCGGAACCGGCGCCTATGCTTACGCCATCCTGACGCTCACCTATGAGGTGAGCCCTCTGCCCGCCCTGGCCGCCGCCAGCTTGGTGGGGGCAGCGGTGGGGCTGAGCTTCGCGGCGGTCACCCTGCGCCAGTCGGGCATCTACTTCGCGCTCACCACCCTGGCCCTCGCCCAGCTCATCCATATCCTGGCCGAGGTGAAGCTGAAGGCCTGGACCGGCGGCACCGACGGCCTAGCCGGGGTGCCTCGGCCCGAGTTGCTCGGCATCGACTTCTATGATGACGGCAATTTCGCGTGTTTCGTGGCCGCAGTGTTTCTCGCGCTGATGATGCTGAACGCGCTGCTGCGTGCGTCACCGTTCGGGCAGGTGCTTTCGGCGATCCGGCAGAACGAAACGCGGGCCGGCCAGCTCGGCTACGATACGCGCCGCTACAAGCTCGGCGCCTTCGCCATCTCGGGTGCCTATTCCGGGCTTGCCGGCGCCTTGCTCGGGTGTCTCGTCATGTTCGTGGGCCCGGACATGACCCGCTGGACCGCCTCGGGCGACGTGCTGATCATGACGGTGCTCGGCGGCCGCGGCACCTTCCTCGGACCCGTGGTCGGCGTGGCGGTGTTCGAGGGCCTGAAGGAGGGGATCAGCGCCTATACGGACCATTGGTACGGCCTGCTGGGTCTCATCTTCATTCTCGTGACCCTCTACATGCCGGGCGGAATCTGCGGGCTGATCTCGCGGCACGTGCCGAAGGTGTTCACGCGGCCGGCGTCCGGCCCGGCGCTTGCGATCGAGCGGAAGCAGACGCCATGACGGCCGCCAGTCTCTCATGTCGCGACATCGCTGTGCGCTTCGGCAGCTTCCAGGCCTTGTCGGACGTGAGCCTGGCCTTTGCACCCGGCCGGATCACGGCTCTTATCGGCCCGAACGGCGCCGGCAAGACGACCCTGCTCAACGTTCTCGCCGGGTTGCAGAAGGCGGTCGGCGGCTCCGTTGTCCTGAACGGTCAGGATATTTCGGCCTTGCCGCCTTACCGGCGGGCGCGTGCCGGCCTTTCACGCTCGTTCCAGATCGTGAACGTCTTCCCGCAGATGACCGTGTTCGAGAACCTGCGCCTGGCGCTGCAGCATCGCCACATGCGCATGTCGATGCCCTGGCGCACGGTGGGCTCGTTCACGGCGCTCGCCGAGGACGCGCGCGAGCGCCTTACCCGGTTCGGCCTGGCGCAGCATGGGGATGACGTCGCCGCGTCGCTGTCTCATGGTCAGCAACGGGCGCTGGAGC
The DNA here is from genome assembly GCF_005281615.1 of Rhodoligotrophos defluvii. NCBI lineage: Bacteria > Pseudomonadati > Pseudomonadota > Alphaproteobacteria > Hyphomicrobiales > Rhodoligotrophaceae > Rhodoligotrophos > Rhodoligotrophos defluvii. The sequence goes on along the minus strand of NZ_SZZM01000001.1, from coordinate 1,192,972 downwards.
TTGCTCTTGCGCTTGCCGGCGACCCGCAGGTTCTGCTGCTGGATGAGCCGCTGGCGGGGGTCGGGCAGGATGAGCTGCCGAAATTCGCAAGCCTCATCAGAGCGCTTGCCGCCAACCGCACGACCGTGCTGGTCGAGCACAATATGGACGTGGTCATGGCCATGGCGGACGAGATCGTGGTGCTGGTGGGCGGCACAGTGCTGGCCAAGGGCAGGCCCGAGGCCGTGCGCAACGATCCGCGCGTACGCGATGCTTATCTGGGGCGTTGACCATGCTGTCTCTGGAACGGGCTTCGGTCTTTTACGGCGCCGCGCAGGCGCTGCATGACATCTCGCTCTCGGTCAAACCCGGCGAAGCCCTGGCGCTCGCCGGCCGCAACGGCGCGGGCAAGAGCACCACGTTGCGGACACTTGCCGGCCAGCTCCGCTGCCGCTCAGGCGGGCTCGTCCTCGATGGGGCGCGCCTCGACAAGCCGAGCCCCGAGGCACTCAGCCGAGCCGGCATCGCCTATGTGCCGGAGGATCGGCAAGTCTTTCCGACGCTCACGGTGGAGGAGAACCTGGCGATCGCCCAAGTGGCCCACCGCTCGGGCTTGTGGACGGCCGACCGGGTCTACAGCGTCTTTCCACGACTGGCGGAGCGGCGGAAGGCCTTGGGCCAGGCACTCTCCGGGGGCGAGCAGCAGATGCTCGCCATCGGCCGCGCCTTGATGTGCAACCCGCGCATTCTGCTCCTGGACGAGCCGACGGAAGGCCTCGCCCCGAACATGGTGCAGTCCTTGGTGGGCGCGATGCGGGACATCCTCGCAAGCGGCCTCGGCGTCATTCTGGTGGAGCAGAATTTCAGAGTGCCCAAACAGCTCGCCGACCGTTTCGTCATCTTGGACAGCGGGCGGGTCGCTTGGACAGGCGATGCGGTCGCCCTGGCCGACAACGAAGCCACTGCCGCCCGCCTGCTCAGTGTTTAGCCTAGCTGCGGCTCAGGCCAGACCGATCTTGCCATGCGAGGCCATCACGCGGTGGTGCTCGACGAGCTCCGGACGCTCGAGCAGAAAGCGGTCGTCATCGGGATAATAGCGCGCCAGCTCGGGCCGCGGGCCAGCAAAGGCGCGGACCGCATCCATGGATTGCCACCAGCTCAGCGTCGTCACCTCAGTTGTCCCGTCGCCGAGATCTCGGAGCAGGATCTGATAGCCGAGACTGCCCGGCGTGCTTCCGTAGTCATCGCCACCTGTGCCGAGCACATAGGCCACATAAGCCTGCTCGTCGGCGGTCCTGATCCGGCCGGACCATTTGCGAAGGATCACGTGCGTATCTGTCATTTCCCTAACACCCGACGTTATGAGGACCTGAATTATGCTGCGAGCCGCATTGCAGTTCGATCATGCCGGCGTCCGCATCGGCCGGACCGGCATGCCGAACGGTCATCGTGCGGCGCTCCGCGCCAGCCGCTGTTCCAGCGCATGACTGAAGGCGGTCAGGAACGTGGTGAGCGCGAGATAGACGCCAGCGACCGTGATGAAGACCGGGACCGGGCGGAAGCTCTCCGCCTGCACACGGTTGCCGACGAGCGAGAGTTCGACGACGCCGATGACGTAGGCAAGGCTCGAATCCTTGAGCAGCGCCACGATGTTGTTGACCAGGGGCGGCAGCGAAAGGCGCACCGCTTGCGGTAAGACGACGAGCAGAAGCACTTGTATAGGACCGAGCCCAAGCGCCTGGGCGGCCTCGCGCTGGCCGCGTGGGATCGCGAGAATGCCGGCGCGGATGACCTCGGAATTGTAGGCGCCGACATTCGCGGAGAGCGCCAGCACTGCCGACCAGAAGCCGGAGAGTTCCAAACCCGGCAGCAGCGCCGGCAGGGTGAAATAGACGAACAGGATCTGAACGAGGAGCGGCGTCCCGCGCATGATCCAGACGTATAAGCCCGCCGCGTGCTGCAGCCATGGCTGCCGTGCAAGCCGAGCGAGCGCGACCGCAATGCCGACCAAAAGCCCGACGCCGCCAGAAGTGAGCGTGAGGAGAACGGTCATGCGCGCGCCCTCGCCGAACTGCACGGCCGCCGGTCCGATCGGTTCGGGCATCAGAGCGAGCGGAAAGGGCAAGCCCCAGAGAACGGCGAGGAGGCCGGCTAGTGCGCCGACCATTGTCCATGTTTCATCGTGGAGCCTCGCGCCGACCGAAGGCTTCGCCCGTGCGGGAAGAGACGCTGGTGGTGATGACATGCGCCCTCCTGATCCGCCCATCGCCGATCGTCAATCGGGGCAGCGGATGTCACGTTTGAAATAGCCCTCGGAGATCCTGGCGTAGGTGCCATCCGCGAAAACCTGCTCGAGTGCGTCGTTGACCGCGTTGCGCAGGCTGTCATTTCCCTTCTTGAACGCCATGCCGTAGCGTTCCTCATAAAGGAGATCGCCGATCGCGAGCTTCGCCTCGGGGTTCTTGGAGGCGGCATCGAGGGCAGTGAGCTTGTCGGAGATCCACACCTCGGTGCGACCGGCGAGCAAGTTCTGGAGGGCATCGGTATCCTTCGGGAACGTCCTCACCTCCTTCACGCCAGGCACCTCCCGCACGGCCGCGAGATAGGTGGTGCCGACCTGCACCCCAACGACCTTGCCGCGGAGGTCGGCGGCCGTCTGGGCACCGCCCGGCTTGGCGACAATGGCAGCGCCGCTGCAGACATAGGGGATGCTGAAGTCGACGGCTTTCTGCCGCTCCGGCGTAATGCCGTGCCCTGCGACGACGAGATCGTAGCGGTCCTGTCCGAGCCCGACGAGAAGGGCATCGAAGGAGAGGGTCACCCATTCCGGCGTGACCCCAAGCTTCTCGGCGATGGCATTGCCGAGCTCGACGTCAAACCCGGTGAGCTCCTTGCCTTTGAAGAAGTTGAACGGCGGGGTGGCGCCCTCGGTCGCTATCTTGATCGTACCGGATGCTTTCACTGCTTCAAGGTCGCGCGCTGCAGTTGGCGCGGCAATCGCCAGGATGAGGCTGACCGCAATGAGAAATCGCGATTTCATGGTTCTCCCCTTCTTTCTCTTGTAAGGCTCGTCTGGATCGCCTCCAGTCCCGCAGATCCCACGATGGCGGTAGCGGTCGTGCCGTGCGGGTCGGTGATGGGCTCGTGCAGACTCATGCCGTTGCGCTCCGAGCCGACGGGCGGAGCGCCGGCCGATCGATGCGGAAGAGATCGAGGTCGATCGAAGGCGTTCCGTCCATGGCGAGGTCCGCCAGCACCTCGCCAAACAGCGGGGCGAACTTGAAACCGTGACCCGAGCAGGGCGAGGCGATCACGACATGCGGATAGGCAGGATGGCGATCGAGGATGAAGTCCTCGTCCGGCGTGAGGGTGTAGCGGCAGGTTTCCGCGCGGGCGGCTTGGGCGTCGAGGCCTGGCAGGATACGCCGGACCTCGGCTTTCAGCCGTTCGAGAAGCGCTCGATCGATCGCGTTGTCGCCGTCGAGGGCCGGACGCTTGTTTTCGATCATCAGCTTGAGGCCGTCCTCGCGGAGGAGCGGGAAACCGGAGGCGAGGCGCCGGCCGCCCAAATGGAAGATGAACACCGGCAAGCGATCGGGACCGTGAAGTGCCGGGTCGTGCGGACGGAAGAAGACGACCTGTTCCTTGGAGGCGCTGATCGGCAATGTGCAACCGAGCGGTTGCAGCAGCTTGTCCGTCGCGGCGCCTGCGGCGATCACCAGACGATCGGCACCGTAAGCCGCTTGCGGTGTCTGCAGCTCGACGCCGTTTGCAAGCGGCTTGATAGACAGGACCTCCTCGTGCTCCCGGAGATTCACGCCCGCGCGCCGTGCAGCCGCGGCGAGCGCGTGCAGGCAGCGGTCCGCATGGAGCACGCCGGCATCTGGCTGCAGGAGGGCTCTCGTGCCCTCGGGCAGGCGGAACTGCGGGAAGCGGCGCGCGATCTCGTCTCGGTCGAGGACCTCGTAAGGAACGCCGGCGGCGGTCATGGCTCTCGCCGTCTCGTGCCACGACTCCACCGGGGCGAAGGCCAGATCGAGCCCGCCCGTGATGCGCATGAGCGGCTCGCCCGCCTCCTCGCTCAGCCGCTCCCAGGCAGGATAGGCTGCGCGGCTGAGCGCGATATAAGCGGTATGGGCATAGGCGAGGCGAATGATGCGCGAGCGGCCGTGCGAGCTGCCACCTGTATGACCGAGATGGGCCTTCTCGAAGAGCACGACGCGCTGCTTTCGCAGGGCGAGCGCGCGAGCTGCCGCACAGCCCATGACACCGCCGCCGATCACCGCAACATCGAAGCGCGTAAGGGAGCTCATTCCAAGGCCTCTTTCGGCGGAACTCGGCCTGTTGCAGTGGGTGTTACGGCCGGCTCGTTGCCATAGCAACGGAACTTCTTTGCCTTGACAAACGGCAATTCCTAATCAAGCTGCATTAGGATTGCTTATGGATTGGCAGGATGTCGCGCCTCCCACCGTTGCAGACGCTGAGAGCGTTCGAAGCTGCGACGCGCCTCGGAAGCTTCACGGCGGCAGCTCGCGAGCTCAACATCACACAGTCGGCGGTGAGCCAGCAGATTCAGCTGCTGGAGAGCGCGTTGGGCAGGCCGCTCTTCAGGCGGCTGCCTCGGCGTCTTGCTTTGACGAGCGCCGGTGAACTGTTTGCTCCGGCGGTGCGCCAGGCCCTGGACCTGATTGGCGAGGCGGCCGATCGCATGCACGGCGATGCGCGGCCGCGTGAGCTGGCCGTCGCGGTGGTCCCTTCGCTCAGCGCCCGCTGGCTCGTGTCGCGACTGCCCTTGTTCCACGCGCTTTATCCCGACATAGACGTTTCGATCTATCCGGCATTCGAGCCCTCCGATGTTGAGACCTGCGGCGCCGATCTCGGCATTCTCTACGGCGGCGGCCGCTGGCGCGGCGTCAGCTGTGAGCTCTTGTTTCGCGAGAATGTCTTTCCGGTCTGCCGGCCCGATCTCGTGTCGCAGCCTCTCGAGAGCGTCGACGAGATCTTCGGTCTGCCTCTGTTACGCGATGCCGATGCCAGGCACGAGTATTGGCCGGCTTGGCTCACCGCTGCCGGCGCCCGCCGCCGTGTCGTGGACCGCGGTCCACGCTTCGACAACCTGAGCGATATGATCACGGCTGCGACCGAGGGGCAGGGCGTGGCGCTCGTCCGTAGCCTTCTCGTACGCGATGATCTGCGTGCCGGCCGGCTCGAGCGTCTATTTGCGACCGAGATTCCGGCCCGTTATGCCTATTATCTGGTTTGGCCGAAAAACGCGCGAGAGCTGGCGGCGGGCCGGGCATTCCGCGATTGGATCATCCAGAAGATGACCGAAATGGCGTAGTCGACGGCACAGCTGGGCGGGCCGGTCTTGACAAGGCCACGGCCGGACGGCATTCAAGCCGGAGCTAGGAGAGTTTCCGGCGCCGTACTGAGAAAGCCGCGGCGCGAGTGCCTACGGCGCATGTGAAGGAATTCAAACCGGCGGATGCTTTGGCGAAAGCGCCATGGCACCGCCGGTTTTTTATTTGGAGAGGCGCCAAGTGACCATGGAGCACAGCTCGGACCTATCGGTCAGCGACCGGTTTCCCGATATTCCCGCGACCATCCCAGCCGCCCTGGACAGGGCGGCGCAACGGGAGCCGGCGCGCGAAGCGGTGGTCGAGGGGAAGAACCGCATCACCTATGCGGCGCTACAGGACGAAAGCCTTCGCGTCGCGCGGGCGCTCGTGGGGGCCGGCATCAGGGCGGGCGACCACGTGGCGCTTTGCGCCGGCAACGAGGTCGAATGGGTGGCCGTCTTCTACGGCATCGTCAGGATCGGTGCCGTCTGCGTGCCGATCAACACCCGGCTGTCGCCCGCCGAGATCGCGGTCCAGCTGAAGCTGTCCGATGCACGCCTGCTGATCACCGTCGAAAGCTTGCTCAAGATCGATTTTCTTAAGGTGCTCCGGCAGATCTGTCCGGGTGTGGACCGTGCTCTTCCCTCGCCTGAGCTGCCGGCACTGGCGAAAGTGGTCGTCATCGGCGCCGCCCCCGCCGCTTGCGAGACCTTCACGGCCTTTCTCGAGCATGGCCGCGGCTACCAGCTTCCGGCGCCGCCCGCACCGGATGACGCCGCCCTTATCCAGTTCACCTCGGGCTCCACATCCTTTCCGAAGGCCGTGCTGCTCACCCATCGCAACATGGTGACGGATGCGTATTTCGTCGGCCTGCGCATGGGCGTGCGGCCGCAGGACCGCTATTTGAGCGCGCGCCCCTTCTTCCACGTGGCAGGCTCAACGCTCGCCGTGGTGCTGGCGAGTGTTCACATGACCACGCTGGTCACGATGAAGCGCTTCACCGGCGAAGATGCGCTGAAGCTTATCACCGGGGAGCGCTGCACGCTCACCTCCGGAAACGACACCATGTATCTGATGATGCTGAACAGCCCGGAGTTCCGGCCGCGCGGCTATACCCTGCGGGGCGGCTGGGCGGCCGTCAGTCCCACCATCATGAAGCGCATCGTGGAGGCGTTTGGCGCGACCGAAACGATCACGGCCTATGGCTTGTCGGAAGCCTCGCCCAACATTCTGGCTTCGGACCACCGCGATCCGCTGGACGATCGCATCGCCGGCTGGATGCGGCCGCATCCGGGGCTTGAGGTGCGCATCTGCGATCCCGCAACCGATGAGGCGCTTCCTGCAGGCGAGCGCGGGGAGATCCGGGTGCGCGGCTGGTGCGTGATGAAGGGCTACTACAACAATGCCGAGGCGACTCGCGCCACCATCACGCCCGACGGCTTCCTGAAGACGGGCGATATCGGCGTGATGCGCGCCGATGGGCGCTTTGCCTTCGTGGGCCGGCTGAAGGAGCTCATCCGCGTGGGCGGGGAGAATGTGGCGCCGGCTGAGGTCGAAGACGTGCTCAACGGCCATCCCAAGGTGCGGCAGGCGCAGGTCTTTGCCTTGCCGGATCCGCGGTTGATCGAGGTGCCGGGCGCCTATGTGGTACCGCGCGAGGGCGAGGTCCTGACCGCCGAGGAACTGACGGAATGGGCGCGCGCACGGCTCGCCGGCTTCAAGATGCCCAGGCACATCGCGGTGATCGAGAGCTTCGATGCGATCGGCCTGACGGCAAGTGCAAAGGTTCCCAAGCGCCTGCTCATCGAGCATGCGCTGAAGCACTTCGGCCTCGCCCGCCCGGAGGTGACATCATGAGAACGCGCTTCACCGAGGCGTTCGGGGTTGCCTATCCGATCGTCCAGGCCGGCATGAGCTGGGCCTCGTCCAACGTCGCCTTGCCGGCGGCGGTGTCGAATGCCGGCGGCCTCGGCGTGCTCGCGGCCGGACCGATGTTCGTCGAGGATTTCCGTGCCGCTCTGCGCGCTTTGAAACAGGCGACCCACCGCCCCTTCGCCGTCAACGTCCCGCTCTATCGGCCGCGGGCTGGCGAGGTTCTCGACATCGTGCTCGAAGAGAAAGCACCGATCCTGATCGCCTCGCAGGGTGGGCCGAAGCAGTATGTGGAGCGCTTCAAGGCGGCAGGGGTGAAGTGCATCCACGTGGTCGCCTCCGAGCGCCATGCATTGAAGGCGCTGGAGGCCGGTGTCGATGCCATCGTGGTGGTGGGTGGCGAGGCCGGCGGACATCCGCCGCCGGATCAGGTCTCGACGCTTGTGCTGGTGCGGGCGGTCGCGAAGGCTGCGCCCGAGGCGATCCTGATTGCCGGCGGCGGGATTGCCGACGGGGCCGGCATCGCCGCGATGCTGGCGCTGGGCGCGGACGCAGCCCAGCTGGGCACGCGCTATCTCGCCACGCGGGAGGCGGGCGTGCACGATGCCTATAAGCAGGCGGTGCTCGCGGCGGGCATCGCGGACACGGCCCTGGTCGGCAAGGGCCTGTCGCCGATCCGGATGATCGCCAACCGCTTTTCAGCGCGTTACCTGGAGAGCGAGGCGGCCGGCGCCGATATCGAGGTGCGGCGAGGCATTTTTGCACAAAGCTCACTCAAGCTCGCCGCGCTTGAAGGCGACGTCGACAATGGCAAGCTGGAGGCCGGTCAGAGCGCCGGTCTCATCGGGGATCTGCCCGGCGCAGCAGCGCTGACGGAGCGGCTCGTCGACGAGTGCCGCTCAGCCCTTGCCCGATTGTCGGAATTCCACATAGCGCTGGAAGGCGGCCTGCAGCGCAACCTGAAGCGCGTGTTTTGAGGGCGTATGCATTTTCCTGTCCACCAGCTTGAGCAGTCCTTCCAGGCCGTCCGTCAGCTTGTAGCCAATGATGGTGCGGCGCAGGAAGTCACGCGCCAGATCCGTGATGAAGGTCGCATCCGCGGCGACGATGGCGTGGGTGGTGCAGTCGACCTCCAGCACGACACCGATCCATGTCATGGTCTCCGCCATGCCCGTGCCCCTCGGCGCTTGGGCATAGCCGCTGACGAGCACGGTGTTCTGCTCGGACATTCGCTCTCCCTGGATCTGTGGCCACCTGCATCAAACGGCCCGTGCGGCCTCGTGTCAACGAAGCGAGAAAGGGCTGCGCGACGCGAGCGCGGCGGCCCTGCCGTGAGCCGGATGCGGAGGATAAATGATCACCGTTTTTCATGAACACGAGCTCGGGCATCGCGTGCGCACCCGGCTTTCCGGCGGGAGGCTGATTGACGCCGTGGAGACACCCGAGCGGCTTTCGGCCCTGCTCGAGGCAGCGAAGCAGTGCACCTCGGCCATTGTCGAGCCCGGACCGGCGGCGATGGACGTGATCCAAGAAATTCACGACCGCGGCTATTTGCATTTTCTGGAGACGGGGTTTGCGGCTTGGAAGGAGCGGTTTCCCGACAGTGTCGAGCTGCGGCCCAGCCTGCATATCAGCCCCTATATGCGCCGGCTGCCGGAGGATCTGCTCGGACGCGCCGGCTACTACATCAACGACGCGGCCAGCGTGCTGGTGGAGGATACGTGGCCGGCCGTGCTGGCCAGCGCCGCAAGCGCCCTCGAGGCCACTCGCCGCGTGCTCGACGGCGCGCCGGCGGCCTACGCGCTCTGCCGGCCGCCGGGGCATCACGCCTATCCCGACATGGCCTGCGGGTACTGTTTTCTCAACAATGGGGCGATCGCCGCAGCACGCGCCAGACGCTCGGTCGAGCGCGTCACCATCCTCGACGTGGACGTTCACCACGGCAACGGCACTCAGGCGATCTTCTATGGCCGACCGGACGTGCAGACCATCTCGGTGCACGCCGATCCGTCGACAACGTTTCCGTTCTATGCGGGCTACGCGGACGAGCGCGGCGCGGAGCTTGGCGAGGGATTCAACCTCAACCTGCCGGTTGCCCCGCTCTCGGGCGACGAGGCCTACCTCGCCGCCGTCGAAGAAGGGATTGCGGCAACCCGCGACTTTTCCCCTGATATGGTTATCCTCCCGCTCGGGCTCGACGCCTCGGAGGCCGATCCCTTCGCCTGCATGCGCGTGACGAGCGATGGCTTTGCCCGCATGGGCGAAATGCTGGGCGCCATCGGCCGGCCGACGGTGATCATCCAGGAGGGCGGCTATCCCTCGCCCATCCTCGGGCTCAACCTCATCCGCTTCATGGAAGGCTTTCGCGCGACCTCCGGTGCCTGAAGAGGAGGGGCATGAGCTATTTCAGGCCCTTCTCCCTGGCCCAGGCAAGCGTCTCGTCCAAGGCGGTCGCAAAGGTGGAGACGATCTCGTCGACCTCCGCGCGCGTGATGATGAGCGGCGGTGAGAACGACATGGTGTCGCCGAGGTTGCGCGTGATGAGGCCGCGATCGAGCGCGAATTTCGAGCAGGCAGCGCCCACCGCCAGCGCCGGATCGAAGGGCGCCTTCGTGTCCTTGTCGCGCACGAACTCGACGCCCGCCATCAGGCCGATGCCGCGCACCTCGCCCACCAGCGGATGCGCCGCCAGCGCCTGCAGGCGCTCCTGCAGGTAGGCCCCTGTCTCGCGCGCGTTTCGCGTGGTCTGCAGCGCGTCGTAGCGATCCATCGCCGCAACAGCCGCCGCGGCGCAAACCGGGTGGCCGCCATAGGTATAGCCATGGCCGAACACCCCCACCTTGTCCGATTGCCCGCGCATGGCCTCGAAGATCGACTCGGACACCAACACCGCGGAAATCGGTAGATAGGCGGAGGAGAGCGACTTGGCACAGGTCAGGATATCCGGCGTGAAGCCGAGGGCGTCGGCGCCCCAATAGCTGCCCGTACGGCCGAACCCGCAGATCACCTCATCCGACACGGCGAGGATATCGTATTTCTTCAGCACCTTGCCGATCGCCTCGAAATAGCCCTCGGGCGGCACCACCACGCCGCCCGTGCCCATGACCGGTTCGGCGAAGAAGCCGCCCACCGTGTTCGGGTCCTCCGCCAGGATCAGCTCTTCGAGCTCCCCAGCCAAGCGCTCCACAAACGCCGCCTCGCTCTCGCCCGGTCTGCCCTCGCGATAGAAATGCGGGCACGTCGTATGCAGGAAGCGATCGATCGGCAAATCGAACTCGCGATGAATATTGGGAAGGTGGGTCAGGCTTCCCGACGCGATGCCGGTGCCGTGATAGGCGCGCTTACGAGCGATGATCTTTTTCTTCGCCGGCCTGCCGCGCGCGTTCCAATAGTACCAGATGAGCTTGACCGCCGTGTCGTTGGCCTCCGAGCCGGAGCTCTGAAAAATCACCTTCGACATGCCGGGCGCCTTCTCGATGAGACGCTGGGCGAGATCGATGGCCGGATTGTTGGAGCGGTGGGCGAACAGATGGAAATAGGGCAGCTCGTCGATCTGCGCCTTCACCGCCTCCTTCACGGCAGTGTCGGAATAGCCGAGCGACACGCACCAGAGGCCGGCCATGGCGTCGAGATAGCGCTTGCCATCGTTGTCGAAGACGTACACGCCCTCGCCGCGCGCAATGATGAGCGGGCCGCCCGCCTCGTGCAGGCGGATATTGGTCTGCGGGTGCACCTGATAGGCGATGTCGCGCGCCGAAGGCGAATTGGCGATGAGGTTCATGTGGTTCTCCTGTCCTGGCGGGTGGCCGGCAATACCGCGTGTCTCCGGATCAGTCCGTCGCGTCGCCCTTGCCCCCGACGGTGCGGACGAAATTATCGATGCTCGCCTTCCACCCGCCATCGGCGAGCAGGCGTTCAATGGCGGCGAGCTCGATCCTGATGCCCGCATCGAGATCGGCGCAAGCACCGAGTTCCACCGCCTGCTTGGTCAGTACCATGGCAAGCGGTGGCGCCTCCGCAATCCGGCGCACCAGGGCGAGCCCCGTCTCGGCCAGGACTTCCGGCTCCACAATGCGTGCCACCAAACCAAGCGTGACCGCTTCCTCCACCGGCATTTGGCGGGCGGTGAACAGCAGCTCCTTCGCACGCGAGCGGCCGATGACGCGCTGCAGGCGCTGGGTGGCGCCCACCGTCCCCCAATGTGCCTCGGGAAAGCGGAAGCTCGCATTGCTGGCCGCGACCACGAAATCGCAGCTCATGGCGATCTCGCCACCGGAGCCCACGGTCGGGCCCTGAACGAGCGCGATCACCGGCCGTGTACAGCGCTCGATGGCCGCGTAAGCCTGAAAGGCAGCAATGCGCCGTTGGCGGATCCAAATCGCATCGCGATCCTTGCGCTCCTTCATATCCGCGCCAGCGCAGAACACGTCGCCTTTCCCCTCCACCAGCACCGCACGGATCTCAAGATCCCCATCGATGCGCTCGAAGGCCTCGCGCAGCGCCAAGCACATAGGCAGGTTGAGGGCGTTGCGCGCCTCGGGCCTGTTCAGCACCACGCGGACAATGGTGCCGTCGCGCTCCAGCAGGACCGGCGCTTCGTCGGTCATGGTCATATCACTCCTTCTGCGCGCAAGGCCGAAAGCTCCGCATCTGAAAGCCCGAGCCGGTGCCCCAGAATCGCATCGGTATCGGCCCCGAGAAGCGGCGGCGCGGCGGTTTCGGGATCGTCAAAGCTGGTGAAGCGGACGGGCGTGCGCAGCGCCCTCACCCGCCCGGCTCGGGGATGATCGAAAGCATCGACAAGCCCGCGCGCTTGCACGTGTGGGTCGTTCAGTGTCTCCACCACCGTATTGACCTCGCCCGCCGGTACGCCGGCCGCGCGCAAGGTCTCGGCGAGCGCATCGCGAGGATGTCGCGCGATCGCCTCGCCCATGGCCGCCATCACCCGGGAACGGGCAGCCACGCGGCCAGTATTGTGCGCAAGCTCCGGATCGGCGGCGAGGTCGTCGAGCTCCAGCACCCGGCAGATGGCGCGCCAGTGCTGGTCGCTGCCGCTGATATGCAACCACTTGCCATCGGCGCAGGGAAAGGCGGCCGATGGCACGCGGCCGGGATGCTCGGTGCCGCTGCGCTGCGGGTCCTCGCCGAGAATGAAATAACGGGCAGCGGCGATGGTCAGCATGCTGACCTGCACATCGAGCATGGAAAGGTCAACCCGCGTGCCCTTGCCCGATGCCTGGCGGCCGAGCACGCCGGCGAGGATCGCGATCGCGACCCACAGGCCGGAGGTCAAGTCGGCGAAGGGAACCCCGACCTTTGCCGGCGGGCCATCTGCATGGCCGGTCAGCGCCATCACGCCGGAGAGCGCCTGGAAGACGGTGTCGTAGCCATTGCGGTCGCTATAGGGGCCGGTTTGGCCGAAGCCGGTGGTGGAGACATAGACCAGGCCCGGGTTCTCCGCTGCGAGCTGCTCATAGCCCAGCCCGAAGCGGTCCATCTCGCCGGGCAGGAAATTCTCAACCACCACGTCGGCGCCGCGTGCAAGCGCCCGGGCAATCTCCTGCCCGCGCGGGGACTTGAGATTCAGCGTCACCGATTTCTTGCCGCGGTTGAAGGCGAAGAAATAGCCGCTGTCGCCGCTCTCGACCCTGGGTTCGAAACTGCGGGTCTCGTCGCCCGTGCCCGGCCGCTCGATCTTGATCACGTCCGCGCCCAGCTCCGCCAGGATCTGCGTGGCCATGGGCCCCGCGAGCACGCGCGTGAAATCAAGGATATTGAGGCCTTGCAGCGGCTTCATCCGGCGGCCTCGCGAAAGCCGCGCATCAGCGCGTTGACGTCGCGGCCGGCGGCCATGGCCGCATCGAAAGGAAGGTCCGCCACGCGATAGAACAGGCCCTTGGCCGCCGCCATGGCTCGCGGGTTGGCCGCGGCCCAAGCCTCGGCGATCTCCAGCGCGACATCAAGAATGTCGGAAGGCGCGGCGATCCGGTTGACGAGGCCCAGCGTCTTCGCCTCTTCCGCGCCGATCAACCGGCCGAGGCTGATCATCTCGAAGGCCGCCTTGCGGCCGAGCTGGCGCTGCAGGCCGGTCATCACCAGCGCCGGCACGATACCGTGCCTGAGTTCGGGATAGCCGAACTTGAGATCGCTCGCCGCCACCATCATGTCGCAACCAATGGCAAGCCCGGCCCCACCGCCAAGCGCCGCCCCCTGCACCGCCGAGACGATGGGTTTCGATGAACGCTGCAGCTGCGACTGCAGTCGGCAGGTGAGGTCAGCGCGCGTCACGACGAGGTGCTGCCGCTCCGGCGTGAGCTCCTTGAACTCCGAGAGATCCGCGCCGGCGCAGAAGGCGCGCCCTTCGCCGGCCAGCACGATGGCCCGCACGCCCTCGGTCGAATCCGCCTCCAGCAGCCCGTCGAGCAGGGCCTGGGTGAGCTCCGTATTCAGCGCATTGAGCTTGTCGGGGCGGTTCATGCGCAGGATGCGCACAGGCCCCCGATCCTCCACGATCAGTGGTTTCACCGCTATTCCTTCAGGCATGTTGCATTTTCCCGCGCGAAAGCCCGCCGAAGCCGGCGCGCGCCACCTTGCTGTCGAGCTCGCGCTTGAGCACCTGCTCGCAAAGGCGCGAGGCCGCCATCACTCGGTCAAGGTCGAGACCGGTGGTAATCCCCTCCGCCTCGAGCAGGTTGACGAGATCCTCGGTCGCCACGTTGCCCGTGTGGCCTTCGCCGTAGCGGATCGCAGCGGGATGGCCGCCCACGCCCCCGAACGACGAGTCGAAATGGCGGCAGCCTTCCTCGAACGCGGCAAGGCAATTGGCGAGGGCAGCGCCGCGCGTATCGTGGAAATGTGCGATCGGGCTCACCTCGGGCGCCTGCTCGCGCAGGATGCGGAACAGCCGCCGGACGCTGGATGGCGTGGCAAGGCCGGTCGTGTCGCCGATGGTGACGAGTCGAGCGCCCAGGGCGGCAAAGCGGCGTGCGTCCTCGGCCACCCTGTGGGGGTCGACGGCGCCCTCGAACGGGCAGCCGAGCGCCACGGAGATGACACCGACCAGCCGGAAGCGACCGCCGGCTATTCGCGCCATTTCTTCGATGCGCTGCCACTGGCCCGCGCGGCTCGTGCGCAGATTGTGCTCGGTATGCGCTTCCGTGGCCGAGGCGAGCAGGCTGATCTCGTTGGCGCCTCGGCCGGCCGCGAGGTCGGCGAGCGCACGCTCGACCGCATTGCGGTTCGGACATGTGGCCTTATACCAGACACCCGGCCTGCGCGAGATGCCGGCGAGCACGTCGCTCGCGTCGCGAAAGGCGGGCACCCGCTCGGGATGGCTGTAGCTCGTGGCCTCGATGCGCGGAAAGCCCGTGGTCGTGAAGGCGTCGATCAGAGCGATCTTGTCCGTGGTCGCCACGAACTCCGGCTCGTGCTGGAGGCCGTCGCGCGCGAAGCACTCGCAAATGGTGACCTCCGGCCTCATTGCCTGCTGTCTCCGGCGCGCTGCAGAAGCTGCGATCCCAGCAGGAGCAGGATCGACAGCCCGATGAGCAGGGACGAGATCGCCGCAACCGTCGGGTCGATCTGGTCGCGGATGTTGGCGAACATCAGCCGGGTGAGCGTCGCGGTCTCCCCGCTGGAAACGAACAGCGCCACGACGACCTCGTCGAAGGAGGTGACGAAGGCGAACAGCGCACCGGAGACCACCGACAGCTTTATCTGCGGCAGGGTGACGGTGAGGAACGCCCATGGCCGCGAGGCGCCGAGGCTCTGGGCGACGCGCTCCTGATTCATGTCGTAGCTCGCGAGCCCGCTCGACACGGCAATGACGACGAAGGGCAGCGCCAGCACCGTATGGGCGAGCACGAGGCCGGTGATGGTGCTGTTCAGCCCAAGACGGGCATAGACGAAGAAGCAGCCGATCGCCACGAGGATCAACGGCACCAGCATGGGCAGCATGAAAACCGCGCGCCCGGCGGTCACCAGCGCGCTGCGCACCCGCACGAGCCCGTAGGCCGCGAGGGTGCCCAATGCTGTGGCGAGCGCGGTGGTGATCAACGCCACGCGAATGGAGACGGAGGTCGCCGCACGCCATTCCGGCGAGGCGAGATAGGCCTCATACCAGCGCAGGCTCCAGCTGCGCGGCGGGAACTCCAGATATTGGCTGCCGGAGAAGGACATCGGCACGACGATCAGGCACGGCACGATCAGGAACAGGAGCACGGCACCCACCAGCCCATAGAGCCAGAGGCGCTGCAGATGGGTAATTTGGGTGGCGGTGGCGGGCTGGTTCAGCATCAGTGGCCTCCGCCCATGGCGTCGACCTTGAACAGCCGGCGCAGCGCGAGAAGGATCAGCCCGGTGACCACAAGCAGCGCCACCCCGAGAGCGCTCGCTGCGCCCCAATTGCCATAGACGGCGATGTTGTCGGCAATCCGCATGGCCCACATGGGCACGCGCCCGCCGCCGAGCAGCGCCGGCGTGACGAAGAAGCCGAGGCAGAGCACGAAGACGAGGCCGACACCCGCAGCAAGGCCCGGCAGCGACAGCGGCAGGAAGACCTGGCGGAAAGCCTGCGCGGGCGAGGCGCCGCAATTGGCGGCGGCGCGCACGAGCACCGGGTCGATCGCGCGCATCGAAGCATAGAGCGGCAGCACCAGGAAGGGCAGCATGATGTGCACCATGCCGACGACGGTGCCGAAGAAATTGTGGACAAGGGGGACTGGCTCATCGATCAGTCCGCTGCCGACGAGCCAGCTGTTGATGAGCCCCGTGCGCTGCAGGAGCACGAGCCAGGCATAGGTCCGCACGAGCACCGACGTCCAGAACGGCAGCATGACGAACACAAGGAGAATGGTGGCCGTGCGGCGCGAAACCTGCGACAGGAGATAGGCGACGGGATAGCCGAGCAGCACACAGAGCACGGTCACGAGACCCGCCACCTCGAAGGTGGTGATGAAAGTCTTCACATAAACCGAGCGCAGCATACGCTGGTAATTCACCAGTGACGGCTCGCCGGCCGCATCGAAGAAGGAGAGCCAGAACAGCCAGCCTATCGGCAGAACGAGCACGATGAAGATCAGCGCCGCGCCGGGAAGCGAGAGCGACCAAAGCGCGGCCCGCTCGCGGAGTTCCTGGCGCTTGAGCAGCGGTTCATTGAGCGTGCGGGTGGTGGTGGCCGTGCCTTCCATGAGAAGCGGCATCGTCATGGCCGGTCCGCCACCAGGATGGTGTGCTCGCGATCGAGCCAGAGGGAGATGTCCTCTCCCGGCTCGGGCAGTCGTTCGCCGGCAAGCTCGGGCGAACGGCGCAGGTCGATCTCGATGCCCTCGGGCAGCCGCAGCGACACGAGGTAACTGTCTCCCTGATAGATGACGCCGGTTGCTGTTGCGTCGATGCGGTTGGACGGCCTGCCCTCGGTCTCTCGCCAGCTCAGCCGTTCCGGCCGGACGACCAGCCACGGCTTCTCGCCCCCGGTCCAGGGTTCCCGCATGTCCAGGCTTCGGCCCTGCAGGGCAGGACCCGACGGGCTGATATCAACGGGGACGAAATGGGTATCGCCGATGAAGTCGGCGACGAATTTGTTGACGGGCCGGTTGTAGACGTCGTCCGGCGTGCCCAGCTGGACCACCCTGCCGTCATTGATCACCGCGATCCGGTCCGACAGGGTCAACGCCTCGCGCTGGTCGTGCGTGACATAGACCGTTGTGGTGCCGAGCCGCTGGTGCAGACGCTTCAGCTCGAGCTGCATATGCTCGCGCAGCTTCTTGTCCAGGGCCGACAACGGCTCGTCCATCAGGAGAATCGAGGGCTCGAACACGATGGCCCGGGCCAGCGCCACCCGCTGACGCTGGCCACCTGAGAGCGCGTTGATCCCGCGGGAGGCGAGATGCCCCATCTGCACCATGTCGAGCGCTGCCTGCACCCGCGCCGCCTGCGCAGCGCCCCTCACGCCACGCAGGCGCAGCGGATAGCCGACATTTTCCTGCACATCCATATGCGGGAACAGCGCGTAGTTCTGGAACACCATGCCGACATTGCGCTTGTTCGGCGGCAAAGCCAGGAACTCCACGCCATCGACCATCACACTCCCGCGGTCAGGCCGCACGAAACCGGCGAGCACATTGAGCAAGGTGGTCTTACCCGACCCCGATGGCCCGAGCAGCGTCAGGAACTCCCCCGCCGCGATGTCGAGGGAGATGTCATCCAGCGCCGTGAACGCGCCATAGGTCTTGCTGACCTTGCGGATTGAAACCTTGCCCGGCATGGCTGCCATCCACCTCGCACGCGATTACTGAATGATCAGGTTCTTGTATTCCTCGCTCACGTCCTGGTTGTTGTCCGCCCACCAGGCGGGCTGCAGCACCAGCTGCTTGGCCGCGTTTTCGGGCGAGGCGTTCGATTGCGCGAGCACCTCGGGCGGGAATTTCTCGACCTCGAAGGCGCGGCTGTTGGTCGGGCCATAATAGCTCATCATAGTAGGGATACGCGCCTGGATTTCCGGCGACACGACCCCGGCGATGAACTTCTGCGCTGCCTCGACGTTCTCGGAGCCCTTCAGAATGGCCACGCAGCCGAAGCCGAGGATGCCGTCCTGGTAGGTGAACTTCACGGGCGCGCCATCGGCGATAACGCCGGCCACGCGGCTTCCCCAGATGGCCAGCATGTCGACCTCGCCGTCCTTGATCAGCTGCGCGGATTGCGCGCCGGAGGTCCACCAGACACCGATATTCGGCTTCATCCGTTCGAGCGCGGCGAGCGAGCGCTCGACGTCCAGCGGATAGACCTTGTCCAAGGGCACGCCATCCGCAATCAACGCGATCTCCATCATCTCCTGCGGATAGACGCTGAGGGCGCGACGGCCGGGGAAGGCCTCGACGTTCCAGAAGTCCTTCCAGTTCTTGGGCGGGTTGTCGCCGTATTTGTCGGTGCGCCAGGCAAGCACGACGGAATAGGTGTTGGTCCCCACCCAATCCTCGCCGCGAGCATTCTCGGAAATCCCCTTCGCGTCCACGACCGCGTAGTCGATGGGCTCGAACAAGCCTTCCTTCGCGCCGATGGCGCAGTCTTCCGCGCCGAGATGCGCGACATCCCAGCCCGGTGATCCCGACTGAACCTGCACCCGAACGCCGGCGAGGCCATCGTGGGATTCCTCGCGCAGTTTTATCCCGGCCTTCTCCGCGGCCGGGACGAACAGGGTCTTGCTCAGATCCGCCTGGAGATTGCCGCCGAATCCGGCCAGCGTGATCGTGGTCTCCTGGGCAGCCGCCATGCTGGCCATGGCGGCAAGCGCCATGGCGGCGAGCAAACCCCTCCTCAGGTAATTACGCTCCTTCATGTCTTTCCCTCCCTTGGTTGCCGGCATTGCCAGCATGCGACCGAACTCTTCGGCGGCTAGGCTGCCGCCTCTCTCAGGCCGACTTGGCTGATAAACTTGGTCTGTAGAAATGCTTCGAGCCCTTCGGACCCACCTTCGCTGCCATAGCCGCTCTCCTTGACGCCGCCGAAGGGCGTCTCGGGCGCGGCAATGCCGAAGTGGTTGATCGACACCATGCCGGACTCGAGCCTGTCGCCGAGATAGGTGGCATTGCGCTCCGAGCGGGTGAAGGCGAAGGCGGCGAGCCCGTAAGGCAGGCTGTTGGCGCGGGCGATCACATCGTCGAGGTCAGAGAACCGCGCGATCGGCGCAAGTGGCCCGAAGGGTTCCTCTACCATCAGACGCGCGTCCTCCGGCACGTCCGTCAGCACGGTGGCGGCGAAGAAATTGCCCTGATTGCCAATGCGCCGGCCGCCGGTGAGCACCTTGGCGCCGCGCGCCTCCGCATCGGCCACGAAACCTGCCATGGCTTCGAGCCGGCGGGCGTTCGCCAGCGGGCCCATGTTCACGCCCGGCTCCGTGCCCGGCCCCACCTTGAGCTGCTCGGCCCCGGCAACGAAGGCATCGGTGAAGCGACGATAGTGCCGCTCATGCACATAGAAGCGTGACGGTGCGGCGCAAACCTGGCCGGCATTGCGGAACTTGAGCGCAATGCCGAGCTTTACGGCCTCTTCCGGATCGGCATCGGCGCAGACGATGAAAGGCGCATGCCCGCCGAGCTCCAGGGTGCAGCGCTTGACATGCTGCGCCGCCAGCATCCCCAAGCGTTTGCCGACGGGAATCGAGCCGGTGAAGGACACCTTGCGGATCTGTGGCGCGGGGATGAGATATTGGGAGATCTCCGCCGGCTCGCCGAACACGAGGTTGACCACCCCGGCCGGAACGCCCGCATCAGCAAAACAGCGCACCAGCTCGATGCAGCTGAAGGGTGTTTCCTCCGGGCATTTGATGATGATGCTGCAGCCCGCCGCAAGCGCGCCGGCGATCTTGCGCACCGCCTGGCTGACCGGGAAGTTCCAGGGCGAGAACCCCGCGACCGGGCCGATCGGCTCCTTGACCACCAGTTGGCGGATGCCCGGCGCACGCGCTGGGATGAGCCGGCCATAGGCACGGCGTCCCTCCTCTGCGTACCAGGCCGAGCCCGCCACCTCAAGCCGCGCTTCGCTGAGCGGCTTTCCTTGCTCGCGCGTGACGAGCGCGGCGATCGCTTCCGTGCGCTGGCGCAAGAGGTCGGCAGCGCGGCGGAGAAGCTTCGAGCGCTCGTAGGAGGAAACCGTGCGCCATTCGGCGAAGGACCGCGCCGCAGCCCTAAGGGCACGGTCGAGATCGGCCAGGGATGCATGGGCCACGGTGGCGAAGGCCTGACCGCTGGCCGGATCGATGACGTCGCCACAGCGGCCCGCCTCACCGCCCGTCCATGCGCCGTCGATGAATATCTGCGCCTGTTCCGTCAACGCCGCCCACTCCCATTTTGTTCACAACGTAAACTATATAGTTCATATTGTCAACTAAGTGGACGCTCGATTGGTAGCGAGGAAGAGGAGCTTTCGGAGGGAGAGGGTTACGGCTCGAAGCCGAAAGCTGCCGCGTCCGCGGAAGAGACCTCGGAACGAAGGCGATCGTAATAGGCAAGGCTGGTCGCGAACACGACCTTCAGTGCGGCTTGCAACTGCGCCCGCTCTTCCGGCGAGAGATCCGCAAGCATGTTCTCGTTGCGCATTTCGGAATCCGCAAGGATTCGCGTCACCACGTCCTTGCCCGCGCCGGTGAGCCGCAACAGGATGCTACGGCCGTCCTCTGGGTTTTCCGACCGGCTGATGAGCCCCCGCTGAATGAGCCCTGATACGGTTCGGCTCATCTGGCTCTTGAGCAGGCCGCTGTGGGTCGCGAGCTTCTGCAATGGCGCCTGGCCAAGATAATCGAGCACCGCGAGCGCGCGCCATTCCAACACGGTGAGCCGGTAGCGTGGTCCGATGGACAAAACGGCGATGCGGCTGGAAAGCGCGGCAAGCCGCTGAAGCTGGAACGAGAACAGGTCGCGCACATCGCGGAGGCGCTGGTCCGCGGCTTGCCCGTTCAGTGTTTTCGCCTCCGATTCAGCGTTCATTCGGTACCTCGTGCGGCATCATGTCCATGCGGGATAATGGCTGACCAGCAACAATGTCGTCCACTCGATTGCGCCAGCCACAATTTAGTTGACGATGTAAACTATATAGTTCTCGTTGTAAACGATACCTCCTACCTTCCCGAGGGTCGGCCTCGGCCGCTTGCAGGATCATTCCCCGCCGGTGCTTGGCCCGTTCCCGTGCGGGCCCCTGCGCCGCATGCAGGTTGTAGGCGGTGTCGATAAGGGCGAGATGCGACAGCGCTTGGGGGAAGTTGCCGAGGAGCGTTCTCTCGTCGACATCATACTGCTCGGAAAGGAGGCCGACATCATTGCGGATGCCGAGCAGCTTCTCGAACATGCGGCTGCCCTCATCATATCTGCCCTGCAGGACGAGATTGTCGATATACCAGAAGGTGCACGCCAGGAAGACGCCCTCGCCGGGCGGCAGGCCATCCTCCGCCTCGCGCGTGTCGTAGCGATGGACGAAGCCATCGCGCACGAGCCGCTTGCCGATGGCCTCCACGGTGGCGACCATGCGGGGGTCGCTGGCCGGCAAGAAGCCGACGAGCGGGATGAGGAGCGTTGCTGCATCGAGATTGCTCGACCCGTAGGCCTGAACGAAGGCGCCGAGATCCCGGTTGAATGCCTTTTCACAGATCTCCGCGTGCAGGCTGTCGCGCAGATTGCGCCAACGGTCGGCCGGACCATCAAGATCGAAGTCCTCGACGGCTGAGACTGCCCGATCGAAGGCCACCCACATCATGACTTTCGAATGGGTGAAATGCTGCTTGCGGCCGCGCACTTCCCAAATGCCGTGATCCGGCTCATCACGCAGGGTTTCGAGATAGCTGAGCAAGGCCTTCTGCAAAGACCAGCTCTCCCGGCTCGGGGCGAGATCGTAGCGGCGGGCGTGATGGAGCGCGTCCAGCACCTCGCCGAAGGTGTCGAGTTGGATCTGCGCAAACGCGGCGTTGCCGACGCGCACCGGTGTTGCTCCGCGGTAGCCGGGCAGCCAGGGCACTTGCCACTCATCCATTCGGTGGGCACCGGTGATGCTGTAGAGCGGCTGGATTTGGGAGGGATGCCCAGCCACGGCCCGCACCAGCCAATCGCGCCAGGCCACCGCCTCCTGGCGGTAGCCTGCCTGCATGAGCGACAGCAGTCCGAACGTGGCGTCCCGGAGCCAGCAAAAACGGTAGTCCCAGTTTCGTGAGCCGCCGGGCATCTCAGGGAGCGAGGTGGTCGGCGCGGCTATAAAGCCGCCCGTCGCACTGAATGTCAGCGCCTTGAGCGTGATCAGTGACCGCACGACAGCCTCGCGCCAGCGGCCCTCGTAGTTGCATCGGGCAGCCCAGTCGCGCCAACTGGTCTCCGTATGCTCCAGCGCGGCTTGCGGATCGATTGGGCCCGGCATCTCGTGGTGGGACGGACCGTGGCTGAGGACAAACGGAACCTCGTCGCCCGGACCAACCGCAAAATCGACGACGGTCTTCAGATCCTCGCCACGATGCCGGGCGGGCGTGCGCAGCACGAGCAGATCGGGGCCGGCGATGGCGACGAGCTCGTGATCGGCCCGGCTGACCCAGGGTATCAGCCGGCCGTAGTCAAAGCGGATGACGAGATCCATCCTGAGATCGACGCGGCCCTCGAGCCCCGTCACGATGCGTACAAGCGACGGCGCAGCGTTCGTCATCGGCATGAAGTCGGTGAGCCTGCAGACGCCATCTTCGGTCTCGAACAGCGTCTCCAGCACCAGGCTTTCCGGTCGGTATCGACGGCTAACGCGTTTCGGTGGTTGGCTGGGCGCAATCTTCCAGTGCCCGTTTCCGGGCTCCCCGAGCAGGGCCGCGAAGCAAGCGGGCGAGTCGAAGCCTGGCAGGCACAGCCAGTCGATCGATCCGTCATTGCCGACCAGGGCCGCGGTCCGGCAATCGCCGATGAGCGCGTAATCTTCTATGCGCAGTCCCATTCAAGTTCCCTACGGCTTCGAGTGGGAATTCGGACCTCGCAAAGGGAGTTCCACTCGCCATGGCTTTGCGCGACGGCCGCGCCATGACATTCGACGTCTTGCTGAAACCAACCGCCACGCATGCTGTTTGACAGACGTGGGCGTTCATTTCCGAGGTGAACACTGGTTGAGGTGGCAAGATGCAGAGCAGGATTTTGGCAGAGAATGATGGGCAGAGGACCTATGCCCTCGTTCTGGAGACCGGAGACGAGGTCATGGCCGCGCTGCAGGAATTCGCCGATCGCGAGCGGCTGACAGCCGCGCAGTTCTCCGCGATCGGGGCGTTCAGCGACGCGGTGATCACCTTCTTCGACTGGGACAAGAAGGACTACATCCCCAATCCGGTAGGAGAGCAGGTCGAGGTCGCCTCGCTCAACGGCGACGTGGCGGTCGCGCCCGACGGCAGCCGGGCCATCCATATCCACACCGTGCTCGGCAGGCGTGACGGAACGGCGCTCGCCGGCCATCTGGCGGAAGCGCACGTGCGGCCGACGCTCGAGGTGATCCTCACGGAGAACCCCGCGCATCTCGAAAAGAGATACGACCCCGAGAGCGGCCTGGTGCTCATCCGGCCGGAGCACTGAACTGCGGGCGCGCGCAAACTGCCGGCGCAAGCATGGCAAATCGACCGTGTCTGGAACCTCGGACAGCGGGCCCGGTTGGCTTCACAACCAAGCTGCTACCCTGCGAGGAGGACGTCATGGCTCAGACGGTTGGCGATTTCATGCTCGACCGCTTCAGCGAATGGGGCGTGAAGCGCATCTACGGCTATCCCGGCGATGGGATCAACGGCATACTCGGCGCGTTGGGCCGCGCGGAAGGCAAGATCGAATTCGTCCAAACCGCGCATGAGGAAATCGCCGCCTTCGCAGCCTGCGCACACGCCAAGTGGACCGGCGAGGCCGGCGTTTGCCTGGCGACCTCCGGGCCGGGCGCCATCCACCTGCTCAATGGTCTCTACGACGCGAAGCTCGACCACACGCCCGTGGTCGCCGTCGTCGGGCAGCAGAAGCGGATGTCCCTCGGCGGCAATTACCAGCAGGAAGTCGACCTCATCTCGCTGTTCAAGGATGTGGCGAACGAGTATGTCCACATGTGCACCGAGCCGGCGCAGATGCGGCATCTGATCGATCGGGCCATGCGCATCGCGCTGGCCGAGCGCACCGTCACCTGCATCATCGTGCCGAACGACGTGCAGGAGATGGAGGCGGTGCCTTCTCCCCCACGCCAGCACGGTGCCCTGTTTTCCGGGATCGGCTATCCCCAGCCGGCGCACGTGCCGGGCGAGCCGGAACTGAAGCGCGCGGTCGAGGTGCTCAACGGCGGCGAGCGCGTGGCCATGCTGGTGGGGGCCGGCGCGCTTCATGCGAGCGCCGAGGTGATGGAGGTCGCCGACCTGCTCGGTGCGGGCGTTGCGAAGGCGCTGCTTGGCAGAGCAGCGCTCCCGGACGATCTGCCCTTCGTCACCGGCTCGATCGGCCTCCTCGGCACCCGGCCCAGCTATGACCTGATGATGGACTGCGACACGCTGCTCGTCGTCGGCTCCAGCTTTCCCTATTCCGAATTCCTCCCGCCCGAGGGCCAGGCGCGCGGCGTGCAGATCGATATCGACGGCCGCATGCTCTCCATCCGCTATCCCATGGAGGTCAATCTCGTCGGCGACAGCGCGGCGACCCTGCAGGCGCTGATCCCCCATTTAAAGCGGAAGGCGGACCGCTCCTGGCGGCAGGAGACCGAGAAGAATGTCCGCGACTGGTGGGCAGTGACCGAGGAGCGGGCCATGGTTGCCGCCGATCCCATCAACCCGCAACGGGTGTTGTGGGAGCTCTCGCCGCGGCTGCCGGAGAACTGCATCATCAGCGCCGATTCAGGCAGCGTGGCGAACTGGTTCGCACGCGACCTCAAGCTCAGATCCGGAATGAAGGCGTCGCTGTCCGGCGGGCTCGCGACCATGTGCCCGGGCGTGCCTTACGCCCTGGCGGCGAAATTCGCCTATCCCGAGCGCGTCGCCATCGGCCTCGTGGGCGACGGCGCCATGCAGATGCTCGGCAACAACTGCCTGATTGACGTCGCCAAATATTGGCAGCGGTGGAGCGATCCTCGGCTGGTCATCCTCGTCTTGAACAACGGCGATCTCAACCAGGTCACCTGGGAGCAGCGGGTGCTTGCGGGCGACCCGAAATTTCCCGCTTCCCAGGATGTGCAGGCCTTCGACTACGCGCGTTATGCAGAAACGCTGGGGCTCAGGGGCATCCGGGTGGAAACGCCCGAAGCGGTCGGTCCCGCGTGGGATGAGGCGCTAAGGGCGGACAGGCCATGCGTGCTCGACATGCTCACCGACCCGAAGGTGCCGCCGCTGCCGCCGCATATCAGCTATGAGCAGGCGAAGAAATACGCCCAGGCCCTGGTGAAGGGCGACCCGGAGGCGATCGGCATCGTCTGGCAGTCGGTCAAGCAAGCCATGCAGGGCGTGTTGCCGACCAGACATTAGAGCATTTTCGAGCGAAGTGGATGCCGCTTCGCGTGAAGAAAATGCGACCAAGCAAGAACTTGGAGCGGTTCCGCGATTCGAAGAAAAGCGGAACAGCTCCAGGGTCCGGCGAGATTCAGGACGTCAACGATCAGCCGCATTGAACGGCGGTGACCGCGCTGCCCGTGGCTGGCGGAGCAAGACATGAAACGCGCGAAGATCGAGACCATCGACGTCGCGGCGTACCGCATTCCGACCGAGGGTCCCGAGGCCGACGGTACGCTGCGCTGGGATGCCACGACCATGGTGCTGGTGCGCGCCCATGGCGGCGGCGAGCAAGGCCTGGGATATACCTATAGCCATGAGTCGGCCGGCGCGTTGATCCGGTCGAAGCTCGCGGAAATGGCGGTCGGGCGCGATGCCATGGGCGTGACGGGCTGCTTCGAGGCGATGAGCGCGGCCGTGCGCAATCTCGGGCGGGCCGGGCTCGCCTTCCAGGCGATCTCGGCGGTCGACATCGCTCTCTGGGACCTGAAGGCAAGGCTTTTGGCCGTTCCCCTGGTCAGCCTTCTCGGCCAGGTGCGCGAGGCGATCCCGGTCTATGGCAGCGGCGGCTTCACGACCTACTCGATCGAGCATCTGCAGGGCCAGTTCGGCGCGTGGGTCGAGCAGGGCATTACCCGCGTGAAGATGAAGGTGGGGAGCACGCCTGCCGATGACGTCGCCCGCGTGCGGGCGGCGCGCGAGGCGATCGGGCCGGAGGCGGAGCTATTCGTCGATGCAAACGGCGCCTATGACCGCAAGCAGGCGCTGGCCAAGGCCGAGGCTTTCCGCGAATACGGCGTGAGCTGGTTCGAGGAGCCCGTCTCCTCTGACGATCTCGAGGGCCTGCGACTTATTCGCGACCGCGCGCCCGCCGGCATGGAGATTACCGCCGGTGAGTATGGGCATGATCTCTTCTCCTTTCGCCGCATGCTGGAAGCGGGCGCGGTTGACGTGCTCCAGCCCGATGCGACCCGCTGCGGCGGCATCACAGGCTTCATGCAGGCCGGCGTGCTCTGCCAGGCTTTCGGCGTTCCGTTCTCGGCCCATACGGCGCCCGCCCTGCATGTCCATCCCTGCTGCGCGCTACCCAATGCGCGCCATGTTGAACACTTCTTCGACCATGCACGCATCGAACAGATGCTGTTCGACGGCACCCGCCCGCCGGTGAAAGGGGCGCTCAGCCCCGACCTCTCTCGAGCCGGCTTAGGGCTCGAATTCCGGGACAGGGAAGCACACCGTTACGCCATCTGATTTCCCGACAGGAGAATATCATGTCCTTCATCCGCACGGAGCCGCCATTACGTCTTTCGGGCGAAGCGGCCGCCGCGCTCGCCGCCGATCTCGAGCGCCGTGTCCGCGGGGAAGTCCGGTTCCGCGCCGAGGACCGCGCGCTCTATTCAACGGATGCGTCCAACTATCGCCAGGTGCCGATCGGGGTGGTGATCCCCCGCGATGCCGAGGACGCGGTGCAGACGGTCGCCTGCTGCCGCGAGCACGGCGCGCCGATCCTGCCGAGGGGGTGCGGCACCAGCCTTTCCGGCGAGACCTGCAATGTGGCGGTGGTGATCGACTTCTCCAAATATCACAACCAGGTGCTTGATATCGATTATGGGGAGAAGCGCGCCCGGGTGGAGAGCGGGGCGATTTTCGATGATCTGCGCAACGAGGTGGAGCGGAACGGCCTCACGGTCGCGTTCGACACCTCGACCCATGCCTACGCCACCATCGGCGGCATGGTCGGCAATAACTCCTGCGGCGTGCACTCGGTGCTCGCGGAGAAGATGGGCGCCGGCTCCGGCCGTACGGAAGACAACATCCACGAATTGGAGGTGCTGACCTATGACGGCCTGCGCCTGAAGGTGGGCCCGACCCCCGAAGACGAGCTGGAACGGATCATCCGGGCAGGGGGCCGGCGCGGCGAGATCTATGGCGGGCTCAAGGCCCTGCGCGACAGATATGCGGACCTGATCCGCAAGCGCTTTCCGAAGATACCGCGGCGGGTCTCCGGGTACAGCCTGCCGCAGCTTCTGCCGGAGCACGGGTTCAATGTGGCCCGCGCCCTGGTCGGCACCGAGGGGACCTGCGTGACGGTGCTGGAAGCGACGGTCGGGCTGGTCGATAGCCCGCCTGCGCGGGCAATGCTGGTGATCGGCTATCCCGACGTCTATGCCACCGGCGACCATGTGCCCGAGGTGAGGGCGAGTGGCCCGGTGGGCCTGGAGGCGATCGATGCCCGGCTGATCGAGAACATGCGGCGCAAGGGGCTGCATACGAAGGATCTCGACCTGCTGCCCGAAGGCGGCGGATGGCTGCTGGCCGAATTCGGTGGCGAGACCCTCGCGGAGGCCCAGGCTCAGGCCCGCGAGCTGATGGACGCGCTCGGCAAGAGGAACCACCCGCCTGCCATGCGCCTCATCACCGAGCCCGAGGAGCAGACGGCGATCTGGCACATCCGCGAATCCGGCCTTGGCGCTACGGCCTTCGTTCCCGGCCGGGCGGAGAACTGGCCCGGCTGGGAGGACTCGGCCGTGCCACCGGAGCGGGTGGGTGAGTATCTGCGCGATCTGAAGGCGCTGTTCGACCGCTACGATTACTCTGCCGCGCTCTATGGCCATTTCGGCCAGGGCTGCATCCATTGCCGGATCAATTTCGACATCGGCACACCGGAGGGCGTGGCCCGTTGGCGTTCCTTTCTGGACGACGCGGCGGACCTCGTGGTCCGCTATGGCGGCTCGTTCTCGGGCGAGCACGGCGATGGACAAGCGCGCGCCGCGCTCCTGCCGAAGCTTTTCGGGGATGAACTCGTGACCGCCTTCCGCGAGTTCAAGGCCATCTGGGATCCCCAGGGCAGGATGAACCCGGGCAAGGTGGTCGATCCCTATCCCATCACCGCTCACCTGCGGGCGGGCCCCGGCTATCGGCCGCCGAACCTCGATACGCACTTCGCCTATCCGGAAGATGGCGGCAGCTTCGCACGCGCTCTCTCGCGCTGCGTCGGCGTCGGCAAATGCCGCATGAGGAGCGGACAGGTCATGTGCCCGAGCTTCATGGCCACGCGCGAGGAGGAGCACACCACGCGCGGTCGGGCCCGCAGCCTGTTCGAAATGCTCCATGGCGGGCCGCCGATCAAGGAGGGCTGGAAGAGCGAGGAGGTGCACGAGGCGCTCGACCTATGCCTCGCCTGCAAAGGCTGCAAGAGCGACTGCCCGGTCAATGTGGACATGGCCACGTACAAGGCCGAGTTCATGGCCCATTACTACAAGGGGCGGCTGCGGCCGATGCACATGTACAGCATGGGCCTGATCTACTGGTGGGCGCGCGCCGCCTCCCACATGCCGAGGGTGGTGAACGCCATGACGCGAACCGAGCCTTTCGCAGGCGTCCTGAAGCGAATGGGGGGGATCGCGCCCCAGCGACAAATGCCGCCATTCGCCTCACCGACTCTGACCGCATGGTTCCGCCGGCGGTCTGTGCCCCAGGGAGATCGCCGCCCAGCCCAGCGCCGCGTCCTGCTCTGGCCGGACACCTTCACCAATTATCTGACGCCGGAGCCCGGCCAGGCAGCGGTGGAGGTGCTCGAGGCCGCGGGCTATCGGGTCGAGATCCCGCCACGTCCCCTTTGCTGTGGCCGTCCGCTTTATGCGATCGGGATGCTGGATCGCGCGAAATCGCTGTGGCGGCAGACCTTAGAGCATCTTCGACCGGCAATCCGCGAGGGCATCCCGCTCGTGGGGATCGAGCCCAGCTGCGTGGCGGCCTTTCGCGACGAGCTTGTCAATCTGTTTCCCGAGGACGAGGACGCGAGAAAGCTCGCCGGCCAGACCTTTCTGCTGAGCGAGTTCCTGCGTGAGGAAGGTTTCGAGCCGCCGAGGCTCGAGCGGAACGCGCTCGTGCATTTTCACTGCAACCACCATGCGATCATGGGCAAGGAGGCCGAGAACGCGATGCTCGATACGCTGGGCCTCCGGCACCGCGACCTGAATGCCGGCTGCTGCGGGATGGCGGGCCCCTTCGGCTTCGAAGCAGGCCATTACGATGTTTCGGTCAAATGCGGCGAGCGTGTGCTCCTTCCCGAGGTACGGCGGGCCGATGCGGATACGCTGATCATTGCCGACGGCTTCAGCTGCCGCGAGCAGATCGCCCAGTGCACGGGCCGGAGAGCGCTGCACCTGGCCGAGGTGCTGCACATGGCCATGAACGGAGGCGCCGCTCTTCATACGCCGTGATGGCGCTGATGCAGCTGACTTTTATGCGGGTTGGGAACGAAACACGTCTTCGTTTGTAGATTCAGCGTCCGTCAACCGATCCTATTCAAGGGGGTGGCCGATGACCCACACACATCCCCAGAGCACTGCGGCAATCGCCGGGCAGCCGATTCATTCCATGCTCGTCCAGTTCCCGATCGTCTGCTTCACGCTGGCGCTATTGACCGACATCGCCTATTGGCGCACATCGCATCTCATGTGGCAGGAGTTTTCATCCTGGCTGCTTTTCGCCGGGCTCGTGTTCGGTGCGCTTGCGGCAATCGCCGGCATGGTCGACTTCCTGTTCCGCCCCGCGGTACGCCGACCCTGGCCCGCTTGGCCCCACGCGATCGGCAGCTTGGTCGTCCTGGCGCTGGCGTTCGTCAACAGCCTCATTCATGCCCGCGACGGCTGGACGGCCGTGGTCCCCTGGGGGCTGACCCTTTCCGCCGTAACGGTCGTCGTAATGGTCATATCCGACTGGTTCGGCCGCGCCCTTGTTTTCCGCCACGGCGTGGGAGTGAGCGATCATGACTAAGTGGACTCCCGCGCGCTACGCCGCCCTGGGGGCCGGCTGCCTGGCCTTCGCCCTGCTCGCCGGATGCGACGACCGCTCGGATTTCGACGTTTCGCAGCAGATCGGACCTGATCCTGTCCTTCCGGAGCCGCAGCAGCCCATTCTGGCCGATATGAAGCTGGCCGAGGTGGTCGGCTGGCAGGATGGCGAGATGCCTTCAGTGCCGGACGGGCTCAGGGTCACGGCCTATGCCGAGGATCTTGCCAATCCACGCTCGCTTTACACGCTGCCCAATGGCGACGTGCTCGTCGTCCAGGCACGCGGGCCGTCGGGCAAGCCCGTCTCGCGACCGAAGGACATCATCCGCGGCTGGATCATGTCGATTGCCCATGGCGGCGGAGGCGAGCAAAAGGAGAGCAATCTGATCACACTGCTGCGCGATACCAACCGCGACGGAGAAGTGGACGAGCGACACGACCTGCTGACAGGCCTCAACTCGCCCTTCGGCATCGCCTGGTATGACGGCACGCTTTACGTGGCGGCGACCGATGCGATCCTGGCCTATCCCTATGCGCTTGGCGATACCGAGATCACCGCGCAGCCTTCCGTGCTCACCCCACTGCCGGGCGGGCCGATCAACCACCACTGGACCAAGGATCTCGCGCTGAGCCCCGACGGGCGCTACCTCTATGCGTCGGTCGGCTCCAATTCCAACGTGGCGGAGCGTGGGCTAGAGGCGGAAAAGGGCCGCGCTGCCATCTGGCAGGTGGACCGCATGACAGGCGCAAGCCGCATTTACGCCTCGGGCTTGCGCAATCCCAACGGCCTGACCTTCAACCCGGAGACCGGTGCGCTGTGGTCGGTGGTCAACGAGCGTGACGAGCTCGGCCCCAACCTCGTCCCCGACTACATGACCTCGGTCAAGGATGGCGCGTTCTACGGCTGGCCATGGAGCTATTTCGGCAGCCATGTCGACGAGCGCGTCCACCCCAAGCGGCCCGACATGGTGGAAAAGGCCGTCGTTCCCGATTACGCGCTTTCGAGCCACGTCGCGCCCTTGGGCATGACCTTCACGATGAATTCGGCCTTGCCGGAACCCTATCGCAACGGCGCCTTTGTCGGCGAGCACGGTAGCTGGAACCGGAGTTCCTTCACCGGCTACAAGGTCGTCTACATACCCTTCGAGAACGGCGCGCCCTCCGGCAAGGCGCAGGATGTGGTGACCGGCTTCATCAACGGCGACCAGGCGCACGGGCGTCCGGTCGATGTCGCCATTGACGGCACGGGCGCTCTGATCATCGCTGACGATGCCGGTAACACGGTTTGGCGCGTTGCGGCGGCGGACGGCTCCGTAACCCCGGAGCCGGTCGGCACGGACGAGATGGTCACCGGCTCCGTCGGCGGACGGGCGCAGGGCGCGGCCACCGCGGCCGCACCGATGGACTCACGATCGACTGCCGGAACCGGCGCGCCACAATCGGATGGCGGGGCGCCGGCGGCATCCGCGGACGAACGGCTCACCGGACAAGAGCCAGCTGCATCCTCGTCCGGCGCGGGGGAATCACCCCGGCCGACGCAGATGGAGATCGCTCCAGCCGTGCTGCCGGAAGGTACGGTGCAGCGCGGCTCCGAAGAGCAGGCCGATTAACCGCGTCGGCGGCAATCGCCGGCCTGGGGCTGCGACGAGGTGAGGCGCGACCGCAGTATTATTCCTACGAGAAAGCGGCTCTTTGCAGACCTCTGAGCGGGGAAGGCTCGGTTCTTGACAATTCTGTCGCTGATTATAATAATCCGGATAGACGGTCTATTATTGACCTCTCATGCGTGCCTACGCGGGCAAGTCGGATATGGAGTGTCGATTGACTGGTGTTTCGGAAGCCGGATCGCTCGCGAGATCTAATGCCGCGATCGTCGTTGGGGGAGGGCAGGCGGGCGTCGAATGCGCAACCAGCCTGCGCCAGAACGGGTGGCCCGGCGAGATCATCGTCATCGCGGCGGAGGAGCTTCCGCCCTACCAGCGCCCGCCGCTGTCCAAGGCCTTTCTCGCCGGGGAAATGCCGGTCGAGCGCCTTTTCCTGCGTGCCGCCGGCTTCTACGAGGCGGAGCGGATCCAGCTGAGATTGGGCGAGTCGGTCACCGCCATCGACCGGCGCGACAATGCGGTGGTGACGAGCGAAGGAACGGTTCTTCATTATGCCAAGCTGTTTCTGGCGACGGGGGCGCGGCCGCGGTCCTTGGCGGTGCCGGGTGCCCATCTCGAGGGCGTGGGCTTTATCCGCAGTGCTGAAGACAGCCGGCGCTTGCAGCCGCTCTTCACGGCCGGATCCAATCTCGTGATCGTGGGTGGAGGCTACATCGGCTTGGAGGTAGCGGCCGTCGCCCGCAAGAAGGGCTTGAGTGTCACCGTGGTGGAGGCCGGCCCGCGATTGCTCGGCCGCGTGACCGCCCCGGTCGTCTCCAGCTTTTACGAGCAGTTCCATCGGACCAAGGGCGTCGATATCCGGCTGGGCGCCACCGTATCGGCTTTCACGGGAGAACGCCGGGTGCGAACGGCCGTGCTGGCGGACGGAAGCGAATTGCCTTGCGACCTGGCCGTGGTCGGCATCGGCATCGTGCCCAATGATGAAATCGCGATGTATGCGGGCGTCGAGGTGGAGCCGGGCGAGGGTGTTGTTGTCGACCGCGCCATGCGCACGAGCGATCCCGATATCTATGCCATGGGCGACTGCGCCTTTGCCTTGAACGATTGTGCCGGGCGGAGAGGCCGGATCGAATCGGTCGCCAACGCCATAGAACAGGCCCGCATCGCCGCCGCGCATGCTTGCGGGGTAGAGCCGCCATCTCCTGCCGTACCGTGGTTCTGGTCCGATCAGTATGACCTGAAGCTTCAGACCGCCGGCCTCATCAGCAGAGGCTATGACCGGGCAGTCGTTCGCGGCGATCCGGCCACAGGGAAGTTCGCCGTCTTCTACTTCTCGGACACGGTGCTCGTGGCGCTCGATGCGATCAATTCGCCGGCGGAGTTCAATATCGCAAAGCGTATCATCGCCCGTGGCGGTGCGGGGCTGGACCCCGAACGGGCGGCCGATCTCGGGCTCGATGCCCGCCAGCTGCTTCCCGCTTAATAGGTGAGGTCATGCAGCTCATGAGTGCCAATCTTAAACCGGACGGGCGTTTTAATATTGATGGGCGCAGGGTGCGTCGATATTGTGGGCCCAACTGCCGTCAAAGGAACCAGAGATGAATGTTGAAACGCCGATCAGCCAATGGTCCCGCCTGATCGAGCCGGGCCGCGTTCACGGCGCGCTCTATAGCGATCCCGCCATTTTCCAGGCGGAGCTGGAGAAGATCTGGTTTCGCACATGGGTCTATGTCGGCCATGTGAGCGAGGTTCCAAACCGCAACGATTACGTGACCAAGTCGATCGGGCCCATGCCGGTTCTCATGGTGCGCGACCGCGAGGGCGAGATCAGGCTGCTCCTGAACCGCTGTCCGCATCGCGGCAACGCGGTCTGCGTGATCGAGAAGGGCAACCGATCATCGTTCACATGCCCCTATCACTCCTGGACCTTCGCCAATGACGGCCGGCTCATCGGCTATGCCTTTCCGGACGGGTATCAGGGGGTGGAGAGGTCCGACCTCGGCCTGGCCCAAGTGCCGCGGATCGCCATCCACAAGGGTTTCGTGTTCGGCAGCATGGCCGAGGATGGACCTTCGCTCGAGGAGCACCTGGGCGGTGCTATCCGCGCCATCGACCAGCTCTGCGAGAACTCGCCCGAAGGCGAGATCGAGCTGACCGCCGGCTTCCTGCGCCACCGCACGAAGGCCAACTGGAAGTTCATCCTTGAGAACGAGTGCGACGGCTATCATCCGGGCTTCGTGCATGCCTCGATCTTTTCGGTGGCCGACAGCAAGATCGGCGAGCTTTATGGAGCTAGCTCCATCGCGGTCACCCGCGACTTCGGCAACGGGCACACGGAGGTCGACCTTAGGCCCGAGTTCCGCCGCCGGGGCGAGCCGCTGAGCTGGTTTGGCACCACCCCGGCGCGATTGCCCGGCTATGTGGCCGCCATGGAGGCAGCCTATGGCAGGGAGAAAGCCCGCCAGATCATGATCGACGGCACGCCGCATACCATGATCTTCCCCAACCTGTTCATTGCCGAGATCCAGCTCTTCGTGATCCAGCCGGTCGCCGTGGATGAGACGATCCAGCACGTGACCGCTCTGCAGTTCAAAGGAGCGCCCGATTTCAATCGGCGCATGCGCCAGCAGACCATGGGCTCGGTCGGGCCGGCGGGCTTCCTTCTCGCGGACGATACTGAAATGTACGAGCGGAACCAGCGTGGGCTCCTCACGCGCAACCCGGAATGGCTGTTTCTCGAACGGGGCATGCACCGCGAACGCGACGATGAGGACGGGTATCGCATTGCGCACTCCACCGACGATCTGCCGTCGCGGGGGATCTGGCGGCATTACAAGACGCTGATGGAGGCGGCGTGATGTCCGCCAAAACATCGATCAAGTCCGTGCCCGAAGACGTCGTCCAGTTTCTCTACCGGGAGGCGCGCCTTCAGGATACCCACGCCTATGACGAGTGGGAAGCGCTGTGGGAAGACGATGCGATCTACTGGGTGCCGGCCAACGGTACCGACCCGGACCCGGAAACCCAGATGTCGTTCATCTATGACAACCGCTCGCGCATATCGCTGCGCGTGAAGCAGCTGAAGACTGGCAAGCGCCATTCTCAGACCCCGCCTTCCCAGCTGGCGCGGATCGTTTCGAATATCGAGCTCTTGGACGAGGCTGGCGACGAGATCCGGGTCGCCGCGAACACGATGATCTTCGAGTGCAATATGCGCGGCGAAACCGTTTGGGCAACCAGGAACGAGTATAGCCTGCGGCGCGTCGACGGCACGCTGAAGATGATCCGCAAGAAAGTCGTGCTCGTCAACAACGACAAGCCGATCTACACCCTGTCGTTCCTAGTGTAAGCGCCGCGCGGAGGTGACCTATCGTGTCCACGCAAGCCAGCGAAATCCTGATCGGTGAAGGGCCGGTTCTGTTGTCCCTCGACGGCAGCATTGCGCGGCTGAGGCTCAACCGGCCGCAGCAGTCGAACGGCATCAGCATCGCGCTGCTCGAGGCGCTGCATCAGGCGGTGATGAGGTGCCACGGCGATCCCCGCATCCGCGTCGTGCTCCTTTCAGGTGAGGGCCCGAATTTCTGTGCGGGAGGCGACGTAAAGGAATTCGCCGCCAAGGGCGAGGGGCTGCCCGACTTTCTCCGCCAGGCGACGTCCTATCTCCAGATCTCGGCGTCGGCGCTGATCCACCTGGAAGCGCCAGTGGTCACTGCCGTACAGGGCTATGCCGCCGGTGGCGGCGGGCTTGGCCTCGTCTGTGCATCCGACCTGGTCATCGCGGCGCGCTCGGCGAAGTTCATGGCCGGCGCAACCCGGGTGGGCATGGCGCCCGATGCCGGCGCTTCGGTGGCCTTGCCGCGCCTGATCGGCTTTCGCCGGGCCATGGACATGATCCTCACCAATCGGGTGATGGACGCGGCCGAGGCGTTGGACGTGGGGCTGGTGACCCGGGTCGTGGCCGACGATGCGCTGGAGGCTGCAGCGCTTGACGTGGCGCGCGAGCTTGCCGCGGGCGCGCCAAAGGCTCTGGCCGCATCCAAGCGGCTCTTGTGGAGCGGACTTGGCCTCGGGATCGACGCTTGCCTGCCTGAGGAAGCCCGCACCGTTTCGGAGCTCTCGGGCACGGCCGATGCGCGGGAAGGACTGGCGGCTGTGATCGGCCGGCGCGCGCCGCGCTTCACCGGCCGGTGATGCATGGATGGCTTTGCTCTTGCCGATCGGCTGAAGGGGTGCCGCGCCATCGTTACCGGCGGTGCGAGCGGTATTGGCGCGGCGGTTGCCCGCCGGCTTGCGGCGGAGGGCGTGAAGGTTCTGATCTGCGACCGCAATGCAGAAGCCGGCGCGGCCGTCGCCCGCGAGATCGACGGGACCTTTGCCGAGCTGGACGTGACGGATTTCGGCGAAGTCGCCCGCGTGGTCGCGAACACCGGCGCGGTGGACATCCTCGTCAGCAATGCCGGCGTCGACCAGCACGCATTCTTCACGCATACGAAGCCGGAGGAGTGGCGCCATCTCCTGGCGGTCAACCTGGAGGCGGCCTTCGCCTTCACCCATGCGGTGCTGCCCGGCATGCAGGCGGCCGGCTACGGACGCATCGTGATGATCTCCTCAGAGGCCGGGCGCATCGGCTCCAAGGGAGGCGCCGTCTATGCTGCCGCCAAGGGCGGGCTCGTTGCGTTCGCCAAGTCGATTGCGCGCGAGAATGCGCGGTTTAACATTACCGCCAACGTCGTGCTGCCAGGTCCGGTGCGTACGCCGATGCTCGATTCCGCGGTAGAGGCTGGCGGCCAGGGCCTGCTCGCCGCCATGGAGCAAGCGACGCTGCTGAAGCGGCTTGGCGATCCGGCGGAGATCGCCGCCGCGGTTGCCTTTCTCGCTTCCCGCGAGGCGGCGTTCATCACCGGCGAAGTGCTCGGCGTCTCCGGCGGCATGGCGCTCAGCTAGCGCCGCGCGTTAGTCGTTACCTGCAGAAAGGCTGCCATCTCGCCAATGGATTGCTGTGCCTCGGGCAGCTCCGGAAACAGCTGGAACTGATGGATCATCCGATCCCAGATGGCGAGCTCGACGGGAACCTCCGCCTTGCGCAGCCTTTGTGCGAAAACCCGGGCATCGTCAAGAACCGTCTCGTGATCGCCCACATGGATCAGAAACGGCGGAAGATGCCGGAGATCCGCATGGATGGGCGAAGCGAGGGGATGGCGGGGATCCCCGCCCCGGCCCAGATAGGCGCGCGCCATGAGCAAGATGCGGTTCCGCTGCGACAGGGGATCGACAGCGGCCCGAGTCTCATAGGTCGCTCCTGACGCTTCCAGATCCAGCCAAGGCGACATCAGCACCGCTGCCGCGGGAAGCGGCAGTCCGGCCGCACGAGCCTTGAGCATGGTCGCGACGGCCAGTCCCCCACCGGCAGAATCCCCGGCAAAGGCGGTTTGGGCAGGCACCGCGCCGCGCTCGAGCAGCCAGCC
This sequence comes from Rhodoligotrophos defluvii, assembly GCF_005281615.1. NCBI lineage: Bacteria > Pseudomonadati > Pseudomonadota > Alphaproteobacteria > Hyphomicrobiales > Rhodoligotrophaceae > Rhodoligotrophos > Rhodoligotrophos defluvii. Next base: position 1,155,910 of record NZ_SZZM01000001.1, on the reverse strand, counting down.
ATAGGCGGCCAATCCATCGTCCACCGCGGCGGGAAAGCGGTGTTCCGGGGCGAGCCGGTAGTTAAAGCCGACCACATCGATGCCCGCTTCGTGGCAGAGGCGGATCATGAGATCGCGATGGGAGGTGATTGAACCGAACTGGTAGCCCCCGCCATGAAAATAGAGGATGACCTGGGCCGTAGGCTCCTCGCCCGCCCGGATGCGCACGCCATCCATCCCCTCAATCGCGAGATCCTCGGTCTGGGCCGACCGCTTCGTCGCCATGATGCGATCGAAGTCCTCGCGCATCTGCGCGAGCTTCGTCTCCCTGGTCCATGCGCCGAGCATGGCGGCAATCCTCTTGCGAACCCGTTCGAGGGCTTCGCCCGACTCAAGCTGCATCATTGCATTCCCGCGGATAACGGCTTTCACTTGACGGTCCTGCAGGGCCGGCTATTAATAAAACAGATATACGGTTTATTAATTGGGGGCAAGGGATGAAGGTGCTCATCGTCTGCGTGGTGCCGGGCCCCCGCAGCTTCAACGCGGCGATGCTCTCGACGGCTGTCGAGGCGCTTTCGGCCTGCGGCCACGAGGTTCGTGTTTCCAATCTCGTGGCGATGAACTTCGACCCAGTCTGCCGGGATGCCGATTTCAGCGCGCCCCAAAACCCCGAGCATATCCGCTACGACATCGAGCAGCGCTTTGCCGCGGAGAACAACAGCTTCTCGCAAGACATCGCCGCGGAGCTGGAAAAGCTCATGTGGTGCGACTGCCTGATCCTGCAGTTCCCGCTCTACTGGTTTTCGGTGCCGGCCATCCTCAAAGGGTGGATTGACCGGGTTTTCGTCAATGGGATCATCTATGGCGGCGGCAAATGGTATGATCGCGGCGGCCTGAGCGGCAAGCGCGCGATGCTCGCCTTCTCCACCGGATGCTATCCGACCATGTGCGGGTCCGACGGCATAAACGGCGACATGGATATCATTCTGTGGCCGCTGCAGAACGGCGTGCTCCGTTTCTGCGGGATGCAGGTGCTGCCGCCCTTCATCGCATGGTCGGTCGCCTATCTGGACAATCCGAAGCGACAGACCATCCTCGACGACTATGCCGGACATCTCCGGGGGATCGAGACGCTAACGGCCCTGCCGTTCCATCATCGATCGGATTTCGGCAAGGACTGGCGGCTGAACGAGGGGATCACGCCCGTGGCCGTCGGGCAGATGCGAGCCTCTCTCAAGACCCCGTAAAGCCGCGCAGGAAGAGATCCGACGTCATGTCGGCATATTCCTGCGGGGAAACGGCACCCTTCGGGTCGAACCAGATGTGCGCGTAATTTATGATGCCGAACAGCATCATGGTGTAGACTTTCTTCGTGCGCGGCCCGATGCGTCGCTGCTTGTCGAGGCGGATCAGTATATCTGCCGCCAGCTCGATGATCTTCCGTTGCTTGGCGATGATGCCTTGCTGCTGCTCGGGGCTGAGCTGGTTCAAATGATTGAGCAGCACCACTTGCTCGTTCAAGGATTCCGCGTTGGTCAGCACCATCTCGGAGATGAGCGCCCGGCATTGCTCCAGCGGATCATCGATCGTCGCAAGCCGCGACTGAAGCTGGTCGACGAGATGGGCCACGTGCTCATCGAGCAGGTGAAAGAGGATCTCTTCCTTGGAATCGAAGTAGTGATACAAAGCGCCTCGCGAAGCATCGCAAGCGTTCGCCAGATCCACGATAGTGGTTCCTGAATAACCCTTCTGGGCGAAAAGCGCCGCCGCCTGCTTCAAGATGTTCTTGCGAACTTCCGGATAGTTCTGTGATTGCGTGCGGGCCAATGCCACCACTCCTGATTCTCGCGAGCTCGTTTTACCGGCAACCGGTTGTCCGTTCAACCAACTGGGCCGGCGGGGCTCGCCGTTGCCGCCGGGTTTCGCGGCTCGCCGTTCCCAAAAATAGATTGAACGGATGTCCGGATTATAATAGTCTCGTTAAAAAGGGAGTTTCAAGAAGGCTCCTTGGGAGGACCCGTTGGACAACGATCTCATCTTTGATGCCGTCGTCATAGGGGCCGGAGCAGGCGGGTGCTGTGCCGCTGCCCGGCTGGCCCATTCCGGTATGCGCACGCTGCTGGTGGACGACCACGCGCAAGTCGGCGGCCGCGCCGCCACGGAGGTCATCGACGGCCATAGGGTGAATGTCGGCGCCATTGCGCTCGAGCTTGGCGGTGTTTTCGAAGAGACTTTCACGCGCGTCGGCGCCGCGCTACCCATCCGCTGCCCCAACCCGGCCAATGCGTTCTACCTCAACGGCAAGGTCGTGGATGTAGGCCGTGGCGGCTGGGGACTGCTGCTTGGCGGCCTCACCAAACATGCGGCCCGCATCCTGGACCAATTTGCCCAAGCGCGCAGCGGGACGCTTCCCGATGGGGGACTTTCGACCAAGGATTGGCTGTCGGGCTATACCCGCAACGAAACCGTCCACGCGATCTTCCGCAATCTTTGCGCGGCGATCTTCGCCTGCAACGCCGACGAGCTGCCCGCCCGGGCGTTTCTGACCTATTTCACCGCCAAGGGCGCATTCAAACGGTTCGGCTTTCATCCCGAAGGAACCGGGGCGGCCTGGCAGGCGCTCGCGGATGTGGTCCGCAGCAACGGTGAGGTGTGGCTTGACACCCGCGCCGAGCAGATCGAGGTGGAAGCCGGAGAGGTGGCCGGCGTTGTCCTGCGCCGCGAAGGCGACGTGGTCCGGATTCCCTGCACCACCGTCATCAGCAACGCGGGGCCGAAGGCAACGGTCGCGCTCGCGGGGGCTGCGCATTTTCCCACCGCCTATGTGGATCAGGTCCAGACCCGCCTGAAGCCCGCTGCCAATATCGTGTTCAATTTCGCGTCCCGCGAGCCGATCCTGGACGCGCCCGGCATCGTGACCTTCGGCAAGACGCGTCGACTCTGCAACATGGCCAATCTCACGGCCACCTGTCCGGAGCTCGCCCCAGCCGGATGGCATCAATATGTCGCCTATGCCGTGCCGGTCCCCGCGCTTGGCGATTTCGACGAGGAGGCCGAGATCGCGCTTGCCCGGCAGGATCTGCGGGAGCAGTTCCCAAATTTCGACGAGCGCACCAAGATGCTGTCCGTGCGGGTCATGCGCGGGGACTGGCCGGCCCAGCGCTCCTGCGCCGGCTATGATTTGCCGATGGAGACCGGCATTGCCGGGTTGTGGTGCGTGGGCGACGCGGTCAAGCAGTACGGAAACGGCGGGACCCAGGCCTGCGCGGAAACGGCAAAGCTGGTGGTCGATTCCGTACTCGCCGCCAGGGCTTCCGCGACGGTCGTGGCGGCACAATGAATATGCATTCGCCAGCGTATGCGGCCGATCATCTCGCAACAGGAAGCCCGCTCCTGGAGGCGAACAATCTGCGCATCGTCTATGACGGCGCCATCGAAGCGGTGCGGGATGTTTCCCTTTCCGTGCCGGAACGGGCGATCGTCGCGCTCCTGGGATCGAATGGCGCGGGCAAGTCAACCGTGCTCAAGGCCATTTCCGGCGTGTTGGAGATCGAGGAGGGCGAGATCGAAAGCGGCTCGATCCGCTTCGCAGGCGACAGCATCAACGAGCGCAGCGCCGAGCAGATCGTGCGCGCCGGCCTGGTGCAGGTGCCCGAGGGGCGCCGGCTCTTCATCGATCTGACGGTCGATGAAAACCTCACCATGGGCGGCCATCTCCAGCCCGGCCCCAAGCTGAAGGAACTGCGCGAACGGGTCTTCGAGCTGTTTCCCCAGGTGGCGGCCAAACGCAATCAGATTGCCGGCTATCTCTCGGGCGGCGAACAGCAGATGGTGGCGATCGGGCGGGCGCTGATGGCCTCGCCTCGCCTATTGGCCTTGGATGAGCCGTCGCTCGGCCTGGCCCCGCTGATCGTGGAGACGATCTACGGCACCATCAAGCGGATGCGCGACGAGATGGGCGTGACGATCCTGCTGGTCGAGCAGAGCGCGGCCCACGCGTTCTCCGTGGCCGACTACGGCTACATCCTCGAAAATGGCCGCGTGGTGCTGGACGGTGCCATCGATCGCCTCATGGCGAACTCGGAGGTGCAGGAATTCTATCTCGGCCGGTCTGGTGGCGGCAAGCGCAAGAGCTTTCGCGACGTCAAGCATTACAAGCGGCGCAAGAGGTGGCTGTCATGAGCTTGCCGCTGCTGCAGGTCGAGCACGTCTCGAAGCACTTCGGCGGGGTGAGCGCCGTCAATGACGTGTCCTTTGCGCTGATGCCGAACCAGATCTTCGCGATCATCGGCCCGAATGGTGCGGGCAAGACTACGCTGTTCAACCTGATCTCGGGCGTGCTGCCCGTCAGCAGTGGGCGCATCCTGATGGAAGGGCGCGACCTCGCCACCGTGCGGCCGTGGGATTTCGTCACGCTCGGCATCGCCCGCACCTTCCAGAACCTCGCGCTGTTCAAACACGGCACCGTGGTGGAGAACATGCTGATCGGACGGCACCGGCATATGCGCACCAGCGTGGTGGAGTCGCTCTTCCACTATGGCCGCTGCCGCCGGGAGGAAATAGCTGCCCGCCAGCGGGTCGAGGAGATCATCGAATTCCTGGAGATTGAGCATCTGCGGGATAAGATCGTAGGGACACTCTCCTATGGCCAGCAGAAGCGGGTCGAGCTTGGGCGCGCATTGGCCGCCGACCCCAAGCTGCTGCTGCTCGACGAGATCGTCGCCGGCATGAACCAGGAGGAAACGGAGGACATCGCCCGGTTCATTCTCGACATCCGCGACGAGCTGGGCATCGCGGTCCTGCTGATCGAGCACGACGTGGATCTGGTGATGGATATTTCCGATCGGGTTCATGTCCTGAATTTCGGCCGCACGGTCACCGAGGGCACGCCGGAGGAGGTGCAGAGGCACGCAGGCGTCGCCGAAGCCTATCTGGGCGCCGGCAAGGACAAGATTCCAGGCCCCGGCATGGAGGTCGTGCAATGACGGCGCTTTCCGTCGTGACCGCCCATGCGCCTGTCGTCGATCGACGAGACCCCACCAGCGCCGACGTGCTCGCGGCGGGCGACACCACGACGCCGCGCCTGCTGCGCCATAGGGCGCGGCTGCACGGCACGGCACTCGCCCTGCGCGAGAAGGAGCACGGGTGCTGGAAACGGTACGACTGGGCACACTACGAGCGCCAGGCGCGCCGCTTCGCCTTCGCACTGATGTCGCTCGGGCTCAGACGCGGCGACCGCATCGCCATTGCCAGCGAGAACACGCCCGAATGGTACTATGCGGATCTCGGCGCGGAGATGTTGGGGATTATCCCGGTCGGCATCTATCCCACCAATCCCTGGCCCGAGCTGCAATATATCGTGCGCCATTGCGGGGCGAAGCTTGCCGTCTGCGGTGATCAGGAGCAGACCGACAAGGTGCTCGACGCGCGGGCGAATGGCGAGGGGCTTCCGGATCTCGCCACGATCGCTTGCGTCGACATGAAGGGCATGCGCTCTTACGCCGAGCCCGGACTGATGTCGTTCGAGCAACTGCTGCACTTGGGCGATGTCTATCTCTCCGATCACCCGGGGGCGGAGGCCGAGCTGGACGCGGCCATAGACGCGACCATGCCAGACGACACGGCCCTCATGGTTTACACCTCCGGCACCACCGGCCCGCCCAAGGGCGCAATGCTGTCCCACCGCAACATCATCAGTTCCACCTGGAATTACGCGCGTGCCGTCGGCATGGACCGGCATCCCTTCGAAGTGGTCGGGTACCTGCCCCTCTGCCACGCCGCCGAGCGCTGCTATTCCATGGTGATGCAGCTGGTGCTAGGCGGCGTCGTCAATTTCGCCGAAAGCATCGATACGGTTGCCTTGAATGTGCGCGAGATTGCGCCGACCATGTTCATCGGCGTCCCGCGCATCTGGGAAAAGCTGAAGGAGAATTTCGAATACCGGCTCTCGGAGAGCGGTCCCATCCGGCGCCAGCTCGCGACACAGGTGCTGAAGCTCGGCCGGCGCATCGATGACCGGCGCCAGACGAATGGCGGGCAGCTTTCGCTTGTCGACCGCATGCTCCAGCGGGCCTGCCATCTCGCGCTATTCCGAAACGTTCAGCGCCACGTCGGCCTCGACCGCACCGTTCATCGGCTTTGCGCGGGGGCATCGGTCTCGCCGGAGACACTCCGCTTCTTCTCGGTGATCGGCCTGCCGGTCAGTCAAGGCTACGGGATGACGGAGTCGGCCGGCTGCGTCTTCATCCAGCGCGGGGAGCATCACCGGCTGGGCGGCTGCGGCATCCCGATCGATGGGGCGAAGTTCAAGATCGCGGACGACGGCGAGATCCTGTTGGGTGGCCCGTATGTGTTCAAGGGCTATTTCCGCGACGAGAAGGCAACCGCGGCCACACTCGACGGGGAGTGGCTGAAGACAGGCGACATCGTCACCCAGCTCGACAATGGCGAAATCGCGATGGTGGATCGCAAGAAGGCGATCATCATCACGTCCGGCGGCAAGAACATCGCTCCTTCCGAGATCGAGAACGCCTTGAAGGACAGCCCCTACATCAAGGAGGTGATCGTGGTGGGCGAGGGGCGAAAGTTCCTCGGCGCGCTCGTCCAGATCGATTTCGACAATGTCGGGCGCTGGGCGAGCAGCAAAGGCCTGCCCTATACGACCTATCGCTCGCTGACCGAGCTGCCTGAGGTGCAAGATTTGGTGCAACGCGAGGTGGACCGGGTGAACGGGCTGTTCGCCCGTGTCGAGAACATTCGCAAGTTCGTGATCCTGCAGAAGGAGCTCGACCACGACGATGGCGAGCTGACCGCCACCCAGAAGGTGCGACGGTCGATGATCGACAAGAAGTTCGCCGCCGAACTCAAGGCAATCTACGGGGAGTGACGCGGCCGTGACGTTCCTCACAGAACTGATCGTTTCAGGCCTGGCGATCGGCGCGATCTACGGCCTCATCGCCATGAGCTTTGCCGTCATCTACAAGGCGACCGGCCTCGTCAACTTCGCGCAGGGCGAGGTCGCGATGATCGTCGCCTATGTGGCCTGGACGATCTCGGTCCACGTGGACGGGAATCCGTTCGTGGTGGCGGCCGCGGCCATCGTGTTCGCGGGCCTGTTCGGCCTCGCGATAGAGCGCCTGGTGATCCGCCCGATGATGGGCGAGCCGGTCTTCACCACGATCATGGTGACGATCGGCCTTGCCGTGGTGCTGCGCTCGTCCATCGTCTTCCTCTGGGATGCCTATCCGCATGCGCTCGATCTGGGGGTCGGCCAGGAAATCCTCGAGGTGGGTGGCGTGCGCCTCCGTTCCGGACAGGTCGCGGTATTTCTGATCCTCATCGCCGTGATCGTCGGTTTCTTCATCTTCTTCCGCCGGTCGCGGTTCGGGGTGGCCATGCGCGCGGTCGCGAGCGACGACAGAACCGCGCTGCTGATGGGCGTCAGCACGGCGCGGGTGCAGTCTGTGGCCTGGGCGGTCGCGACCATCATATCGGGCATCGCCGGCGTCATGTTCGCGATCATCTATGAACTGTCGCCCGTCATGTTCACGCTCGGCCTCAAGGCTTTCCCCGCCACCATCCTGGGCGGTCTCGACTCGGTGCTGGGCACGGCCTTCGGCGGGCTGGTGATCGGCACGGCGGAGAACCTGGTGGGCGGCTATTTCGACCCGCGCATGAAGGAAGTCGCGGGCTTCATCATCATCATTCTCATTCTGATGGTGCGCCCGTTCGGCCTGTTCGGCACACGCCGGATCGAGAGGGTCTGATGCGCAGCGGGTATTTCAAGGAGACGATAGCCGAGCAGATCGCGCTCACCGACTCGTGGGCCGTGCGGGCCTGGGTGATCGCTCTGGTGCTGGCGCTGATCGTTGCGCCCTTCTATCTCAATCCCTTCTATCTCTCGCTGCTGACCACCATAGCGATCACCGTGGTCGGCGCGCTCGGCCTCAATGTCCTCACCGGCTGGACCGGGCTGATCTCACTGGGCCATGTCGGGTTCATGCTGCTCGGGGCCTATGCCTATGCGATCCCCGTCGCGCTGCACGGCTATGATCCGTTGGTCGGCCTGCTTCTGGCGGGTTTGGTGCCGGCGCTGGCGAGCCTGCTGGTGGGCGTCCCGTCGCTGCGCCTCACCGGCCTTTATCTTGCGATCACCACGCTGGCCTTCTCGTTCATCATCAATCACCTGATCCTCAGCTTCGACGGGTTTACGCGGGGCGCCCGCGGGATCTTCGTCAACAGGCCGACCATTCTCGGCGTCTCGTTCCAGAGCGATGCCGCCTTTGCGCTCTTGTGCCTGGGCTTTGCGGCCGCGACCTTGCTCGCCACGCTGAATCTGCGCCGCAGCCGCATAGGCCGCGCCTTCGTGGCGATTCGCGACAATGATACGGCAGCGCGGGTGATGGGGGTGAACCTGCATGCCTACAAGCTGTTCGCTTTCGTTACCAGCTCGTTCATCATCGGCATTTCGGGCGCGCTCTATGGCATCTTCCTCAGCTTCGTGTCGGTGGATGGGTTCCCCTTCGTCCTGTCCATCCAGGCGCTCGCCATTCTCATCGTCGGTGGACTCGGCACGGCGCTCGGCGCCGTGCTCGGCTCGGTCTTCATCGTGCTTCTGCCGGAGGTGGTCAATCTCGGCTTCGGCGTCCTGGGGGGAGAGGCTGCGCGGGCGATCTCGACGGGCGCGCACGAGCTGAAGAGCATGCTCTACGGCCTGGTGATCATCCTGTTCCTCAGGTTTCAGCCACATGGGCTCGTCGGGCTTTGGCGGGACCTGAAGCGCGGCTGGGTCAACTGGCCGCTCCGCTACTGAGCCATCAGGTGGAGCTATCCGTGAATACAACAGGGAGGATAATGGACAATGGGTAAGGCGAGAATTCTGGCCGCGGCGTTCGCGGCATTGTGCCTTGCGGCACCGGCGAGCGCCGCCGACCAAGGCGTCACCGATACCGAAATCCTGCTCGGCGAGGTGGAGCCGCTGTCGGGACCACCCGGCCTGCTGGGCATCGCGCACAATATCGGCGTGAAACTCGCCCTGGCCGAAGCCAATGCCAATGGCGGCATCAACGGCCGCAAGCTGCGCCTCATCGCCGAGGATGACGGCTATGTGAGCTCGCGCACGATCCAGTCGCTGCGCAAGCTCATCTCGGTCGACCGGGTGTTCGCGCTGACCTCGCTTTCGGGCTCCGGACAGGCGGTGGCGTCGATTTCGCTGGTCGAGCAGACCGGCATTCCCACGATCGTTTCGATCGGACCGGTCGAGCCCCTCTATAATCCGCCGCGCGAGAACGTTTTCGTCGTCGGCCAATCCTACGAAGAGGGTATGCGGAAGCTGGCGCTCTATCTCGCGGAGAAGCATCCGGATGCCCGCTGGGGCGTCGTGACCCAAGATGACGATTACGGCGTCGCGCTTCGCGAAGGGCTCGAGAAGGCGAAGGCAGAGAAGAACTTCAACGTGGTGTTCGAATCCATCTACGCGCGTGGCCAGAAGGATTTCTCGTCGGAGATCCGCCGGGCGCGCGATGCCAACGTGGACGTGTTTATCGCCGGTGGGATCATCAGCGAGAACGTGGCCATGGTGAAGGAGATGGAGACCCTGGGCATGAAGCCCGCGGTGGGCATCTTCTGGCCCGGCCGGGTCAGCGCGGTCCTCAATCTGATCGGCCCGGCGAGCGACGGCCTCTATGCCGTGGATTACGTGGAGCCGCTGGGCAGCGAGGCTGGCAAGGCGTTCGTGGAGCTCGCAAAGAAGTACCTCTCGGAAGATGAGGTGAAGCACATCAACCGCTACACCATGACAGGCTATGCGGGAGCGCGGGTGCTTCTCAGCGCCATCGAGCGCTGCGGCGACGACCTCACCTGGAAATGCGTGAATGGCCAGCTTGCGCAAACGAAGGATTTGAAGACCGGTGTCATGGCGCCGATCACCTTCGAGCAGGGCTCGCGCTTCTCGAACCAGCCGCTGCACATCATGAAGGCGGATTACGCGAACAAGACCTTCGTGCTTGTCGACGATTGAGAGGCGAGAGGCATGGGCCGATGCCTCGCGCGCATGCCTTATGATAAAAGGGCACAGATGATCGGAATTGTCGGATACGGCGGATATGTTCCGCGGCTGCGTCTCAGCCGCCAGGCGGTCGTGCAGGCCAATCTCTGGTATGCGCCGCAGTTTGCAAGGCGCAAGGGCCACCGGGCCATGGCCAATTGGGATGAAGACAGCATCACCATGGCCGTGGCCGCGGCGCGGGACTGCCTGGGACCGGACGACGAGAAGCGGCGGGCGATCCGCAGTGTCCATCTGGCATCGGACACGCTGCCCTTTGCCGAACGGCTGAATGCCGGTGTCGTCTGCGAAGCCTTGACCCTCGACGAGGACGTCGAGGCGCGTGACGTCACCGGCACGCCACGCGCCGCCTTGACCTGCCTCGGTGACGCGGTCGCGCGGGTCCGCGCCTTTGGCGGGGATGCGGTGGTGCTCGCGGCCGACAACCGCAAGACGCGTGCGGCGAGCTCCCAGGAACTTGACTTCGGCGACGGTGCGGCCGCCATTCGCATCGGCACGGAGGATGTCATCGCCGCGTTTTTGGGCAAGGGAACGGTTTCGGTCGATTTCGTCGATCACTTCCGCCTGGCCGGCGAGGACATCGACTATCACTGGGAGGAGCGCTGGGTGCGCGACGAGGGGATCGCCAAGCTCGTCCCGCGCGCGGTGGCGGCGGCTCTCGGCGAGAGCGGAGTTGCGGCAGAAGAGGTGACCCGGTTCATCTTCCCCTCGACCTTCGCGCGCATGGCCGAACAGGTGGCCGAGACGTGCGGCATTCGGCCGGATGCCGTGGTGGACGTCTTGGAGAACGAGATCGGTGAAACCGGCGCGGCGCATGGTCTCTTGCTGCTCGCCCAGACCCTGGAGAATGCCCGGCCGGGCGAGGTCATCGTCATAGCGCAGTTCGGAGCTGGGGCAGAAGCGGTGGTCCTGCGCGTCACCGAGGCGGTTTCGCGCTTCCGTCCCCGCATCGGAGTATCCGGCTGGATCGCCCGTGGAGTGGAGGAGACGAACTATACGAAGTTCCTGTCGTTCAAGGGGCAGCTGCGCCTGGAGCGCGGCATGCGCGGAGAGCAGGACAAGAAGACGGCTTTGAGCACAGCCTACCGGCACCGCAAGGCCATTCTGGGCCTCGTCGGTGGCCGCTGCGAGGTCACGGGCAAGGTTTATTTCCCACCCTCCCGCCTGTCCATCGACGGGGGCGGAACGGTCAAGGATACGCAGAAGCCATACAAGCTCGCGGAACGCCGCGGCCGGGTCTTGAGCTGGTCGGCCGAGCAGCTTTCGTTCCACATGTCGCCGCCTCACCATTACGGCCAGATCGATTTTGACGGCGGCGGGCGCATCCTTATGGAATTCAGTGACATTGCCCCAGGCGATGTCGAGGTGGGCACGGAAGTCGAGATGGTCTTCCGGATCAAGGACTTCGACGAGCGGCGCGGGTTTCTGCGCTACTTCTGGAAGGCGACGCCGGTGCGGGGCGTGGCAAGCGCCCCGGCATCCCAAAGCGGATCGGAGTGAATTTCATGGCGAACGGCATCAAGGACAAGGTTGCGATCATCGGCATGGGGTGCAGCCGGTTCGGCGAGCGCTGGGATGCAAGCCCCGAAGATCTCATGGTGGAGGCCTATGGCGAGGCGATGGCCGATGCCGGCATCGCGCCGGAGCAGATCGGCGCCGCCTGGTTCTCGACCCATATGGACGATATCGGCACCGGCCGCGGCGGCACCCCGATGGGCATCGCGCTGCGCCTGCCCAATATCGGGGTAACCCGGGTTGAGAATTTCTGCGCCGGCGGGTCGGAAGCGATCCGGGGGGCGGTCTACGCGGTCGCTTCCGGCGCCTGCGATATCGCCCTGGCGCTCGGCGTCGAGAAACTCAAGGATACCGGTTACGGCGGTCTGCCCATGGGATCTGTAGGGACCTATATCCCGCAGTGGTATCCCAATGCGGTGGCGCCGGCGAACTTCGCGCAGCTTGCCAGCGCCTATCAGCGCAAGCATCGTCTTGACCGCGACCTGCTCAAACGGGCGATCGCTCATGTCTCGGTGAAAAGCCATGCGAACGGCGCACTCAATCCCAAGGCGCATCTGCGCAAGCCGGTGACCGAGGAGCAGGTGCTTGCCGCCCCGATAGTGGCCGAACCGCTGGGCCTGTTCGATTGCTGCGGTGTATCGGACGGCGCCGCGGCCGTGATCGTCACCACCCCCGACATCGCCCGCGGCCTCGGCAAGAAGGACCTGATTACGTTCAAGGCGCTCCAGGTGTGCACCTCCAATGGCTGGGAGATGCACTCCAACGAATGGGACGGCAGCTATGTGCACACGGCGCGCATTGCTGCCAAGCGGGCTTATGAGGAGGCCGGCATCCGCAACCCGAGACAGGAGATCAGTCTTACCGAGGTGCATGACTGCTTCTCGATCACCGAACTCGTCACCATGGAAGACCTGTTTCTCTCGGAGGAGGGGAGCGCGGTGCGCGACGTGCTCGATGGCGTGTACGATGCCGATGGCCGGGTGCCCTGCCAGGCCGATGGCGGGTTGAAGTGCTTCGGCCATCCGGTCGGGGCGAGCGGCATCCGCATGCTGTACGAGATCTACTTGCAACTGTCGGGACGGGCCGGCGAGCGGCAACTGCCCGCGCCGAGCCTAGGGCTCATCCACAATCTCGGCGGACAGCCTTCGCAGAATGTCTGCTCGGTTTCGATCGTCGGGCTGCACCGGGCCTAGATCCGCTTGGCGATCTCCTCGAGCATGACTTCGGTCGCGCCGCCGCCAATCATCAGGACCCGGGCATCACGCGCCATGCGCTCGATGGGCGTGCCCCGCATATAGCCGGTTCCGCCATGAAGCTGCAGGCAGCCATGCACGACCTCATGCAGCACCTCCGGGCTCAGCGCCTTAATGATGGAGACGTCACGGCGCGTGTCATGGCCCGCCGCCTCGAGCGCGGCGGTATGATAGGTGAGAGCGCGGGCGGCGGCCGCCTTGGCCACCAGCATGGCGAGCTTTTGCCGGGTGGCCTGGAGGTCCCATAACGTGCCGCCAAAGGCCGTGCGGGTGCGCACATAGTCGGCGGTCAGTTCGATTGCCTTGGCGCTCTCTCCGGCACAGATGCCGCCGATGCACAGGCGCTCATTCTGAAACGTGTTCATGATCGCATAGAAGCCGCGGTTCTCTTCCCCCAGCAGGTTTTCCGCGGGCACGCGAACATTTTCGAACGAGAGCTCGGCGGTGTCGGAGCACAGCCAGCCATGCTTTTCGAGCTTGCGGGTGACCTGGAAACCGGGGGTGCCCGCCTCCACGATGAACAGCGACAGCCCGCGACTGCCGCTGGACTCAGGATCGGTCCGCGCGGCAACGATGAAGAGGTCGGCATAGACACCGTTTGTAATGAAGATCTTGGCGCCGTTGATGATCCAGTCCCCGCCGTCGCGCTCCGCTCGGGTGCGCAAGCCAGCAACGTCCGATCCTGCCCACGGCTCGGTAACGGCCACCGCGCAGACCTTCCGCCCGGCGATGATGTCCGGCAGGTATTGCTGCTTCTGCTCTTCGGTGCCGCTGATCGAGATGTGTGGGCTCGACATGTCGGTATGGACGAGCACGGACGCGGTGAAACCGCCGAAGGTGGACCGGCCCAGCTCCTCAGCGAAGACCACGGATGCGAGCGGCCCCATATTGGTCCCGCCATGCTCCTCGGCGTGGCGCATGCCCAGGAAACCAAGCTCGCCCATGTGCCGAAACACCTCGCGCGGGATCTTGCCGGCAGCTTCCCACTCCGGTCCGTTCGGCACCACCTCGTTTTCGACGAAGCGGCGCACCTGCTCGCGCAGCATGCGCAGCTCTTCTGTGAGGAACACTGGATCGGAGAATCGAAACTCGCTCTCAAATGTCTCTGTACGCGCTGCTGCCGCGGCCGATCTGGTCAAGCGAGTTCCTCCCATGGAAGCCTTGGCCATCATGGATGATGGAGCTACACCCCCTCATCGATGCCTTGTCGGCTTGGTGGATTCATGATAGCCAAAAATCATATGGACGTCCGGATTATTAATATGCGGAGGCGGCCGGGTCAACTCTTGGGGCTGTCAGCGCGGCTCGTCGGGCTCGCTTCGCGGCGCCCGGAGGAAGATAGCACATGGGCACCATAGATCTATTCGTCGCGGAGGATGCGGTCGGTGAAATTGTCTTCAACCGGCCAGACAAGAAGAACGCGCTGCGCAATGAGGACTGGAGGCTGCTTCGCGAACAGCTCGAACGGGCCTCCACCCTTCCCCTACGCTGCCTTTTGCTACGCGGGGCAGGCGAAGACTTTTGCGCCGGCTGGGACCTCGGCCAGGCCAGGGGCGAGGTTGATCCGGCAGACGTGATAAACGGCTTCGTCAATCCGGCATTGCAAACCATCCGAACTTTCGCAAAGCCTACGATCGCGGCGGTGACGGGCGCATGCCTCGGGGGCGGACTGGGCATCGCCATGGCCTGCGATGTCGTTCTGGCCGCAGACACGGCGCGGCTGGGCAGCCCCTTTCGCAATATCGGGCTCCTGCCGGATTCGGGTGCTCACTATGTGCTGCGCGAGCGGCTCGGTCACCATAAGGCCTCTCAGCTGATCTATACCGGCAAGATGATCGATGGATGCGAGGCCGCGCGGCTGGGGCTGGTCTGCGAGGTCTATCCCGCCGCATCTCTGCTCGAGGAGGCGCGCAAGATGGCGGCGGTGATCGCGTCGGGCCCCACCGCATCCTTCATGGCCTCGAAACGCATTCTGCTGCAGCCGGCGGACTACGACGAGACGCTTGCCCGCGAGGCCGAGGGGCAGGCGAGGATCTTCGCGACCGCCGATGCCAAGGAGGGCATTTCGGCCTTTCTGCAGAAGCGTAAGCCAGTTTTCGTGGGGCAATGACGATGAGCAGTGTCAGTCAAGCCAGCAGCGGCGTGGTCCATCTTTCGGTCGACGATGGGATCGCGCTGATCACGATCGACAATGCCTCTCGCCGCAACACCATGGACCTGCCCATGCGGGATGTCTTTCACGATCACCTCGCGGCGGCGCTCTCCGATGACGCTGTGCGGGTGGTGATCCTCACCGGAGCGGGCGGCAATTTTTGCGCCGGCGGCGACATTTCGGGAATGAACGAGACGGCATTGCAGTGCCGAAGGCGTCTGCAGAAGCTGCATCGGATCGTGCGCCAGATCGCCTATGCGGAAAAGCCCGTGATCGCCGCGACGGAGGGGGTCGTCGCCGGCAACGGGCTTTCCCTGGCGGCGGCTTCCGATTTCGTGGTGACGGCGTCGGACGCGAAATTCATCTGCGCGTTCGTCAAGATCGGTCTGGTGCCCGACACGGCTGCGCTGTGGTACCTTCCGCAGCGCATGGGGCTCGGTCGCGCCAAGCTGGCCATGATGACGGGGGAGACGTTCTCGGGCACGCATGCGGTGCGCGCCGGACTCGCCGATATCGAGGTCACACCCGGCAGAGCGCTCGAGGAAGCCTATGTTCTTGCGGAAAAGCTGAAGCGTGTGGGGCCCTTGGCCGTCGGCATGACGAAATCACTGCTTGCACGCGCGCCGCTGTCGCTGGAAGAAGCACTGAAAGCCGAGACCGACGCGCAGGCCATTCTGTTCACCTCTCAAGACTTTGCCGAGGGGCGGGCGGCGTTCCGGGAAAAGCGGCCGGCACGGTTCGAGGGAAGGTGATCATGGCGAGAGCGGAGAGCGTTGTTGGTGTCGTCGGTGCCGGGACCATGGGGCGGGGCATTGCCCAGGTGCTGGCGGAGGCCGGCGTGCAGGTTCTGCTTCACGATGCATCGGAAGCGGCCGCCCATGCGGGCCGCGGTTTCGCCTGCGACATGATCGAGCGCGCGGTGCAGAAAGGCCGCATGGACGCTTCCGCGGGTAAAGCAGCAAAGGCGCGCATCGTGCCAGCCTTGTCGCTCGACCGGCTTGGTCAGGCCGAAATCATCATCGAGGCGATCGTGGAGGATCTCTCGGCCAAGCGCGAGCTGATTGCCAGGCTGGACCCTATTCTCGATCCGGCAGCGATCATTGCTTCCAACACCTCCTCACTCTCGATCACGGCAATTGCCGCCGGCTCGGCCCATCCCGAGCGGGTGGCGGGCCTGCACTTCTTCAATCCCGTGCCATTGATGAAGGTGGTTGAGGTGATCCGCGGAGTCGAGACGGCCGAGCAGGTGATCGAACGCCTTATTGGCCTCGTCGAGAGCTTCGGCCATTTCCCCGTCGTGACCGACGACAGTCCCGGCTTCGTCGTGAACCATGCCGGGCGTGGGCTTTACACCGAGGGGCTGCGCGTGGTGCAGGAGGGGGTCACCGATCCGGCGACGGTCGATCTCCTGATGCGGGAGGCGGCCGGCTTCCGGATGGGGCCGTTCGAGCTGCTCGATCTCACCGGGCTCGACGTTTCCTACACGGTCATGCGCAAGATTTACGATCAGTTCTGGCAGGAACCACGCTTCCGCCCGACGCCCTTGCCCGAGCGGCAGGTGCAGGCCGGCCATTTCGGACGCAAAACGGGCCGCGGCTTCTACCGCTATCGCGACGGAGCGATGGAGAGGCCAGCCGAGATCGCGCCGCCTGCGCTTGCGGGGAGCGCGGCGAGGATCTGGCTGGACCGCTCGACCATATCCGATCAGGCGTTCCTCAGTGCCTTGGCGGCGCGGCTTGCCGATTGGCACGACGACGGCATGGCACCGGCCGAGGAGAGCATCTGCCTTGTCGCGCCCATCGGACTGGATGCCACCCAGGCGGCGCTTTCGGCCGGCACCGACCCGGCGCGCACGGTCGCGGTCGATCCTCTGTTTGGACCCGATCGGCGGCTCACCCTCATGACCTCTCCGGCAATGCAGCGCGCGTTCAGGGATGCGGCCTGGGCCGTGCTTTCGGCCTCAGGTGCCAAGGTTTCGGTCGTCAGGGATAGCCCGGGTTTCGTCGTCCAGCGCGTCGTCGCCACGATCATCAACATCGCCTGCGACATCGCCCAGCAGCTGATCGCCTCGCCCGGCGACATCGACAAGGCGGTGCGGCTCGGCCTCGGCTATCCCGCTGGGCCGCTGTCCCTGGGCGATACGCTTGGGCCGGCCCGCATTCTGGCCATTCTCGATGGCCTGCTGGCACGCACGGGAGATCCGCGCTATCGGGCGAGCCTGTGGCTGCGCCGGCGCGCCGAGCTCGGCCTGTCGCTCTTGTCGAGCGAAGTCTCCCTCTCATAGGACTTGCCGCTTTCCGAGGACCGGCATCCACTTCGCTCGAAAATTGCTCTAGGCGGGGGCAATGCGCCTCGCGCGGTGAGCCGCCACTGGTGACCGCGTCGCCCTGCTGGGTGCCGTCACTCTCCGCACCAGCCATTCGAGAGCCCAGGCGCGGAAAGCCACGACCTTCGGCAGGCCTTCCCGGCCGTGGGGAATGAGCAGGTAATAGGCCGATGGCGAGGTCACCCTGATGTCGAACGGTTCGATCAGCCGCCCCTGATCCATGTCATGGCGGACCACGGCGGAGCGGCCCATGACGACGCCCAAGCCTTCAAGGGCGGCGTGAAACGCGGGATAGAGCAGGTCGCAGCTGATCTCGCCGGCAAAGCGAAGATCGGGAACGCCGGCCTGCTCGAGCCAGAACGGCCAGTCATCACGGACGAGGAGCGGTGATCCCGTGCGGACCACGACGTGGTATTGCAGGTCGGCAGGTTCCCGCAGCGGCGGACCGCGTTCCAGGAGGGCAGGGCTGCAGACGGGGAATACCTCCTCGTCACCGAGCTTATAGGCGATCGCGCCGGCCCAGTCGCCGACCCCATACTGAATGGCCACGTCGTAATCCGGCCGGGTGGGCGGCGCGTTTGGCACCAGCGTCTTGAAGCGGAGCTTGAGATCAGGATAGCGCGTTCTGAAATCCTCGATGTTCGGCAGCAGGCTCTTGATCTGGAATGTGCCGAGACAGGCGATGGTGAGGGTATCATCGCGCTGTTCGTAGCTTGCGCGGTCGGTGGCCAGCGAAATCTCCGAGATCACCAGCCGCACGGCTGCGGCGTAGCTCTCGCCGGCCTGCGTGAGGTGGAGCTTGCCGGTGCCGCGGGCAAACAGCTTCACCCCTAACGTCTCTTCGAGGTTGCGGATCTGATGGCTGATGGCGGTCTGCGTCAGATTGAGCTCGACCGCCGCCCGCGTGAAGCTCAAGTGGCGTGCGGCGGCCTCGAAGGCCTGCAGCGCCTTCATGGACGGTAAATGCCTGCGCAATCCTCAGACCACCTCTGCTGTCTCAAGCCCCTCCAGTGATCTTTATACAGCATCCCGCCATTCGGCACACGGTTCCAGATCGTGAGCAGACCTGGCTTGTCCGACAGGCAGCGCCCGGCGGCTCAGCCCAGCTTAAAGGGATCGCGCGGCTCGCCGGTGAGCTCCACATAAACCGACTTCGTCTCGGTATATTCGCGTATGGCATCGGCGCCGTTCTCGCGGCCGAGACCGCTTTCCTTGTAACCGCCGAAGGGCGTGAGGAAGGAGACGACACGATACGCATTGATCCAGACCGTGCCCGCTCTCAGGCGATGAGCGACCCGGTGGGCGCGGTGGATGTTCTTGGTCCAGACCGCGGCGGCGAGCCCGAAGCGGGTGTCATTCGCAATGCGGACGGCCTCCTCTTCGTCGCGGAACTTGATGACGCTGAGCACCGGGCCGAACACCTCTTCACGCGCGATGCGCATGTCGTTGGTGATGTTCGACAGGATGGTCGGCTGCACGAAGAAGCCGCCCAGGTCGGGGTCGCGCTGGCCACCGTAGCAGAGGGTGCCGCCCTCGGACCGGGCGATCTCGATATAGTCGAGCACCTTCCGGAACTGCGGCTCGTTGGCGACGGGACCCATTTCCGTTTCGGCATCCATCGGGTTGCCGAGGCGGATCTGCTTGGTGCGCTCGACGATGCGGTCCAACAGAGCGTCGTGAACGCTCTCCTGCACCAGCAGGCGGGAACCTGCCATGCAGGTCTGCCCCGTCGCGCCGAAAATGCCGGCGATTGCGCCATTGGCAGCCACGTCGAGATCTGCGTCGTCGAACACGATATTGGGGGACTTGCCACCCAGCTCGAGCGAAACGCGGGTGAGGTTTGAGGCTGCCGAGGCGGCGATCTTCTTGCCGGTGTCGGTCGCGCCGGTAAAGGCGATCTTGTCAATGCCTGGGTGCCGCACGAGTGCCGCGCCCAGCGCGCCCTGCCCGGTCACTACGTTGTAGACGCCGTCGGGAAAGCCGGCTTCCTTGAAGCGCTTGCCGAGCTCGAGCGTGGAGACGGGCGTGTGCTCCGACGGCTTGACCACGAAGGTGCAGCCTGCCGCCAGCCC
Source organism: Rhodoligotrophos defluvii (assembly GCF_005281615.1). Taxonomy (NCBI): domain Bacteria; kingdom Pseudomonadati; phylum Pseudomonadota; class Alphaproteobacteria; order Hyphomicrobiales; family Rhodoligotrophaceae; genus Rhodoligotrophos; species Rhodoligotrophos defluvii. The sequence goes on along the minus strand of NZ_SZZM01000001.1, from coordinate 1,136,547 downwards.
CGGTGCCAGCTTGAAGGTGAGCAGCAGGCCGGGCGAATTCCATGGCGTGATTGCGCCGACCACGCCGACCGGCTCGCGCCGGGTATAGATGAAGAAGTTGGTGCGGTCCGAGGGCACCACGTCGCCTTGCAGCTTGTCGGCCATTCCGGCGAAATAGTAGAAGTATTCCGGGATGTAACGCCACTGGCCGAGCATCTCCCGATAGAGCTTGCCATTGTCACGGCATTCGATCTGGGCGAGTTCCTCGGCATCCCGTGCGATAATATCCGCAAGCTTGCGCATGAGCGCGCCGCGCTGGGTCGCCGTCATCCTGCCCCAGGGGCCTTCGTCGAAAGCGCGGCGGGCGGCGGCCACGGCAGCATCCATGTGCTCCTCGCGGGCATCCGGCACCACGGCCCAGGGCTGGCCATTGTAGGGATTGAGCGACTCCATCGTGCGGTCGCAAGGCACGTCGCGCCCGTCAATATAGAGGTCGTAGTGCTGGAGCGTATGGCTCTCGGAGACTTTCTGATCCATTTGCGGCTCCTCCTGGGCTTTAGCGGCACGTCTTAGTACTTGGCACAGCGCACCTCAATGCAAGTGAGGCTTTTGCATGCAAGCATGAAAGAACATCATGCAGCCCCGAATATCCGCCAATTGCAAGCTGGCGCGTGAGCCGTCCGGATGAATCTTTCTCATGCTTGGCATGAGAAAGCGTACTTTGGCCGGGCGGATGGCTGGTCGCTATAACTGGAAGCGAGCCAGCGGCAGTCGCCTCTAGCGCAGACGGGCAGATTTGCCCGGCCGCTCCCAAAAGAATAGGCGCAAGCAGGGAAGAATGCTCGTAAACTCTACGACATCCAAGTCTCGGGCGGGAGATGCTGTAACCCGCGATGGGCACCGTATCGGGTATACGCTGCACGAGGGTGCTGGGCCGGGGCGCATCGTGCTGGTGCACTCGTTGGCCATGGACCGCGGCTTCTGGGACAAGGTCGCAGAGCGACTGACCCCCTCGGCCCATGTGCTGGCCTATGACTGCCGCGGCCATGGCGCATCGGCCAAGCCGGACATGCCTTACACGGTCGAGCTGTTTGCCGACGATCTCGCCGATCTCATGGATACGGTCGGCTGGAACAGCGCGGTGGTGGCCGGCGCTTCGATGGGCGGTTGCGTCGCGCTCGCCTTTGCGGCGGCTTACCCCAAGCGCGTCGATGGCTTGGGCCTGCTCGATACGACGGCCTATTACGGCGAGGACGCGCCCAAGCAATGGGCGGGCCGGGCCCAAAAGGCGCTGGATGAGGGCATGGGGGCGCTGGTCGAGTTTCAGAAGACCCGCTGGTTCGGGGACCGTTTCCGGGAGACGAACCCGGATGTGGTTCAGCGGGCGCTCGATGTGTTTCTGGCGAACGATGTCAAAGCCTACGCCCGCACCTGCCATATGCTCGGCGCTTGCGACAAGCGGGCAGCCCTTGCCGGTCTCGATATGCCGGTGCGCATCGTGGTGGGCGAAGAGGACTACGCGACGCCGATCGCCATGGCGGAGGCCATGAAGGCTCAGATCCCGCATGCTCAGCTCCATGTCATTCCCGGCGCGCGCCACTTCACCCCCCTCGAGGTTCCCGACGCGATCGCCGGCGAGCTCCAGCAGCTGCTTCGGGAGGCGGATCAGTGACACCCTTCGCGCTTGCCGAGCCGAGCACGCTCGCGGAGGCCATGAGCCTGCTTGATCCTGATGATCCGAGCTCGCGGCCGATTGCCGGGGGCACCGCCCTCATGCTGATGATGAAGGCGGGGTTCTTTCAACCCTCGAAACTCGTGAGCTTGCGGAAGATCGAGCCGCGCTACTCCTCCATCAGCTTTGGTCCGGGCGGCGAGATGAAGGCCGGCGCCTTGGTCCGCCTCGGCGGTCTGGAGCGGTCGGCTGAAGTGCGCAGAGCCTTTCCCGTTCTGGCGGATACGCTGCGCGTGGTTTCCAATGTCCGGGTACGGAACGTGGCGACAATTGGAGGAAATCTCGCCCATGCGGACCCCCATATGGACCTGCCACCCGTGCTGATGGCGCTCGATGCCCAGGTGGTGGCGACGAGCCGGGCGGGCGAGCGGACGATTCCCATTGGCGAGCTGCTCGTGGGCTATTACGAGACGTCGCTTGCGCCTGGCGAGCTGATCAGCGGTTTGCTGGTTCCCGGGCAGGACGGCCGCCGTTGCGCCTACATCAAATGCACGACCCGTTCGGCGCATGACTGGCCGGCGGTCGGCATCGCCGTGTCTTTCGATGCGGCCGGCAACACCATTCGTGATCCCCGCATCGTGGTCAGCGCGGCGACCGTGACGCCGACGCGCATGGCTGATGCGGAAACGGTGCTCAATGGAGCCCCCATCGGCGATGAGGCTTTTCGCGCAGCCGGGGAGGCGGCCGCAAAGCAGGCCGACGTCGTGTCCGACGTGCGGGGCTCTGCCGCCTACAAGAAGCAGCTCATCCGCGTGAACGTGGCGCGCGCCCTCGCCAAGGCGCTAGACAACACCGATACCGGAGCAGCCGTGCAATGACCACAGCCAAGCTTATGCCGCAGGGCCAGGTCGGGCGTTCGGTCCACCGGCTGGAGTCCTGGGCGAAGGTGACCGGACGGGCGGAATATACCCACAATCTGCGCCTGCCTGGCATGCTGCACGCCAAGATCGTGCGCAGCACAGTGCCCCACGGCCGCATCAAGAGCATCGACGCGAGCGCGGCGGCGAATGTGCCGGGCGTGCACGCGGTGGTCACGGCCGAGGAGATCCGCAAACTGATCCCGCATCCCTATTACGGGCCGGCTTTTCACGATCAGCCGATCCTGGCGATCGACAAGGTGCGCTATGCGGGCGAGCCGGTTGCCGTGGTGCTGGCGCGCGACCCTCACGTGGCCGAGGAGGCGGCCAGGCTGGTCACGGTGGATTACGAGGAGCTGCCGGCGGTCTATGACGAGGTCGAGGCGGCAAGGTCCGACATCTATGTGCATGAGGAGCTGAAGCCCGCCGGGACCTTCCCGGACCTCAAGCATCTCGCTGGCGTGCGCAACACCAATGTGGCGCTGGACTATAAGCTGGTGCGCGGCGACGTGGACCAGGCCTTCGTGGAGGCCGATCATGTGTTCGAGCACGAATTCACCACCCAGCAGGTGATGCACACGCCGTTCGAGCCGATGATCTCGCTGGCCGAGCCAAGCGGGGCGGGCCTCACGATCTATACGGCTTCGCAGAGCCCGTCCTTCGTGCGCATCGAGATCGCCCGGCTGCTCGGCTGGCCCGAGAATCGCGTGCGCGTGAAGACCGGACATCTGGGCGGAGGTTTCGGTGCAAAGCTCTATATAAAGCTCGAGGCCCTTGCGGCCGCCCTTGCTCTTCTCGTCCATGCGCCGGTGCGCGTGGCGCTCACCATGGAAGAGCAATTCTACACGATCACCAAGCACCCGACGACCTTCCGGATCAAGAGCGGCGTCACCAAGGATGGCCGTATCATCGCGCGCCGGTGCGACGTGTGGTGGAACGGTGGAGCCTATGCCGATATCGGCCCGCGGGTGACGCAGAAGTCGGGCTTCACCGCGGCCGGGCCTTACGACATCGACAATGTCTACCTCGAATCGGCGGCGGTCTACACCAACCGGCCGCCGGCCGGGGCACTGCGCGGCTTCGGCATTCCGCAGCTGGTCTGGGCGTATGAGAGCCATACGGATCTCATCGCCCGCGCGCTCGGCATCGACCCGCTGGAGATCCGCCGCAAGAACATCCTGCGCAACGGCCGGCCGCAGGCCACCGGCACGATCATGGTGGATGCGGCGATCGAGGAGGTGTTGGAGCGCACGGCCGCGCGCCTGAACTGGAGCGCGCCGTTCGACCGCGGCACGGGGCGGATCCGGCGCGGGCGCGGCCTTGCCATCGGCTTCAAGGCGAGCGTTGTCCCTACCACCTCGATGGCCATCGTCAATGTGTCGGCAGACGGCAGCTGCACGCTCTATTCCAGCACAGTCGATATGGGGCAGGGCTCGGACACGGCCATGGCGCAGATCGTCGGCGAGGTTCTGAACATCCCGGCGGAAAGCGTGCGCGTGGTGCGCCCGGATACGGATGTGACGCCGTACGACATGGCGACGCTCGGCTCGCGCTCGACCTTCCACATGGGCAATGCGGTGCGGCTCGCCGCCGAGGATGCCAAGGCGAAGCTCGCAGCGCTTGCACGGGAGGTGGGCGAGCCCGAGCAGACCAATCTGCCGATCCCGGCGCTGTTCAGGAAGAAATACGGGATGCAGGCCGGCAATGTCATCGGGGTTGGCAGCTTCATTCCGCCCTACCAATCGCCAGACCACGACACCGGCTTGTCGGAGAACGTGACGCCGTTCTGGATGATCGGCGCGACCGGCGTCGAGGTCGAGGTGGACACCGAGACCGGGCACGTCAAGGTCACGCGCATGGTCAACGTGGCGGATCTCGGCAAGCCCCTCAATCCGCGAATCGTCGAGACCCAGTTGTCGGGCGCCGCAATCATGCAGCTCGGCTTTACCCTGTCGGAGCGCATGGAGTTCGTTGCGGGACAGCTCACCAATCCGACTCTGGCGGATTACAAGATCCCGTCCTTCCACGATGTCCCGGCGGTGATCGAGAACGAGGCGGTGGCCGCCGAGCAGCGCACCGGCCCGTTCGGCGCCAAGGGCGTGGGCGAGTCGGCGACGTTTGGCCTATCGCCCGCCGTCGCCAACGCCATCGAGGATGCGGTAGGCGTGCGCGTCACATCGCTGCCAATCACGCCGGAAGCCGTTTACCGGGCCATGCGTGCCGCACAGAACAATCCGCTCGAGGACGAGTAATGGCCGAGCACCGCACCATCAGCTTCACACTCAACGGACGGCCGGTCACAGCCATGGTCGCGCCGCACCACACGGTGATCGAGCTCCTGCAGAACGAGTTCGCTCTGTTCGGCGCCCGCGAGAGCTGCGGGCAGGGCCTGTGCGGCTGCTGCACGGTGCGCGTGAACGGGGAGACGGTGTCGGGCTGCCTGTATCTCGCACTGTTTGTGGACGGCGCCAGGGTGGACACAGTCGAGGGCCTGGCATCGGGCGAGGCGCTACATCCGATCCAGGAGGCCTTCATCGAGGCGGGCGCGTTCCAGTGCGGCTTCTGCACGCCCGGCTTCATCATGATGACGCAGCGTCTGCTGGAGGAGCACCCGGATCCCAGCGAGGAGCAGATCCGCGATTATTTGTCGGGCAATCTGTGCCGCTGCGGGGCGTATCCGGAAATCATGGAGGCAGTGCAGGGCGCAGCACGCAAACTGAGGGCCGAAAGCCAGCCAAGAGAAGTCGAAACAGCATGAACAGCCAGCCCGTCCACTCAGGCCAGTAGGAGAAAACAGCAAAAGAACTGCGGCGGTATCGACCAATGTGAACAAGGCGGCGCAAGATCGCCTCCGCCACGTCTATAGGGAAGGATATCGATGAAGCGGAACGAAGCGCCCGTGTTACCGAACGAGCCGGCGGAGCTGGCATGGGGGAGCGACATTGCTGCCGCAATGCTGCACCATTTGGGCATCGAGTATGTGGCGCTCAATCCCGGTGCAAGCTATCGCGGGTTCCACGATAGTCTGGTCAATTATCTCGGCAACGAAAAGCCGAAGATGCTGCTGTGCTTGCATGAAGACCATGTCGTGTCGATCGCCCATGGCTATGCCAAGGCAACGGACCGGGCCATGGGTGCCATATTGCACAGCAATGTCGGGCTGATGCACGGACTTATGGGCGTGTTCAATGCCTATTGCGACCGCATGCCAATGCTGGTGGTGGGTGCGACCGGCCCGGTTGCCCCAGAGTTGCGGCGCCCATGGATCGACTGGATCCATACGGCCAAGGACCAGGGTGCGCTGCTGCGCGATTATGTGAAATGGGATGATGAGCCGCGCTCGCCCGAAGCCGTCATCGAAGCTTTTCTCCGCGGCGCCCAGCTCACGCATACCGAGCCGCGCGCGCCCGTCTACATCTGCCTGGATGCCGGCCTGCAGGAGCAGAAACTGGAACGCCCGGTCACCTTGCCGCGCGACCGCTATGCGCCATCCCAGCCACCCAGCGCCGATGCCGCCGTGGTGGACCGGGTGGCCGACCTTTTGCTCGGGGCGAAGAAGCCGCTGCTGTTGTTCGGCCGCGGGTCGCGCCGGCAGGATGCATGGGACCTGCGCGTCCGCTTGGCTGAGCTGACCGGTGCCCGGGTGATGACCTCGATCCGGGAACGGGCGGTGTTCCCTACCGAACATCCGCTGCATGCGCACGCCCCGCTGAACTGGCTTTCACCCAAAGCCAAGGACCTGGTGCGGGAGGCCGATGTGATCGTCAGCCTCGACTGGGTGGACCTGAACGGATTCCTGCTGCAGGTGACGCGCAAGACCGAGGAGATCGTCGCCACGATCGCCCATGTCTCGCTCGACAGCCACATCCATCGCGGCTGGAGCATGGACTATTTCGGTCTGCCCCCGGTGGACGTGCCGGTGATGGCCAACGCGGACCGATTTGTGGCGCAGCTGGTTACGACCATCGAGGCGCGAGGCGATGTCAAACCCCGGCCAATGCCAATATCGCAGTCCAGGCCCGAACCGACCTATGCGGCCAAGCCGGGCGAGGAGATCGCGCCGCGCGACATCGAGGTTGCGCTTGCGAAGATCAGGGCCAGCCTGCCTCTAACCTTGGCCCATGTGACGATCGGCTGGGCAGGCGATGTTTATCCTTTCCGCGGGCCGCTCGATTATCTCGGCCACGACGGTGGAGCGGGCCTGGCGGCAGGGCCAGGCATCACCATAGGGGCGGCGCTGGCGCTCAAGGATGCTGGGCGGATCGTGGTGTCGGTCCTGGGAGACGGCGACTTTCTGCAGGGCTGCACGGCATTGTGGAGCGCGGCTCACTACGAGATCCCCGCCCTGTTCATCATCTCGAACAACCGCTCCAACTTCAATGACGAGCTTCACCAGGAGGCGGTTGCAAAGCGCCGGGGCCGACCCGTGGAGAACCGCTGGATTGGCCAGCGCATCGACGAGCCCCCAGTTGACCTCGCCGGACTCGCGCGAGCGCAAGGCGTGGCAGCGGAAGGTCCTATCCGGGATCACGCGCGTCTCGAGCAGGCCCTTCAACGTGCGCTCGAGGAAGTTCAGGCGGGAAAGCCATATCTGATCGATGTCCATGTGGCAGCAGGCTATGCCAACCCACCATTCTCGCGAGGCGAATGACGCAAGCACCCGCCTCGCCACTGCAACAACAACAATAAACGAGGGAACAACCGCACAAGGAGAGGGCGCATGAAGAAGCTGATTGCATCGGCACTACTGGCGGTGATGACGACCGTTACCGGCGCTGCAGCGCAGGAGAGCTATCCGACCAGAAATGTTACCATCCTGGTTCCCTTCGCACCGGGCGGGATTGTCGATATCGCGGCCCGCATCGTCGGCGAGCAACTCTCGCAAATGTGGGGCCAACAGGTCATCGTCGAGAACAGAACCGGGGGGAACGGCTTCATCGCGGCCACGGCGGCCAAGCGGGCAAAACCCGACGGATATACCCTGCTTGCCGCCGAAGCCGGCGTGAGCGTGATCAATGGACTGCTCTTTACCGAGATCCCCTATGACATGCAGAAGGACTTTGTTCCGATTACCCTGATCAGCGACACGCCGATCGTGGTGGCGGCGAATGCGGATTCGGGGATCGACTCGATGGAGGACTTCCTCGCGAAGGCCAAGGCGGAGCAGATCAACTACGCTTCTCCGGCAAATGGAACGCTGAACCACCTGACCGGTGAGTGGATGGCCTTGGAGGCCGGGCTGAAGCTGCGCCACATCGGCTACCGGGGTGGAGCGCCGGCGGCCACTGCTCTCGCTGGCGGCGAGGTTCCGGTGGGCGTGCTCGCCTATTCCTCCGTGCGGCCCTACGTCGAGAGCGGCAAGATCAAGATTCTTGCCGTCACCAGCGAAAAGCGCGTGGATGCCGCACCGGACCTGCCCACGCTCACCGAGAGCGGTATACCGAAGGTGGCCACCACTCAATGGGCTGGCATATTCGCGCCGGCCGGAACGCCGGACGGGATCGTGCAGAAAATCCAGCGGGACATCGCTACGGTGTTGGCGAAGCCGGAGGTGCAGAAGCAATTCGCGGCTGGCGGGGCATCGGTCATTCCGAGCACATCGGCCGAGTTCGCGCAGCGGCTGGAAAGCGAGCGCGAGCAGTTCGGACGGATTGTCAGGGAAGCCGATATCAAGGCCAATTGATATTGCAGGCGGCGCCGCGCCGCGGCACCGTTCCATCGTGCTGACCAGGGATGCGCCGCGCTGCGCGGCCGGCCCTGGCGGTTCGGCGTGGGAGCGCGATCGATGCTCACACTAACCAGGAAGACTCTGCTGGCCGGGTTCATCTGCGTCCTGCTCGGCGCCTTCGTGGCCTGGCATGGAGCGGGATATTCCATCGGCACTTTGGGCGAGGTTGGGGCGGGGTTGTTTCCCGCCGCGCTTGGCGGGTTGCTCCTGTTGATCGGCTTGGCCCTATTGGGCCAGGCCTTTCTCGCGATGGGCGAGGACACGGGCATCAGCCTCAATCTCCGTCCGTACATCGCCATTCCCGGCGCACTCGCTGCCTTCGCCTTGACCATTGATCGTTTCGGCATGCTGCCGGCCGTTGCCTTGACGACCGTCATCGCCAGCCTGGCGGATCCGAATAGCAGCAAGATCGGTACGCTCCTGCTCGCCTTGGGGCTGATGGCGCTCACCTACGTGCTGTTCGTGCTGGTCCTCCAAATTCCGCTGGCGGCGGTCCGGTGGGGGGCGTAATGACGTTTCTGGACAATATCCAATTGGCCTTCGTTGCGGCGCTTGCAGTTGAAAACTTGCTGTATTGCCTCTTGGGCGTCACGCTAGGCATGGTAGTGGGCGTGCTGCCGGGGATCGGCCATCTCGCGGCGATCACTATGCTGATGCCGATGACCTTTCACGTACCCCCGACCGCGGCGCTGGTGATGCTGGCCGGCATCTATTATGGCGCGCAATACGGCGGCTCGATCGCATCGATCCTGTTGCGGCTTCCAGGCACCGCCTCTACCGCGGTCACTTGTCTCGATGGCTATCCAATGGCGCGTCAGGGCAGAGCGGGTGTGGCGCTGTTCATCACCACCATCGCGTCCTTCATTGGCGGCGTGCTGGCGATCGCCGTTCTGATCGCCCTCGCGCCACCTCTTGCAGAAGTTGCGCTCACCTTCGCCTCGGCTGACTACTTCGCGATGATGGTGCTGGGGCTGGTGGCCACCGCCACCCTTTGTCAGGGGAATCCGCTCATGGGCGCTGCCTCGGTGGTGATCGGTCTAATCTTGGGCCTGGTCGGCACCGATGTGAATACCGGGACGATGCGGTTCACCTTCGGCATTCCCCAACTGTTCGATGGCATAAGCCTCGTCGCGCTCGCTATGGCGCTGTTCGGTCTGACCGAAGTGATCAGCAGCGCCGGAAAAAAGAACGATCATGCCGCACGACAGGACAAGATCACGCTGCGTAGCCTGATGCCGACCCGCAAGGACCTCCGACAGAGCATAGTCCCCACTCTACGTGGCTCCGCTGTAGGTACGGCCGTCGGGATCTTGCCGGGGGCCGGTGGCGGGTCGATGGCATCGTTCATGGCCTATGCGTTCGAGAAGCGCGTGTCGAGAACACCCGAGCGTTTCGGGCACGGCGCGATCGAAGGCGTCGCAGCGCCTGAAAGCGCCAACAATGCCACGGCACAGGCGGCCTTCATACCGACGCTTACACTCGGCATTCCGGGCGACGCGGTCATGGCACTGATGCTTGGTGCGCTGCTGATCCACGGCATTCAGCCCGGTCCGCGCGTGATCACGGAGAACCCGGAGCTGTTCTGGGGATTGGTCGGCAGCTTCTTCATTGGCAATGTGCTGCTGCTGATCCTCAATATCCCGCTTATCGGCATCTGGGTGAGGATCCTCGCCATTCCCTATCAGTATCTTTTCCCTGCCGTGGTGGCATTCATTGGCGTGGGGGTCTACTCGATCACCTACTCGTATGTGGATGTGCTGTCGGTGGCCGTCATCGGACTGGCTGGCTATGTCATGGTGCTCATCGGCTTCGAGGCCGCGCCGATTCTCCTCGGCTACATTCTGGGGCCAATGCTAGAGGAGAACTTCCGCCGATCGCTGCTCCTCAGCGGCGGCGATCTTTCCGTTTTCGTGACCCGGCCAGTCAGTGCGGGACTGCTTGGGCTTTCGCTAGTGGCAATCATTTGGGCGCTGGTGTCGGCGCTGCGCGGGCGGCAGAAGCGACCAGCCGAAGGAACTCTTTAATACATGCCGAGGAGTGTGGAATGAAAGGCGTTGTAATCCGCAATATTGAGAGGGCACCTGCGGAGGTCGTCGACGCCTTGGCGCGGCTGGGGGTTGCGACCGTTCTGGAAGCCCAGGGCAGGCGCGGGCTGATGCACCCGCGCATTCGTCCCATGCAGGGCGGGGCGCGTGTGGCCGGCTCGGCGGTGACGGCCCTTTGCCCGCCGGGTGATAATGCGATGCTGCATGTGGCACTGGAGCTGCTTAAACCCGGCGACATCCTGGTGGTTGCGCCGCTGTCCGACTGCAGCGACGCCTATATAGGCGACCTCCTCGCCACCGCCTGCAAGGTGCGAGGGGCCCGAGGGGCGGTCTTGGACACGGGGATCCGCGACTTGGCCGAGATCAGGTCGATGGGATTTCCCGTTTGGGCGCGCACGGTTTCGGCACAGGGAACCGTGAAGGAGCAGGTGGTCAGCGCGAATGTGCCGATCGTGTGCGCCGGTGTGCATGTGGTGCCCGGCGACATCGTGGTGGCCGATGACGACGGCGTGGTGGTCGTGCCGCGCAGGCAGGGCGAGACAGTACTTGCCGCCGCCGAGGCGCGGGTCAGGACCGAGGAAGACATACGGGCGAGGCTCGAGGCCGGCGAGGTGACCATGGACGTGTTCGGCTTGCGGCACAAGCTGGCCGAGCGTGGCCTGCGCTATGTGGATGGGCCAGTCGACTGGTCCGGTACTCCCGATATCTGACGTCTCGCCCAGCTTCGGCGCCGGCCCTCGTGCAGGAAGCAATAGATGCCGGTGGCGACCAGAACCGGGGCGCCGATGAAGGTCGGAAGATCGGGCGTGCTGCCGAAGACGACGATCTGGATAAGGATGGCCCAGAGGATGATGGTGTAGCGGAACGGCGACACTACGGCGACCTCGCCGGCGCGCATGGCACTTATGATGGTGAAGTAGGCGCCCGCCGCAACGAAGCCCGCGCACAAGGCATAGGTGGCGCTGCGGCCGCTGACCGGCCGCCAGTCCTCGAAGCAGGCCATCCCCAGGGACAGCAGGGTTACGCCGACCGCCGCAACCAGCGACACGAACACCGAAGACGTACCCGGCGGGAGGCGCCGCGAGGACAAGTCTCGCAAGGTCACGAACAAGGCGGCCAAGACGACCACGAAGGACCAGGCATTGAAGCCCTCAAGACCGGGACGGATGATCAGCAGCACGCTGGCAAAGCCGACCATCACAGCGGTCCAGCGCCGCACGCCGACCTTCTCGCCAAGGATCAGCGCGGCACCGGCTATGGACAGGATCGGGACAAGCTGGAGAATGGCCGTGGCATTGGCTATCGGCAGGCGGGCGAGCGCGCTGGTGAAGAGCGCGGTCGACACCACCTCGCCAAAGGTGCGCAGGGCAACGGCAGGCTGGAGCGCAACGCGTATGTGATGGAGCGCGCCGGTTTGCCAGGCCGCAGCGGCGAGCACGGGGATCAAAATGAGACCGCGCAGGAAGATGGCCTGGCCGACGGGCAGCTCTTCGCACGCCAGCTTCATGAGGGTGTCGTTCACGATGAGGCCGAGCACGGCCAGCATCATCAGCAGGATGCCGCGCCGGTTGTTGTCCTGAGTGGCCGCAAGGCCGTTCTGCTGCATTGCGCGCATTCAGGAGATCAGCCCCCGTCCCGCAATTCGCCGGATTCGGAATATGTCTGCCGGGCCGCATCGGATGCCTTCTCGACATGCGTGACGGCCGCTTGGCGGGCACCTTCCTTGTCCTTCCGCTCGATGGCGTTCAGTATCGCCTGCATTTCCGCGAGGCTGAACCTGGCCCTGCCCGGGCGCGACATCGAGCGGTTGCGCAGGAAGCTGATGCGGGCATTAAGGCCTTGCAAAATCTCGGCGATAACGGCGTTTCCGCAGCGCGCGAGAATGACCTCGTAGAACCGCGCGGTCTCCTTGAGCAGGCCGGCGCTGTCGCCTTCCTCCACCGCCGCGGCGAAGCCTTGCAGGGCCTCGGTCATCTCGGCGAGATCCTTTGGGCTTGCCCGTTCGGCGCACAGGGCCGCGGCCTCTCCCTCCAAAATGGCGCGGACATGATAGATCTCGTGCGCTTCCTGCCAGGACAGCACCGGTATCAGCGTGCCGCGGTTCGGCAGGAAGGCGATCAGCCGCTCTGCCTCGAGGCTGCGCAGCGCCTCGCGCAGGGAAGCGCGGCTCACGCCGAGCATGCTGCAGAGCTGCGATTCCACCAGCCGATCGCCTGGCTTGAAGATCCCGGCCACGATGGCGTCGCGCAGCCGCTCGACCGTCTGTTTCTGGACCGAAGTCGGCTGGATCCGCAGATCCAGGCGCTGGCCGTCAGCTTCTGCCATTTTGCCGTCCACCGTGGCGCCGGAACACGGCATAGCTCGGCTTGAACCACGCGCGCTCGGCCAGCCGTGCCCGCCATGGGGTGGATCTTGCGGCCTGGCGCTCGGGCGAGTTCAACGCTTCCTCTCGGGCGAGATAATGGATCGAAAGGTGGGTGAACGGATCGGGCACGCCGTCCAGCACCCGCAGGCGGCGCACCATGAGCCAATCGGGCGACTTCATGAGCATGGGAATATGCTCGGTCTCGTACCAGTCGTCGAACTCCGGGCCGTCGCTCTCGGGGACCTGAAACCACACGGAATGAATGACCGGTGCCGCCAAGCCCGCGTCAACGGCCGTGTCCTGCCGGAGACGCGTGCTGGTCTCGGCGGCGAGGTAGCGGGTGAAGCCGGTGACATTGGCCAGCATCCATCGCGTCTCGTCCGACGGCTTGTTCTTCACGTCTTGATATTCGGGGGTGGACAGCGCGCCTGCATCATCGAGCTCGTAGATGGCGAGATAGCCTTCTCCGTCGCGCGCTTTGTATCGCTGAGCGCTGACGAAGCCAGGGCACTTCATCCGGACCGGGATGTGCTCGCGGTCATACCAGTCGTTGAACTGCTGCAGGAAGGACGCACCGGGCGTCATTTCAGAAAACAGGACCGCGCGCCCTTTCAGCGTCTCGTCAGCCATCGCACCCTACCATCGGCAATATTGACAGATTGTCTGACAATGCTTTAGACCCGATCACATGTTTGTCAAGCTTGTGCTATGCCGAGGCCGCCGATGCAACTCACCATACGCCGCCAGTTCACGGTCATCGAGGACAAGACGGAGGATTTCGGCCAAGTCGCTGCCGATCCGCTCCGCAAGGTGGCCGTGGTGGCCGTGGTCGCCAATCCTCATGCCGGCCAATATGTGCGAGACCTCAAGCCGATGATCGAGGCAAGCGTGGAGCTCGGGCAGCTGATGGCGAAACGTGCGCTCGCGGCGATGGGCGATGCCGAGGTGCAGAGCTATGGCAAGGCCGGTCTGGTCGGCCTCGCCGGCGAGCAGGAGCATGGGAACGCGCTTCTGACCACCGCTTTCGCGGAGCCTTTCCGGGCAGCAATCGGCGGCGGAAAGGCGTGGATCTCTTCCATGACCAAGGTGGCGGCACCAGGCACGCCGATCGACATTCCCATGAACCACAAGGACGACGTCTATGTGCGCTCGCACTATGACGGAATGACCCTTGCGCTGGCCGACACGCCGCTGCCCGACGAGATCGCGGTGATCTTCTGCGTGGCGAGCCGCGGCCGGTTGAATGCGCGGGTCGGCGGCCTTACCCACGAGGAGGTGATGGCCCGCACGCGGCAATCCTGACAGCGCCTTCGGAAGGAGCCTGGGTCCATGCGAACCGCGATCGTCAATCTCGGCGGGATCGTCTCCGGTGATCTCGAAACCCCGACCATAGCGGGCGACGCCATCTTGATGGATGGCGGCGTGATCGAGGCCGTGGGCTCCGTCCCGGACAGCGCGTTGAAGGCGTGTGACGTGGTGATCGACGCGGATGGCGCCATCGCTGCGCCAGGGCTGATCGACTCTCACGTGCACATCACCTTCGGCGACTACACGCCGCGTCAGCGCACCGTGGGCTTTCTCGAAAGCTACACCCATGGCGGCATCACCACCGCGATCACCGCATCCGAGGTTCACACGCCCGGACGGCCGAAGGACCGCGAGGGCGTGAAGGCGCTGGCCGTTGCAGCGCTGAAATGCTTCGAGCATTTTCGCCCTGGGGGGATGCGTGTGCTGGCCGGCTCGGTGATCCTGGAACCGGGCCTTGAAGAGGCGGATTTTGCCGAGCTTGCCCGCAAGGGCGTAAAGCTGGCCAAGGCCGGGTTCGGCGCCTTCAGCGACCCCATCGAATATGCGCCTTACGTGCAGATGGCGAAGCGCCACGGCATGATCACGACCATGCATACGGGCGGCTCGTCCATCCCGGGCTCTGCCGGTATCTGGGCCAAGCACGTGAAGGCGGCGGACCCCCATGTCTCCTTCCACGTCAATGGGGGGCCGGTGGCCATGCCGGATGAAGATTTTCCGGTGCTGGTGGACGAGACAGAGATTGCGCTCCAGGTCTGCACCGCCGGCAATCTGCGCACGACGTTGCTGGTCGCCGACCTCCTTGCGCGCAAGGGCCGGCTCGACCGCCTGCTGGTCGCGACCGATACACCGACCGGCAGCGGCATCATGCCTTTGGGCATGCTCTACACGCTCACTCACCTGTGCGCGCTGGGGAATATGGAGCCTGAAATCGCCATCGCCGCGGCCACCGGCAACAATGCCCGCATCTATGGATTGAACAGCGGCATCCTGGCGCCACGGCGCGATGCGGACGTGATCATTCTGGATGCCTGCGCGGGCGGGTCGAAGTCCGACGCGCTCAGCGCGATCCGCAACGGCGACATACCGGCAGTGGCTGCGGTGATCACCGATGGCGTGCCCCGGTTCGTGGGACGCAGCCGCAACACGCCGGCCGCCATCAACCGGGTGCGGGTGGCGGAGAGCCGAATCATGCAGGATTTTTCGGGCAGCAGCCATTGAATCGGCTCACCCAGAAAGTTGCCGCCGGCGGTCAGACCGGCGGCAATCCGGCTGTTCAGTTGGTCCCCGCGTTGTTGATCAGGTCGTAGGTTTCCTTCATCTCGGGATGGGCGTCGAGGAACGCCTTGGCCACGCCGGCAGCAGCCTCGTTGGCCTTCGTCCTGTCGGCCTCGTTCAGCTCGGTGAAGGTGCCGCCATTCTTGGTCCAGGTTTCTTTGTTGGCTTTGTCGCGCTCGAGCTGCCGCTCGAACATCGGGTGCTCGATGTCCTTGCCGGTCTCGATCACGATCTTCTGCAAATCCTCCGGCAGGCTGTCGAGCCAGGCCTTGCTGACCGAGGCCAGCGAGACAAGATACCAGAGTTCCGTCTTCGTCACGTTGGGTGCGACCTCATTGGTGCGCAGCGAGACGAAGACGTCGAGCACCGTGCTGACACCGTCGATCGCGCCTTGCTGCAGCGCGGCCGAGACCTCGTTGAGCGGCATCGGCACGGCCGAGGCGCCAAGGGCGTTGATGGTGCCGATTTCGGTTTCCGACGCGAGCACGCGAATCCGCTGGCCTGACAGATCGGCGAGCGTGTTCACCTTGTTGCGCGTGGCGATCATCTGCGGCCCGTAAACCGCAATGCTGATGCCGACAATGCCCTTGTCCGCCGCGAGATTGAGCAGGTGCTCGCGTACTTTGGGATCGTCCAGCTTGGTACGGGCATCCTGCATGGAATCGAACAGCCCTGGAACCGCGGGCACCTGGAAGCGGGGGTCGACACCGACATAGAACTCAAAGGGCGTGATCGTCGCCTCGATCGTGCCGAGCTGCATACCCTCCATCACATTGTTGATGGGACCGAGCTGACTTGCAGGATAGAGCTGGACGTCGATGCGGCCATTGGTCCGCGCCTCCAGCTCCTTCTCATACATCTGCATCCACTCGTGCTGCATGTCGTTGATGGTCGGCGTCGAAAGCTTCATCACGTAATCGGCGCTGAATGCCGGTGCCGCCAGCAACATCGACAGCGTCGTTCCAATCGCTGCCGCAACAATTCCGCCTTGCCGTCTTGCCTGTCTCATCTGTTTTCTCCCTCTCGTTTCATTGTCGTGGGTGCTGCTGCGATAACGTCATTGGAGCAGGGCCATCGCGAACCAGGGAATGTAGGTGATCAGCAGCAGCGCGATGACCTGGAGGCCCACGAAGGGCCAGACGCCGTGGTAGATGTCTACCGTGCGGGCTTTGAGGACCGCCTGGGTGACGAACAGGTTGAGCCCAAAGGGCGGCGTGTACATCCCAATGCTCAGGTTCACGGTCATGATCACGCCGAAATGGATGGGATTGACCCCCAGATGCTGGACGATGGGCAGCAGGAGCGGCGTCAGGGTCAGCACGGCGGAGGTCGGGTCGATGAAGCAGCCGATGAGCAGCAGAAGGGCATTGATCGCCAGTAGGATCATCCAAGGCTGCAACTGGAGATCAGACACATAGGACACCAGAGTGTTCTGAAAGCCGCTAATGGTCAGAATCCAGGAGAAGATGCCGGCCGCCGCCACGATGATCATGATCTGGGCGGTGAGCAGGGCAGAATTGCCGGCGATATCGAGAACCTCGCGCAAGGTGAGGTCGCGGTGGATCAGCACCGTGACGAAGAGCGCGTAAACGCAGGCGATGCCGCCGGCTTCAGTCGGCGAGACGATCCCGCCATAGATCGAACCGAGCACGATGATGGGGGTGAGGAGCGACCAGAAGGCCCGGCGGGTCGCCAGTGCGACATTCGCGAGCGAGAATTCGGCGCCTTCGCGGATGTTCTTGTGCCAGGCATAGGCAAGCACGGCGAGTGCCAGCATTCCGCTGAGCAACAGTCCCGGCAGAATCCCTGCGGTGAACAGGCTGACGATCGACTGTTCGGCGACCGCGCCATAAAGAATGAAATTGATGCTGGGGGGAATGACGATGGAGATTGCGCCGCCTGCATTGATCAGGCCGAGCGTGAAGGGCACCCCATAGCCGGCGCGCACCATTTCCGGATAGAGCTGCCGGCCGACCGAGGCGACGGTCGCCGGGCTCGACCCGGAGATCGCTCCATAGATGCTGCTGGTGCCTACGGCCACCATGCCGATCGCGCCGGGCGTGCGGCCGACGAGCGCCAGTACCCAATCGATGATGCGGCGCGAGATGCCGCCGCGCCCCATGAGTTCGCCGGCGAAGATGAAAAACGGGATCGCCAGCAGGGTATAGCTCGATATGCTCCCGAAGATGGTCTGGTGGAGCATCGTCGAGGGCATGTTCAGAATGAAGGCGAGCGTCGCCAGCACACTGACCATCAGAGTCAGGAAAACCGGCAGCCCGACCAAGATGCCGACGATGGGAAGGGCTATCAGAGTCCAGACCACAAGCCGCTCCTAGCCCTTGGAATCGGCCGAAGGCGGCGCTGACCGCAGCTCGCGCAGAATGGCATAGAGGGCGGCGCAGGCGGAGAGGATGAAGGCGACCAGCAGAAAGCTGTGAGGTATCCAGGTGGGGATGCGTAGGGTGAGGCTTTTCTGGCTCAAGCGCATCATCAGCGAGACCACCGTGTAGGATTGGACCGCGAGATAGAGGCTCACGCCGATCCACACGCAGTGCGCGAAAATGCGGAGAGCGCTCTGCCATTTGGGTCTCAGGATCTGGACCAGGATGTCGATCTTGAGGTTCTGGTCCAGCGCCGTTGCGATCACCGTGCCCGCCATGACGATGAACAGGAGGCCGAACACCATGATCTCTTCGGTCCAGGCGAACGGCCGGCCCCAGACATAGCGCAGGCAGACATTGACCAGATTGAGAAACACACCGCCCAGCAGCAGCAGGCCTATGATATATTTCAGCCCCTCCAGCGCACGGTCGCCAAACCGTAGGAATAAGCCTCTCATCCTCGCCCCTCCGGCTGCTAAGGCAAGGTCCAGCGCCAATGGGCAAGCGCCATCAGCGCAGCATCCTGCCCCGGCCGGCCAATGAGCTGCAGACCGAGCGGCAGGCCCTGGTCGGCCAGAAGAGGCAGCGAGACCGCCGGCGTGCCAAGCAGCGAGGCGGGCACGTTCATACGGGGGTCGCCCGTATAGCCCAGGCCGACGGGGGCGGCGCCGGTGGCGGCCAAGGCGAGAAATCCGTCGAACCGGGCCGCGACATCATGGAAGATCGAGCGGATCTCGCCGCGCCTGGCCAGTGCGGCGTCATAATCGGCGGGCGTCATCTTCTCGGCATCCGCTAGGCGGCCCCGCATGGCCTTGCTCACCCCATCGGGGTGCGTGCGAACATAACTCGCGAGCGGCCAGCGGAATTCCCAGGACATGATCCGCCAGGTCAGATCCAATGCGCCGCTGATGGCCTGCTCGAGCCGGTCCAGGGCGGGATCGTCGTTGCGGCGAACGATCTCGACCCCATGGCCGCGGAGCATGGCCAATTCCGCTTCGAGAGCGGCGATTGCGCCGGGCGATGCCGTCTTCCAACCGTCCGTTTCCAGCCACGCCAGACGCCGAGGGGCCTGGGCCGCTGGCAGGCTTGACGGACCGGACAGCGCCGCATGGCCGGGGTCGCCGCCGACCCGATCGGCGATGGCGCGGGCGACCGCCCAGACATCATCGAGGGCTGCGCCGATGATACCGACGCAACTCTGGCTCAAATAGTCGTAGCTTCCGCCACGGTTGAGGGCGCCGTAGGTGGGCTTGAAGCCGATGCAGCCGCAATAGCTGGCCGGCCGCAGGGTGGAGCCGACCACTTGGCTGCCGATTGCCACCGGCACCATGCCGGCGCCGACCGCCGCAGCCGAGCCGCTGCTCGACCCACCAGGCGTCCGGGTCGTGTCGTGGGGATTGGTGGTGGGGGCGTATTGTTCCGTGGACGCGAATTCGGTGGTTGTCGTCTTGCCCAGGATGATGGCACCCGCTTCGCGCAGCGCCTGCACCGTGGCGGCGTCCCGGCGGCTCGCGAAGTCGGTCCACATGGGCGAGCCCTGGCCGGTTGGCATATCGGCCGTCTCGATGATGTCCTTGATGGCGATGGCCATTCCGTCAATGGCCGAGAATTCCTGGCCCGCGCGCCAGCGCTGACTGGATTGCTCCGCCTCCGCGCGGGCCCTGTCGCGCGCCAGGTGCACGAAGGCACGCACCGCAGGCTCACGCCTGTCAATGCGGGCAAGGCTTTCCTCGAGCAACAGCTCAGGCGATGACGCACCCGAGCGGAAGCCTCTGCTGTCCCCGAGGTACGACCGACGACTCACCGGAAATATTTTACCCCTCCCACGGCTTCTCAGCGACCCTCGTTCTTATCATAACGTCAAATTGTCAGACAGTGTGACGATAGTCAACGGGCGCCGTTCGGGAAGACGCGTCAATCGGAATGGCCGCTCCGGGTCCGGCGGCGAATGATGAGAGCGGCTTCCTCGGAATTGACGAGCAGGCGGCGTGCAGTCTGCTGCAAGATATCAAGGTCGCTTGAGGCGATGCCTGCGAATAGCACGTCGTTCACCTCACGCACCAGCGGTGCGACCGCCTCGACGGCCTCGCGACCCTTTGGTGTCAACGAGACCAGCACGCTACGGCCATCGGCAGCGTTGGGCACCTTCTCCAACAGGCCTTTGCGGGCGAGACGGCCAACCTCGGTGGTGACGTGGGTGGAGGCAAGCGACACATGCTCGGCGAGGTCTCGGATGGTGACACCCCGGGCGCCCTGGCGATAGGCCGTGCCGATGAGCACGGCGAACTGGCTGGCGGTGAGCCCGATGGCGCGGCCGAAAGCCTCACGGCAGGCGAGCAGCCGGTCGAGGCTCCGGACCAGGAGGTAAATCGTTTCGCGAAACGCGTCGTCGCGGCCGGTCTTGAGAAAGTCGCTTCGTGAGGTGGTGAGCGGCGGCCTGTAGGCATCGGCAAACGCTTGCTCGGTTGCTTTGTGTTTCCTGCTTGCCAATGCTTCCGCCCTCTTGGTCCCCGCATCTGCGATAGTGCTTGACAGATACAATATGTATATAAATTCTGTAGCTAAATGCAAGATGGACGAGAACCCGATCGTCCACGGCGCGTATCCGAGGGAAGGAGAATGATCATGACGGCAACCGCCGCTCTGAACGGCCGCAATCCGTCGCAAGGGACGGCGCCGTTGCGCACCGGCGCCGATTTTCTGGCAGGTTTGCGGTCGGCGCCGCGCAGTGTCTATGTGAACGGCGAAAAGGTCACCGATCCGGCCAGCCACCCGGCGTTTCGCGGCGGCGCCCGCGCGATGGCTAGGCTGTTCGATTATGCTGCAGCGCCGGAAAATCGCGAGGTGATGACCTATCCCTCGCCGACCGACGGCAAGCCGGTGTGGCGCTGCTATCAGATTCCACACAATCACGCGGATCTTCGCGCCAAGCGGATCGCCGCCGAGAAATGGGCGGAGTGCAGCTTCGGCTTGATGGGGCGCACGCCGGACCATGTGGCGAACTTCTTGGCGGGTTTCGCCGCGGTGCCCTCGGTGTTCGCGGCGGGTGGCGAGCAGTTCGCCGAAAATGTGGTGCGCTTCTATGAACATGCGCGCGACACCCACGCCTATCTCGCCTATGCGATCGTGCCGCCGCAGATCGACCGCAGCAAGCCGGCGCACCAGCAGTCGGACCCGACGCTCTATGCCGGCGTGGTGAGGGAAACGGACGCGGGCATCTATCTCTCGGGCGCCCAGCAGCTCGCGACCGGCGGTGTCTTTGCGGACTATATCCACTTGAGCTGCATCCATCCGATGAAGCCGGGGGACGAGAACTATGCCCTGAGCCTGGTGGTGCCGACCACGGCCGAGGGCGTGAAGCTCATTTCCCGCCGCGCCTTCCCGCTCCAGGCTAATAGCAGCTTCGATTACCCGCTGACCTCGCGGTTCGATGAGACTGACTGTCTGCTCGTGCTCGACAACGTGTTCGTGCCCTGGGAGCATGTGTTTGCCTTCCGCAACCTGGAGGTCTGCTGGAACCAGTGGTGGAAGACGCCATCGCATCTCTATGGGAATCACCAGGCGCAGGCACGGTATGTCACGAAGCTGCGTTTTCTGATGGGGTTGGCCAAGCGCATGAACGAGGCGACCGGCAACGATGCGCAGCCGCCGGTGATGGTGGAAATGGGCGAGATCGCGGCGCTCGCCTCGATCTATGAAGGCATGCTCCAGGCGCAGGAGGTGATGGCCACCGTGGACGAGAACGGGGTGCTGTGGCCATCCAAGACCGCCCTTTATTCGGCCATGGCGCTGCAATCGAAGATCAATCCGTGGATGATCGACACGGTGCGCGAGCTGACCGGCGCCGCCATGATCACCCTGCCATCGGCCGAGGCGGATTTCGAGAACCCGGACATCGCGCGGGATATCGAGCGGTATTTCTGCTCGGCCAAGACCGATGCGCGATCGCGGGTCGCGCTGATGCGGCTCGCCTGGGACTTCATCGGTTCGGAATTCGGTAACCGCCATCAGCAGTATGAGAAGTTCTACGGGGGCGCTTCATTCCTCATCAAGATGAACGTGTATCGCGCCTATGACTTCGAGCGGGCGAGCCGCATGGTTGACGATGCGCTGAACCTGCCGCCGCTCGACGATTAAGAGAACAAGCTCGTTCCAGGCCTCTTGCGCCGCGCTCCTTTCGGGCCGCGGCGCTTCGTTTTTGGGGTGGCTGTCACTCCGCAAATCTGGGTAGACCGCCATATTGCATGATGATAATACAATCCTAAACGAATGAGAGAAAAGCCGGGGGTCCTCTTCCGGCCGTCCTGGGGCGGGAATGAAGCTTCACAATGAATTCGCAGTGCCGCTGCCGCCGAAAGAGGCTTGGGCCTTGCTCAATCAAGTCGAGCGGGTGGCGCCCTGCTTCCCGGGGGCCCAGCTGCTGGAAGCGCGGGATGACGGCAGCTATGTCGGCACCGTGTCGGTGCGCTTGGGGCCCGTCGCCCTGTCGTTCCGCGGCACGGCTGTCTACGAGGAGGTGGACGAGGCCAATCTGCGGGTAAAGGCGCGCGCCAGTGGCAATGAGCAGCGCGCCCGCGGCACCGCTCGTGCCAACGTTGTCTTCCAGGTGGTGCCGGACGGGGCAGGGTCACGCGTGTTGATCGACACGGATTTGCAGCTTGCCGGCGCCATTGCGCAATATGCCCGCGGCGGGGGCATGATCGAGACCACCGCCCAGGTCATGATCGACGATTTCGCCAGAAATCTTCAGGCACAGCTCGAACGGGACAAGCAGGCGGGATCGGCGGCGGCCGACATGCCGGAGATGGTGTCGACCTCTGCTGCTGCCCCGTCGCAACCCGCACCGGCAAGCCGGCCGCCTTCGCTGTTGCGGATCATGTGGCTGGCAATCACCCGGTATCTGTTCGGCAGGGTGGCGCGATGAAGGCGGCGGGGTTCGCGTATCACCGGCCTGGGACGAAAGCCGAAGCGCTGGACCTCGCGAGCCGGCTCGACAATGCCAAGTTTCTCGCGGGCGGCCAATCGCTCGTGGCCATGCTCAACATGCGCTATGTGATCGTCGACCATCTTATCGATCTGAATGGCCTGGCGGAGCTTGTCGGCATTTCCCTTCCGGGCGACACGCTGCGGGTCGGGGCGATGACCCGACAGAGGGCGCTGAAAGCCAGCGCCGAGGTTGCGCGCCGCGCCCCGATCTTTGCCGCGGCGCTGGACTATGTCGGCCATCTGCAGACGCGCAACCGCGGCACGATCGGCGGCAGCCTCGGCCACATGGATCCTTCGGCCGAGCTCGTGGCGCTGGCGGTGTTGCATGATGCGGTGGTGGAGGTGGAGTCCGCCGCCGGTCGGCGCGAAATCCCCATCACCGACTATCCCGCCGCCTATATGACCCCGTCGATTGCGCCGGACGAGATGATCACCGCGGTGACCTTCGCGCTGCCGGGCGCTCGTCACGGTTGGGGCTTCCACGAGTTTGCGCAGCGGCACGGGGATTTCGCGGTGGCCGGGGCTGCAGCCTTCATCGAGATGTCCGGTGACGTGATCGACCGGGCGGCCATTTCCGTGTTCGGCATCGGCATGGCGCCGGTTCGGGCGCGGGAGGCGGAAGCCATGCTGGCGGGGCAACGGGCGTCCAAGGAGGCGTTGCGGGCAGCGGCCGCGACGCTTCAGTCGCTCGAGATCGCCGATGATGCCATGGCCAGCGGTACCTATCGCCGGCGGCTCGCCATGGTGCTCACCCGGCGCGCCCTGTCAGACGCAGCGCAACGTTGCGCCGCACAAGGACGATCATGATGGCGAAGCACTCGATCACTCTGACGGTCAACGGTAAATCGACCAGCGCCGAGGTCGAGCCGCGGGTGCATCTCGGCGATTTTCTGCGCCACCAGCTGAACCTGACCGGAACCCATATCGGCTGCGAGCACGGGGTGTGCGGCGCCTGCACGGTGCTGGTCAATGGCGATGCGGTGCGCAGCTGCCTCATGCTGGCGGTGCAGGCTGATGGCGCGGAGGTGGTGACGGTTGAGGGGCTCGCCGCCGAGGACGGGACGCTCACGCCTCTTCAGGAGGCTTTCCGCAAACATCATGCGTTGCAATGCGGGTTCTGCACGCCGGGCTTCCTCATCACGCTCACGCAGCTCCTGCGCGATCGCCCAGATATCGAAGAGGAGGAGCTGCGTCGTGAGCTCTCCGGCAATCTCTGCCGCTGCACCGGCTATTCCGGCATCGTGAAGGCCGCACTCGAAGTGGCGCAGGCTTTCCGGACCAGGGAGGCCGCGCGATGACCACGCGATTTTTCGGCGCGCCGGTGCAACGGGTGGAAGACCCTACCTTGCTCAAGGGGGAGGGGCGGTTCACCGACGACATCAAGCTGCCGGGCACGCTGCATGCGGCTTTCGTGCGCTCGCCCTTTGCCCATGCCCGTATCAACGGCATCGATCTTGAGGCAGCGCGCGCCATGCCGGGCGTGAAGGCGGTGCTCGCGGCGGCCGATCTGCCCGATGTGGTGCAGGGCAAGCGCATTCTGCTGCAGGTGCCGAACCCGGCGATCACCGAGCCGATCACTCAAATGCCGCTGGCGCGCGACGAGGTATGTTTCGTCGGAGAGCCGGTGGCGGTGGTGCTGGCCGAGAGCCGCCACCTCGCCGAGGATGCGGCCGAGATGGTCATTGTGGATTTCGAGCCGCTGCCGGTCGCGGCGGATCTGGCATCGGCCGTGGAGCCTGACGCCGCCACGGCGCATGCGCATCGGTCCGACAATATCGCGGCACGGATCCAGGTCGGCTATGGCGATGTGGCCGCGGCTTTTCAGGCGGCCGCGCATGTGGTGACGGCCCGGATCCCGCAGCATCGCGGGACCGGCAACCCGATCGAGTGCCGCGCGGTGCTGGCGGATTTCAATGCTGTGCACGGCACGCTCACCGTGTGGTCGGCCACCCAGGCGCCGCATGGCCTCAAGCGGGCGCTGGGCGACATGCTGGAAATGGCCGACACCGACCTTCGGGTGATCGCCCCGGATGTGGGCGGCGGTTTCGGGCCCAAGCTGCAGGTTTACCCAGAAGAGATCGTGGTCGCGATTGCAAGCCGGATGCTGGGCGTGCCGGTGAAATGGATCGAGGACCGGCGCGAGCATCTGCTCACCACCGTGCAGGAACGCGACCAGCTGTGGACCATGCGCATGGCGCTCGATGCGGAGGGCAAGATCCTCGGCATCAGCGGACAGATGCTGCATGATCAGGGGGCGTATCTGCCTTGGGGGGTGATCTCGCCCTATATCTCGTCGGTCACCCTGCCTGGCCCCTATATCCTCCCGGCCTACAAGCTCGAAACGCTGGTGGTGTTCACCAACAAGGTGCCGACCACGCCGTTGCGCGGGGCCGGACGGCCGCAGGCGGTATTCACCATGGAGCGGCTGCTCGATCACGCGGCCGACGAACTCGGGCTCGACCGGGCGGAGATCCGCCGCCGCAACCTGATTCCGACGGAGAGGATGCCCTATGCGGTGGGGCTGACCTTCCGGGACGGCAAGCCGGTGGTCTATGACAGCGGCGATTACCCGAAATGCCAGGCGCTGGCGATAGAGAAGGCGGGCTGGACCATATTCCGCGAGCGGCAACGGGCGGCATGGCAGCAGGGTCGCTATATCGGCCAGGGCATCGCCAATTACGTGGAGGGCACCGGGCTCGGCCCGTTCGAGGGGGCGACCACCCAGGTGCTGCCCTCCGGGCGCATTCTGCTGCGCACCGGCTCGGCCGCGCAGGGACAGGGCAACAAGACGGTCTATGCGCAGATCGCTGCCGATACGTTCAATGTGGACATCTCCCAAGTGGATGTGGAGGTCGGCGATACCGCTTCGATCCCGATCGGGGTGGGTGCCTTTGCCAGCCGGCTGATGGTCAATGTGGGATCCTCTATCAGCGTCTCGTCGGCCGCGGTGGCCAAGAAGATCAAGCAGATCGCGGCGGCCCGGTTCGAGGTTGCGGAAGACGAGATCGAGCTTGCGAACGGCATGGCCCGTGTGGCCGCATCGCAAGGCGGCTCGATGAGCTTTGCCGAGATCGCGCGGATGACCAGCGGCATGCCCGGCTTCTCGCTGCCGCAGGGCATCGAGCCGGGGCTTGTGTCCACCCATTACTACGCACCGCCACAGGCGACCTATGCCAATGGCTGCCATGTGGCGGAGGTGGAGGTCGACCCGGAAACCGGGCTGGTGAAGATCCTGCGCTATGTGGTGGTGCATGATTGCGGGCGAATGGTGAACCCGCTTCTGGTGGAGGGCCAGGTGCAGGGCGGCGTTGCCCATGGCATCGGCAATGCGCTTCTGGAGAAGATGCGGTTCGACGAGCAGGCCAATCCGGTCACCACCTCGCTGGCGGACTACCTGCTGCCGGATGCGGACAATGTGCCGGAGGCCGAGATCTATCACGTAGAGTCGCCGTCGCCTCTGAACCCCCTCGGGGTGAAGGGGGCGGGCGAGGGCGGCACCATCCCCGCGGCGGCAGCGATCGTTTCCGCCATCGAGGATGCGCTGCGGCCCTTCGGGGTGCGCATCGATGAAGCCCCGATCCTGCCCGAGCGGCTCTGTGCGCTCATCGACGACGCCGCGGCGCGGCAAGCCAAGAAGGAGATGGCATGACCGCCTTCACTGTCGATATGAACCCTGCCGCCCATGTGGCAACGGTGCGGCTTACCCGTCCTGACGACGGCAACCGGCTCACCGGGGACGATATCGTTGCGCTCGGCCGCGCGATTCGCCAGGCGGGCGAGGACGCGGGCGTGAAGGTGGTGGTGGTGCGGGCCGAGGGGCGGGACTTCTGCCTCGGTCGCATTCCCAATCCGAAAGGTGCGACACCGCCCTCGTTTCTCCAGATCCAGAAGACGGTGACCGACCCCATTCTCGGCCTCTATGCGGATGTTCGCGCCACGCCCGTGCCGGTGCTCGCGGTGGTGCAGGGCGAGGCGCGGGGTTTTGGTTGCGCCTTCACCGGCCAATGCGACCTCGCCATCGCCTCGACCAGGGCGATCTTCTCGCTGCCGGAGATGGAGGTGAACCTGCCGCCGACGCTGGCGATCTCGGCGGTGCTGCACAAGGTACCGCTCAAGAAGCTGACCCATCTCGTCTATACCCGCGAGACCATGACCGCCGAGCAGGCTCTGCAATTCGGGCTGGTGGGAGAGGTGGTGGAGCCGGATGACCTGGATGCGGCCGCTAACAGAATCATCGCCCGACTTACGGACCGGCGCCGGCCGGCCTTGCGGACGATCAAGCAATATCTGGGTGCCGCGCCTCACGTTGATCCGGCTGCGGCGGCGCGGCTCGCGGAGGCCATGCTTGCCGGGATCTTGTCTTCTCCCGACGAAGGATGACATAGGCTTGCTGCCGCACTGAAACCGAGGGCCACGACATGGCGGGTCAATATCCATCGGCAATTCTGGCGCCTGTGAAGCAGGAGGTCGCACCACTGCGGCGGCGGATCACCAGCGTCTTGCGCGAGGCGATCGGCGCCGGCGTACTGGCACCCGGTGCGCGCCTGGTCGAGAAGGACCTTTGCCGCGAGCTCAATGTGAGCCGCACCTCGTTGCGCGAGGCCCTGCGCGAGCTGGAAGCGGAAGGACTGGTCAGCCATCAGGCCAATCGCGGGCTGGTCGTCACCCGGATCTCACGCAAGGAGGCGGCCAATGTCTATCGGGTGCGCGCCGCCCTGGAAGCGCTGGTGGCGGAGCAGTTCGCGCAGGAAGCGGATGCCGAGGCGCTCGATCATCTGAAAGAACGCGCGGTGGAGCTGCGCCGCGCCTACGAGACGGGCGACCTCCGCGCGATTCTCGACAAGAAGAAGGCCTTCTATGACAGCTTCTGCCAGGGCGCGGGCAACATCCTGGTGCTCGAGCTGCTGAACCGACTCAATTCGCGCATCACCCAGCTGCGGGCGCGGTCGCTGAATGCGGATAACCGCAAGCCGCAAAGCATTGCCGAAATCGACCAGCTGGTGGCTGCCTTGGCCGCGCGCGATCCGGAAGCGGCGCAGGCCGCGGCGCTGCAGCATGTCCGGAATGCGGCGCAGGCGGCCCTGGCCAACCTGCCCGAAACCAGCCTCGATGACGGGGATACCAGCAAGAAGGAAGAGGCATGACCTCGCAGTTTGAAAAGGGTTTGAAGGTTAGACGCGAAGTGCTCGGATCGGAATATGTGGACAAGTCGCTCGCGAATGCCGATGCGTTCACGATGCCCTTTCAGGAGCTGGTGACCAAATATTGCTGGGGCGAGATCTGGACCCGCGAGGGGCTCGACCGGCGCAGCCGCTCGCTGATCAACCTCGCCATGCTTTCGGCGCTCAACCGTCCGGCGGAGCTCAAGCTTCACATCCGCGGCGCCCTCAACAATGGGGTGAGCCGCGAAGAGATTCAGGAAGTCTTTCTGCAGGTGGCCATCTATTGTGGCGTGCCCGCCGGGCTCGAAAGCTTCAAGATCGCACGTGAAGTCTTCGCGGAAATCGACGCCTGAGGCGTGCCCGCCGGCGCGCGGCGCGCGGGCCTTCTCCGATCCAGCGCCTCCTCGATCAACGGCAGGAATGCGGAGAAGGCGGGCGGTGGTTTCGCCGCCGGCGACGTGATCAGAACGTGTTGCGAGGTATAGGAGAAGCCGGGCACGTCCACTTGGCGGAGGTCCCCTCGCTCCACCCAGTCCCTCGCATAATGCTCGGGCAGGAAGCCGAGATAGGCTCCGGTCAGGAGCAGCACGACCATGCCTTCCATGTTGTGCACCGTGGCCTTGCTGGAGGTTCGCGGAAAGCGGGCGCCGTCAAACTCCTCGTGATAGCTGCGCATGACGAATGGCTGCGCGGTGACCTCGTCGGGCGTGACCGCGGTCAGATCGCGATCGAAGAACGGATGGCCTCGCCCGCAGTAGAGATGGTGGACTTCTCGTAGAACGGGTCGCGCCTCAAGTCCGCTCATCTTGCGGATGCGCGGCACGATGGCGGCGTGCAGGTGACGGTTATAGACCGCACGTTCGAGTTCCGCCCGTGGCGCCACCGTCAGCTCCACATGCACCTGGTGATTGAGCTCATTGAACCGGCGCAGGGCGCGGGCCAGCGGAAAATCGGGGTGGGTCACCAGGCAGTCCACCATGCCGATCAGCAGACGACCACCAAGCGCATTGCGCAGGTTGGCCATGCTGCCGGAGAAATCATCCAGCGTCGCCAGAACCCGCTTCGTCTCCTGGTAGACCAGGGCGCCGCGCTCGGTGAGGCGGAAGCCGCTGCGTCCTCGCTCGCACAGACGAAAGCCGATCCGGCTCTCCAGGTCCGACATGTGCAGGCTGATGGTGGAGCTCGAGATGTTCAGTTGCGCCTGCGCCCCGGCATAGCCGCCTGCCTCGGTCACCGCGACGAACACGCGCAGCAGGCGAAGGTCGATATCCGTGATGCGCTTCATCGTGATGCCCTCCCTTTTCATTCACTTTGATAATGACTCATGTGAGCTCAGAAGCACCACTATTTTTCCTGAAGCATTGGTCGGCAAGAATCCCGCGATCGTTGCAGGCGCAGAGGGAGTAACGCGATGGCCCTGGAACAAGACCGCGACATTCTCGATGTCGCGGAGCACACGGAACACGTCACCTTCCAACACTCGCGGCGGAAGACGGCGAGCGGGTATGAGCTGCCGATGCTGCTGCACGACCGGCTGGCCTTCTCGCCGGAGGAGTATGTGCGGCGCTACGACGTGATCCAGGCGGACATGGAGCGGCGTGGGCTCGACGCGTTGCTCCTGCGGGGGCCGGAGAATATCGCCTATTTCAGCGGCTACGAGTCGCCGGGCTATTACCGCTACCACTGCATCGTGGTGCCGAAGAACGGAGAGCCGGTCTTCATCGTACGCGACTTCGAATGGATCAATTCGCCGGAATTCGCCTGGAGCACCAAGCTCGCCAAGGTCTATGACTGGGACCACTCGCCCTCGGTCACATCCAATGTGCTGGCCCAGCTCGGGCTCAATTCGGGCAAGCGCATCGGCGTGGAGAAGCAGTGTTTCTTCTATACGGTGGACGAGCACGAGACCCTGGTGCGCGAATGCCCGAATAACGAGTTCGTGGATGCCACCCGCGTGCTGTGGGATGCGCGCATGATCAAGTCGGCCGAGGAAGTCGAGATGATGCGCCGTTCGGCAGCGCTGGTGGACAAGGCCATGCTGGCGGGCTACGAGGCCAGCGTGCCGGGGGCGACGGCCGATCAGATCAATGCGGTCGTAAACCAGACGCTCTTTGCCGGTGGGGGCGAGTATATGGGGCTGCCACCCTTCGTGCTGGCGGGCGAGCGCAGCTGCCTGCCGCATCAGACCGGCGGCACCAACGCCCTGAAGAACGACGACATCATGTATTTCGAGATCTCGGCCTCTCAGCGCCGCTATACGGCTGCGTTGATGCGGACCATCTTCCTCGGCAAGCCCAAGGATGAGTGGCTGCGAGCGGCGCAGGCCTGTATCGATGCAGCCACGGCGGCGATCGAATTCATCAGGCCGGGGGTGACCTCGCACGAGGCCGATTCCGTCGCCCGTGCGGTGACGACGAAGGCCGGCTTCGGCGAATATCACCGCAACCGGCTGGGCTACAGCATTGGCGTGAGCTATCCGCCCGACTGGGGCGAGGGCGAGATCATCTCCCTGCAGCAGAACGAGCCGCGGGAGCTCCAGGCCGGGATGACCTTCCACATGCCACCGCTGTGCCTGAAATACCGCGAGTACGGCATAGGCTTCTCCGAAAGCATCCTGGTGACGGAGAACGGGTGCGAGCGGTTTTCCAAGCTACCGCGCGAAATCGTGATAAAGTCGTAAGCCAGCCGCGACCACGACGACGCCGTGAGCGTGAGGCCAGGTCCGGTCACAATGGAGGATTAAGCCATGAATGAGACTGGAGGAGACCGTTGGCTGCGCTTGCAGGCGGGCTATGACACTGGTCGCGATCTGCCGTCCGTCGGTATCATCGGGCTGGCGACGGACCGGGTGGGCATACCGGATTTCGAGGATTTCCTGTCCATGCGAAGGGATCGTCTCGAGCTCTTTTCCACCCGGATCCCGATGTCGCCCAGCGCGACGCCCGAAACGCTGGCAGCCTTGGGTGAGCATCTGGCCGAGGGTGCAGGGCTGCTGGTGCCGGGCTCGCGGCTCGACGCGGTCGCCTTCAGCTGCACCTCCGGCACGGTGGCGGTCGGCATCGACGCCGTGAAGCGGTCGATTCAGTCGGCCCGCCCGGGGATCAAGATCAGCACGCCGATGGAGGCGGGCGCTGCGGGCCTGAGGGAACTGGGCTGCCGCAGGATCGCGCTGCTCACGCCGTACCGCGTCGCCACTGCGGAGCTCGTCGCGGGCTATCTCGAGGCCGCCGGTCTGGTGCTCGCCAAGTGCGCGACATTCGATCTGGACGGCGATCCGCAGATGAACCGCGTCTCGGCGGAAAGCATTGCGCGCTCGGCCATGGACCTCGCTGCGAAGACCGGTGACTTTGACGGGATGTTCATATCGTGCACGGGTCTGCGCACCTTTCCGGTGGTGGCGCGAATTGAGAGCATCCTTGGCAAGCCCGTGGTGACCAGCAACCAGGCACTCGCCTGGGATTGCCTGCGCCAAGTCGGGCTGCGCGAGCCGATCGAGGGTCAGGGCAGGCTGTTCACCGAAGGCTTGAGCGTCATGCCGGCAGCGGCGGCCAGCCGCTGATCGGACCGGCTCGCCTGGGCGCCTCGCGGTTTCCGAGAAGGCTCGTGCCGTGGCCCTGGATAGCCCGGTCAAGCCGGGGCTATGACGGAATCTCGGGGCAAGCCGGCTATGGCCAATGAGTTTAAAACTCGTGTCCGAACAGCGCGAGCTCGCCTTGGTACCAGCTTTCGACCCAGGCGCGGGTGCGTTCCGTATAATAGGAGCGGTAAGCCCGCGAGCTTTCGGGCCGTACCCCCCGTTTGGCAAAGGGCAACTCGCCCGGCGCAGGCAGGCCGATAGCGCGCATCACCGTGCGCAGGTCCTCATCCAGGTTCTCATAGTGCCCGATGAAGTCGACCGCGAGTTTGCCGCCGATCGTGTAGATCTCGTAATTGTCGACCCGCGCCCGCGGCGATCGCGCCAGGAACGTCTCGAAGTCGGGCCAGCGACGGGCGCTCTTCGGTGATTTGGTGCGGTAGTGATACCAGGAGACCTGGCGGTCATAGACGTTGCGGTCGAAGGCAAACTTGTAATAGCTGCGCCAAACCTTCTCGCCGACATAGTCCCGGATATCGGCCGCCTTGATGTGATCGTGGAAGTCGATCCACTTCCACCCTTCCAGCGCATGGATCCGATGGATGGCCGGGCGCGGATCCAAAAAGAATATCTTGCGGAGATGGTTGCGGGCGCGATGGCCGACCTTGCGGGTCAAGTCGGTCGGTGTCAGCGGCGTGATGATGTCATCTTCGCCGCAGTGGGGAAACAGCACGAGCTCGGTGCTGGTGCTCGCCGTCTTGCGCGTCTTGAGGAATATGAATCGATGTTTGTGTGACAGGATCACGGCAATGCCATCGATTATGGCGGATCATTGTCCTTTCTTTAGTGCGATTTCGCGATCAATTCGACTCTAAAGTGCCGGAGGTCAGCAGGAAATTGGCCCAGGCGAGATCAAGCTCGGTATCGATATTGGCGACCGGTTCCTCAATGAGGACTGCGCCCGTGCGTGCGGGTAGAATGGTTCGGGCCTGCATCAGGGCTTGCCGGGTGAAGACATAGGCTATGCCGTTGCGGTGATAGACCGGCTGCAGCTGCTGGCGGGCGATGATGCGCGCGCCGGCCTGGTCGTAGAGGCTCAGCGTCCCCTGTGGATCGATGGTCAGCTGCTTCAAGGGATGAGCCTTGCTGTCGGTCTCGCTCACCGTCCAAACCGCATCGAGATCCTCCTCGATCAGCTTGCGGATGGCGCGCTCGACCTGGGCGGGCGTGCGGGTTGGCGAGGTGGGCTGCAGCATGACGGTCACGTCGTAAACACAGCCGTCGAGGCGCTCCATTTCGGCGAGCGCGTGGGTGAGCACGTCGAGATCACCAATGCGCGGGCCCGACAGTGCTTCCGGCCGCCGGAACGGTGCGGCAAGGCCCGACTGCATGGCCACCTCGGCGATCTGCTCGTGATCGGTGGAGACCACGGCCCGGTCGACGAAGGGCAGCTCCCGCACCACGTGCCCCACGCGGGCCACGAGCGGCATGCCGCCGACCTCGCGGAGGTTCTTGAGCTTGATGCCCTGGCTGCCGCCGCGCGCAGGCACCACCACCAGGATGCGACGACCGTCGATCATGACTGCAGCATGTTCCTGAAGTTCAGCAACGCCTCCGCTCCCTCCACCGCGAAATGAGCGCACCCGACCTGGCGGGCGGCGTCGGCATCACTTATGCCGTCGCCGACGATGACGACGCGCTCGGGCGCCGTGTTGTGGCGTGCGATCGCATGGCGCAGAGTGTCCGCCTTGCTGTGGGGATAGCCGAAGCTGCCGGAAAGGTACCGTGCCCACCCACGCCGCTCCAGCAGTTGCCGCAGTGGCGTATCGGGCGTGTTCGAGGCGACATAGACCGGGACCGCGCTGGTGAGACTGCGGAGAAGATCGGTCGCGCCGACCATCTCCGGGCACTCTGCCACGCCAGCAAGTACGACTTCGCCATACCGGCCGATCAGGGCTTCCGGGGTGCTGCCGGCCGGCAGTCGAAGGCCGGCCGTGGCCATCCGCCGGCACATTTCGGGAATGACGCGCAAGCGGGACCCGTCGGGATCCTCGCTCAAGACCTGCGAGACGATGTCCGCAAAGCCCTGGTCCGGGGGAAAGATCGCGTAAAAGGCCTGTTTCTTCAGCGCGGCCGAGCTGACCAGGGTCCCGTCGAAATCGAACACCACCACATCAAAGCGCATGCCGGGCTCGGAAGTATGTCAGCCAGTTGTCGACTTGGGTCTTCCGCTGCGCCCGGTCGAGGCGGGCGATGAGCGGATCCTCATAGAAGCTGTCATTGTTCACGTGGGTGGTCGACACTTCCTCGAAGATGGCACCGTCGAGGGTGTGGAACTTGTGCCAGGTGTTCGGCTCGACCAGCAGGGTGTCGCCCGGGCGCATGGTGAAGCGGAAGCCCTCCTTGACCACTTCCAGGTCGCCGTCGAGCAGCTGGAACGTTTCTTCCTTCTGCTTATGAAAATGGTAGGGATGCTTCTGTCTGGGCAGCTGCACGACCAGCTTCTTGGCATAGGTGCGGTTCACGCAGGTGATGATGACCGCGCCATACTCACGGAATCGCCGCAGCCCGTAGTGATGGGAAATTTCGATAGAGGCATCCTCGTTGATATGGATGCCCGCCTTGTTCAGCATGGCGCGAATCTGAAGCATGATCTGGTAGATCAGGTGGTCATCCTTCAGGTCCTGATCGGCCAGATCGGCGCACAGTGCCTCGTTCACGGCATAGTGCCGGTCGGCGGTGAGACCTTCGCGGAAATGGCCGCTCACAAGCTGTCCTTCCTGCACCGGCATGGCGAAGAAGACATCGTCCCGGGTCAAAGCCTCGCCCTTGCGGACGTCTCGCCGGACGAACACGCCGCGCTTGAGGTCGAGCAGGGTCTTACGCTCCTGAAGAGAGGAGGGCGGGCGCTCGTTCCCGCCGAGCATGGCACGCGCGGCATGGTAGGCGGCAAGCCAGCGCTCGAGTTGCTCGGGCGTGGAGGAATAATCGTTCAGCTTGTACTTGTCAGTGTTCAGACCGACATGCCGCTCGAACAGGCGCGCGCCCTTGGCATAAGCGATCTGGATGGCGGCTACATTGTCCTGGTTCTCATGTGTCGACCAGCCGATGGGCACGGCGGGATAGCGCTTCACGAAGGCGCCGATCTGGTTCAGCTGCAGCTTGTCGTCAGGCGTCGGATAAAGCGCGACGCAGTGCATGAGCGCGAATTTCAGCTGCTCGCTTTCGAGGAAATTGACCAGCCAGTCGACCTCCTCGATGCGCAGCCCGGCGGTGGAGGCCACCACCGGCATACGCGCGGCCGCCACCTTCTCCAGCAGCGGCCGGTCGTCCGCCGAGCAGCTGGCGATCTTGATGATGTCGAGGCCCATATCGGCGATGATATCGACGGACTCCTCGTCGAAGGGCGTGCTCATGGTCAGCATGCCCTCGGCCCGTACCAGCTCCGCCAGCTCGGTGAAGGCCGACATCGGCAGGCGCGTCTCGTCGAAGCGCTTGATGAACTTGAGATCCGTGCGGTTCTTGAAATCGGGATGGATGAAGGTGTCGAGCTGGCGGAACTGGAATTTCAAGGCCGCGCGCACGCCCGCCTTGCGGGTGACGGCACCCACTGCCCGGATGATGTTGCGCGCGTGCTCCATGTCGCCTTGATGGTTATTGGCGAGATCGTAGATGAACAATTCGTCGAACTTGACCTGTGCACGCATCCTGGAGCTCGCAATCATCGCAATGCGTCGAGAGTGTAGCCGCGCGCGGGATCGATGCGCACCACTTGGCCCGTTGCATGCGATTTGAAGATGGCCGCAATCACCAGCATCGTGTCGAGACCCCGTTCGAGCGCGATGGGCGAAGCATCGACCTTGCCATCCAGGACCTGCTCGAAATGCGCAACTTCCGCCTTGAAGTCGTCAGGACGCGTCTTTTCTATGATCAGCTCCTGGGGACCCTCTCCACCATGGGCGAAGATCACGGCATCAGCGCCGGGGCGATAGCCGACGCGCCAGTCGACGAAGCCATCGGCGCCCTGGATGCGCACGCGCTTTTCCGGTGGCTGGGTCACCACGTCCTGAATGACGTCGCCCAACAGTCCTTGCTCGGTCTTGAGGGTGGCAAAGCACAACTGGTCATAGGTGCAGCCGTTCTGCTCGACCATGTCGAGGCGCGCGGCCACCTCCACCACACGACCGGCGCCGACCACATGGGCGAAATGCTGCCAGATGTTGAGGCCGTGAGAGTGCTCGCCTGTCGCGCCGCCGCCGCGGCTGGAGAAGCCGAGATAGGAATCCCAGGGCCCGGCGAGCCACGGGTGGGCGCCGAAGATGCCGGCCCAATGCTCCCGGATATAGGCTGACATGGTGGAGACCGGACCGATGGTGCCCTTGCGCAGGACGTTTTCAGCCTCGATCGTGTTCCGGCCGAGGCAATGATTATAGCCGACGCCGAGGAACACGCCCTTGCTGCGGCCGAGGTCGAGCAGTTCCTGGCAGCCGGCCAGATCGGGCCCGCAGACCGGCTTCTCCACGACGACTGCTTTCGTCTGGGCTTGCTCGAGGGTGGCCTTGGCGAGCGCGATATGCGTGTCCGGCGGGGTGCCGATGAACACGACGTCAGCCGGGTCGGCCATGGCGGCGCGGCTGTCCTTGAGCTCGATCTCGGGGTCGAATGCGCCGTAGCGCTGGGGATAGATGCTGTCGCGCGCCCGCGCCAGCGCCGCGGGATCGATATCGGTCAGCGCCACGCGCCAGCCACGGCTTCGCGCCGCGTGGGCCAGATGATTGCCGATCGAGCCGGCGCCTATGATTCTGATGCTATACATCCGGCCGGCTCGTTCTGTGATGGAAATTGAGCTTAGGCTTCAACAGGTCCTGCTCGGTTCGATGACGAAGATATCCCGGGCGATCACGCGTGCGCGCACCGCCGGCAGGTGAGGCATTGTCCGACTGAAGCGTTCAATACGGGTGTTGACCTCGGCCTCGCTAATACCCGGAAACTTGTGGGCCGTATAGCGGCGACTGCTCTTGTTGTTGGCCTGCCGTGTGCGGACGGCGCGCGCCAGGCGGCGCTTGTAGAAGCTCAGGTGTGCGCGAGCCCGTCGGCCAGCGGAAAGTTCCGATGGTCCGGCGAGGTGAGGGCCGTGAACTTCGAGGCTGTGGAGGATGCGCTCGCAGCTGAGCGCGCCGTCCAGAGAGGCGATATGCTGCCGAAGCACATGCCGCTGCGCCTCGTTCATGAGCCCTGCGCTGCCATTTTCCGCGAAAATCGACCGGATGCCATCGATCACCTCATCAGGAGTGCGGCAGGCAAAGCTTACGGAATTGGGTAATATGGCCTCTCCCGCCTCGGTGCCGTCCGGCCGATAAGCGAAGGCGGGGGTACCGAGCACGACCGCTTCAACCCCGCTGGTGCAGCCGCTGTGCAGCAGGGCGGAGGCGGCAACCAGCCAGGGCACGATCGGCCCCTCGTGCACCACGCGGATGTTGCCATGGCCCGCCGCGACGCGCCGCCAGACCTCGTGGCTCTCGGAGGGATGCGGGCGGATGACCAGGGTGTTCGGATAGATCGCGTCGGCCAGTCTCGGCAAGAGAGCCTGAAGATCCTCGAACAGGCGCCGCTTATGGGCCAGCATTTTTTCGCGGTAGCTTGTCGCCTCCTCGCGATCGACGCCCCGGGCGAAACGCATGCGAACGTGGTTCGGGATATAGTGGTTCACCAGGCTGAAGTTGCTGCTGAACAGGACGAAATGCCCGAAACGCTCGCGTAGCCTTGCAACG
Organism: Rhodoligotrophos defluvii; assembly: GCF_005281615.1. Taxonomy (NCBI): domain Bacteria; kingdom Pseudomonadati; phylum Pseudomonadota; class Alphaproteobacteria; order Hyphomicrobiales; family Rhodoligotrophaceae; genus Rhodoligotrophos; species Rhodoligotrophos defluvii. The sequence goes on along the minus strand of NZ_SZZM01000001.1, from coordinate 1,099,384 downwards.
TCATCATCGAAATAGCCACGCAGCTCGGGCCGGAGCATATCGACCCGCGGGTTGCCTACGGTCTCGATCGGGGTCCCACGATAGCCGGAGAAGCGGCGCCAGAGCTCGGCATTGCTGTCGCCCCAGGCATAAAGCAAGCGGGCCCGATTGAACGTCGCATCATCGAGCATCATCAGGAAGGCATCGTCGTCGGGGCGGATCAGCGCCTCCTCGTCCAAGCTGACGATGAGATGTCCGAAGGTTTCGAGCAGCCGCAGCACCGTCGCGTTGCCGGTGCGTATGCCCTTGGCAAGATAGATCGAAGGCGGAAACCGCGTGAGCTGGTCGTGGATCTGGGTGCGGCTACCAATCACCGGGTGATAGCCGCGCTGAACGGCGTGCATCGCGAGCAGCAGCTTGCCATCGAATTCGCGGTTGAGTGTCTCCACGGGGAGGAGCAGGCTATCCGGCAGCGCGTGCGACATCGTTAATCCGAGATACAGGCCCACTCCCTGCCGATGGCCGGGCCGAGTCCCGGATGGCCGACCAGCAGTCATGAGCGTGACGCGAAACTCGTATACGGCTCAGCCTTTGCCGAGAGACGCTTCTGTTCAGTATCCGTATGATTTGATTGATTTCTGTAGCACCGCTTCACAGGGCTGGCAACAAAGCCATAACCAGAGGGCGTGCATGCCCTCCGGACAGCTTGGCTGTCGGGCAGGTCACTCTCTGCCCTTGTCGCCCTTTCCGTGGGGGCGGCCGAAATCCGGCAGGGGGGCATCCTGGCCTGCGTCAATGATGCTGCGCCGGATCGCGCGGGTGCGCGTGAACAGGTTGAGCAAGGTGTCGCCATCGCCCCAACGGATAGCCCGCTGCAGGGCGGACAAGTCCTCCGAGAAGCGGCCGAGCATTTCCAGAACCGCATCCTTGTTGTTGAGGAACACGTCGCGCCACATCACCGGGTCCGACGCGGCAATACGGGTGAAGTCGCGAAAGCCGCCGGCGGAGAACTTGATCACCTCGGACTGGGTGACCGTGCCGAGGTCATCGGCCGTGCCCACGATATTATAGGCGATCAAATGGGGCACATGGCTGGTGATGGCCAGCACCAGGTCGTGGTGCTCGGGCGACATGCGCTCGACCTCGCTGCCGCAAGCCCGCCAGAATGCCTCGAGCCGGGCGACGGCGGCCTCGTCGGCGCCGGGCAGGGGCGTCAGCACGCACCAGCGGCGGTCGAAGAGCTCGGCAAAGCCGGCGGCCGGCCCCGATTCTTCCGTGCCCGCGATCGGGTGGCCGGGAATGAAATGGACACCCTCCGGGACATGCGGGGTGACATCGCGCACCACCGCGCTTTTCACCGATCCGACATCGGTCAGGATCGCGCCAGGCTTCAGAGAAGGGGCGATGGCCGCCGCCAGCTCGCCACACACGCCGACCGGCACGCAGAGGATTACCAGATCGGCGCCAGCCGCCGCGTCGGCGGCGGTGTCGCAAACCCGGTCGACAAAGCCGATCTCCAGCGCCTTGGCACGGGTGGCTGCCGACCGGGCATAGCCGACGATCTCGCCGGCAAGGCTGCCGCGCCGCATGGCATGGCCCAAGGACGAGCCGATGAGGCCGAGGCCGATCAGACAGACCTTATCGAACATCGGGGAGGTCACGGCTGCTGGCTCAGGAATTCGGCGCAGGCCGCTACGGCGGCGCGATTTGCTTCCTCCGTGCCGACCGTGAGGCGCAGAGCCTGCGGCAGGTGGTAGCCTTCCATCCGCCTCAGCACCACGCCTCGGCGCAGCAGAAACGCGTCCGCGTCAGCTGCCCGCCTGCCCGGCTGGTCCGGAAAGTGCACGAGCAGGAAATTGCCGACGCTCGGTGTCACCTCGAGGCCCAAAGCCATCAATTCTTCGGCAAGCCATGGACGCCACTGGTCATTGTGGGCAACCGCCCGTTCGATATACGCCCGGTCGGCAAGGGCGGCGATTCCCGCAGCCTGGGCCGGTACGCTGACATTGAACGGTCCCCGGATCCGGTTCAGCACGTCGGCGATGGCTGGCGGACAGTAGACCCAACCCAGGCGCAAGGCCGCCAGGCCGTAGACCTTGGAGAAAGTGCGGGTCATAACCACGTTCTGCGAGGTCGCCACCAGCTCGAGGCCCGTCGAATAATCGTTCTGGCGGACATATTCCGCATAAGCCGCATCGATCACCAGCAGACAGCCGGCAGGCAGGCTTGCATGCAGGCGCTTGACCTCGTCGAAAGGCAGGTAAGTGCCGGTGGGGTTGTTGGGGTTGGCAATGAAGACGGCCTTGGTCCGCCCTGTCACCCGGGCGAGGATCTCATCCACATCCGCCGTCAGGTCGCGCTCGGGCGCAACCACCGGAACAGCGCCGGCGCCCCGAATGGCAATTTCGTAGACCAGAAAGCCATGGCGGGTGAAAATCGCCTCGTCCCCCGGCCCGAGATAAGCCTGGGCGAGCAGGTTCAGCACCTCGTCGGAGCCGGCTCCGCAGACAATGTGGTCGGGGTTGAGGCCATGGTGGGCGGCGATGGCCTCACGCAATGCCGCCGCGCCGCCATCGGGATAAAGATGTAGCTGGTCGGCGCAGGCCCGATAGGCCTCAATTGCCTTGGGGCTAGGCCCAAGCGGTGTTTCGTTGGACGACAGCTTATAGGTCTTGGCGCCGCCGGTCGCCTTGCTCTTGCCGGGCACATAGGGCGCAATATCGAGGATCCCCGCTTGCGGGCGCGGACCGCCTGCCTGGAGTGACATCTTCTCACCTGAGGTTCAGAGGTCCGCTCCAAGCGCATTCGCGCTCAGCGGACCGGCGTCGCATAGCGGCCCAATACCTTTACCGCAAGGGCTCTTTTCGTCCCACCCTCCAATGCGGCAATGACGTCGCGTTCTTCGCGCCACCCTTCCAAGACAGCGAGCCAAAGCCAGCCTCCCTGGCTTTCGGTGCTGCGCTCGCGCCAAAACTCGCGCACCACCCGCCGCTCAGGGTCGAGTGGCGCGTCGGCTTCCATTGTCACCAGCACTAGAGTCTCGTCGAGGCCGGTGGGGGTCGAGGGCGCATGGCCGATGAGGAAACCGTCTATGGATCCGCTGCCGCCGATCACGGGAATGCGGGCAATCACGCCGAGATCACCGCGGGTACTGCTCAGGGCGGCGGCCCAGCCTTCCGCTCGGGCCGGCACGACGGCGATGTCGGCGGGCGCGCCGGATACCGCCCTGACCGCCGCCTTTGCATCCGGATGGCTGACAATGGGCGCCCGCGACCCGAAATGGCCGCGCACGACATCATGAAAGGCGCAGCTTCCCGGCGAGGCGGGAATATGGATGGTGGTCTTCTGCTGCTGCTGGGTGGCGCTGCCCATCAGCTCGCGCCAGATCGCCACGACTATATCGGCCGGCAAGGGATCCTTGCGCAGGGTGAGCAGCCGCCGGATAACCTCTGCCTCGCGGGAAGGCCGCATCGGCGTCGATCCGGTAACCGCGGTGGCCTTGACCCTGCGCACCTCTTCCACGGCCGCAAACCGCTCTGCGAGCAGCCCGAGCAGCTCCTCGTCAATACGGTCGATCTCACGCCGTATTGCCGCCAGCGCCTCGCTCTCGGACCCGCCTTGCACCACCGCCTGCTCAAGTATTGCAGTCATTCACCACTGTTCCCCGGCTTGTCCGCCGCTTTCACCTCACGTCCTATAACGACGGCGCAAGGTGGTCCAGCGCGATTCGTCAGGGAAGCCTGCCAGACCGGCTCGTTCCTACCGGCGTCGGCACGGTGACCGGCGCAAGCTTGGGCACGAACTGCCGAGCGCGTTTTGGCTTGCGCACGGCGTAAACCTGCTTGACCGCCTCGACGATGATAACGCCGGAAAATGCCGGCCACAGCCATAATCCGAGCCTCTCCCACGCCGCTGCGGAGCGCACCAGGAACCCGCGCGGAATGGGCGGCACAAACAGGGCGCTCGCCCAACCGCTTGGCGAGAACATGGCGTCTCTAAGCAGATCCGTGAGCTGCGAGCGCGAGAAGGGCCGGCCGTGGCCGAAGGGCGTGCTGTCGGTGCGCGCCCACATTCCGCGGCGGTTGGGCACGATGAACACGGCGCGGCCGCCAGGGCTCAACACGCGCCAGATCTCCCGCAGCGTCTCCTGCAGCTGTTCCGTCAGCTCCAGGCCGTGGGCCACCAACGCCAGGTCCACACAACCGTCGGGCAGGGGCATTTCCGCCTCGTCGACCAAGGCGGTGGCGCTCAAGCCATTGGCCGGCCAATGGGCCACGCCCTGCCGCGCCGGCATGAAGCCGATGACCCGGTCTGCCTCGTCACGCCACACGTCGAGATAGGGCGTGGCATAGCCGAGCCCCAGAACGATGCTGCCGTTCATGCCGCGGATGCGAGCGCGGATGCGATGGGCAATCAGACGCCGCGCGGCGGCACCCAGCGGGCTCGAATAGAATTCCTTGAGATCGACCACATCCATCGAGCGTTGTCCCAGACGGATTCACCAGATGCGCAAACCCCGATAATCCTCGGGTCTTTCAACATCAACCATGAAAGATCTGCCTGCTGAAGTTGACATTGGTTGTGTGCTCCAAGATACTTAGGCCGATCTGCTCAACCTTCCCTTACCCATCGCCAGCGCCCCTCGGCATGTCTGACCACCGCGGGCGCAAGCTTTTGCAAGGACACAACGTCAAGACCGAGGCAGCCGCGCATGAGCACTAGAGTGTAATAGGAAAATATTCCTCGAGATGTCACCCGCAAGCGGGCACGAACAGTGTTGCGTTTATTCGAGTCCTCTACGGTTCAGGAGCATCTATGACATCCCTGCAGATATATCAGTTCCTTTGTCTGGAAGATAATTATTGCGTTTTGATTCACGAGCCCGGCAGTCAATCCACGGCGGCAATTGATGCTCCGGATGCCCGGGCGGTGATGGACGCCCTGGCCAGCCGGGGATGGACGCTCACCCATCTGTTCTGCACCCACCATCACGTGGACCATACGGCGGGCGTTGTGGACCTCAAGGCGACATTCGGTTGCAAGGTCTATGGCCCCAGGCGCGAAGCCTCGCGCATACCGGCCATCGACATCAGCCTCGGCGAGGGCGACCAGATCGATTTCGCGGGGCACAAGGTCGATATTATCGAAACCCCGGGCCATACCCTGGGACATATCGCTTATCACCTTCCCGACCAGAAACTGGTGTTTGTGGCAGACACGCTGTTCCCCTTGGGCTGCGGCCGTGTGTTCGAGGGTACCATGGAGCAGATGTGGTGGTCTCTCTCAAAGCTCATGGCCCTGCCGAAGGACACGGTGGTTTATAGCGGGCACGAGTATACCGCCGCCAACGCGCGGTTTGCGCTCACCATCGAGCCGGAGAACCAGGCGCTGCAGCGGCGCTCGCAAGAGATCACGCAGAAGCGCAGCAACGGTGAGCCGACCGTGCCAACGACGATCGGCCTCGAGCTGGAGACCAATCCCTTCGTGCGGCCGAACAGTCCGGCCATCCGCGCTCGGCTCGGCATGGTCGGACATTCCGATGCCGAGGTGTTCGCCGAGATCCGCCGGCGCAAGGACGAGTTCTGACCATGCCCCTTACCGCCGAGGAGGTGATCGCGCGGCTTGAGCTTTCCCCGCATCCGGAAGGCGGGCATTTCCGCGAGACCTGGCGCGCGCCAGCCGCGGAAGGCGAGCGGCCGAGCGGCACGGCGATCTATTTCTTGTTGCGGGACGGCGAAAGGAGTGCCTGGCACCGGGTCGACGCTACGGAGATATGGCATTTCCATGCGGGGGCTCCCCTGCTGTTGCGCGTGGCGGAAGGCGGTTCGGAGGTGCGGCACACCCTTGGGGCCGATCTTGCGGCGGGCCAGGCGCCGCAGGTCATCGTGCCGGCGGATGCCTGGCAGTCTGCCGAAAGCTTGGGGCCATGGACGCTGGTAAGCTGCACGGTCTCGCCGGGTTTCCTGTTTTCCGGTTTCGAACTCGCCCCACCCGGCTGGTCCCCCGGTGCTCCTAACAAGCTCTAGAGCGCTTCCACTTTTCTCCGAATCGCGGAAGCGCTCTAAGTTCTTGCTTGGTCGCATTTTCTTCACGCGAACCGGTATCCACTTCGCTCGAAAATGCTCTAGGCAGAGCCACTGCTTTCCGCCTATGGATAGGCCCGACATGAGGGGGTTTGCATATGCTTGCTGATGTTGCGCAGGTGGTTTCGGACGAAAAGCTGCCGGACCGGGCGGACGTTGTGATCATCGGAGGCGGGATCATCGGCACCTCGCTCGCCCTGTTCCTGGCGGAGCGCAATGTGTCGGTGGTGCTGTGCGAGAAGGGCAGGATCGCCGGCGAGCAGTCGAGCCGGAACTGGGGCTGGTGCCGGCAGATGGGCCGCGACCCGCGCGAGATCCCGCTGATCATCGAATCCCTCGCCCTGTGGCGGCAGATGAACGACCGCTTGGGCGAGGAGACGGGGTTCCGCACCACGGGAATCCTCTATCTCGCCGCGACGGACGAGGCCTTGGCCAAGCACGAGGCCTGGCTGCAGCATGCACGCAGCTACCAGCTCGACTCGCAGCTGGTGGACGGCGACCGCGTTGCCGAACTGCTGCCGCAGTCGGTAACCCGCTGGAAGGGCGCGCTTTATACACCCAGCGACGGCAAGGCCGAGCCGTTCATCGCCGCTCCAGCCATCGCGCGCGGCGCACGCCGGGCCGGGGCCAAAATCTTCACGAATTGCGCCGTGCGCGGCATTGAACGGCAGGCGGGGCGCGTCTCGGGCGTGATCACGGAAAAAGGAAGCATCGCCTGCTCGCAGGTGGTGCTGGCGGGTGGGGCGTGGTCGAGCCTGTTCTGCCGGTCGCTGGATGTGCGGCTGCCGCAGCTCAAGATTCTGTCGTCAGTCATGCGCACGACGCCGGTGGACGGGCCTGCCCCCTCGGCCTGGGGACCTGGCTTTGCCTACCGGAAGCGCGCCGACGGCGGCTACACCGTTGCCCATGGCGACCGGATCGTCCCGGAAATCGTGCCGGATAGCTTTGCCTTTTTCTCGGAGTTCCTGCCCACCTTGCAGCTGGAGTGGAAGACCATCAGGCCGCGGCTGAGCGGGCGCTTCTTCGAGGAATGGAACACGCCCAAGCGCTGGGCCCTCGATCAGATCAGCCCGTTCGAGAAGACCCGCATCTACGATCCGCGCCCGAGGTCTGCCGATCTCACTGAGGCCATGGACAACCTGCGGCGCAGCTTTCCCCTGTTCCGCGATGCCAAGATCACCGACAGCTGGGCCGGCTATATCGATGTGACGCCGGATGCCGTTCCGGTGATTTCGGCGGTCGATGCGATCCCCGGATTCTTCGTCGCCACCGGCTTTTCCGGCCATGGCTTCGGCATCGGGCCCGGGGCGGGTTGGCTGATGGCCGATCTGGTCACAGGCGCCAACCCGATCGTCGACCCCGCGCCCTTCCGCTTCTCGCGGTTCAGCGACGGCTCGCGCATCGTGCTGCACGGGCGCGCTTAGAGCATGATCCCGAGAAGTGGATAAGCCGCCCGCCCGGCTACATGTGGATGGCGCGGTTCTCGACGGAGAGCGCTGCTTCCTTGACGGCCTCCGACAGGGTGGGATGTGCATGGCAGGTGCGCGCAAGATCCTCCGACGAACCGCCGAACTCCATGAGCACCGCCACCTCGTGGATCATCTCGCCCGCATTGGCGCCGATGATGTGGCAGCCGAGCACCCGGTCGGTCTTGGCGTCGGCCAGGAACTTGACGAAGCCTTCCGTGGTCTTGTTGGCCTTGGCGCGACCATTGGCGGTGAAGGGGAACTTGCCGACCTTGTAGGCGACGCCAGCCTCCTTCAGCTCTTCTTCGGTCTTGCCGACGCTGGCCAGTTCGGGCGAGGTGTAGATCACGTTGGGGATCACGTCGTAGTTCACGTGGCCCGCCTTGCCGGCGATGATCTCGGCAACGGCGACGCCCTCGTCCTCGCCCTTATGGGCGAGCATGGGTCCGCGGATCACATCGCCAATGGCGTAGATGCCGGGCATGCTGGTCTGGAAATGCTCATCCACGTCGACGCGGCCCTTGTTGTCGCGGCGGATGCCGGCTTCTTCGAGACCGAGGCCCTCAGTGTAGGGAACCCGGCCCACCGCCACCAGAACCACGTCGGCATCCAGCACCTTGGGCTCGCCGCCCTTGGCGGGCTCGGTGGTGACCTTCAGCCCCTGACCCTGTTTTTCGACCTTGGTCACCTTGGTCGAAAGCAGGAACTCCATGCCCTGCTTCTTGAGAATGCGCTGGAAGTTCTTGGCGATCTCGGCATCCATGCCCGGCGTGATGCGGTCGAGGAACTCGACCACGATCACCTGCGCGCCGAGCCTGCGCCATACGGAGCCAAGCTCCAGGCCGATAATGCCGGCACCGATCACCAGGAGCTTCTCCGGTACCTTCTCCAGGCTCAAGGCGCCGGTGGAGGTCACGATATCCTTCTCGTCGATATCGATGCCGGGCAGCCGCGCCACGTCGGAGCCGGTGGCGATAACGATGGCCTTGGTGTCGATGGTCTGAGTGCCGTTCTCGCCGGCGACCTCCACCTTGCCGGCGCCGAGAATGCGCCCAACCCCTTGGAACGGCGTGATCTTGTTCTTCTTCATGAGGAACTCGACGCCCTTCACATTGCCCTCGACCCCTTCGTCCTTGAAGGCCATGAGGCGGGCGAGGTCGAGCTTGGGCGCACCGATGTCGATGCCGAGCTCGGAGAGATGGTGGGCAGCCTTCTCGAATTCCTCGCTCGCATGCAGCAGCGCCTTGGAGGGTATGCAGCCGATGTTGAGGCAGGTGCCGCCGAAGGTGGGGTTCTTTTCGACGACCGCCACCTTCATGCCGAGCTGGGCAGCGCGAATGGCGCAGACATAGCCGCCCGGGCCCGTACCGATCACCACGAGGTCGAAGCTGTCCGCCATCGCTTACCTTCTTTCTGTCGAGAAATGTGTGTGTTCAGGAGTGCGCAAGCGGGCCGCCAAAAGACCAGACATGCCCGAAGGGGTCACGCAGGCGGCCATAGCGGTCGCCCCACTGCGCGTCCATCATGGGCATGATCGGCTCCGCGCCCGCGTCCACGGCGCGCTGGAAGGCGCTGTCCGCATGCGCGGCCGTGGGAAAATGCAGGTGAAGGGCCACCGAGGTGCCGCCGAGCGTTGATGCAGAGGGACTGGCCGCAGCACCGAATTCGGGGAACTCATCAGAGAGATAAACGGAGGCACCGTTCACGCTTAGCGCCGCGTAAAGCACGCGATGGCCGTCCTCGGCTGGAACCCGCGTGGTGACAGTGGCGCCGAAAGCCTTCTGGTAGAACTCTATCGCCTCATTGCCGCCCTTCACCGACAAATGCGGCACCAGAGTTTGAGCAGGCGCTTCGGCTTCGGACGGCATCGGCAAGTCCTCAGGTCTTGCTAGCGAAAGATCTTATGCGAAATCTGCCGGCCAATGTCACCCAGGGCAACTCAAAGATCAAGCAGCAGGCGCTGCGGCGCCTCCAGGGATTCCTTCACCCGCACGAGGAAAGTCACCGCCTCCTTGCCATCGACGATGCGATGATCATAGGAGAGCGCGAGATACATCATCGGCCGAGCCTCGATCTTGCCGTCGACCACCACCGGGCGCTGCTGGATCTTGTGCATGCCGAGAATGCCGGACTGCGGCGCGTTCAGGATCGGCGTGGACATCAGCGAGCCGTAGATGCCGCCATTGGAGATGGTGAAGGTGCCGCCCTGCATCTCCTCGATCTTGAGCTGGCCCTCGCGGGCGCGCCTGCCGAAGTCGTTGATGGCCTTCTCGATCTCGGCCAGGCTCAGCATGTCGGCGTCGCGCACCACTGGCACCACCAGGCCCTTGTCGGTGCCGACCGCCACGCCGATGTGGTAGTAGTTCTTGTAGACGATGTCGTCGCCGTCGATCTCGGCATTCACCGCCGGGATCTCGCGCAGGGCATGGACCACCGCCTTGACGAAGAAGCTCATGAAGCCGAGCTTCACCCCGTGCTTCTTCTCGAACAGGTCCTTGTAGTGCGCGCGGAGGGCCATGACCTCGGTCATGTCCACCTCGTTGAAGGTGGTGAGCATGGCCGCGGTGTTCTGGGCCTCCTTGAGCCTGCGGGCGATGGTTTGGCGCAGCCGGGTCATCCGAACCCGCTCTTCGCGCGCTTCATCCGCAACGCGCGGCGCCTGGGGCGCGGGTGCTTCCTGCGGTTGCGGCGCCTTTGCGGCTGCCGGCCGTCCGCCCTGCTCGATATAGCTCAGCACATCACCCTTGAGCAGCCGGCCGTCCTTGCCGCTCCCGCGAATAGCGGCCGGATCAAGCTCATTCTCGGCAACCAGGCGGCGCACGGCCGGCGACAGCTCAGCTGCCGCGACAGGCGCCTCGGGCTTGCCGCGCTCGATAATCGGCTCGGGTCCGATGATCGGCTTGGGACTGTCCGACTTCTGCTCCGGACGTTCGACCGCCGCAGGCTTTGCGGCCGCCTTCTCCTTGGCCGGCGCCTTGGCGATCGGAGCGCCCGCCTCGGATATGGCGCCGAGGACCGCACCGACATTCACGGTGTCGCCGTCCTTAACCCGGATATCCGATAGAACCCCGCTGCTCGGCGCGGGCACCTCGATGGTGACCTTGTCCGTCTCCAGCTCGACCAGCGGTTCATCGGCGTTAACGCTGTCGCCTTCCTTCTTGAACCACTGGGAGATGGTGGCCTCCGTGACGGACTCGCCAAGGCTCGGCACGCGAATTTCAGTCGGCATATCTGATCGTCCCAAGATGTTTCATTGCGTCGACCGAGCAATCCTTGTCCGTCATTGGCGGACGCTCGTCTCCGCACCGAGGGCTTCGTTGAGGAAATTCTCGAGTTCCTTCATGTGCTTCGAAAGGAGGCCGGTGGCGGTTGCCGCCGAGGCCGGGCGCCCGGCATAGCGCGGACGCTTGTAGGCCGCATCCACGTATTGCAGCACCCATTCCAGGTTCGGCTGCACGAAGGTCCAGGCGCCCATGTTATAGGGCTCTTCCTGGCACCAGACCATTTCCGCCTGCGGGAACCGGCCGAGCTCGGTGACCAGCGCCTTGGCGGGGAACGGATAGAGCTGCTCCAGCCGCAGGAGGTAGATATCGTTGATGCCGCGCTTCTCGCGCTCCTCGTAGAGGTCGTAATAGACCTTGCCGCTGCACAGGATCACCCGGCGGATCTTCTTGTCTTCCACCAGCTTGATGCCCTGGTCCGGCAGCAGCTCGGCATCGTCGTAGAGAATGCGATGGAAGCTGCTGTCCGGGCCCATTTCCTCCAGCCGCGAGACCACACGCTTGTGCCGCAGCAGCGACTTCGGCGTCATGACGATGAGCGGCTTGCGGAAATCCCGGTGGATCTGGCGCCGGAGGATGTGGAAGTAATTGGCCGGGGTGGTGCAGTTCGCGACCTGCATATTGTCCTCGGCGCAAAGCTGCAGGTAGCGCTCCAGGCGGGCAGAGGAGTGTTCCGGCCCCTGGCCCTCATAGCCATGGGGCAGCAGCATGACCAGGCCCGACATGCGCAGCCACTTGCGCTCGCCCGACGAGATGAACTGGTCGACGACAACCTGGGCGCCGTTGGCGAAATCGCCGAACTGGGCTTCCCACAGGACCAGCGCCTTCGGCTCGGCCAGGCTGTAGCCATATTCGAAGCCGAGCACCGCCTCTTCCGAGAGGGCGGAATTGACGATCTCCGCCTGGGCCTGATCCGGGGAGAGATTGTTGAGCGGGGTGTAGGCCTCCTCGGTCTCCTGGTCGACCAGGATGGCATGGCGTTGGGAGAAGGTGCCGCGCTGGCTGTCCTGGCCCGAAAGGCGCACGGGATAGCCTTCCACGAGCAGACTGCCGTAGGCGAGCTGCTCGGCCGTGGCCCAGTCGATGCCGACCCCTTCCTCGATCATCTTGCGGCGCTGTTGGAAGATGCGCCTTATGGTGCGGTGGGCGTTGAAGCCCTCGGGAATGTCGGTGAGCTTGCGGCCGATGTCACGCAGGGTTTCCAGGGGCACACCGGTCACGCCCTTGCGCGGACCCTCGTCCTTGGGCTGGGTGAGGCCCGCCCAGCGGCCATCCAACCAATCGGCCTTGTTGGGCTTGTAGCTGTCGGAGGATTCGAATTCCTCGTCCAGCTTGCGGCGGTATGCCTTGCGCATCTCCTCCACATCGGCCGGCGAGACGACGCCCTGCTCGGTCAGCCGGCTGGCATAGATCTCCGACACGGGAGGCAGCTGCGCGATGCGCTTATACATCAGCGGCTGGGTGAAGGAGGGCTCATCTGCCTCGTTGTGGCCATGGCGGCGGTAGCAGAACATATCTACCACCACCGGCTTGCGGAAGCGCTGGCGGAACTCCACCGCGATCTTCGCCGCATAGACCACCGCTTCGGGGTCATCGCCGTTCACATGGAAGATCGGCGCCTCGATCATCTTGGCGACGTCGGAGGGGTAGGGCGACGAGCGTGCATGCAGCGGGTTGGTGGTGAAGCCGATCTGATTGTTCACGATGAAATGCACGGAGCCGCCGGCGCGATGCCCGCGCACCCCGGACAGAGCAAAGCATTCCGCCACGACCCCTTGGCCGGCGAAGGCGGCATCGCCGTGGATGAGCAGCGGCAGCACGCTGGTGCGCTCGCGGTCGCCGCGCTGGTCCTGCTTGGCACGCGCCTTGCCGAGCACCACCGGGTCCACGCTTTCCAGATGCGACGGGTTGGCACTCAGCGACAAATGCACCTTGTTGCCGTCGAACTCGCGGTCCGACGACGAGCCCAGGTGGTATTTCACGTCGCCGGAGCCTTCCACGTCGTCCGGATTGGCCGAGCCGCCCTTGAACTCCTTGAAAATGGCGCGGAACGGCTTCTCCAGCACGTTGCCGAGCACGTTGAGGCGACCGCGGTGGGCCATGCCCAGCACGATCTCCTTCACGCCGAGCGAGCCGCCGCGCTTGATGATCTGCTCCAGCGCCGGGATCATCGCTTCGCCGCCGTCGAGGCCGAAGCGCTTGGTGCCCGTATATTTCAGGTTGAGGAAGCCTTCGAAGCCTTCAGCCTCGATGAGCTTGTTCAGGATTGCGCGCTTGCCTTCCGGGGTAAAGGAGATCTCCTTGTCCGGACCTTCGATGCGCTCCTGGATCCAGGCCTTCTGCTCGGGGTCGGAGATATGCATGAACTCGACACCGAAGGTCGAGCAGTAGGTGCGCCTGAGGATGTCGAGGATCTCGCGCAGGGTCGCGGTTTCCACGCCAAGCACGAAGTCGATGAAGATGGGCCGGTCCATGTCGGCGGGACCGAAGCCGTAGGTTGCCGGGTCAAGCTCCGGATGGTTCTCCTTGGCCCGCTGCTGCAGCGGGTCGAGATCAGCGGCCAGATGGCCACGGATCCGGTAGGCCCGGATCATCATCAGCGCGCGGATCGAGTCGAGGGTGGCGCGGCGCAGGTCATCGCCGGGTATCGCCTCGCCCCGTGCTTTGGCCGCGGCTTCGACCTTGGTCGCGATGGTCTTTTCGAACGGCGTCCAGTCGTAGTCGAGGGCGCTGACCAGTTCGCCGTTCATGACCGGCGGCCAATCCGGTCGGCGCCAGGAGGCTCCGCGCGCCTCCGTGATCACGCCCTGCCTGTCATCGGCGAGATCGCTGAAGAAGGATTGCCACTCCGGGTCTACCGACCCGGGGTTCTCCTTGTAGCGGGCATAGAGCTGCTCGATGAATTCGGCATTGCCACCGTAAAGAAACGAGGTCCGCCGCAGCCTGTCATTCTGTTCAACTTTGGCCATTATCGCTCCAACCCGCGGCTTATTCGCCGCGGACCGCCCGGTTCATTCGAGGTGAAATCACGATCGGTGGAAGAGGCTAACACTCGTTTTCCAACGTGTTACGGACGCTACCTATTTAGGACCTCGACCAAGGTCGTGCCAAGAGCTGCGGGCGATTTTGAGACGACGATGCCTGCGCTGGACATGGCCTCGATCTTGTCTGCCGCCGCCCCCTTGCCCCCGGCGATGATGGCTCCGGCATGGCCCATACGCCGCCCGGGCGGCGCGGTCACGCCGGCGATGAACCCTACCATCGGCTTCTTGACCTTTGATTGACGGATGAAGTCGGCCGCCTGCTCCTCGGCACTGCCGCCGATCTCGCCGATCATGATGATCGACCGGGTCTCCGGATCGGCGAGGAACATCTCGAGCACGTCGACGAAGTCGAGGCCCTTGACCGGGTCGCCGCCGATGCCGACGCAGGTGGACTGGCCGAGACCTGCTGCGGTGGTCTGCGCGACCGCCTCATAGGTGAGCGTGCCGGAGCGCGAGACGATGCCGACGGAGCCGCGCTGGTGGATATGGCCGGGCATGATGCCGATCTTGCAGGCATCCGGGGTGATCACGCCCGGGCAGTTCGGGCCCACGAGGCGCGATTTGGAGCCCTGTAGCGCGCGTTTCACCTTCACCATGTCCAGGGCCGGAATGCCCTCGGTTATGCAGACGATGAGTTCGATCTCCGCATCGATGGCTTCGAGGATGGCATCGGCTGCGAAGGGCGGTGGCACGTAGATGACGGAGGCGTCCGCACCCGTCTCGGCCTTGGCCTCGGCGACCGTATCGAAGATCGGCAGTCCGATATGGGTGGTGCCGCCTTTGCCAGGGGTCACGCCGCCGACCATCTTCGTGCCATAGGCAATCGCCTGTTCCGTGTGGAAGGTGCCGTTCTTGCCGGTGATACCCTGGCAGATAACCTTGGTGTTCTTGTCGACGAGAATGGCCATTATGCGGCCTCCTTCACGGCGGCGACGACCTTGCGGGCAGCGTCGTCGAGATTGTCGGCGGGAATGACGTTGAGCTTGGAGTCGCGCAGGATCTGCTTGCCGAGCTCCACATTGGTGCCTTCCAGCCGGACCACCAGCGGAACCTTGAGGCCGACTTCCTTCACTGCGGTCACCACCCCTTGAGCGATGACATCGCATTTCATGATGCCGCCGAAGATGTTGACCAGGATGCCCTTCACGTTCGGGTCGGAGGTGATGATCTTGAAGGCTGCGGTGACCCGCTCTGTGGTGGCGCCGCCGCCCACATCGAGGAAATTGGCAGGCTCGGCGCCATAGAGCTTGATGATGTCCATGGTGGCCATGGCGAGGCCGGCGCCGTTCACCATGCAGCCGATAGTGCCGTCGAGGGCGACATAGTTGAGGTCGTAGCGGGCGGCCTCGCGCTCCTTCGGGTCCTCCTCGCTCTCGTCGCGCAACTCGGCAATGTCCTTGTGGCGGAACAGCCCGTTGTCGTCGAAGTTCACCTTGGCATCGAGGCACAGGAGGTCGCCCGCCTCGGTGACGATGAGCGGGTTTATCTCGAGCAGGCTCATGTCCTTGGCGACAAAGGCTTCATAGAGTTTGCCAATCAGCTTGACGCATTGCTTGATCTGATCGCCCTCGACCTTGAGGGCATAGGCGATGTTGCGGCCGATATAAGGGCTGTAGCCGGCGGCCGGGTCCACATGGAAGGTGAGGATCTTCTCGGGCGTGTTTTGGGCGACTTCCTCGATATCCATGCCGCCCTCGGTGGAGGCGATGAAGGCGATCCGCGAGGTGGCGCGGTCGATCAGCGCCGAGAGGTAGAGCTCGCGGGCGATCCTGGAGCCTTCCTCGATATAGAGCCGGTTGACCTGCTTGCCCTCAGGACCGGTCTGATGGGTAACGAGCACGGAGCCAAGGAGGCGCTCGGCCTCCTTGCGCACATCATCAATGCTCTTGACCACCTTGACGCCGCCGGCCTTCCCGCGGCCGCCGGCGTGGATCTGCGCCTTCACCACCCAGACGGGGCCACCGAGCTTCTCGGCGGCCTTGACCGCTTCATCCGCCGAGAAGGCAGGGTAGCCCCTCGGCACAGGCACGCCAAATTCCGCGAGCACGGCCTTGGCCTGATATTCGTGGATGTTCATCTCGTCTCCAGAGCGCTGTTGGTCGAGCTCGTTGCAGCTCAGGCAAGTTCAGGGAACAGTTCGCGGGACTTGGCGATCAGGCTTTCGACAGCCTGCACCGAGTGCTGGAAGGCTGCCCTCTCGTCGCGGTTCAGCTCGATCTCGACGATGCGCTCGACCCCGCCTGCCCCGATCACCACCGGCACGCCGACATAGGTGCCCTTCACGCCGTACTCGCCATCGAGGTAGGCGGCGCAGGGCAGCACGCGCTTCTTGTCGAAGAGGTAGGATTCGGCCATGGCAATGGCGGAGGACGCCGGCGCGTAGTAGGCGGACCCCGTTTTCAGGAGGCTGACGATCTCGGCGCCGCCATCGCGGGTGCGCTGCACGATCTCGTCGACACGCTGCTGGGTGGTCCATTTCATGGCGACGAGATCGGGGATGGGGATGCCCGCCACGGTAGAGTAGCGCACCAGCGGCACCATGGTGTCGCCATGGCCGCCGAGCACGAAGGCGGTGACATCCTCGACGGAGACATTGAATTCCTGGGCAAGGAAGTAGCGGAAGCGGGCGCTATCGAGCACGCCGGCCATGCCGACAACGCGGGCGGTGGGCAATCCTGAGAATTTCTGGAGCGCCCAGACCATCGCATCCAGCGGGTTCGTGATGCAGATGACGAAAGCGTCAGGTGCATATTTGCTGATGCCGGCGCCGACCTGGCTCATGACCTTCAGGTTGATTTCCACCAGGTCGTCGCGGCTCATGCCGGGCTTGCGCGGCACGCCGGCGGTGACGATCACCACGTCCGCGCCCTCTATGCCGCCATATTCATTGACGCCGACATATCTGGCATCGAAGCCCTCGACGGGCGAAGATTGGGCGATATCCAGCGACTTGCCTTGGGGCAGACCGTCGACGATGTCGAACAGGACCACGTCGCCGAGCTGCTTGAGGCCGCAGAGGTGGGCGAGGGTGCCCCCGATCATTCCGCCGCCGATGAGAGCGATTTTCTTTCGCGCCATGCGTTTCCCCTGCTGGTTCCGCCTCAAGTTTCGTTCCGGGTGCGCGGCGCAGCGCGGCTTGGTCGTTTTGCGCCGCGAAAGTGCCGGTCATGTAACGCGATTGCCTGTCGCATGCAAGCGGGGATCAGGCGAAGCGGGGCTGTCATGGAACAGGGGTCGGGTCGCCCTGTTCCATCGGCAGAAGGCCGGGTCTTTCCCGACCCGAATCCCAGTATTCGGCCGATCTCATTTCCTGAAGCCGCGAGGCGGTGCGCTGGAACGCGCTGGCGTGATCGCCGCGCTGATAGATCTCGTCGGGTTCAGCCGCGGCTGAGGCCACCAGGCGGATGTGGTTATCGTAGAGGGTATCCACCAGCTTGATAAAGCGGAGGGCTTCGTTCCGCTTGGTTTGGTTCAGCACGGGAATGTCGTCGATGAACACGATGCCGAAGTGCCGCGCGATGGCGAGGTAGTCGCCGGAGCCCAGTGGCTTCTCGCAGAGATCGGAGAAGCGGAAGCGCGCCATGCCGGGCGCCGTTTGCGGCACCACGACCTGGCGGCCCTTTACGGTGAGGGTGCGCGGGCCTTGCTCCCGGCCCGCGGCCAGCCTGGTCCAGAGCGCATCCATGCGTGCGGCCGTGCGCGGCGTGAGCGGCGAGAGATAGACGTCCTCGCCGGTGGCGTGGCGCTGGCGATAGTCCGTATCACCATCGAGCGAGAGGACGTCCAGCTTTTCCTCGATGAGGCGGATGAAGGGCAAGAACAGGTTGCGATTGAGCCCGTTCTCATAGAGGTCGCGCGGGGGCGTGTTGGAAGTGGCGACCACCACCACGCCCTCGCCGAGCAGGGCTTCGAACAACCGCCCGAGGATCATGGCGTCGGTGATGTCCGACACCTGGAACTCGTCCAGGCAGAGCAGTTCCGCCTCGGCAGCTAAGGCCTCTGCCACCGGGGGGATCGGATCGTCGCCACGCGCGGTGCCCTGCTTGACGGCCTGACGATGGCGATGGATGCGCTCGTGCACATCCTGCATGAAGGCATGAAAGTGCACCCGGCGCTTCCGCTCCACTTGCACGGCCGACAGGAACAGGTCCATCAGGGTGGTCTTGCCCCGCCCGACCGAGCCGTAGATGTAGATGCCCTTGGGAGGCTCAGCCCGATTCCCGAACAGGCCGCGCAGGCCCCTGGCCCGTTTGCCCGGACGGTAGCTCCGCAGCGCCCGGGCCAGGGCATCCAGCCGCTCGACGACCTTCTCCTGGTGCGGATCAGGCTCGAGCGCGCCCGCAGCCACGTGGCCGCGGTAGCACTCCAGCACCGTCTGGGTGTTTCTGGTCAACGATGCCCGCCTCTCAGGGCCTCACGCCATGGTGGGCATGATGAACTGGGCGCCGTCCTTAATGCCCGACGGCCAGCGGGACGTGACCGTCTTCGTCTTGGTGTAGAAGCGGATCGAGTCCGGCCCGTGCTGGTTCAGGTCGCCGAAGCCCGAGCGCTTCCAGCCGCCGAAGGTGTGATAGGCCAGCGGCACGGGGATCGGCACGTTGACGCCGACCATGCCCACATTGACGCGGGTCGAGAAGTCGCGCGCCGCATCGCCGTCGCGGGTGAAGATGGCGACACCATTGCCGAATTCATGCTCGTTGGGCAGGGAGAGAGCGTCCTCATAGTCCTTCGCACGGACAACCGACAGGACCGGCCCGAAGATCTCTTCCTTATAGATGCGCATGTCGCGGGTGACGTGGTCGAACAGGCAGCCGCCCATGAAGAAGCCGTTCTCGTAGCCCTGCATCGTGAAGTTGCGGCCATCAACGAGCAGCTTCGCCCCCTCGTCCACGCCGATGTTCACGTAGTCCTTCACCTTGTCGCGATGCTGCCGGGTGACGAGCGGGCCGAAATCGGCGTCGTGATCGGTGGAGAGGCCTACTTTGAGACCCTCGACCCGCGGCACAAGGCGCTCGATCAGCGCATCGGCCGTCTTCTGGCCGACCGGCACAGCAACCGAAATCGCCATGCAGCGCTCGCCCGCCGAGCCGTAGCCGGCGCCGACCAGCGCGTTCACCGCCTGATCCAGGTCCGCATCGGGCATGATGATCATATGGTTCTTGGCGCCGCCGAAGGCCTGCACGCGCTTGCCGTGCGCGGTGCCGCGCGCATAGACATATTCCGCGATGGGGGTCGAGCCGACAAAGCCGATGGCCTGAATGTCCGGATGGTCCAGAATGCCGTCAACCACCTCCTTGCCGCCATTGACCACATTCAAGACGCCCTCAGGCAGGCCGGCTTCGACCAGCAGCTCGGCAAGCCGCATGGGCACCGAGGGATCACGCTCCGAGGGCTTGAGGATATAGGCATTGCCGCAAGCCAGCGCGGGCGCGAATTTCCACATGGGGATCATGGCGGGGAAGTTGAACGGGGTGATGCCGGCGACGACGCCCAATGGCTGGCGCATCGAATACATGTCGATGGCGGGGCCTGCACCGACGCTGAACTCGCCTTTCAGCAGATGCGGGATGCCGCAGGCGAACTCGACCACTTCGAGCCCGCGCTGGATGTCGCCATGCGCATCGGGAATGGTCTTGCCGTGCTCGAGGGAGAGCATCTCGGCCAGGCTGTTCTTCTCCTTGTTGAGGAGATCGAGAAATTTCATGAGAACCCGGGCGCGCACCTGCGGGTTCTTCTCCGCCCAGGCAGGCTGTGCGGCCTTGGCCACCTGTACCGCGTGGTCCAGCTCTTTCAGATTGGCAAGGGCCAAACGGGCTTGGACCTCGCCGGTATTGGGGTTGAAGACGTCGCTATAATTGCCGCTGGTTCCGGGGACCCGCTTGCCGCCGATAAAGTGGCCGATTTCCTTAACCATCTCTGTCCTCGCTCAGACCCGCACCTTCCTGGATGTGGCCGGACCGTAGCTTCCCTGTGGCCAAACGGCAAGCCGGACATGCCTGCGGACATATTGACGCAAAGGTAAGCTGTTCCTGCCGGGCATTCCCATTCGCCTTGAAATTGTGCACCGCAGCATCATATCCAGGCATGGCTTGGACCGAAACCCACGGGTCCACTGACGTCCACGACCTGCGCCATGAGTAAAGATAGGATCACATCCCAGCAATCGTCGAGGGTCTCGTATCGAAAGCTTGGGCTTCACGATGTTGGCCGACTGGCCGAGCACCTCAAGCGCTTGGACCCGGAGGCGAAGCATTTCCGCTTCGGGACGGCCGTTTCCGACCGGTTCCTGGAGGAGCATGCGCGCAAGGCGTTGCGATGGCCCGGCATTGTCGAGGGATGTTTCGTGGATGGCGAACTCCGCGGCACGGGCGAGCTACAGCCGACCCTGGATGGGCTCCCGCTCGAGGCAGAAGCCGCTTTTGCGGTCGAGAAGCCGTTCCGCGGCCGGGGCATCGGCACCGAATTGATGCGTCGGGCGATCGTCTCGGCGCAGAACCGCTATATCGAGACGATCTATACGATTTGCGCGCTGGAAAATCTCAGAATGCGCAGGCTGGCCCAGAAATATGGGGCGGAGCTGCGCATCGAGTACAATGAAGTGGCGGGTCGATTGCGGACCCCGCGGCCCACACCGACCAGCCTGTTGCAGGAGTGGGCTGCTGATACGCGCGCGCTGATCAGCAGCGCTCTTCGGCAGTGATCCTCGACAAGGCGCGATCTGGCTGCTGAGCGGGCAGTGGAATGGGCTCACGGGCGGTTGCCGCCCGGGCAGGCCTCAGGAAAACCGATTCCGCAAGCTGACGGATTTCGGCGAACAGGTCGAGGAATGCGGCCTTGCGACTCGAGCCGAGGCCGGCGCCGATCGGCCGGTCGAGCAGCGGCCAATGCAGCAAGCGCGAATCATCGTCCAAGGCTGCAAGCTCGGGCCTTTTCCGCTGGCCCAAATGGACGGCATAATGAAACTTCATAGGAGGCGGGCCGGCGAATTCCCGCCAGGATTTGGGCCGTAGTCCGCGGGCGC
Source organism: Rhodoligotrophos defluvii (assembly GCF_005281615.1). NCBI lineage: Bacteria > Pseudomonadati > Pseudomonadota > Alphaproteobacteria > Hyphomicrobiales > Rhodoligotrophaceae > Rhodoligotrophos > Rhodoligotrophos defluvii. Next base: position 1,078,510 of record NZ_SZZM01000001.1, on the reverse strand, counting down.
GGATGCCCGCTTGGGCGATGATGTCCAGAGCGTCGGGGTCGGCCGCCGCCGCCGGTTCGAATCCGGCGCTGAATGCCTTGAAGTGACGGCTGCCGGCGGCGTTGACGATGGCCTCTGCCATGAGGCTGCCGGCCGCGTTGTCATCGCACAAGAACAAAATGTTCCTCGGATTCATATCCTTCTCCTGACAAGCCCGCTTGCCGATAGCGCGCACCACTCGTCCCCTCAGTGCGGCGGGACCATACGCGACCAATGCTGCGGTAGTGTGAAACGTCCTGGGCGAAGATGCGTTCATAGGGCAGGTATTTCAACCCAGGATTGAATTCCCAATATGAGGCAGCTGCGGCGCCTGGTTGCACAGGAGTAAAATCGGAATGGAATCAGCGGGTTATCGGGTAGCGGCCAGGCATCACTGTGGTATCTTCGACACGCCACCCATGCGACAGATAAGCTCCCATTCGTCGGGCGTGACAGGCTGAACCGAGAGCCGGGCGTTCTTGACCAGCACCATGTCCCTCAGCCTCGGTTCCTTCTTGATGGCGTCGAGGCTGACCGGATTGGGAACGTCGCAAACCGCGACCACGTCCACGCATTGCCATGGGCCCTCGCTGGCCGTGTGGTCCGGATGGGCTTCGGCGCTTACCCGGACGATGCCGACGATGCTCTTTTGCTCGACCGAGTGATAGAAGAAGCCGAGATCGCCCACTTTCATGGACATCATGTTCTTCCGAGCCTGGAAGTTGCGCACGCCGGTCCAGGGTTCGCCGGCGGCGCCTTTGCGCTTCTGATCGTCCCACGACCAGGAGCTCGGTTCGGTCTTGAACAACCAGTATGCCATAGGGGTGGCCCTCCGCTCAGCCGAGCTTACCGTCGGTGATCACCCATTTCCAAGGCTTTACCTCCACTTCCGCGAAAACACCGGCGGGACCGTAAGGGTCGCCGGCGGCAATCTGGCGGGCCTCCTCGATCGTATCGGTCTCGACCACCAGCATGCTGCCGGTCATGGTCTTGCCGTCGTCCGCCATGAACGGTCCGGCCAGGCGCAGCTTGCTGCCGAGGCTGGTGAGATACTGGAGATGCGCGGGCCGGGCACCGTTGCGCTTTTCGGCTGAGTTCGGAACGTCGGTGCACAGGATGACGAAATGGGCCATGTCTCCCTCCCTTGACTAGCCAGGTTCAAACTCGGCCTTCAGCGGCCGATTGAACAGATCTTCGATCGCTTGCTGGACCGTGAGCCGTCCTTCCACGATGCCATGCACGGCGCGTGCGATCGGCATATCGATGCCGCGCTGCTCGGCCAGCTCCACGACGACCCCGGCCGTGTACACACCCTCGCTGACCGAGCGCCGCTCGCCCAGCACCTCGTCCACCGATCGGCCCTCGCCGATGGCATAGCCCAGCGACATATTGCGGGACTGCAAGCTGGAGCAGGTGAGGATGAGGTCACCAAGACCGGAGAGGCCAGCCAGCGTTTTGGCGTGGGCGCCGAAGCTGCGGCCGAATCGGGTGAGTTCGGCGAATGCGCGGGTCATGAGCGATGCCCTGGCGCTGTCGCCCAGCTTGCGGCCCTCAACGATGCCGCAGGCGATGGCGAGCACGTTCTTCACCGCTCCGCCGATCTGGGCGCCGATCAGATCGGTGCCGATGTAGGGGCGGAAGGTTGGGCCGGCCAGGGTCGCGGCCACGGCCAACGCCCTGTCATGGGTGCGGGCGGCGAGGGTGACAGCGGTGGGCAGGCCGCGGGCCACATCCGCGGCAAAGCTCGGGCCCGACAGAACCATGGGCTCGGCCTGCGGCAGGACCTCCGCCAGAACCTCCGTCATCAGCTTGTGCGTGCCGCGCTCCAGTCCCTTGGCGCAAATGGCGACAGGCGTGTCCGGTCCGACATGCGCAGCCATGTCCTGCCCTACCGACCGCAGGGCCTGGGCCGGGCAGACCAACAGAAGTATGTCGGCCTGCGCGGCTTCGGCGAGATCCCCGGTGGCCAGGATACCACGGTCGAGCGCGATGCCCGGCAGGAAGAGCGTGTTCTCGTGCTGTTTGTTGATAGCGTCGATCACCTCGGGCTCGCGCGCCCACAGAACCACATCGACACCCGCCTGGCGTGCCAGGCAGGCCAGCGCTGTCCCCCAGGCGCCGGCGCCTATAATGCCGATGCGTGCCACAGCTCCGCTCATCCGCTCGATCCGCTGTTAAAAATGCGCCATCCTAAGCTTTCACTCCCGCGCCAATGGCCGGCGCTGCGTGCGGGTCAAGCGGCCAGCGCGGCCGAGCATTGGTCGTGCCGGTGTCGAGCAGACCCCCCGCAAGGCGCTCGGCGCCGGCCCAGGCGATCATCACCGCATTATCGGTACACAGCCTCAATGGCGGAATGCTGACGGAGAAGCCGGCTTCGACGGCCGCGTCCAGCATGACCTGGCGCAGGACCGCATTCGCCGCGACCCCGCCGGCGACGACCACGGCCGGCTGCTCGACCTCGGGATAACGGGAGGTGAAGGCACGCATGGCATGCCGCAGGCGGTCGGCCACGCAGTCGGCAATTGCCGCCTGAAAGCTCGCGCAGATATCGGCAATGTCGCGATCAGAGAGTGGCATGGCTGCCTGCGCGGCGCGGCGGATGGCGGTCTTGAGCCCGGAGAAGGAGAAGTCGCAGCCTTCCCGTCCCACCATCGGTCTTGGGAAGGGGAATCGCTCGGGGTTGCCGGCCCGGGCACGGCGCTCAACCTCCGGGCCGCCAGGATAGCCAAGTCCCAGCAGCTTGGCGGTCTTGTCGAAGGCCTCACCCAGCGCATCGTCGATCGTGGTGCCGAGCCGGGCGTAGCGGCCGACATCCTCGACGATGACGAGCTGAGTGTGCCCGCCGGAGACGAGCAGCAGAAGATAAGGAAATGGCAGGCCGTCGGTCAGGCGTGCGGTGAGCGCATGGCCTTCCAGGTGGTTGATCGGCAGGACGGGCAGATCGTGCACCTGGCCGATGGCGCGCGCCATGGTCAGTCCGACCAGCAGCCCGCCGATAAGGCCGGGACCCGCGGTCGCGGCGATGCCGTCCAGGTCGGGGAAATCAAGGCCGCTTTTGTCCATCGCCTGCCGGACCAGCCGGTCGAGATGCGCGACATGAGCGCGCGCCGCAACCTCCGGCACCACGCCGCCGAAGGGCGCATGATCCTCGTTCTGAGACAGAATGAGGTCGGCCAGCACAGTTGCCGCGCCGCCCGGTTCGCGGCGGATCACGGCCGCGGCGGTCTCGTCGCACGAGCTCTCGATACCCAAGACAGTGAGCGAGCCGCCGCGGCCTCGCACGGCTTTTGCGGCGGCGGTCTCGACAGGCGGTATCGGCATCGGCATTGCGTTCACGGCCAGGATGCGCTTTCTCAAATCAAAGCGTTGTTTACAGACCAAAGTGTCGCTCACAGCCACTAGCATCGGAAACGGCACAGTTGCAAACCATTCCCATTCGTATCGGCACCCGTGGCAGCAGGCTCGCGCTGGTGCAAGCGGAGGAAACCAAGCGCCGGCTGATGCAGGCGCATGGTCTCACCGACGACGAGGTCAGCATCGTTCCGATCACCACCACCGGAGATCGAGTGAAGGACCGGCCGCTCGCCGCGATCGGCGGCAAGGGCTTGTTCACCAAGGAAATCGAAATTGCGCTGCTCGATGGCAGCATCGATCTCGCAATTCACTCCATGAAGGACATGCCTTCCGTTTTGCCGGACGGTCTCACCATTGGCGCGATGCTGCCCCGGGAAGACCCGCGGGATGCTTTCTTAAGCCCGGTAGCGCCGCGCATCCGCGACCTGCCGCATGGCGCGGTGATGGGATCGTCATCGGTGCGCCGGCGCGCTCAGATCAGCCGGCTGCGTCCGGACATAGAGATGGTCGAGTTCCGCGGCAATGTGGATACCCGCCTTGCCAAGCTCAGATCCGGCCTGGTGCACGCGACCTTGCTTGCGAGCGCCGGCCTGCGCCGCCTTGGGCTCGAGCGGGAGATCACGGCCCTCATCGAGCCGGAAGAGATGCTACCTGCGGTGGCGCAGGGCGCAATCGGCATCGAGATGCGCATTGGGGACGCGCGGATGGCCGAGCTGGTTGAGGCTCTCGATGACCGCCGCACCGCAACTGAGGTTGCCTGCGAGCGTGCCTTCCTGGCCCTCCTGGACGGCTCGTGCCGGACGCCGATCGCCGGCTTGTGCCGGCTGACGGCCGACGCGATTTCCTTCCGGGGCATGGTGCTGGCGCCGGATGGAAGCAGTGCATACGAAGTGGAGCGGCATGGTTCCGCCGCCGATGCGGTATCCCTCGGGCAGGACGCGGCACAGGAGATCCTGCGGGACGCGGGCAAGGCATTCTTCACGGAGGGCGGCTAGCATGCGCCTAGTCATTACCCGTCCGCGAAAGGATGCCGTCGCTTTGGCAGACCGTCTGGAACGATCGGGCCACAGTATCTTGATCGAACCGCTGCTCGATATCGTGCCCGCCTCGGCTCAAATACCCGATCTGCCCTACCAGGCCATTCTGTTGTCGAGCGCCCATGCGGCCCGGCAGCTCGCGGGCTTCGCTTTCCTGCACGGGATTCCGGTGCTGACGGTCGGCGAGAAAACGGCGGCTGCCGCCTCTGGATCCGGCTTTCGCAACGTGACGGCGGCAGGCGGGGATGCGGGCTCGCTTCTTTCGCTCGCCGGTGACCGTCTTTCGCCGGAGAAGGGGCCGGTGCTCTATGCATCGGGCAAGCATATCGCCCGCGACCTCAAGTCGGATCTCGAGGCCCGGGGCTTCGGGGTGGTGCAGCGCGTGGTCTATGAAGCGCGCCCCGCGGACCGTCTTTCGGAGGGCGTGGCTGCCGCCCTGTCGCGACACGAGTTGGACGGGGCGGTGCTCTTGTCCGCGCGCACGGCGCGAATCTGGTGTTCTCTCGTTAGCCAAGCCGGACTTGCCGAGCGGCTTGTCGGCGTTACCCATTTCTGCCTTTCGAACGCGGTTGCCGAGGCGGTCGGCTGCGGGTGCACTGTGCCGTTGCGCGTTATTGTTGCTGCAGCACCCAGCGTGGACAGTATTATGAACCGGATCAACGCGGTCTGAGCAGCGATTGCTGACAGCCAACATCCCTTCGGGGCGGATTCGAGAGAGCGATGGCATATAACGACGAGCGCGATAGCAAAGGCGGCCAGGACCGGCCGGGCCGTCGGCCGCCGGTGATCGATCTCAGGGCGACGGAGATCAAGCCCGACAAGCCTGCGGCTGCGGCCGCGAGCAGCTCCGAGGATGCCGAGCCCGAAGCTTCGATCGGTGTCAAGGCCGGGCCGCAGCCGGACGATGCCGCCGCAGCTCAGCCGACGGCGACGGGAGACAAGCCGGCTGAAACGACGGAGGGCAATGTCGGTGCCGGCGAAGAGGATCTGGCGGGAGGCGACGGCTCGCCGCCGCCGGAGGCAGGGGAGGATGGCGATGCCCGCGTCCGCCAATGGCTGCGCGGGGGCATTGCCGCCCTGCTCTTCACCGCCGGCCTGCTCGGCGGCATCCTGCTCTATCGCACGTATGGGAACGACTATTTCCCGAGCCCGCAAATTCAGGACATGCTGGCACGTCTGCCCGCCCTCGAACAAGCCGCCCGCGACAACCGGAACCGGCTGGATACGTTTTCGGAGGCGCTGGAATCCCTGAAGGCCCGGGTCACGACGGTGGAGGAAGCGGCGACGGGCCTGCGACAGGACGTCAATGACGTGCGTGCCAGGGTCGACGATGCGCGCGCGCTGGCGCAGCGGCTGGATAGTGCGTTGACCGAGCTGCGCGAGAGCGGCGCGTCCGCGTCGCCGGCCAATGCCGATGCGATTGCCGAGCTGCGCCAGGCGACAGAAGCGGCGGCGGCAAGGCTCCAGACCGTGGAGTCGGAGCTCGGCATGCTGCGGCAAGCGCAGAACGACACCGGTGCGGCGGGCCAGAGCCTGAGCCAACTGACCCAGCGCTTGGAGGCCTTGGAACACACCCTGCAGACCAGGCTGCAAGCCGAGCAGCAACGGGAGGCAGAACGCGCCGCCGCCGCGACGGCGATCGCCGCTTCCCTCGACTCTCTGCGCAGCAAGCTTGCCAATGGCGAGCCGTTCCGAAACGACTTCGATTCGCTACGGAATCGGATCGGCGGCTCCCCGGAACTCGAGCGGCTCGAGCCCTATGCGGATCAAGGCGTGCCCACGCACCAAACCCTGCAGCAGCGCTTTGCCACTATTCGCCAGAACCTGGAACAGGCTGCCGCGCGATCAGAACCTGAACCGGCTTCCGGCACCTGGGATGCCCTTGTGCATCGGTTGAGGAGCATCGTGCAGGTCCGCCCGGTGGACGAAGTCGACTGGCTCGAGGTGACCGGGCGCATGCAGCCCTATGTCGGTGCGGGTGACTATGCCGCCGCCATGCGGATCGCGCAGGCAGCCGGTGCCGCGCCACCTCCGGCTTTGGCGGATTGGATGCAGGCGGCTCGCGCGCGCAGCGACGCCGACGAAGCGCTCGCGCGCGTAACCAGCCAGGCGCTGGAGCAGATCCAGACCATGTCCGGAAGCATGAACTGAGGGCGTCTTCATGTGGCCAATCATCTTCCGGTTCATCATCATCGCGCTGATCGCTGCCGGAATAGCTTGGCTTGCGGATCGCCCCGGCACGTTGAACATCGTCTGGCTGGGCTATCACATCCAGATGCCAATGATCGCCGCGGTTTTCTGCCTGCTGGCGCTCATGGCCGCCATTGCCCTTCTGTGGTCTCTGCTGCGAAGGCTGGTGTTTGCTCCTGCCGCTGTATCGGACTTCTTTGGGCACCGGCGGCGGCGCAAGGGTCATCGCGCCTTGAGCCGCGGCATCATCGCGATCGGTGCAGGCGATCTTCATGGGGCGCAACGGCAGGCGCAGATCGCAGCCCGCAACCTTCCGGACGAGCCGCTGGTCAAGCTGCTGCAGGCGCAGACGGCTCAGCTCGAAGGGAATGCCACCAGCGTACGTCAGATCTTCGAAGGCATGCTGCGCAATCGCGAAACGGAGCTTTTGGGCCTGCGGGGTCTCTTCAACCAGGCGCGCCAGGCGGGCAACCTTGCGGAAGCGCGGCGGCTTGCCGAACGCGCGGCCCGTATCAAGCCGGACCTGCCCTGGGCATCCAACGCCATGCTGGCCGTGCATTCCGCCCAGCAGGACTGGCCGGGCGTGGTGACCTTGATCGAGAATCAACGCCGGGCCGGGCTCATCTCGACAGCCGAAGCCCAGCGCAAGCGCGCGGTTGCCGAGACGGCCGAAGCCATGGCGCTCGAGCCCAGCAACGAGGACGAGGCGCTGCGGCTCGCCACCAAGGCGCATAAGGATGCGCCCGAGCTGGTGCCGGCGGTTCTGGTTGCAGCGCGGCTTCTGGCTCAGCGCGGCAGCGTGCGCAAGGCCATGCGCATGATCGAGAAGACCTGGGGTTACAATCCCCATCGCGACCTTGCCGAGGCTTACGCGCATGTGCGGCCGGGGGATTCCGCTCAGGATAGACTGAGGCGGGTGCGCCTGCTGATCGGCCAGAAGGCGGGCGGCGAGGAGGGCGCCGTGGCATTGGCGCGGGCCGCCATCGAGGCACGGGACTTTGGAAGCGCGCGCGAGGCGCTGGCGCCCTATCTCGACCATCATCCCAGCGCCGGCATTTGCCTGCTGATGGCCGAGATCGAAAGGCTGGAGCACGATGACCGCGGCAAGGAGCGCGAGTGGCTGGCGCGGGCGGTTTCGGCGCCGCGCGACCCTGCTTGGACTGCGGATGGCCATGTGTCCGAGGTCTGGCTGCCGGTCTCGCCGGTGACCGGCGAGCTGGATGCCTTCGTGTGGAAACGGCCGGTCGAGGGTATCGGACCAACCTTGCCGGCGGAGGAAGCGGCCGCCCGGCCCGCGGAAGCCATCGAGCATTCACCTTCGGAGGAAGCGGCTTCGGCGGCCTCGCCCACCGCAACGGCGGGTGCTTCGTCGCCACCTCCCGCACCAGCAGACCCAGGGCGGCCCGAGCCGGCCACGGAGGAGAGGCCGGCAAAATCGGTCGTGGTTGCGGCCGTCCCCTCGCCCGCGTCGGCCGTGGTGCCGCCACCGGTCGTCATTCCCTACCCGGATCTTGGCGAACTCACACCGGAGGTGGTCGCCAAGGGCCAGTCCGGCATGGAAAAACAGCCGGATGACCCCGGTCCCGAGCCGGACGGCGAGACCGATGCCGACGAGAAGCGGCAGCCGGAGTGGTTGGGCAGCACCTTGCCGCGATAATCGCCTGTTGATCATCGCGAGCGGGTTGCCATTTCATGGTCGAGGGAGTATCTGTCGGGTCCTCCGACCCGTTCAGGGCGTGTTTGATTTTGGGCCGCCTTAGCTCAGCCGGTAGAGCGGCGCATTCGTAATGCGTAGGTCGCGTGTTCGAGTCACGCAGGCGGCACCATTTCCCTGAGCAGCAGACAGCGCGTGCGACGTTGCTTCGCGTGCGGCCTCACGGCTTTGCCGCGGCCAGCGGCCTCGGCATGAATCGCAAGCCGTGCAGACGGCGTGCGGCGTCCAAGACGCTCGAGGTATAGGCCGCAAGGTCGTCTGCGGTGTTCCCAGTCAGCTCGCCTTGTTCGAAGGAGGCGGACGAGAGATAGAGGCTCGGCAGCAGGATTGCGCCGAACCACGACAGGATCGGGTGCAAGTCGGCCTCGACGGCGAGAAAATGATGGTGCGTCGCACCCATCGCGACTATGGCCACCGGCTTGGCTTCAAAGGCCTCCACGGGCAAGAGATCGAGAAAATTCTTCAGGCTGCCGGGCGCGCTCGCTCGGTAGACCGGCGAAAAGATGATGACCGCGTTGGCCGCTACAACGGTCTCGATGGCCTCGCGGACCTGATCGGACAGGCGATCCCATGGTGTAGCGCCGGCAAACGGCAGGCTGATTTCCGCCAGATCGATCACGGTGGCATGGGCACCATCCGCAGGCCAGATGCGTTCAGTCACCGCGCGCATGGCTTTGGCCAGTCGGCCAGCAGGCGCCGCCGTGCCATAAATCAAAACGATATTCATTCGGCACTCCCGCGTTCTCAAAGGTACCCGGCAAGGGGCAATCGCTCGGACGAGTGTAGGACGAACGGCAACCGGCGTCTCGAACGCAAAACAGTTGACAAGGAAATGATTAAATGGTTTCCTAGGAAACGACATGGTGGTGATGTCGATGACGCAGATCAGCCCTCTGGAGTCCCATCTCGGCTACTGGTTGCGCTTCGTTTCGAACCAGGTGTCGCACGCATTCCGGCGAAAAGTCGCGTCCCAAGGGGTGACCGTGGCCGAATGGGTGGTCCTGCGCGAGCTTTATGACGAGGAGCAGCTGGTGCCGAGCGCGATTGCCGAGCGGCTCGGGATGACGCGAGGCGCGATCTCGAAGCTGGTCGACAGGCTCGAAGCGAAGACCCTGGTCAGCCGCTCCGCAGGAAAAACCGACCGTCGCTTCCAGGCGGTGGCGCTCACGGAAGCGGGGCGGCGCCTGGTGCCGGTCCTTGCCGCGCTGGCCGACCAGAACGATGCCGAATTCTTTGGCCACCTGGATCAGAGTGAACGGACGACGATCGAGCGGGTGATGCGCGACATCGTCAGACGGCAGGGCCTGCGGGCCGTTCCTGTGGACTGAGTTCCGAATACGACCAGGAGGAGCGAAATGGAGGAGGCTACCAAAGCCGTGGTTCGCCACTGCACGGAAGGCTCAGACAGCGGCCGGCTCAATTTCGGCGATGTGGTGAAGGCTCTCGCCGCGGCTGGTGTAGAGCGCTACCACGCCGACCTGGTCCGGGCCGAAAAGACCTACTACATGCCGGACGACACCTCGGAAGTGGTTCCGTGCCACGCGGCAAATACGGCCGCCCCAGCGACCTTCTCCGGCGCTGCAGTCGAGGCAGCCATCCGTGATGTTCAGGCAGGGGCGATCGACTACCTCACATTCTGCAGCCGGATCGCGGCGGCGGGGTGCACCGGCTATTTCGTCTCGCTGCTCGGAAAGCGGGCGGTCTACTATGGCCGGACCGGCGACAGCCACGTCGAGTTCTTTCCAGACGGACGGTGATCTCGCCCTCCTGCAGGCACGCGGCCTGCCTTAAGCCGCGTGGAACTAATTCAGCAACATACGCTTTTCCCTGGCGGGGCGCGATGCCGCTCTGCGAAGGCTCATGTGGTGCTGCCTTGGGCAGGACACGTGCGGTCTGCCGCGTGGCAGTCGCCTCGCTGACGGGAGAAGGGTATGGAAACTGCTGCTGTTCGCTCTCCGAAAGTGAGGGTTGGCATCGTTGGAGTCGGCAACTGCGCCTCTTCGTTCGTCCAGGGTCTTACATATTATGCGGACGCCCGCGACAACGTTCCCATTCCGGGCCTGAGCCGCGCGGATATCGGCGGCTATCGCGTACGGGACATCGAAGTCGCCTCGGCTTTCGACGTGAATGCCGGCAAAGTCGGCCGCGATGTAGCGGAGGCAATCTTCGTTGCGCCGAACAACACCGAGAAATTTGCCGAGGTGAAGCCTCTGGGGGTGACTGTGCGGCGTGGCCCGACGCTCGACGGGCTTGGCCGCTATATCCGCGACGAGGTGCCGGAATCGAAGGAACCGGTGGCCGACGTGGCCCAGGTGCTGCGGGATTCGGGCACCCATGTGGTGGTGTGCTACCTGCCGGTGGGCTCCCAGAAGGCGACGGAGTTCTATGCAGAGCAGGCGCTGAGTGCCGGCTGCGCGTTCGTGAACTGCATCCCCGTGTTCGTCGCGTCCAATCCCGACTGGCAGCGCCGCTTCGAGGAACGTGGACTTCCCATTATCGGGGACGACATCAAGAGCCAGGTGGGCGCCACCATCGTGCATCGGGTGCTGGCCAATCTGTTCCGCGAGCGCGGCGTGCGGCTCGACCGCACCTACCAGCTCAATTTCGGCGGCAATACGGATTTCCGCAACATGCTGGAGCGGGAGCGACTCGAGTCCAAGAAGATCTCGAAGACCCGGGCGGTCACCAGCCAATTCGACGTGCCCATGTCGCCGGAGAATATCCATGTGGGGCCTAGCGATCACGTGCCGTGGCTCACGGACCGGAAATGGGCCTATATCCGCATGGAGGGCACCGCCTTCGGCGGGGTGCCGCTCAATCTCGAGCTGAAGCTGGAGGTGTGGGACTCGCCCAATTCCGCCGGCATCGTGGTAGATGCGGTGCGGTGTGCCAAGCTCGGCCTCGACCGCCGCGTGGGCGGCGCTCTGGTCGGGCCTTCCAGCTATTTCATGAAATCCCCACCCCAGCAGTTCACGGACGAGGAGGCACGCGCTCGCGTGCTGGCCTTCATCGAAGGCGAGGCGTGACGGGAAGGCGGCGTGTCGACAGTCATATTCCTGGTGAGGCATGCGGCGCATGGATCGCTCCATCACAGATTGGTCGGTCGCATGGGACAGGTGAGCCTTTCCGAGGAAGGCCGCGTTCAGGCCGCCGCCTTGGGCCGCCGATTGGCGGACGAGGGCCTCGATTTCGTCGAGTCGAGCCCCCGCCTGCGCGCGATGGAGACGGCGGAAGCCATCGCTCACGCAGCATCGGTTCCCGTTCAGCCGGTGGAAGCGCTGGATGAGATCGATATGGGGGCATGGACCGGCAAGACCTTCGACGAGCTTGCGGCCGATCCCCACTGGGTTGCCTGGAACGAGCGGCGTAGCGCCACCAAGCCACCGGGCGGTGAAAGCATGCTGGAGGCGCAGGCCCGGATCAGCACCCATATTCACCGTCTCGCCGCGAACCATCCCGGGGGGCGGGTTGCGCTGGTCAGCCATGGGGACGTGATCCGCAGCGCGCTTCTGCACCTCATGATGATGCCTATCGATGCCTATGACCGCATCGAGATCGATGCAGGTTCGATCAGCACCGTGGTGGTTGGCGCGTGGGGGGCCAAAGTGCTCGCGCTCAACGAGAAGGTCCTCCCATGAACATCGTCATCTTCGGACTGACCATCAGCTCGTCCTGGGGCAACGGCCACGCCACTCTGTGGCGCGGGTTGTGCCGTGCCTTGCACGCCCATGGACACCGCGTGGTGTTCTTCGAACGCGACGTGCCGTATTACGCCCATAACCGCGACCTGTGGGAACTGCCGGGCGGCGCGCTGATCCTGTACCAGGACTGGGCGGAGATCAGCGGGCGTGCCAAGCGCGAATTGGCGCTGGCGGATGCGGCGATCGTCACATCTTACTGCCCAGATGCGCTGGCCGCGGGTGATATGCTGCTCGATGCCCGACGGCCGCTGCACGTGTTCTATGATCTCGACACGCCGGTGACCCTTGCGAATTTGGGCCAGGGTGAGCCGGTGGCCTATATCGGCCCGCGGGAGCTCCGCGACTTCGACCTCGTGCTCAGCTATACCGGCGGCGCGGCGCTGCAGGAGCTGCAATCGCGCCTCGGCGCACGGCGGGTGGCGCCGCTCTATGGGCATGTGGACCCGGAGGTGCATTGTCCGGCGCAGCCGGTGGAGGCCTACCGGGCGGACCTGTCCTATATCGGCACCTATGCGGCCGACCGCCAGCAGACGCTGGGCAAGCTGCTCATCGAGCCGGCGCGCCAGCGGCCACATCACCGGTTCCTGATTGCCGGTGCGCAGTATCCAATCGATTTCCCCTGGACCGACAACATCTATTTCGTGCGCCATCTACCGCCATCGGAGCACCCGGCGTTCTTCGCGTCCTCCCGGTTGACTCTGAATGTCACTCGCCGCGCCATGGCCGACATGGGCTGGTGTCCCTCCGGCCGGTTGTTCGAGGCCGCCGCTTGCGGAGCTCCGCTCATCTCCGACACCTGGGACGGGCTCGGCGATTTCTTCACGCCGGGCCGCGAGATCCTGGTGGCTGAACGGGCCGAGGACGTAACGGCAGCTCTCGACCTTTCCGATGCGGAGCTTGCGCGTATGGCGACTGACGCCCGGGAGCGCGTGCTTGCGGAACACACCTCGGAACGGCGAGCCCGCGAGCTGGTTGCATTGCTGGGCGAGCGTCCATCCGAGGCGCGCCAGCAGCTTTCAATGGAGGCTTAAGATGTGGGGCATCATTCCCGCTGCCGGACGAGGCAGCCGCATTCAGCCTCTCGCCTTTTCCAAGGAACTCTTGCCCGTGGGCAGTCGCATGGATGGCGGAACGGAGCGGCCATGCGCGGTGAGCGAGTATCTGGTGGAGCGGATGATCCGGGCCGGTGCGGACAAGATCTGCTTCGTCATCTCGCCGGGGAAGACCGACATCATCGAATATTACGGCAGCGCCTATGGACCGGCGACCATCGCCTATGTGGTACAGCCGCAAGCGACGGGCTTATGTGACTCGATCTTTCGAGCCACACCGCTGCTGGCGCCGGATGAGCCGGTGGTGATCGGGCTGCCGGACACAGTGTGGTTCCCGGAGGCGGCGCTGACGGACCTTCCGGATGATGCGCTCTCGTTCCTCCTCTTTCCGGTCGAGAAGCCCGAGCTGTTCGACGCGGTGCGGCTGGACGAGCATGGCAACGTGCTGGAAATCCAGGTGAAGCGGCCGGATGCCTCATCCAACTGGATCTGGGGCGCGTTCAAGATGCCCGGGCGCATCCTGCACGAGCTCAAGGCGCTGTGGCTGGAGCGCGAGGCCCAAGACGAATTCATCGGCACACTCGTCAACGAATACATCGCCCGGGGTGGCCGCGCGATCGGGGTCAAGGCCGGCCGCTCCTATGTGGATGTGGGGACGTTCAATGGCTACCGCTCGGCGATGACCCTCCTGCGCCGCACGGGCGCTCATCGTATGGCGCGGCGGGGACGTGGTCTGGTGCGGGCGCCTGCCGCCATTCCCGCCGGCGCGGCGGAGGAGAGGAGCAGGGAGAGACTGTGATGGGCGTGCGGGAGCTGACCACGGCCGAAATCCAGGAGCGGGCGCGGGCGCTGGGGCCATGGTTCCACAATATCGATCTGAAGGGCGTGCATACGGCGCCGGATCACTTCCTTGGCGATTATCCCAATGTGAAGTGGCGCCAGTTCGGCAGTGCCATCCCGGCGGATCTTGCCGGCAAGACGGTGCTCGATATCGGCTGCAACGGCGGCTTCTATTCGATCGAAATGAAGCGGCGCGGGGCGGACCGGGTGGTCGGCATCGATTTCGACCCGGACTACCTCGCTCAGGCGCGGTTCGCCGCCGAGGTGCATGGGCTCGATATCGAATTTCGCCAGCTGTCGGTCTATGATGTCGGCGCGCTCGGCGAGCGGTTCGACATCGTGCTGTTCATGGGCGTGCTCTATCATTTGCGGCATCCGCTGCTGGCGCTGGATCTGATCCACGAGCATGTGGCCGGGGATCTCCTGGTGTTCCAGTCCATGCAGCGGGGCAGCCGGGAGATCGAGCCGGTCGAGGTGAACTATCCTTTCTCCGCCACCGATCATTTTCACCGGCCCAGCTATCCCAAGCTGTATTTCATCGAGCATTCCTATGCCGATGATCCCACCAATTGGTGGGTACCCAATGCCGCCTGCGCAGAAGCGATGCTGCGCAGCGCCGGCTTTGCCATCGAGGATCATCCGGAAGAGGAGGTCTTTATCTGCCGCCGCGTTGAAGCGCCCCACGGGGCCGGAGCCGTTTACCCAGCGAGGAACCCGCAGACATGATCGAAGCCGCAATGATCTGGAACGAGCCCAACAACAAGTCGCATTGGGACCCGGAAATCGATCCCGACTGGAGCCGTTTCGGTGAAATGGCCGTGCTGGCAGGCCAGGCCATCCGCGCTGAGGCACCCGGAGTAATGCGTGTACTGGGCGGCATTTCTCCGATCGACCCGCTGTTCATCCAGAACATGACCGGCAAGGGTGTGCTCGACCATGTGGACGTGGTGGCGGTGCATGGCTTCCCACTCGATTGGAACCTTTGGCAGATCCACGAATGGCCGGCCAAGATCGACGAGATCCGGGCGGTGACCAAACTGCCCGTCTGGGTGACGGAAGTCGGCATCTCCACCTTCGGTGCCGAGGAAGTGCAGGTCTGGGGTCTGAGGCGCACCGCGGAGCTGCTGGTCGGCAAGACCGAGCGCATCCACTGGTATAGCTTGTATGACCTGCCGCAAGCCTGGGGTGCGACCACCCGGCACAAGGAGGCGGAAGGTTCCTCCTACTACCGCCACTTCTACATGGGAATCCTGCGTGAGGACGGCTCGCCCAAGCCGGCGCTGGAAACTTTCGGCGACTTCACCCCGGATCTCGGTATCTGCCAGTGGTTCCATTTCGAGGACCATCGGCTGGATGAAGCGGTTGCCTGGATGAAGCGGCTGGGGGTTCGGCATCTGCGCACAGGGCTCTCTTGGGCGGACAGCTTCAGGCCCAATGCCCTGGCCTGGTTCGATCGGCAGATGGAGGCGCTGGCCGATTTCGACGTGACCTTGACCTTCTGCTTCACGCCGGAGCACCGGGGAATTGCGCCCCACCATACCAGCGCGCCGCTGGTGCCGGAGGAATTTGCCGAGTTCTGCGCGGCCATGATCCGGCGCTACGTGAACGGCACGGCGCGGGACTGGCAGCCGCGCGCGGCGGCGGTGGGGTAGGGCCGGCGTGATGTCGGGCGCAGCGCGCATTGTGGATGATGAGGCGGACCCCATTGCCGCGCAGGATTTTCTTGAGGTCATTGCGGATCCGCGGGCGATCATCAATGCGCGGCATGTGGCTGTGATTACGGCCCATCCAGATGACGAGACCATCGGCTGCGGTGCGTTACTCGCCCGCCTGCGCGGGGTCACGGCGATCGTTGCAACCGATGGCGCGCCGCGGAAAGACTCGGGTGCCAAAGCGCATGGCTTTGCCTCGGCCGAGGCCTATGCGGCGGCGCGGGCGCGGGAGCTCGACCGGGCGCTCGGGCTGGCCAAAGTCGATGTGGCTGATGTGGTGCGACTGGGTATTCCGGACCAGCAGGCGGCGCTTTCACTGGCGGCGCTGTCGCGGACGCTGGCAGGGGTGCTCCGCGCGCGTCAAATCACGCTGATGCTGACCCATGCCTATGAGGGCGGCCATCCCGATCATGATGCCACCGCCTTCGCCGTCCATGCGGCGGCGGCGCTGATGCGACGAGAGGGGTGGGAGTTGGGGATCATCGAAATGCCTCTCTACCACCTCGGCGAGAATGGCATGGTGGTGCAGCGCTTCCCCGATGGCCCGGAAGGGCTGACGATCTCGCTGGATGACGAGACGCGTGTCCTGAAAGGCCGTATGGTTGCGGCGCATCAGACCCAGGCGCGGATGCTGTCGCAATTCCCGTGCGAACAGGAACGGTTCCGGTGGGCGCCGGCCTATGATTTTCGGCACCTGCCGAACCGGGGCCGCCTGCTCTATGAGGATCATGACTGGGGCATGACCGGGGCGCGCTGGCTGGTGCTGGCGGCCGAAGCCCTGGCGGACCTGGGTCTGGAGGGCGCGCCGGCATGAGCCTCACCGTGCTCAGCGTCGCCTATCCGTTCGCGCCGGTCAGCCGGGACGCAGTGGGCGGCGCCGAGCAGGTGCTCAGCCATCTGGATGAAGCGCTCTCTGCGGCGGGATGCCGGTCGATCGTGGTCGCGTGCGAAGGATCACGGGCGTCCGGCGTGCTCATGCCAGTGTCGGCCTTTACAGATCCCGCTGACGAGCAGACGCGGGGCCAAGCCTATGAGGCGCAGCGCCGTGCCGTTGCTCTGGCCCTGCGGCGCTGGCCGGTGGATCTCATCCACATGCATGGACTGGACTTCTCGAACTATCTACCGCCGCCAGGCTTGCCGGTGCTGGTGACGCTGCACATGCCCATATCGTGGTATCCGGCGGAAGCGCTGCGGCCCTTGCGGCCGGACACGTGGTTCAACTGCGTCTCCCGCCAGCAGCACGAGGCTTGTCCGCGCGTGCCGGGCCTGCTGGCGCCGATCGAAAATGGGGTGCCGATTCCTGATGCCGTGACCGCGTCGGCCAAGAGCGGCTTCTGCCTAGTGCTGTCGCGGATCTGTCCAGAGAAGGGCATCCACGTGGCGATTGAGGCGGCGAAGCGGGCCAATGTCTCGCTGCTGATCGCGGGTCAGGTGTTCGACTATCCCGATCACCGCCGCTATTTCGAGGAGGAGGTGGTGCCGCGGCTCGACCATCGGCGGCGATTCATCGGGCCGGTCGGCTTTGCGCAGAAGCAGCGGCTGCTGGCGGCGGCTCGCTGCGTGCTCGTTCCCTCGCTGGCGCCGGAGACGAGTTCGCTGGTGGCGCGGGAGGCCTTGGCCGCCGGCACGCCGGTGGTGGCCATGGGCACGGGCGCGCTTGCCGAGACGGTGGAACACGGCCGCACCGGATTTCTCGTGCGGGACGAGCAGGAGATGGCGGCGGCCATCGGGGGCGTGGCGGAAATCGATCCGGCAGTCTGCCGGGCAGTGGCCGAGGCACGGTTCTCGGTGGAGCAAATGGTCGCGCGCTATCTCGACCTCTATCGGCGGCTTGCCCGTTCGGAGCCGGCGGCTGCGGCCGGGAGCGTACCATGACCATTGCCGTGGCGGACCATCGGAGAGATGCCGAGTTACCAGGGCTGGTTGCGGAGTGGCGCGCGCTTTGGGAGCGGGTTCCCACGGCCACGCCGTTTCAGCATCCGGACTGGCTCGTGACCTGGTGGGAGGTGTTCGCGCCCGGCGATCTGTTCGTGGTGACGGCGCGGTGGGGTGATCGACTTGTCGGCATGGCGCCGCTCTACCGCGAGGTGGGGCCGCTCGGGAAGCGGCTGCTGCCCCTTGGCATTTCGGTGAGCGACTATCTCGACCTGCTTGTCGATCCCGCCTGTGCGGAGGCTGGGTCCTCGGCACTGGTCAGCCACATCCTGCGCTCGGACCTGAGCTGGCACGAATGGGAACTGCCGGAATTGCTGTCCGGCGCAGCTGGTCTTTCTCTGGCACGTCCTTCCGGCATGCAGGACGAAACCGTCGCCCAGAGCATCTGCCCGGTACTGAGCCTGCCGGCCAGTGTGGAGGCGCTGGCGAAGGTCATACCTCCCCGCAAGCGGCGCAAGCTGCGCATGGCGAGAAATCGGGCGCGCCGCCGCGGCCCGGTTGCCATCGAGCGGATCGGGTCGGAGGACACGGATGACGCATTCGCCGCCTTGCTTGAATTCCATCGCGCCCGCTGGCATCACCACGGTGAGACCGCTGTGCTCGCCAATGCCCGTGCGCGGGAATTCCATCGCATGGCCATGCGGCGGCTCAACGAGGCGGGTATTGCCCGGATCTACCGTCTGAGCATCACTGGTGCGACCGCCGGCATCTATTACGGATTCTTGCGTGGGCGACATGCCTATGCCTATCTCGGCGGCTTCAACCCCGATTTCGCCTTCGAGAGCCCGGGCACGCTGCTGATCGGCCATGCCATCGAGCAGGCGGTGCGCGACGGGGCCGAGCGCTTCCATTTCCTGCGCGGCGACGAGCCTTACAAGTTCGAATGGGGCGCGGCGGAGCAGTGGACGCAGCGGCGCGTCTTCCGCCGGGTTGACGCCCATGTCCACGCGTGAGGTGACAAGAGAGGTTAGCGAGCCGGTGCGCACCGTGCTGCAGGCCTGTGCGGAGGGGCGGATCGGGCCGAACCTGCTGCTGATGCAGCTGTTCTTGTGGGCCGAAACGCCGGAGCTTGCGCGTGGCGTTTTGGAGGATGCGCTCTCGGCTGCCGTTCCAGCGGATCAGCGTTGCAACCTGATCGCGGCGCTCCGGCTGTGGGAGAGCACACCCGGAGCCTATCATACGGTGAAAGCCGTGCAGGCGACCGAGCAGGCGGGCAAGGGAACGGCCGGGTGGGCCAGCGCTTTCGATCGTGCCGCGGTGCTCTCCCCCGAGGCGAGCGTCGCGCTTTACTCGCTCGGGCGGGCCGATATTCTCGATGCTGCGACCACCGAGGTGGTGGATCTGCTCAGATCGTGGCGTCTGCTCGGGCCAGACCGGGCCGTGCTCGAAATCGGCTGTGGCATCGGCCGCTTTCTCCGTGCGCTCGCGAGCGAGATGGGGTGTGTTGTAGGGCTGGACATCTCGCCACACATGGTGGCCGAAGCGCGGCGGCGCTGCGCTGGGCTCGGCAACGTCACCGTGGTGCAGGGCGAGCGGCAGGGTCTCGGCATATTCGCGGATGGGCGGTTCGACGTGGTGCTGGCGGTGGACAGCTTCCCGTATGTCGTTGATGCCGGTTCCGATCTGGCGCGGGCGCATGTGACGGAAGCGGCCCGGGTGCTGAGACCCGGCGGTTCGCTGGTGATCTTCAACTATTCCTATCGCGGCGATGATGGGCGCGATCGTGCAGAGCTCGAAGCGCTTGGCCGGGAGAACGGGTTCGGGCTGAACGTGGCCGGGGAGCGCCTGTTGCGGCTGTGGGATGGGGCTGCCTATTGGCTGCAGCGGTCGGGTGGCGAGGAACGCCAGCCGCCGCGCGGACGTTGAGCTTAGGCTTGAGCAGAAGGACGTGCCCATGCCCCGGGCTATCATCCTCGTTCTGGATTCGGTCGGGATTGGCTCGGCCCCCGATGCGGCCGCCTATGGCGATGCGGGGGCGAACACGATCGGCCACATTGCCGAGGGTTGCGCCCGTGGGGCGGGTGACGTGGCAGGGGGCCGGCAAGGGCCCCTCGCCCTGCCCAATCTCGATGCCATGGGGCTAGGCCGGGCCTGCGCGATGGCGACCGGGACCTGCCCGCCCGGGCTTTCGGCGAATGGCCGGCCGCGCGGCCGTTACGGCTTTGGGGTGGAGCGGTCCAAGGGCAAGGACACGCCTTCGGGCCACTGGGAGATCGCCGGCGTGCCGGTGCCGTTCGATTGGGGCTATTTCCCGCGCACGTCGCCCTGCTTTCCGCCCGAGCTGGTGGCGGAGCTGTGTCGCCGGGCGGAGCTTCCCGGCATTCTTGGCGATTGTCATGCGTCGGGCACCGCCATCATTGCCTCGCTCGGCGAGGAGCACATGCGTACGGGCAAGCCCATCTGCTACACCTCCGCCGACAGCGTGTTCCAAATCGCCGCCCACGAGGAGAGCTTCGGGCTCGACCGGCTCTACCGGGTGTGCGAAATCGCCCAGCCCCTGACGGAAGCGCTGGGGATCGGGCGGGTAATCGCGCGGCCCTTCGTCGGCTCCTCGCGCGCTAATTTCGAACGCACCGGCAACCGCCGGGACTATGCAGTGAAGCCGCCGCTCCCGACAGTGTTAGACATTGCCACGGCGGAAGGGCGCAATGTTATCTCGGTGGGCAAGATCGGCGACATCTTTGCCCATTCCGGCACCGGCCGGGTGCTGAAGGCGAGCGGGAATGCCGCCTTGTTCGATCGGACCCTGGAGGGGCTGGCGCAACTTCACGATGGCGGCCTCATGTTCACGAATTTCGTGGATTTCGACACGGTCTATGGCCATCGCCGCGACCTGCCGGGCTATGCGACCGCGCTGGAAGCCTTCGATCAGCGGCTGCCGGCGCTGACGGAGCGGCTTGACGACGGCGACCTCCTGGTGATCACGGCTGACCATGGCTGTGATCCGACCTGGCCGGGCACCGACCATACCCGTGAGCTGACGCCCATCCTGCTCTATGGGCATTCGGCTGCTGCTGGCAGCCTCGGCCGACGCGACACCTTCGCGGATATCGCCGCGGCCGTTTGCCTGCATTTGGATCTGCCGCGGCCGAACGCGGGCCGAGCAGAGGGAATGCTGAAGCCGGATCGGCGGCCATGACCGGCCTTGCCGACCTCGCCGTTCCGGTCACCACCGTTCCGATGGAAGCGGCCTCGGTTGACGCGCTGCCGGAGGAAGCGGGCTGGCAGTTCGAGCCGAAATGGGACGGGTTTCGCTGCCTGGCGTTCCGCGCCGGGAGTGAGGTTGAGTTGAGGGCGAAATCAGGCAAGCCTTTGGGACGCTATTTCCCCGAGGTGGTCGCCATGCTGCGGCCGCTTCCGGCAGACAGGTTCGTGCTCGACGGCGAGCTGGCGGTGCCACTGGACGACAGCCTGTCCTTCGACGCGCTGCAGATGCGGCTGCACCCGGCGGAAAGCCGCATCCGCAGGCTCTCCGCCGAGACGCCCGCCATCTATATCCTGTTCGACATGCTGTTGGGCGCCGATGGGCGCTCGCTGATGGACGAGCGGTTGCCGGCGCGGCGGGCGGCGCTCGAAGCCTTCTTCGAGGCGGCCGGGAAGCAGGATGGATTGCGCCTCTCGCCCTATAGTCGTGAGGTCAGTGCGGCGCGGGAATGGCTGGAGAAGGCGGGCGGCGCATTGGATGGGGTGGTGGCGAAGCGGCTGGATGGCCCGTATGAGCCCGGCGAGCGGACCATGCTCAAGGTCAAGCGCCTGCGCAGTGCCGATTGTGTGGTGGGCGGCTTCCGCTACGGCCAGAACTCGGATCAGGTCGGTTCCCTCCTGCTGGGACTCTATGACGATGCCGGCCGGCTCAACCATGTAGGCTTCACCGCGACGATATCCAATGCGGAGCGGCCGGCCCTGACCAAGCGCTTGGAAAAGCTGGTCGCGCCGCCGGGCTTTACCGGGGATGCGCCGGGAGGGCCTAGCCGGTGGAGCACCGAGCGTTCGGCGGAATGGCAGCCGCTCAAGCCTGAGCTTGTGGTGGAGGTGCGGTATGACCACGTGACCGGCAACCGGTTCCGGCACGGCACCAAGCTGTTGCGCTGGCGGCCGGACAAGGCGCCGCGCCAATGCACCTTCGACCAGCTGCAACAGGAAGCAAGGCCCGCGGCGCTGGTGGGCAAAATGCTGGGAGGCTAGGGTGGCCGTAGCGGAAGCGATCGAGGTGAATAGTGTTCGCCTCACCAGCCCCGACAAGGTGCTCTATCCCGAGCAGGGCATCACCAAGCGGGCGCTCGCGGATTATTACCTGGCGGTGGCTGACCATATCCTGCCCCATGTGGCGAAGCGGCCGATCAGCCTGGTGCGCTGTCCGACGGGCCGGCAGAAGAAGTGCTTCTTCCAGCGCCATGCGGGTTCAGGCGTTCCGGAACAGCTGCGCGAGATCGCGGTTGCCGGACACGAGGACGCGGGCGCCTATCTCTACATCACTAACCGGCAGGGGCTGATCGCGCTGGTGCAGATGGGCGTGCTGGAGATCCACCCCTGGGGTTCGCGCATCGACCGGCCGGACCGCCCGGACCGGGTGATCTTCGATCTCGACCCGGGCGAGGGCCTGGGGTTTGCCGATGTGGTGAAGGCTGCGCACGAGGTGCGCGCCGCGCTCGAACGACATGGGCTCACGGCTTTCATCAAGACCACCGGCGGCAAGGGGCTGCACGTGGTGATCCCCTTGCAGCGGCGGCATGAATGGCCGGAGGTGAAGGCGTTTGCGCGCGGTGTGGCGGAGGCCATGTCGAAGGCGGCACCGGAGCGTTATCTGCCGCGCATCTCGAAGGCGGAGCGCAAGGGCCGCATCTTCATCGATTACCTGCGCAACGACCCGACGTCTACGGCGGTCGCGCCTTACTCCACCCGGTCGCGGCTCAATGCACCGGTGTCCACGCCGCTGACCTGGGATGAGGTTACGCCCGATCTCGACCCCGGGCGCTTCACGCTGGCAACCATACCGACGCGGCTCAAGAAGCGCGGCGATCCCTGGGCCGAGATCGGCAAGAGGGCGCAGCGGCTGCCTTCATTATGAAGGGGTAGGCTTGCTCGCCGGCTTGGTGACGGCGCGGCCGCTCTCATACCAATCCTTAGACCGGTTCACCATCCAGACGACCGAGAGCATCACGGGAACCTCGATCAGCACGCCCACCACGGTGGCGAGCGCTGCGCCCGACTGGAAGCCGAACAGGCTGATGGCCGCCGCCACCGCGAGCTCGAAGAAGTTGGAGGCCCCGATCAGCGCGGATGGACCAGCCACGCAATGCTGCTCGCCGGAGATGCGGTTCAGGATGTAGGCAAGGCCGGCATTGAAATAGACCTGGATGAGGATGGGCACTGCGAGCAGCGCGATGATCAGCGGCTGACCCAGGATCTGCTCGCCTTGGAAGCCGAACAGAAGGATGAGCGTGGCGAGCAGAGCAATCAACGAGGCCGGTTGGAGACGCCGCAGCAGCCCCTGCAGCGCGGGCGCGCCGCCGGATGCGAGCACATAACGGCGCAGGATCTGAGCTGCAATCACAGGTACTACAATATAGAGCACCACCGACAGGACCAGAGTGTCCCACGGCACGGTGATGGCTGAGAGGCCGAGCAGCAGGCCGACAATAGGCGCGAAGGCGAACACCATGATGGTGTCGTTGAGGGCAACCTGGCTCAGGGTGAAGTGGGGTTCGCCCCTGGTCAGGTTGGACCATACGAACACCATGGCGGTGCAGGGGGCTGCCGCCAGAATGATCAGCCCGGCGATATAGCTGTCGATCTGCCCCGCCGGCAGATAGGGCCTGAAGAGGTATCCTATGAAGAGCCAGCCGAGCGCCGCCATGGAGAACGGCTTGACCGCCCAGTTGACCAGCAGGGTGACGCCGATGCCACGCCAGTGCTGCCTCACCTCGCCAAGGGCCGCGAAGTCCACCTTCACCAGCATGGGCACGATCATCAGCCAGACCAGCACCGCGACCGGCAGATTGACCTTGGCGATTTCGGCGGCGGCAAGCGCATGGAACAGCCCGGGTGCGAGGTGGCCCAGGGCAATGCCAGCGATGATGCAGAGGGCGACCCACAGGGTCAGCCAGCGTTCGAATAGCGACATGGTTCCTTCACGCAGCGCTTGGCTGTTTGGACGTCGAACCCTCGCCCCGGCCGATCTCCCGCAGCTTGGCGGTGAGTGCCAGCCGGTCGAGGCTGGCGATCGGCAGCGCCGTGAAGGTCGCAATGCGATTCTTCAGATAGCGGAGTGCAGCCAGAAAGGCTGCTTTCCTCTGGATCTCCGTTCCCTCGACGGCGGCCGGATCTTCGATGCCCCAATGGGCCGTCATGGGCTGACCCGGCCAGATCGGGCAAACCTCTCCGGCCGCGTTGTCGCAGACCGTGAAAACGAAATCCATGGCTGGAGCGCCTGGCGCTGCAAACTCATCCCACGATTTGGAGCGCAGGCCCTCGGTGGGATAGCCCAGATCGGTCAGCACTTGCAACGCGAGCGGATTGATTTCGCCCTTCGGTATGCTGCCTGCAGAATAGGCGCGGAACTTGCCGGCGCCGTCCTTGTTCAGGATGCTCTCGGCCAATATGGAGCGGGCGGAGTTCCCGGTGCACAGGAACAACACGTTGTAGACAGGTTTACTCATGGGCAAGCTCCCTTCGGCCTGGTTCCTCCGCTGGACAGCACGGGGCGAGGGCGGCGACGAGCGGTCTGCACACCTCGGGACGGCCGCCGCAGCAATCGTTCACGAGATAGGCTATGAGCTTCTGCACGACATCAAGGCGGGCGCGATAGATGATCGACCGGCTCTGGCGGTGCGCTTCGACGAGGCCCGCCCGGGCGAGGATGGCAAGATGGGTCGACATGGTATTGTGCGGCACCGAAAGCCGGCGAGCGATTTCGCCGGCTGGCATACCGGTCGGCTCCCGTGCCACCAGCAGGCGAAAGACTTCAAGCCGGGTGGGCTGCGCCAGGGCGGCAAAGGCGGTGATGGCATGTTCTGTGTCCATATGTCGAGAATGCCAGACGTATAGACATAAGGCAAGGCCGAACAGCCACCAGGCGGATGCTCAGCCCGTTACGCGGTGATACAACTGGAGCAGGAAGTCGCCCAGCGCGACGAGACCGCCAAACAGCAGGATTGACCCGATCAGCCCCGCAGCGACCAGCAAGCCGTCTCGCTGCAACATGCCGAAGGCGATGGTGGCGAGGCATACGGCCGGCGGCAGATTGCCGAAGGGTATGGGCAAAGCGATGATGATGGCCAGGGCCAGGCAGAAGAGCCCGAGCACCCTTTCCATGCTGGTCCATGCCAGCCAGCGCGGGCGCGAAATCTTCTCGATACGCTCCAGAATGGGGATGGCCTTGGCAACGGCCATGCGCAGCAGGCGGCTCGGCATCTTGCGGCGGAGAATTCCAGGCGGCAGTCCGCGCTGCGACCCGAAGATCACCAGGTGTCCGGAAATCAGCACGAGAGGTATGGCGAGGATGGCCGACACGCCGGCCACCGGGAGGGGCAGGGCTTCGGGTAGCGCGAACAGGAAAAGGCCGAGGCCGTGAGCGCGGCTGCGGACCGGGTCCAGCATGTCGCCCACCGTGATCTTCTCGCCCTTGGCGCGCTGAACAAGGCTGCTTAGGAGTTCTGAGATTTTCGGCGGGTTGCCTTCCATTTGCGCTCCGTTGTGAAGCTTTCGTAGTGAAATGCTAAGGCCTCTCAAAATCGCGAGTATCCTCGGTTGCAGATATCGGGCATCATCAATCGTCCCGCGGGTGGCGTCGGAATTGAGACCTATGACCGTAAGATGCTCGCGGGAATGGTTCGTAGGGCATGCTGCCCCAAACGAGGAGATGGAATGCTGGTCGCCTCAACCGGGTTGCGCACCGTAGCATGTCATCCCACATGGGACGGAAACTGTCTGCGCCGTGATCGCATGCGGCTTACGTCAAGGCGGCTCGTCAGACAAAGCTCGGGATGGTGGGTAATCTTTCGGACAAGCTATCTTTCCTGGTGGCGGTGTGCCAAAGCACTGCCGTTTGGGCATCGGCAACCCTTCTGATGCGATGTTCCAAAGACCCGGTGTGCCGCAGCCTCGCCGGCCCGCAACAGTAACCCCGTCCACATTGTGCAGGTTGCATGGCCTCTGACGATCCGACCACCAGCGCTTTTCTTGGCTCAAGGGCCGCGCCGAAGGAGGGCCGCAAGCTTTCCGAGGTTCTCAGCGACATCGCCGCGGACCACAGCCGCGAGCGCATCTCGGTCGGCGACCTGCTGACGGCCATGCACGACAGGGCGCTCGCCGCCCTCTTGTTCATTTTCGCGCTACCGAACGTGATACCCACGCCGCCTGGTACATCGTCGGTGCTCGGTGTTCCCCTGATCTTCCTTGCCGCTCAGCTCATGCTGGGCTTGCGTCCGTGGCTGCCGAAGGTCATCACCAAACGCTCGATGGCGCGCAGCGACTTCGCGGCCCTCATCACGCGGGCTTCTCCTTGGCTCGCCAAGGCCGAGCGCCTGCTTCGCCCCAGGTTGGGCCTGTTCGCTCACCCGCCGGCGGAGTATTTTATCGGCGCGGTGTGCTTCTTGCTGACCATCATCCTGTTCCTGCCGATCCCGCTGGGCAACATGCTGCCCGCCCTGGCGATCTGCCTGTTGTCGCTCGGGATTCTCGAGCGGGATGGGGTGTGGACCCTGATCGGCCTGGGGACGGCGGTCGGCGCCGTGGCGCTGGTCTGGGGTGT
Source organism: Rhodoligotrophos defluvii (assembly GCF_005281615.1). Lineage (NCBI taxonomy): Bacteria > Pseudomonadati > Pseudomonadota > Alphaproteobacteria > Hyphomicrobiales > Rhodoligotrophaceae > Rhodoligotrophos > Rhodoligotrophos defluvii. Next base: position 1,052,205 of record NZ_SZZM01000001.1, on the reverse strand, counting down.
TCTTTACGCGCTGATCAAGAGCGCGCTGTTCATTCTGGCAAAGGCTTTCGCTTGATCTCTCGGCCGGCGGCCGACACGAAAGAGCCGATCATGGCAAGGCATGACCGGCTCGAGGCTGCATGTCGTCTCTTTTTGCTATTGCTTGGTCGAGGGGGCCGGCGCAGGGGCGGCCGGCGGCACCTCGGCGACCGTCATCGGTGCGGATGTGGTCTGTACGCTCTTGTATGTACAAGCCTGAGCGCCGGCCGCGAAAGCAACGGCCGACACGGCTAGTGCCAGGGTGAGGATGCTCGCTTTCATTGCGTCTCTCCATATCGTCTGGACACGCCCAGACTAGCACGGACACATGGGGATGAACAAAGCGATGGGCTTCACGGTTGCGCGAGGCGACGCTCAGGCGCGCGGATGCGCTGCCTGGTACTGCTTGAGCAGGTGGGCGCGATCGACCTCCGTATAGACCTGGGTCGTCGACAGGCTCGCGTGCCCGAGCAGCTCTTGGATGGAGCGCAGATCGGCCCCGGCGCTCAGGAGATGCGTGGCAAAGGAATGCCGCAGGGCATGGGGGGTGGCCGTCTCCGGCAGGCCAAGGGCGCCGCGCAGCCGTTCCATGAGGCGCTGGATGATGCGCGGGTTGAGGCGCGCGCCCTTCACGCCGACGAAGAGCGGCCCATCCAGCACGGCTGCGAACGGGCACAGCGACAGGTATTCGGCAATGGCGATCTGTACCACCGGCAGCACCGGTACGATGCGGGTCTTGTTGCCTTTGCCGGTGATGGTCAGCACGTCCTGGCCCGGCTTCGGCGCCTCACGGCGCGAGAGGGCGAGCGCTTCGGAGATGCGCAGGCCACAGCCGTAGAGCAGGGTGAGGATGGCCACATCCCGGGCTTTCACCCAAGGTGGGGTGCTTTCGTCATACTGCCTTCCCTCGTCCGATATCAGGCGCTTGGCGGCATCTGCGGTCAGCGGCTTCGGTACGGCATGGGGTATTTTCGGGGAGCGGATTGCCGCGAGCGCAGGATTGTGCAGCACGCTTTTGCGGTCCATAAAGCGGTAGAGACCGCGTATCGCGGAGAGTTGCCGGGCAAGGCTGCGGCTTTCCACACCCTCCCGGCGCCGGGCGGCGAGGAAGGCGCGAAAATCGGCCGGCCGCAGGGCAGCGAGATCCTTGAGCGATGCAGGTCCGCCGAGATGGTGGGCGAGAAAGGCCAGGAACTGCCTGACATCGCGGCGGTAGGCTTCCAGCGTCTTGGGGGATGCGCGTTTCTCAGCCTGGACATAGGCGAACCAGGCGGCGACTTCCTGTGCTGCATCGGGCGCAGCAATGATGGCCTCGGCTGGCGCTAGCATTTCGGCAACCCCACTTGTCGCGCAGAACGGACGGTCGCCACACCATGACCGGATTGCCTTAACGGCGTGTTGCCATCAGTTTGAGCCTCATGCCTGCACGGGCCCTGGACCGATTCGAAGAGAGCGACGCTACGGCTGCCGCGCAGCGCGTGGTCGATGTTCTGCTGCCGCTCGCGCTGCCCGGTGCTTACTCCTATCTGGTGCCGCCGCATCTCGACGTCGGTCCCGGCGACTATGTCCGGGTGCCGCTCGGCCCCCGAGATACGATCGGCATCGTCTGGACGGAGCCCCGCAGGCTCGGCGCGGTGCCGAGCGGCCCCAAGCTGCGCCCGGTGCGGGAGAAATACGACGCTCCGCCGCTCAAGGACCTGCAGCGCCGGTTCATCGAATGGGTGGCGGCCTATAACCTCGTGCCTGCCGGCCTCGTGCTGCGCATGTGCCTGCGGGTGCCGGCGGCCTTGGGCGACCCGCGGATGCAGACCGGCTATCGCTGGACGGGGATCCAGCCGGAGCGGCTGACACCGCAGCGGGCGCGGGTGCTGGAACTCGCCTCGGACGGACTGATCTGGCGGGCGAGCGAGCTGGCGGAAGCGGCAGGGGTCACCAGCGCGGTGGTGCGCGGATTGGTGGAGGCTGGGGCGCTCGTGCCGCACCATTTTCCGGCAGACCGGCCGTTCGAGGTGCCCCACATACAGCCGCATCGCGGCCTGTCGAACGAGCAGGCGCAAGCTGCGCAGGCCTTGCGGGCCGCCGTGGCGGAGCGGGCCTTCTCGGTCACCCTGCTGGACGGCGTGACCGGCTCCGGCAAGACGGAGGTCTATTGCGAAGCTATTGCCGCAACCCTGGCCGCCGACCGGCAGGTGCTGGTGCTCCTGCCCGAGATCGCGCTGACAGCGGGCTTCATCCGCCGGCTCAAGGATCGTTTCGGCGCAGCTCCGGCCGAGTGGCATTCCGCGCTGAAGTCGACCGAGCGCGAACGGGTGTGGCGCGGCGTGGCCAATGGCACCGCGAAAATCGTGCTCGGCGCGCGCTCAGCTCTGTTCCTGCCGTTCGACCGGCTCGGCCTGATCGTGGTCGATGAAGAGCACGAGGCCGCGTTCAAGCAGGAGGAGGGGGTCACCTATCATGCGCGCGACATGGCCGTGGCCTATGGCTCGCTCGGCAAATTTCCGGTGATCCTGTCGTCGGCGACACCGTCACTGGAGTCGCTGGTGAACGTGGATCGCGGCCGTTATCGACATGTGACGCTCTCGGCCCGCCACGGCGATGCACAGCTGCCCAGCATCGACTTGATCGACATGCGTTCAAGTCCGGTGGAACGCGGCCGGTGGATATCCGAGCCGCTTGTTGCCGAGGTGGTACGCACGCTCCAGGAAGGCGAACAGGCGCTTCTGTTCCTCAACCGGCGCGGTTATGCGCCGCTGACCCTGTGCCGGGCCTGCGGCCATCGGCTGCAGTGCCCGAACTGCGAGACATGGCTGGTGGAGCATCGCTTCCGGCGGCAGCTGCAATGCCATCATTGCGGCCATGTGGCGCCGGTGCCTCATGTCTGTCCGGCCTGCAACGCAGAAAACTCGCTTGTGCCGTGCGGGCCAGGCATCGAGCGCCTGGCGGAGGAGGTGGCCGAGCGGTTTCCCGGCGCCCGAATTGCCCTCCTGTCGAGCGACCTGGTGCGGGGGGCATTCCTGCGCGAGATCTTCCGGGACGTGGCAGAGCGGCGCTACGACATCGTGATCGGCACTCAGCTTGTGGCCAAGGGCCATCATTTCCCTGGGCTCACCCTGGTGGGCGTCATCGATGCGGACCTGGTGCTGGGCAATGCGGACCCGCGGGCGGCCGAGCGCACCTATCAACTCCTGTCGCAGGTGGCGGGGCGGGCCGGACGCGAGAGCCTGCCGGGCCGCGCGTTCATCCAGACATACATGCCCGACCATCCGCTCATGCGGGCCCTGGCTTCGGGGGACGAGGCCGCGTTCCTCGCCCAGGAGAAGCGGCAGCGCGAGCAGGCGAAGATGCCGCCATATGGCCGCCTCGCCGCCTTGATCATTTCGGGCCGCGACCAGCTCGAGACCGAGCGGTTCGCCCGGGAGCTCGGCCGACGCGTTCCTGCTGCCAAAGGCGGCCAGGTGTTCGGACCCTCGCCCGCCCCGATCGCCCTCATCCGCGGCCGCTACCGTTTCCGGTTGCTGGTGCAGGCGGAGCGCGACTTCAACATTCAGGGGTTTATTGCCGCATGGCTGAATGGGATTCAGCCCCGCGGGTCGCTGCGGATCGACATCGATATTGATCCGTATAGCTTCCTTTGAGCCGCCTCTGCGCTGCTGCGCCGGCCGCTTTTGCGCGCGGCGGCCATATTTTGCGACAATCAGGCGCCTCCGCCGCGTTGCCAGCGCCATCTTCCTGTGTTAGATGGAGCCCGTTTAGGGGGAACGCTCAGCTACTCGCCTGTTCCTCACTGAATTTATCTCGCTAAATCAATCCGTTGGCTTCGTGCTAATGAGAATGCGCGATCCAGCCGGAGTTTTGTGAAGAGACAGGTCAAGGTGGCGGCAACGCGTTCGACAGTTGAAGGCATGCCGGGGCGGTACGCAACCGCCCTGTTCGAACTCGCGCTTTCGGAGGGCGCGTTGGACAAGGTGGGGGCCGATCTCGACCAGTTCGCCGCGCTTGTTGCCGACTCCCCCGATCTTCAGCGCCTCGTCCGCAGCCCCGTCTTCACGCCGGACGAGCAGATGCGGGCCATCACGGCGGTTCTCAGCGCGGCCAACATCACCGGGCTTGCGGCGAACTTCATTGCGCTCGCCGCCCGCAATCGCCGGCTGTTCGCCATCGGCGAGATGATTTCCGCCTACAAGAAGCTCCTGGCTGCGCACCGCGGCGAGGAGACGGCCCAGGTGACTTCGGCCGAGCCGCTGACCGCCGATCAGATCGATCGGATCAGGCAGGCGCTGCAGACCGCCGTGGGGCGTGACGTTCAAGTGGACACCAAGGTGGAGCCTTCTATCCTCGGCGGCCTGGTGGTCAAGGTCGGCAGCCGCATGATTGACGGCTCGCTGCGCACGAAACTGCAGAATCTTCGTATCGCCATGAGAGAGGTTGGGTGATGGATATCCGTCCGGCGGAAATTTCCGCGATCCTCAAGGAGCAGATCAAGAACTTCGGCCGCGAGGCGGAGGTCTCCGAGGTCGGCCAGGTCCTGTCGGTCGGTGACGGCATCGCCCGCGTCTACGGCCTGGACAATGTTCAGGCCGGCGAAATGGTCGAGTTCGCCAACGGCACCCGGGGCATGGCCCTGAACCTGGAAGTGGACAATGTCGGCGTGGTGATCTTCGGTTCCGACCGCGAGATCAAGGAAGGCGACGTGGTCAAGCGCACGGGCGCCATCGTCGAGGTGCCGGTGGGCAAGGGCTTGCTCGGCCGCGTGGTCGACGCCCTGGGCAACCCGATCGACGGCAAGGGGCCGATCGTCAGCAGCGAGCGCCGGCGCGTGGACGTGAAGGCGCCGGGCATCATCCCGCGCAAGTCGGTGCATGAGCCCATGCAGACCGGCATCAAGGCCATCGACGCGCTGATCCCGATCGGCCGCGGCCAGCGCGAGCTGATCATCGGCGACCGCCAGACCGGCAAGACCGCGATCATCGTCGACACCATCCTCAACCAGAAGACGGTCAATGCCACGGGCGACGAGAAGCAGAAGCTCTACTGCGTCTATGTGGCCTGCGGGCAGAAGCGGTCCACCGTGGCGCAGCTGGTGAAGACGCTGGAGGAGAACGGCGCGCTGGAATATTCGGTGGTCGTTGCCGCCACGGCGTCCGACCCGGCGCCGATGCAGTATCTTGCGCCCTATACGGGCTGCACCATCGGCGAGTACTTCCGCGACAACGGCATGCACGCGCTGCTGGCCTATGACGACCTGTCGAAGCAGGCGGTCGCCTATCGCCAGATGTCGCTGCTGCTACGCCGTCCGCCGGGGCGCGAGGCCTATCCGGGCGACGTGTTCTACCTGCATTCCCGCCTGCTCGAGCGCGCGGCGAAGCTGAACGACGATTATGGTGCGGGCTCGCTGACGGCGCTGCCGGTGGTGGAAACGCAGGCCAACGACGTGTCGGCCTATATCCCGACCAACGTGATCTCGATCACCGACGGGCAGATCTTCCTCGAGACCGACCTGTTCTATCAGGGCATCCGGCCGGCCGTGAATGTGGGCCTCTCGGTGTCGCGCGTGGGTTCGGCCGCCCAGATCAAGGCCATGAAGCAGGTGGCCGGCCGCATCAAGGGCGAGCTTGCCCAGTATCGCGAAATGGCCGCCTTCGCCCAGTTCGGCTCCGATCTCGATGCCGCGACCCAGCGTCTGTTGGCCCGTGGCGCGCGCCTGACGGAGCTTCTGAAGCAGCCACAGTTCTCGCCGCTGGCGGTCGAGGAGCAGGTGGTCGTGATCTACGCGGGCGTGAACGGCTATCTGGACCGGCTGCCGGTCAGCAAGGTGCGTGCCTTCGAGGAGGAATTGCTGCGCATCATGCACGACAGGCATCAGGATATTCTCGACACGATCCGGACGGAGAAGGAACTGAGCCCCGCTACAGCGGATAAGCTGAAAGCAGCGGTGGACAGCTTCGCCAAGGCCTTCGCCGCCTGAGCCTGACGCGGGTTAGCGATCCTGTTGAAGACCGAGCAGAGGAAAGCGGCTGAATGCCGAGCTTGAAGGACCTCAGAAACCGGATCTCCAGCGTCCGCTCGACGCAGAAGATCACCAAGGCGATGCAGATGGTCGCCGCCGCCAAGCTGCGCCGGGCGCAGGAGGCAGCCGAGGCGGCGCGGCCCTATGCCGAGCGGATGGAGGCGGTCCTGGCGAACCTGGCCAGCGGTATCAATGCCGATGGTGCCGCGCCACGGTTGCTGACCGGAACCGGCCGCGACCAGGTGCATCTGCTGATCGTGATGACCGCGGAGCGCGGCCTGTGCGGCGGGTTCAACTCCAATATCGCCAAGCTCGCCCGCGACCATGCCTTTCAGCTGATCAATCAGGGCAAGACAGTCAAGATCCTCTGCGTCGGCCGCAAGGGGCGCGATGCGTTGCGCCGCACCCTTGGCCAGCAGATCCTCGATACGATCGAGTTCCGCAGTGTCCGCCGCATCGGGTTCGGCGAGGCCCAGCTCGTCAGCCGCAAGGTGTTCGAGATGTTCGACGCGGGCGAATTCGACGTCGCGACCCTGTTCTATTCGAACTTCAAGAACGTGATGACGCAGAAGCCGACGGCGGTGCAGCTGATCCCGGCGCGGATTGATGCCGTGGCCGCCGCCGATGCGCCGAAGCTCGATCTCGGCGGGGCGATCTATGAATACGAGCCCGAGGAAACCGAGATCCTGGACGAGCTCCTGCCGCGCAACGTCTCGGTTCAGATCTTCCGGGCGCTGCTCGAGAATGCTGCGGGCGAGCAGGGCGCGCGCATGTCGGCGATGGATGCGGCCACCCGCAACGCCGGCGAAATGATCGACAAGCTGACGCTGAACTACAACCGCACCCGTCAGGCGATGATCACCAAGGAGCTTATCGAAATCATCTCGGGCGCCGAGGCTGTGTGACGCGGCCGCATGGGCCGGCAGCTTCCGCGTGCGACACTGGATCAAGCAGGGATTGACCGATGACCACCACCACGACCGCCACACCGACGACCACGAAGAGGGCCACTCGGGTAAGGCCCGCCGAAGCCAAGCAGCCGAACAATCCGATCGGCCGGATCCGTCAGGTTACGGGCGCGGTCGTCGACGTTCAGTTCGATGACCACCTGCCCGAGATCCTGAACGCGCTCGAGACCAAGAACGGCGACAATCGTCTGGTGCTCGAGGTGGCGCAGCATCTGGGCGAGAACACGGTGCGTTCGATCGCCATGGACTCGACCGAAGGCTTGGTGCGCGGCCAGGACGTGGTGGATACCGGCGCGCCGATCTCGGTTCCGGTGGGCCCTGGCACCCTGGGCCGGATCATGAACGTGATCGGCGAGCCGGTCGATCAGGCCGGGCCGGTGCCGCACCAGGAAACGCGTTCGATCCACCAGCCGGCGCCCGAATTCGTCGACCAATCGACGGAAGCGGAAATCCTGATCACCGGCATCAAGGTGGTGGACCTGCTCGCACCTTACGCAAAGGGCGGCAAGATCGGCCTGTTCGGCGGTGCCGGCGTGGGCAAGACCGTGCTCATTCAGGAGCTCATCAACAACATCGCCAAGGCCCATGGCGGCTATTCGGTGTTCGCCGGGGTTGGCGAGCGTACGCGCGAGGGCAATGATCTCTATCACGAGTTCATCGAGTCCGGCGTGAACAAGAAGGGCGGTGGCGAAGGCTCCAAGTGCGCACTCGTCTATGGCCAGATGAACGAGCCGCCCGGCGCGCGCGCCCGGGTTGGCCTCACCGGCCTCACCGTCGCCGAATATTTCCGCGACCAGGGACAGGACGTGCTGTTCTTCGTGGACAACATCTTCCGCTTCACTCAGGCGGGCTCGGAAGTGTCGGCGCTGCTGGGCCGTATTCCCTCAGCGGTGGGCTATCAGCCGACGCTTGCAACCGACATGGGCGCCCTGCAGGAGCGCATCACCACCACCACGAAGGGCTCGATCACCTCGGTGCAGGCGATCTACGTGCCCGCGGACGATTTGACCGACCCGGCGCCCGCGACATCCTTCGCCCATTTGGACGCGACCACCGTGCTGTCGCGCTCGATTGCGGAAAAGGGCATCTATCCGGCGGTCGACCCGCTGGATTCAACCTCGCGCATGCTGGATCCGCGCATCATCGGCGAGGAGCACTACACCGTTGCCCGCCGGGTGCAGGAGATTCTCCAGCGCTACAAGGCGCTGCAGGACATCATCGCCATTCTGGGCATGGACGAGCTGTCGGAAGAGGACAAGCTGGTGGTCTCGCGCGCCCGCAAGATCGAGCGCTTCCTGTCGCAGCCGTTCCATGTGGCTGAGGTGTTCACCGGTGCGCCGGGCAAGTTCGTGAACCTGGAAGACACGATCAAAGGCTTTGCCGGCCTGTGCGAGGGCAAGTACGACCACCTGCCGGAAGCGGCCTTCTACATGGTGGGCACCATCGAGGAAGCGGTGGAGAAGGCGCAGAAGCTGGCGGCCGAGGCAGCCTGAGGCCAACGCAATCTAGAGCGTTTTCGCAAGGGGTCGCCACTTCATGGCTGAGCTGCTTCACTTCGAACTCGTATCGCCGGAGCGCCTCCTGTTCTCCGGTGATGTCGAGCAGGTAACCATTCCCGGCGGCGAGGGCGAGATGACCGTGCTCGTGCGCCATGCGCCGCTGATCACCACGCTGAAGCCGGGCCTGTTGGCGGTGCGCCGGGAGGGCGGGTCAGAGGATCGTATCTTCGTGCGCGGCGGCTTCGCGGAGGTCAACCCACAGGGTTTGACGGTGCTCGCCGAGGAGGCGATCCCGCTGGCCGAGCTGGATCGGGCCTCCTTCGCCCAACGCATCAAAGATGCCGAGGAAGACGTGGCTGATGCCACCGATGACGAGAAGCGGCGCAAGGCACAAGAGACGCTTGATCATCTGCGGCAAGTGGAAGCTGCGCTGACGGCTCCGGTATAATAAGCTCGTTCACGAATCGCGGGGTCGGATGCCGCGCTTTGCCTTGCGGCATCTGCGGGCGTGGAGGTGCTTTGCCATGCATGGCGGCCATGGAACCATGCGGTGGACCTTGGACCGGATCAACTGGGGCGCGTTCGATGCCAGCAAGGTCGATCCGGAAATCCTCAAGGCGGTAAAGGCGGCGGCGCTGGTCGAGTTCAATGCGCCGGACTATGTGAGCTATCTCCGCAACGTCTTTCACGACGACGAGACCGTTCAGCAGAACATCGAGCAATGGGGCCGAGAGGAGGCACAGCATGGCCGGGCGCTTGCGGCCTGGGCCAAGCTGGCCGACCCGAGCTTCGATTTCGAAGGCTCTTTCGAGCGGTTCCGGAAAATCCAGAGCATCGACACGACGGCGCAGGAATCACGGCGAGGCTCCAAGGCCGGTGAGATGATCGCGCGCTGCGTGGTCGAGAGCGGCACGTCCTCGTTCTATACCGCGATCAAGGACCGCACGGACGAGCCCTGCCTCAAGCAGATTGTCACCTTCATGGCGGCGGATGAGTTCGCCCACTACCGCTGTTTCTACGAGATCTACAAGAAATACGAATCGGAGCTGCCGGGCAGGCTGGGGCGGCTCAAGGTGGCGGTCGGCCGGGTGAATGAGGCGGATGACGACGAACTGGCGGGTGCCTATTACTGCGCCAATTACCCTGCAGACAGCGATACGCCCTATCACCGCAAGACCTTTGCGGATGCCTATCAGAAGCGGGCGATGGGCGTCTACCAGCGCCAGCACATGGATCGGCTGATCTCCATGGTGGCCAAGGCGGGCGGATTGGATCCGCACGGCTTCATCACCACCAAGATCCAGGCAGTGGCCTGGTGGTATATGTCACGGCACCAGCGGCGGTTGGCCAGGACTGCTGTATAGACTAACGGGTGGACCGTGGGCAGGGCTTGAGCGTCACGCTACGCGGGCCCGGGTCGATCAGTTCTGCGAGCCGCTGACACCGGCCTTCGACGCATATCCGGTAATCGGCCGTGAAATCGGAAGCGGCGAGGGTCAGTTCGGGCAGAGGAGGCCGCTGCGGGTGATAGCGCCACCAGCCGTCTGCGGTCAGCGCCGCATCCGGTCCGGGCTCCATGCCCGCGCCGGACCCGTGTATACGCGCCTCCTCCAGGGTCAGTCCCATCGCGCCGACCCGGTAGTCCTCCTCCCAGACCTGCTTCTCCACGGAATGAGTCCAGGCCAGAGTGAAGCGGTCGTTCGGCAGGGTGAGGGTCGCCAGCGCCGCGCCGGCCATGAGGCACAGCAGGCTCACGCGGGTTTGCTTTCCACAACGTGCCGCGTGCGCCACCAATGCCAGAGCAGGAAGGCGACGGCGAGCCCAAAGCCCAGCTGGTCCGTTATGGGTATGGCCAGGACCAGCAGGAACGCCGCGGCGGTGGCGACAATGCGTTCCGGCCAGTTCAGTGGACTCTTGAGGAAGCCGACCATCGCGCCGCCCCATAAGCCGATCGCCAGCAACGCCTTGAATGCCATATAGCCGCTGTCGAGCCAGTCACCACTCTGCAGCATGAGGGCGGGATCATAGACGGCCATGAATGGCACGACGTAGCCGGGCATCGCGATGCGGGTCGCCTGCCAGCCGATGGCCATGCCCGAGGCGCGGGCGATGGGCGCTGCGGCGAAGGCCGCGAGGGCGACCGGCGGCGTCAGGTCGGCCATGATGCCGAAGTAGAACACGAACATATGTGAGACCAGCAGCGGCACGCCGAGCTCCAGCAGGGCCGGGGCAGCGATGGCGCTGGTGATGATGTAGTTCGGTATGGTGGGAAGTCCGGTGCCGAGCAGAATGCAGGCCACCATGGTGAGGACCAGGCTGAGAAACAGGCTGTTCTGGCCAAAGGCGAGAATCAATTCGGCGAACTGCACCGCCGCGCCGGTGAGCGTGAAGATGCCGATCAGCACGCCGACAATGGCACAGGCGATGCCGACATTGACCGCATGCCGCGCTCCTTCCGCCAGGCTGTCGACCGACAGCCGCAAGGTCTCGCGGCCGCCCCGTGTGAGCAGATTGGCCAGCATCAGGCCAAGCACCACCAGAAAGACGCCGGTTATTCCGACCTCAAAGAAGGAGCCGCACAGCAGGCCCAGCACCACCCAAAGCACGACGCGCAGGGCGGTGCCGCGCAGGTTGAGAGCAATGGCCGCGCCCAGAATGAGCACGAGCGTGAGCGCGAGGCTCACCGTGCCCGAGAACAGGGGCGTGTAGCCGGAGAACAGCAGGTAGACGAGAACGGCCAGCGGCAGGACCAGATACCATTTTTCACGCAGGGCTTGCAGCGGGCTTGGGCATTCTTCCTTCGGCAGGCCCAGCAGCCGCTTGCGGCCAGCTTCCAGATGGACCGACCAGAAGGCGGCGGCGAAGTAGAGCAGGGCTGGGACGATGGCAGCCTTCACGATCTCCACATAGGGCAGGCCCAAAGTCTCCGCCATGATGAAGGCTACCGCGCCCATGACCGGCGGCATGATCTGGCCGCCCATGCTGGAGGTGGCTTCGACGGCGCCGGCAAACACCGGCGAATAGCCGAAGCGCTTCATCAGCGGAATGGTGAACTGGCCGGTGGTGACCACGTTGGCGACGCCCGAGCCGTTGATAGTGCCCATAAAGCCGGATGACAGCACGGACACCTTTCCCGGCCCGCCCCTGCGATGGCCGACAAGGCCCATGGAGATGTCGTTGAACAGCTTGATCATGCCGGCCCGCTCGAGAAACGTGCCGAACAGGATGAACAGGAAGATATAGGTGGCCGACACATAGATGGGCGTGCCGTAGATGCCTTCGGTGCCCATGTAGAGCTGCTCGATGATCTGCTCGAAGGCATAACCGCGGGTGGCGAGCGGGCCGGGCAGGTATTGGCCCCACATGCCATAGGCGAGGCAGAGGCCGCAGAGGATCGGCAGGGCCCAGCCCATGGTGCGGCGCGTGGCTTCGAACACGAGCAGGATCACCGCGATGCCGACGGCTAGGTCCGCCGTTGACGGCATGCCGGCGCGCAACAGCAGATCGGTCTCGAAGATCCAGTGATAGAGACCCAACAGGAAACCTACAGCGCCAAGCATCCACAACAGCACGCGCTGCGCTCCACTCTGCGCTTTTGCCGCGGCAAGGCCGAAGATGATCAGCAGCAGGAAGCCGACATGGATCGAGCGGACCACGAGGCTGGACAAGGGGCTGTAGGCAGCGGTCCAGATCTGGAAGAGGGAGAAGACCACGCCAACGAGGTACAGAGCCTTGAGCGATGGGTTCTGCGCAGCATCCTCGACGTGGCTATCCGCTGCCGGGCGATCCGAGACCGGGCTCACTGCCGCTTCGTGCTCGCTCGACAGGGATGGCACGCGTCAACTCACCTCGTGCTCTTAGAGGACGCCAGTCTCCTTGTAGTACCGCTCGGCGCCCGGATGCAGCGGGATGGGAAGGTTCTTCGCCGCCTTGTTGGGATCGATGCCCTTTGCCGCCGAGTGCGCGGAGACCAAATCGCTGAGGTGGTCGAACATTGACTTGGTCAGCTGATAGACGGTGTCCTCGGACAAGTCCTCCCGCGTCACCAGGATGTTGGTGATGGCCACTGCCGGAACATCGGCGGGCTGGCCCTCGTAGGTGCCCGCCGGAATCACGCTGGGCTGATAGGCCGGGTTCCCGATCTTCTCCACCACGTCCTGGGGTACGGGAACCACCACGATGGGGATGGAGGTGGCAAGGTCCTTGATGGAGGATACGCCAAGCCCTGCCGATTGCAGCGTCACGTCGAGCTGCCGGTTCTTCATGAGATCGACCGATTCGCCGAACGGCAGATATTCTACCTTGCTGAAGTCGTCGTAGGTCAGGCCGGCGGCGCCAAGCACGGCCCTGGCGTTGAGCTCGGTGCCCGAGCGGGGCGCGCCGACCGAGATGCGCTTGCCCTTCAGGTCGGCGAGCGTCTTGATTCCCGATGCCTCGGACGCGACGATTTGGACATAGTTATTATAGAGGCCGCCGATGGCGCGCAGCTTGGTGAGCTTGTTGTTGAAGCCCGCTTCCTTTTCGCCATTCCACGCATCGGCCACCGCATCGCCCAAGCTGAAGGCCACCTCGGCCCGTCCGGCTTGGATCAGGTTGAGGTTCTCGACAGATGCCTTTGTCGCCTGGACAGAGATCTTGGCGTCGGGGAGAACCGAGCCGTAGACTTTCGAAAGCGCGACGCCGAGGGGATAATAGACACCGCTGGTGCCACCGGTGGCGATATTGATGAACTCGGCGGCGCTGCCGCGCGTGGGAAAGCTCAAGGCGGCGGCCGCCGTCGCGAAGCTTCCCAGGAGAACGTGCCGGCGTGTGAGCGTGATCATCAGCGTTTCCCCAGTGTCATATGAATGAGCCTTGGGGCCGATGATAGCTCGTCCGGCAGACGATTCCAGCCATCCTTATGGCTAAACCGCCCAGGTTTCGCCGGCGGGAGGCCGCATGCGCCGGTCACGCCTGGGCTTACGCCCGCAGATAAGGGGCGAAGACGGCGACCACCTGTTCATAAACGCGGCGTTTGAACGGCACCACGAGGCCCGTCACTTCGTCCACATGAACCCAGCGCCAGTCGTCGAACTCGATCTCGCCACCATCGACGGGCACGAGATTGAAATCGGAATCCTGGCCCTCGTGGCGCATCAGGAACCATTTCTGCTTCTGGCCCCGATAGCGCCCCTCCAATGCCTTGCCGATGGCCGAGCGTGGCAGATCGTATTGAAACCACTGCTCCGATTCCGCGATGATCGAGGCGCTGCGCGTGCCCACCTCTTCGAACAGCTCGCGGAACGCTGCCTCGCGCGGATCCTCACCCTCGTCGATACCGCCTTGCGGCATTTGCCAGAGTTCGGGTCCGCCGTCGCACTCCCATTTCGGCACGCGACGTCCTATCCATACCTTGTTCTCGCGGTTGGCCAGCATGATGCCAACACAAGGCCGGTAGGGCATCGCGGCAATCTGGGCGTCGTCAAGCAGCGTCATCACTTCCATCCGTTGCGGGGCATGAGCAGAGCGGCGCTCGCCGGCACGACCACCGCCTCTCGTCCATTCACCTTGTCGAGCCAAGCTGAAAGCCGCTCGATGGTGGTCGGCGTCGCTGTAGCGCTTGCCATGGCGAAGCCGTTCCTCTGGGCCACGTCCACCAGCCGGTCCAAGGCCGCCTCGATACGCGTGCCGGTCGGATTGGCATCGACGACGAGATCGACGCCTGCGTAATCCAGCCCCATAGACGTGGCAACCTGCCGGGCGGCGGCCGTGCCGGGCGTGATTTCGATGAAGCCCAAGCCACGCTGCCCGAGCTCTCGAAAGATGGTCCGGAGCGCCTCCGCATTGCTGCGATAGCGGCTCCGGGACGGATTGGCGGCGGCGAAGTAGCCCGAGGCACGGCTCAGGTGCCAATGCATGTCGTCGACGATGTCGTGCTCGGCTGCGTCGGCCAGGATCGGCCGCCTGGACAGGCCCGCTTCCGAGAAGGCCGCGGGCTCCATGGGCAGTTCCAGGAGCACCTCGTGCCCCTTCTCGCGCGCCCGATCAATCCAGCCTTGTGCGTCCCGAGCGGAGGAGGGTACAGCCAAGGTTATATCGGCCGGCAGACGGTCGAGGACAACCATTGGAACATGGGGGTCGCCACCAATACCGGCGATGACGAGGGCGATCTTCGGCAACGGCGAGTTCACCTGCTCCCGCGAGAGCGGCCTGGCATAGGCGAATAGCGGCTTTTCACCCTGGCTTACCCGTGGCAGGGGGCCATATCGGCCAGCCTCCACGAGGCTTGGCGCGGGTGCAGGCGGCAGCGCCGGGGAGATGCGGTCCGGAAGCGAGCGTGTGTCAGGAGCGGTAGGCAGGCCGGCTACAGGACCTGGAGCCTGTATAGAGCCGGTTGTCAGGCGGTCCGATCGTTCGATGTCGATCACAACTTTCGGCTGGCCGGCGTCAGGGTCATGGGCGAGCATGAGCCAAATGAAGACGCTGATCATCAGAACTGCCAGCGTGCCAACCGCGATATAGAGCGGCTTGGCAAGCGATCTGCCCGTCACGGGCCTTTCAGCCCTCGGGTGAAGCGATTTGCGAAGATCATCCGACATCGTCCCAGAGGCTATCCGCCATTGCCTCGCCGCCATACGACCGGATTTCAGATTTTTCTTGTAAATCTTAGCACGTCACGACAGCCATAGCCGGTCTACCCCGATTCGCCGGTTCGAGGCCATGGCAATCGCTATCGGGAGACATGATGATAAAGCCACGCGAACGGCTTGTCCGCTCGCGTGGCTGGTCTGCGTACACAGCCGCGTCTTCGTCAGTTGGCCTTGACCTGCGGCGCCGTCGTTGCTGCGGGCTTCGCCTGCTTTATGGCCGCGCTCACCGCGCCGCCACGCAGGTAGTTGAGCGCATATTGCAGCTGGGTATCCTTTTCCTTTTCCTTCGGCACGTAGGCGGGCGAACCCGACGCTTCCTCGCCGTTGTCGTTCTGCAGGTGCCCGCGAAGACTCGCCTCGCCGCGCGTCTGGAACTTGCCGGCCTCTTCCTCAGGAATATCCTGCTCGACCTTGATGTCCGGCTCGATACCCTGCGCCTGAATCGAGCGGCCGGACGGCGTGTAGTAGCGTGCCGTGGTCAGGCGGAGGGCACCGTAGCTGCCCATCGGAATGATGGTCTGCACCGAACCCTTGCCGAAGGACCGCGTGCCGATCAGCGTGGCTCGCTTGTGGTCCTGGAGCGCGCCGGCGACGATTTCGGACGCCGAGGCCGAGCCGCCATTGATCAGCACCACCACCGGCTTGCCGTCGAGCAAGTCGCCAGACTGGGCGTTATAGCGCTGGGTCTCGTCGGCGTTGCGCCCGCGCGTCGACACGATCTCACCGCGATCCAGCACGGTGTCTGAAACCGAGATCGCCGCGTCGAGAAGGCCGCCCGGGTTGTTGCGGAGATCGATGATATAGCCCTTCAGCTTGTCACCGAGCTGCTTCTTCGCATCGCGGATCGCCTGCTCCAGGCCCTCCTGGGTCTGCTCGTTGAACGACGTCAGCCGGATATAGGCCACATCGCCTTCCATTTCCGAGCGAACCGCGCGGATCCGGATGATGGCGCGCTTCATCTCGATATCGAGCGGCTTATCCACACCTTTGCGCTGGATGGTCAGCTTGATCGGCGTGTTGACTGGCCCGCGCATCATGTCCACAGCCTGGTTCAGGGTAAGCCCCATCACCTCCTGGCCGTCTATGCCGATGATCAAGTCATCCGGCTTCACCCCGGCGCGCGAGGCGGGCGTATCCTCAATGGGATAGACCACCTTAACCAGGCCGTTCTCCATAGTGACCTCGATGCCGAGGCCTCCGAACTCGCCACGGGTCTGCACCTGCATCTCGCGGAACCGCTCCGAGTTCATATAGCTCGAATGCGGATCCAAAGAGGACAGCATACCGTTGATAGCGGAATCGATCAGCTGCTCCTCGTCCGGCGGCTCCACATAGTCCGACCGGACACGGTCGAACACGTCGCCGAACAGGTTCAGCTGCCGATAGGTATCTGTCTTCGAGGCCGTGGTCGCTGCATCCAGGGCGGAGGCACCGTTCCAAACGACGGTCGCGACAATTGCGCCGACAGCTCCGTAGCCGACCGCGCCGAGAAATTTCCTTCGCATTACTTCCGTGCCTCTCTACCTGTTCCAGCCCACCAGGGCGCAGGATCGATCGTATCGCTGTTCTTTCGAAACTCAATATACAGAATCGGCCGCGGATCACCCGTCCTATCGCCGATCAATGTTGCCCGAGCGGGGTCTTTGCCCATGACGCCCACAGGCTCGCCAGCCCGAACGAACTGTCCTGTCTGGACCATCGTCCTATCCAGCCCAGCTAGCAAGATATGATAATCCTCGCCAACGTCCAGGATCAAGATTTCCCCGTAGCTGCGAAACGAGCCGGCGTATTTCACCGTGCCGTCGCTCGGCGCTGTCACCTGCGCCTCAGGTCGGGTCGCGATCGAGACCCCTTGGCTGCGACCACCGAACCCGTTGTCGTCGCCGTAATGTCGTACCACGGCTCCTTGCGCAGGGAAGTTCACTTTCCCTTTAGCACGAGTGAACGGTATTTGCGGCGTCATTTGGGCGGCAAGGCGTCGCGCCTCCGCTTGCCGTCGCGCTTCCGCCGCAGCGAGCCTGTCGGTCTCCAGCTTGCGCAGCAGGTCCTTTAGGGAAGCGGCCTTCGCCGCGGCAGCTTCCGCCCGCTTGCGTTCCTCGCCCAGCTGCTCCGACGTGGCCTCGACCAAGGCCTGCTTCTGCCTGTGAAGGGCAGCGATTTCCGCACGCTCCTGCTCGAGGCCTGTCATATTGGCTTCGAGAACCTCGCCCTCTCGCAGCATCCGGCGGCGCAGCTCGGTCAAATTTGCGAGATCGGCGCTCAGGGCGTCCGCCTGGCTCTTTAGTTGGGCCACAACTTCGCCCATGACCATAGCGCTGCGCACGGCCTGCAGTGCGTCATCGGGTCTCACGGCCAGCGCCGGCGGCGGGTTGCGCTCCAGCCGCTGCAGTCCCGCCAGCAGCTCCGAGAGGAAAGTGCGCCGCTCCGCGAGCCGCTTATGCAAGGCTCGCGCCTGCTCGTCAAACACGGTCAGGCGCTGCTCAGCCGCGGTGATCGCGCCCTCCCGCGACTGGATCTTGGCCGCGAGGCCGACCAGCCGCTGGGAAAGCTCGGCCGACTCCCGTTCGAGCTCGGCGAGTCTCGCGCTCAGCTCCGCCTCGCGGGCCTTGCGCTGCTCGAGTTCTCTACTAACAGCGTCCAACTCGTTCTGCTTCAGCTGCTCTTCCGGCGAGGGCCCTTCGCCTGTGGCGGTATTGGCCAGAGGCGAGGCCCCGGTGGGCAACAGGCAAGCAAGAACCGTGCCGATGATCAGTGCGGTGGCGACGCGGATGCGTGGATGAATGGTGCAGGGCAGGTGTCTTGGCCGAGCCTGCTCGACCACGCGGATCAGGCCTGGGGACCGGCAGATGCCTGCTCCTCCCGTGCCGGACGGGTCCGAGCCAGGTCTACGGCCGTCGCGATGGCCGTCAAGACCAGGGCTGGTCAGCGGCATGCTCCACGTCACCTCGATGCACCCTCTCCAGGGCCCCACAGCCTCACGCCCGGTGGTAGGGATGATTGAGCAAAATGGTGACCGAACGGTAAATCTGTTCCATCAGCAGCACTCTCGCGAGCCCGTGCGGCCAGGTCATCCGGCCGAGGGCAAGCACCAGTTTCGCGGCATCGCGGACCTGCTGGCCATGGCCATCGGGGCCGCCGAGCAGGAAGGACACTTCCGGCGCCCCGCCTTCCAGCCAGGCCTTCAGGTATTCGGCAAAGCCTTCACTGGTCAGCTCGCGGCCGCGCTCGTCGAGTGTCACGGCGACGGCGCGATCCGGCACTTGCTGGAGCAGCCGCTGCGCCTCGTCGTCTTGCCGGAGCGCCGGCGAACCTGCAGCGGCCTCTGGCAGCTCCTTGAGCGAGACGGCGGTGATGCCGAGGGAGCGGCCCTGTGCGATGGTCCGCTTGCGGTAGATGTCGAACAGCTCGTATTCCGGCCCCCGCTTCTGGCGGCCGATCGCGATGAGAGATAGACGCATAAACCCGCCGGCCCCCGCTCGGGAAGCCCTCTAGAGATCAGTCCGGCCTGGTTGGCCGGCGGGCCCCGGTCAGACCCGCCGCTCGATCGGTGCGTTTTCCGACCAGAGCTTTTCCAGGTTGTAAAACTCGCGAACGTCCGGCCGGAAGATGTGCACGATGACATCCCCAGTGTCGACCAGCACCCAGTCGCAATGAGTGAGGCCTTGGACCTTGATATCGCGATGTCCGGATTTCTTCAGGTTCTCGACCAGATGCTCGGCGATTGCGCCGACGTGACGGTCCGACCGGCCGGAGGCGATGACCATATAGTCGGCGATCGGAGTACGTCCAGTCAGGTCGATGGCGACCACGTCTTCGGCCTTGGAATCATCAAGTGAATCGCGAACCTCGGCCACCAGTTTCGAAATACTGCCTTCGGGCAGCACTCCAGTTTCCACACGATGCACGGCATCGTATCCATCTGCACGAACTGTCAGAGCTATGATCCTTTCCCGGCGTCAGCGCCCGATTCGCGCAATCAGGCGCCACGGTTCCACGACACGATAGGTTACGCACGCGTTAACGCCACGATCTTCAACCTCGTTCTGACTCTGTTAGATTAGCGCCCTTCGTTCGATGTGCAATAGGCCGGCTGCAACACAAGCGCCGAATAGAGCCGCACTGTTTCTATTTTGCTGCCGGGCGGCGGCGCAGGGCCGTGGAGCTGTCGGAGCGGCGGGGAATGGGAATGAAGCACCAGGCGGGCGTTGGATGGCCAGGCAAGGCGGCGCTGTCGCTGGCGTCCAGCCGGAACGGCGCGAGCCGTTGCGCCGCCGGCGAATGCAAGGCTTGCAGAGTGTAGCCAGGGCGGTCGAACACGGCGAGCGGCAGCGCCTGGGGAATCCGCAGCCAGTTGTGCCAGCGGTGCAGGGTCGCGAAGCTGTCGGCGCCCATCACCCAGGCGAAACGGGCGCGAGCCAGCAACGGCCGCAGCGCGCGCAAGGTGGCGGCGGTGTTGGTGGTACCAAGCTGCCGTTCGAAAGTCATGATCTTGATCCTGGGATGATGGACCAGCTTGCGAGAAAGCGCGACACGGCGCTCGAAATCGTCGGTTTCGGATGGGTCCTTCAGGGGGTTCTGAGGCGAGACCAGCCACCAGAGCTCATCGAGGCGCAGGCGTTTCAAGGCCTCATTCGCAATGGCCAGATGGCCGGCATGGGCGGGATTGAAGGAGCCACCGAAGATGCCGATGCGCATGCCGGGGCTGACCGCGGGGAACGGCAGGGGGAGACGGCTCATGCCAGGTCAGGCCCTGCTCAAGGGCGAGTCTGGCCGCTGCCGCGGACCACGTATTTGAACGTGGTCAGCTGCTCCACGCCCACGGGGCCACGCGCATGCAGCTTGCCGGTGGCGATGCCGATCTCTGCCCCCATGCCGAATTCGCCGCCATCGGCGAATTGCGTGGAGGCATTGTGCAGCACGATGGCGCTGTCCACCGCGCCGAGGAAATGCTCGGCTGTGGCCTCGTCATCGGTGATGATCGCGTCCGTATGCTGCGAGCCGTAGCGGGCGATATGGTCGATGGCCGCGTCGACCCCATCCACGACCCGCATGGACACGATGGCATCGAGATATTCGGTGGACCAGTCCGCTTCGGTGGCAGGCCTCACGCGAGGGTCGGCCGCCCGCGTTTCGCGGCAGCCGCGCACCTCGCAGCCGGATTGGATCAGGGTTTCGATCAGCGGCTTGAGGTGGCGGTCGGCGCCGGCACGGTCGACCAGCAGGGTTTCAGCGGCGCCGCAAATGCCGGTGCGGCGCATCTTGGCGTTGAGCACCACGTCGCGGGCCATCTTCGGATCGGCCGCCTTGTCCACATAAACGTGGCAGATGCCCTCGAGATGGCTGAATACGGGTACACGCGCCTCGGCCTGAACCCGGGCGACCAGGCTCTTGCCGCCGCGGGGGATGATCAGGTCGATATTGCCGTCGAGGCCGGCCAGCATCATGCCGACCGCCGCGCGGTCGCTGCTGGGCACCAGCTGAATGGCGGCGCGCGGCAGCCCCGCCTTTGCGAGACCTGCGGCCAGGCAATCGGCTATGGCGCGGCTGCTTTCGAAGCTGTCGGAGCCGCCGCGCAGAACGGCGGCATTTCCCGCCTTCAGGCAGAGCGCGCCGGCATCTGCCGTCACATTAGGGCGGCTCTCATAGATCACGCCGATCACACCGATGGGCGTCCTTACCCTGGAGATGGCGAGGCCATTGGGCCGGGTCCATTCGGCGATGGTCTCTCCCACCGGGTCGGGAAGCGCTGCGATCTCCTCGAGCCCGCGGGCCATGGCCTCGATGCGTGCCTCGGTGAGCTGCAGGCGGTCGAGGAAGGACGGCGCCAGCTTTGCGGCCTTGGCTCGCCCCATATCGGCGTCGTTGGCCGCCAGAATGGCTGTTTGGGCGGCGCGGATCTCGGCCGCCATGCCGAGGAGCGCCATATTCTTCGCGCTGGTCGGCGTGCGCGCCAGCACGGCCGCGGCCGCCCGCGTCGCCTGTCCAATCTCGGCCATGGACGCCGCAAGCGAAGGCGTGTCTGCGGCCACCTCAGCCAGCTTCATGATGCAAGCTCCCAATGATGACGAGATCGTCGCGGTGCACCATCTCGTCGCGACCGCGCCAGCCGAGTCGCTGCTCGATCTCGTGGCTGCGGGCGCCGGCAATGCGCTCCGCCTCGTCCCGGTCGTAGGCAACCAGGCCGCGCGCGATCTCTACCCCCGACAAGGCACAGATGCTTACTGTATCGCCCCGCGCGAAGGATCCGTCCACCCGTTTCACGCCGGCGGGCAGGAGGCTGCGGCCATCAAGCAGCGCGTTGACCGCGCCCTGATCCACGATCAGCCTGCCGGCGGGCTCGAGCGCGCCGGCAATCCACCGCTTGCGCGAGGCAACCGGTGATGCGCTGGACAGGAACCAGGTGCACGGCGCCCCGGCATCGATGCGGCGCAAGGGATTTAGGTGGCGGCCGGAGGCGATCACCATATGCGCGCCGGCACCGACGGCGATGCGCGCGGCCTCGATCTTGGTGATCATTCCGCCGGAGCCGACGCCGCTCACCGGCTTGCCGGCCATAGCCATGATCTCGGGCGTGATCTCGTGCACTTCGGCGACCAACCGCGCGTCGGCGCCGGCGCCGGGGGCAGCGGTATAAAGGCCGTCCACATCCGACAGCAGCACCAGGCAATCGGCCGACATCATGCTGCTGACCCGGGCGGCGAGGCGGTCATTGTCGCCATAGCGGATCTCGGTGGTGGCCACCGTGTCATTCTCGTTGATGACCGGTACGGCGCCCTGCTTGAGCAGCGTGCCGACGGTGGAGCGCGCGTTGAGATAGCGGCGGCGCTCTTCCGTGTCCTTGAGGGTGAGCAGGATCTGGGCCGCCACATAGCCGTGCTCGGCCAGGATCTGCTGATAAGCCCGGGCCAGCGCGATCTGGCCGACGGCGGCAGCCGCTTGGCTTTCGGCCAATTTCAGCGGGCGCTTCGGCAGGCCGAGGGTGCGGCGGCCCAAGGCGATTGCGCCGGATGAGACGATGAGCGTCTCGACGCCCGCGGCTTTGAGTTGCGCCAAGTCGTGGATGAGGCTCTCGAGCCAGGGCCGGTTAAGCTGCCCATCCGGATTGACGAGCAGGGCCGAGCCGATCTTGACCACCAGCCGTTTCGACCGATCGAGCCGTCTCATGGCTGCCAGCCCTCACGAGGCTTCTCTTCCGCGCTCTCGTGCAGCGGTTGCGGCCGCTCGCGCGAGAGGATGCGGAAGAGCTCACGCATGGCTTCTTTCACCCCGATGCCGGCAGCACCGGACAGGGCGAGCACCGGATTGCCGATCTGCTGAGCGAGCGCCGCGCGCATCGCCTCGACGTCCTCGGTGGCGAGCGCGTCGATCTTGTTGAGGGCCACGATCTCCGGCTTTTCCGCAAGTCCGTGACCATAGAGATCGAGCTCGCCGCGTACGGTGCGGTATGCGGCGACCGGATCGTCCTGGGTGGCATCGATCAGATGCAGCAGCACGGCGCAGCGCTCCACATGGCCGAGGAAGCGGTGGCCGAGGCCGACACCGCGGTGGGCGCCCTCGATGAGGCCGGGGATGTCGGCGAGCACGAATTCATTGCCGTCCACATGCACCACGCCGAGCACAGGCGAAAGGGTGGTGAAGGGGTAATCGGCGATCTTGGGCTTGGCCGCCGTGACCGCTGCCAACATGGTGGACTTGCCGGCATTGGGCAGGCCTACCAGTCCGGCATCCGCAATGAGCTTGAGCTGCAGCCAGATCCAGCGTTCCTCGCCCGGCTGGCCGGGATTTGCCCGTCGGGGCGCGCGGTTGGTCGATGACTTGAAGTGGCTGTTGCCGAAGCCGCCATTGCCGCCCACCGCCAGGCGCACCCGCTGGCCGACCGCGGTCAAGTCGGCGATCAGGGTCTCGCCGTCCTCCTCGAAGATCTGGGTGCCGACCGGCACCTTGAGCACGAGATCCTTGCCCGATGGGCCGGTGCGGTTCTGGCCCATGCCGTTGGTGCCGCGCTGCGCCTTGAAATGCTGCTTGTAGCGGTAATCGATCAGGGTGTTCAGGCCATCGACCGCTTCGGCCCACACGTCGCCGCCGCGCCCACCATCGCCCCCATCCGGTCCGCCGAACTCGATGAATTTCTCGCGCCGGAAGCTGACGCTGCCGGAGCCGCCATCGCCTGAGCGAACATAGATTTTGGCGCGGTCGAGGAATTTCATGCGCGGTGTTTAGCCCTTTTGCAGCCCCGCGCAAAGGGGAGCGCGGGGACTGACGGAATATGCTTGCCCGGTCAGCCTCGATCGCCCACAAGGGCGGCCGATGAGCAGCCAGCCTGAAAATGGTGAAGAAAGACCTTTCGTTGCGGTGATCGGCGGCGGCCCGGCCGGCTTGATGGCGGCCGATCGCCTGAGCGCCGCCGGCTGCAGGGTCACGGTCTACGAGCACATGCCCTCGGTCGGGCGCAAATTGCTGATGGCAGGGCGTGGCGGCCTCAATCTCACCCATGGCGAGGACCTTCACCGGTTCCTCGCGCGGTATGACCCAGGTGGGGAAGCCTTGCTGCGCGCCATCAAGGCCTTTCCACCTGAAGCCTTGCGTGCCTGGGCGGACGGCCTGGACGCCGAGACCTTCGTGGGCTCCAGCGGGCGGGTGTTTCCGCGGGCCATGAAGGCTTCGCCGCTGCTGCGCGCCTGGCTGGCGCGGCTCGATCGCCAAGGGGTGCGGGTGCTAACCCGCCATCGCTGGCTTGGCTGGCACGAAGACGGCGCGCTGCTGTTCCGTGAGGCCAACGGACAGCTGATTTCCGTCAGGGCCGCTGCCACCCTGCTCGCCCTGGGCGGCGCGAGCTGGCCGCGGCTTGGCGCCGATGGCGCATGGACCGAGATCCTTGCCGCCCGCGGCGTCCCCATTGCGCAGCTCGCGCCTTCCAACATGGGGTTCGACATCGCCTGGAGCGAGAGGTTTCGCGACCGGTTCGCGGGACAGCCGCTCAAGCCGGTGAGGCTGTCGCATGATGGAGCAAGCGTACGCGGCGAAGCCATGATCACCCGCTATGGCATCGAAGGCGGCGCGGTCTATGCCCTGTCTTCCCGCCTGCGTACCACGATCGAGCGGAAGGGGAGGGCGTTGCTCACCGCGGATCTTCGGCCGGATCTCGATGCGGAGCGGATCGCCGACCGGCTGGTCCGCCGGCGCCGCGGGGAGTCACGGTCCAATGCCTTCCGCAAGGCGGTCGGTTTGACGCCGCTGGCGATCGGCATTTTGCACGAAGCCACGGCCGGCGCGGTTCCCACCGATCCTGTGGCCCTTGCTGCGCTGGTCAAGGCTGTGCCACTCGCGCTCACCGGCGTTCAGCCGATTGCCCGTGCGATCTCCTCGGCCGGCGGGATTCGCTTCGATGCGGTGGACGAGCATTTCATGCTCAAGGCGCTGCCCGGCACCTTTGTCGCCGGTGAGATGCTCGACTGGGATGCGCCCACGGGCGGCTACCTCCTGCAGGGCGCCTTCGCCACCGCAGTGGCTGCGGCCACCGGCATCGCGGTATGGCTCGGGTCCGAGATGCACGCGCGATGACGGCCGCCATGATCAGTGCTGGCCCACCGAGAGGACTGTAAGACGATGCTTGTGGCCGTCGCGTCCCAGCCAGCCGATGGACTTGCCCTCGGCGAGGCCGATCAGAGCGGTGCCGATCGGGGTCATGATCGAGATCTTGCCCTCCGCTATGTCCGCCTCGCCGGGATTGACCAGCGTAACCGTGCGTTCCTGGCCATTGTCGGCGCGATAGGTGACGGTGGACCCCATGCGCACCACATTGGCCGGCACCGCCTTGTCGTCGACCACCTTGGCGCGTTCGAGCTCGGCCAGAAGCTCCTCCGCGACCTCCGCCATCGATCCCAGGGCGTTGGTCGCAAGCCTGGTCAAGCGCTCGTAATCACTATCGCTGATGATGATGCTTGGCTTTCTCGCGGAATGAGTGTCTTTGCGCATGGGCAAGTCCTATCGATCGGCCGCCTAGCGGCCGCTGGTGGAACAACTCAGCGGAACGTCGACAGTACGGCCGGCAAGCTTAAGGAGGCATGGCGGCCGTCGTTGGTTCTGCGCTTGGGAATGAAAGCCTCGGACCCTCGGCCCGGAAGCGCCAGATGCCGAGCCGAGGGCGCGCTAGCCCGCGATGGGGTGGGCCCGCAGAAACAGAGCTCGGACGATTTTCATGCGCCTCTTCATATGAAGAAGGCTGGTGATTTCCAATCGGTTTGTCAAGCGATGGATATTGGAACGAGAGCGGCTGCAGGATGGTGTTTTTGGATGCTGACCATGGGTTCAGGCGGCAGTGCCCAGTTGAGCAGATTGAGGTGATGAGCTTTGACGGCTACGGGACCTCGCAATCGTACTGTTACAAATAATGGAATATTAAAGACCTGGCGCTAGACAATCATGAGTAGGGTTGCAGCTCAATCGCTTCTTATGGTGCGTCGATGGTTAGTATGTTTAATCAGCATTACGATTTGGGGCCTCACATAAATCTTGGTCTCGGTGGTACGTATATCACAAACAACAATCCGGTAACCTATACTACCGGGCAGTCATCTGCGGCCCAGCCGTTTGTAGGTTACGCTGCGTTCCACCCAAATACCGGCGATCCGCAGGATCATCATGCTCCCGGTGGGGATCACTTCGTGCCAGCCACAGCTGAACAAGTGTTGCACGCTCTGGGCGATCTTTGGCATCAGTGAGCCCCGCAGGAGGCCACCGGCAGATAGCCCCCTTTGCCGATCATTCCCCCTAGCCGCCATCCAAATTGGCATCGTCCGTCCACCGAAGCCCCCGCGCTCCAGTGCGGGGGCTTGTTTTGTCCTCTCCTCACATAACCAGATAGCGTGGGGGAATCTTTGCGTGATATCGGAGCTTCCTGGTTGCGCATATATAACCATATCTTTATATCTCGATTACGAGATGGTCCCTTGAAGCTAGGACGACAGCATGTCGGATAACCTCAGCCATTCAGCGCCAGCCAGCGGCAGCGAGATTCGCACCGCTCTCGCCCGGCTGGCGCGTGAGCGGATCCTTATCCTCGATGGAGCGATGGGGACCCAGATCCAGGGGTTGGGCTTCGGGGAAGGTCACTTCCACGGCACCCATACGGCTGGCTGCAGCTGTCAGCTCCAGGGCAACAACGACTTGTTATCGCTGACCCAACCCGAGGCGATCCGGCAGATCCATCTCGATTATTGCCTGGCCGGGGCCGACATCATCGAGACGAACACCTTCTCCTCGACCAGCATCGCGCAGGCGGATTACGGCACCGAGGCCCTCGTCTATGAGATGAACGTGCAGAGCGCGCGCCTGGCGCGCGCGGCGTGCGCGGAAGCGATGGCGCGCGACGGCCGGCGGCGCTTCGTGGCCGGCGCGCTCGGACCAACCAACCGCACGGCCTCGATCTCGCCTGACGTGAACAACCCGGGCTATCGCGCGGTGACCTTCGACCAGCTCCGCGACGCCTATGGCGAGCAGGTCCGCGGGCTCATGGACGGCGGCGCCGAGATCATCCTGATCGAGACGATCTTCGACACGCTGAACGCCAAGGCCGCGATCTTCGCCTGCGAGCAGGTTTTCGCGGAGAAGGGAAACCGGCTACCGGTGATGATCTCCGGCACCATCACTGATCTTTCCGGCCGGACTCTGTCCGGCCAGACGCCGACGGCGTTCTGGTATTCCGTGCGCCACGCCCAGCCGTTCACCATCGGTCTCAATTGCGCGCTGGGCGCCGCCGCCATGCGGCCGCACGTGGCCGAAATCGCGGCCGTTGCGGATGCGCTTGTCTGCACCTATCCCAATGCCGGCCTGCCCAACGCCTTTGGCGGCTACGATGAAAGCCCGGACGACATGGCGGCGCAGATCAGGGGCTTTGCGGAAGAGGGCCTCGTCAATGTGGTGGGTGGCTGCTGCGGCTCGACCCCTGAGCATATCCGCGCGATTGCCGATGCAGTGGCCGGTCTTGCGCCACGGGCTGTGCCGGAGGTTCCGCGGCTCATGCGGCTGTCGGGGCTCGAGCCTTTCGTGCTCTCGCCAGACATTCCCTTCGTCAATGTGGGCGAGCGGACAAATGTCACGGGTTCGGCGAAATTCCGGAAGCTGATCACCGCCGGCGACTATGCTGGCGCGCTGGAGGTGGCACGCGATCAGGTGGCCAATGGCGCTCAGGTCATCGACGTCAATATGGACGAGGGCCTCATCGACTCCGAGCGGGTCATGGTGGAGTTCCTGAATCTCATCGCCGCGGAGCCGGATATTGCCCGGGTCCCGGTGATGATCGACTCCTCCAAGTTCTCGATCATCGAGGCGGGCCTCAAATGCGTGCAGGGCAAGGCCCTGGTGAACTCCATCTCGCTGAAAGAGGGCGAGGACGCGTTTCTGGAGCATGCCCGCCGGGTTCGCGCCTATGGGGCAGCGGTGGTGGTGATGGCCTTCGACGAGGGGGGCCAGGCGGACACTCAGGAGCGCAAGGTCGAGATCTGCACCCGCGCATACAAGCTGCTGACGGAGAAGGCCGGCTTCCCGCCTGAAGACATCGTGTTCGACCCGAATATCTTCGCGGTGGCCACGGGCATCGAGGAGCACGACGGCTACGGGCTGGCCTTCATCGAGGCGACGCGCCGCATACGGCAGACTTTGCCGCATGTGCATGTTTCGGGCGGCGTTTCGAACCTGTCCTTCTCGTTCCGCGGCAATGAGCCGGTGCGCGAGGCGATGCACGCGGTGTTCCTCTATCACGCCATCCAGGCAGGGATGGACATGGGCATCGTCAATGCCGGGCAGCTGGCGGTCTACGAGGCGATCGACCCGGAGCTGCGCGAGGCTTGCGAGGACGTGGTGCTCAACCGCCGGGGGGATGCGACCGAGCGGCTCCTGGCCTTGGCGGAGCGCTTCAAGGGCACCGCCACGCGGGAGGCAAGCGAAAGGGACCTGGCCTGGCGCAGCTGGCCCGTGGAGAAGCGGCTGGAGCACGCGCTGGTCAACGGCATCAACGAATTCATCGACGTGGACGTCGAAGAGGCACGGCAGAAGGTAGCGCGTCCGCTGCACGTGATCGAAGGTCCGCTGATGGCCGGCATGAACGTGGTCGGCGACCTGTTCGGCTCGGGCAAGATGTTCCTGCCGCAGGTGGTGAAGTCCGCCCGGGTGATGAAGCAGGCGGTGGCCTACCTCCTGCCCTACATGGAGCAGGAGAAGGCGGCCAATGGCGGTGACGGCGGCGGGCGCTCGGCCGCGGGCAAGGTTCTGATGGCAACCGTCAAGGGCGACGTCCACGACATCGGCAAGAACATCGTCGGCGTGGTGCTCGCCTGCAACAATTACGAGGTGATCGATCTCGGGGTGATGGTGCCGGTAACCAAGATCCTGGAGACAGCACGCAAGGAGAAGGTGGACATCATCGGTCTGTCCGGTCTCATCACCCCGTCTCTGGACGAGATGGTGCATGTGGCCTCGGAGATGGAGCGGGAAGGCTTCGACCTGCCGTTGCTCATCGGCGGGGCAACCACGAGCCGGGTGCATACGGCGGTGAAGATCCATCCGCGCTACAACCGCGGGCAGGCGGTCTATGTGACTGACGCCAGCCGCGCCGTGGGCGTGGTCTCGAGCCTGATGTCGCCGGAGGCCCGGCCCGGCTATGTGGAGACGGTGCGGGCCGAATATCGCAAGGTGGCGGAGGCGCATGCCCGCAGCGAGGCAGAGAAGCTGCGTTTGCCCCTCGCACGGGCGCGGGCCAACGCCTTCAAGGCGGACTGGGCGAATTATGCCCCGCCGGCGCCGCGCTTCCTGGGCAGGCGCGTGTTCGACACCTACGATCTCGCCGAGCTTGCCCGTTATATCGACTGGACGCCGTTCTTCCAGACCTGGGAGCTCAAGGGGCGCTTTCCGGCCATATTGGAAGACGAGAAGCAGGGCCAGGCGGCACGGCAGCTCTATGAGGATGCCCGGGCGATGCTCGCCAGGATCATCGCCGAAGGCTGGTTCAAGCCGCGGGCGGTCATCGGCTTCTGGCCGGCCAATGCGGTGGGTGACGATATCCGCCTGTTCACGGACGAGAGCCGGGAGCAGGAGCTTGCCACCTTCTTCACCCTGCGCCAGCAGCTGGCCAAGCGCGGGGACAAGCCCAATATGGCGCTGGCTGATTTCGTAGCGCCGATCGAGTCGGGCAAGGCCGACTATCTCGGAGGCTTCGTGGTGACCGCCGGTATCGAGGAAGAGGCCATTGCCCAGCGATTTGCCCGGGCGAATGACGACTATTCATCTATCCTGGTGAAGGCGCTGGCTGACCGGTTCGCGGAAGCTTTCGCCGAGGCGATGCACCAGCGGGTGCGGCGCGAGTTCTGGGGCTATGCGCCCGACGAGACATTCACGCCGGAGGAGTTGATCACCGAGCCTTATCGCGGCATCAGGCCGGCGCCGGGCTATCCGGCCCAACCCGATCATACGGAGAAGGCCACGCTGTTCCGCCTGCTGGATGCGGAGAAGGCGACCGGCGTGCGGCTCACCGAGAGCTATGCCATGTGGCCGGCATCGTCGGTTTCCGGACTCTATTTCGCCCATCCGGACTCATATTATTTCGGCGTAGCGAAGGTTGAACGGGATCAGGTCGAGGACTATGCGGCGCGCAAGGGCATGGCGGTGAGCGACGTCGAGCGCTGGCTCGGGCCCATTCTCAACTACATACCGGGCCAGGCGGACGCATCCGCTGCGGCATAGCTCTGGTGACACCCGCGTCCCGTCATTTTGGCTGGAGAGAAGCCTGCTATTGGGGTTATCTGCTCAGCCGGATGGGAGAATCGACGTGACAATGCCGGACGAAACAGCTGAGGCGGTGGCCGAGACCTACCGCTTGCTGGGCACCCATGGATTTTGCTTCGGCGGCTCGGGCAATGTGAGCTGCCGGACCGCCACGGGCATGCTCATCACCCGATCCGGCGTGACGGTGGACAAGGTCGAGGCCTCCGACATCGTGGCAACGGACCGGGAGGGGCGACCGCTCGGCAATGGCAAGCCGTCCAGCGAATGCTTCATGCATGCCGAGATCTACGCCGCCTACCCGCAGGCGCGGGCGGTGATCCATTCCCACTCGGATGCGTGCACGGCGCTCGCCTGTCTCGGTGAGGGCTTGCCCGCGTTCCACTACATGGTCGTGGGCTTCGGCGGCAGCGATGTGCGCTGCGCGCCCTATACCACCTTCGGCACGCCCGAGCTGGGGCGGCTGGCAGTGGAGGCCCTGCGCGACAGGAGCGCCTGTCTGCTCGCCAACCACGGCATGATCTGCCACGGCAGCTCGCTGCGCGACGCCTTCCTGCGGGCGCAGCGGCTGGAAACCCTGAGCCGCCAGTATCTCCTGGCGCGCTCGGCCGGCGTCCCGCGCATTCTGACCGCCGAGGAGATTGCCGCGGCGATCAAGCGCTATGAGACTTACGGCTGATTCTGCGCGCTTTCGATCAGCTTGCGGAACTGCAGCATGGGCCGGCCGTTCTTGACGAAGCCGACATAGGTATCGCCCTGCCTGTAGACTTCGCCGCAGTGGCGGGCATTGTTGGTCCAGGACTTGAACGAGACGCAAAGCTTGCGCCCCACCACCGACCAAATGCCGGTGTCGCTGGCGAGCATGGCCTTGCCGGACATGCTGCCGTTTCCGGACGCGGTGATGGTCACGCTGTGTTGTCCTTGCCAGGTACCGGCAAAGGAACCTGGGAAGAGCGCGCGGATTTCCGAACCGGACAGGGGCTTCATCCCTCCGGCGTCAGCTTGAGACGTGAGAGCGAACAAGCCGATCGTTGCAAGCAAAAAAAGTTTCTTCACCCCCGAGGCCTCCAGGCAAATAGGGCGTTGTGTCTAACGTGCTGAACCGCGGTACTGGCGATCTTGGACACGCCGGTTAATGCACCCCTTGCGTCCTCTTTTCTCATCCCACATCGTTCCTGAAGATTGGATGAACATCCAACCTACAGCCTGGGAGAGGAAACATGTCAGGTGCGGAGCAGTCCCCGCTCGTCAAAGTGGAACGGCGTGCTCGGGTGCTGGAAATAGTGCTCGATCATCCGCCGGTCAACGCCATAAACCGTCGCCTCAGCCGCGAGGTCTATGCGGCAGCCCGTTCGCTGCAGGAGGATTCGGAGCTTGGAGTCGGCTTGGTGACCGGTGCGGGAGAGCGTGCGTTCTCGGCCGGATGGGACTTCCGGGAGGCTCTCGCAACGGCGAGCGAGCATGGCTCTCCCTTCGGGAATACTGCGGAAAATCCCATGGATTTCGGCGGCTTTGGGGGGATCACCAACTATCCCGGATTGCTGAAGCCTCTGGTGGCTGCAGTGCAGGCGCCGGCGATCGGCGGGGGGTTTGAAATCGCATTGGCCTGTGACGTGATTGTGATGGCTGAGGATGCCTTCTTCCAGCTGCCGGAGATGCAGCGCGGCATATTGCCCGATGCGGGTGGGGTGCAGCGGCTGCCGCGCCGCGTGCCCCGCAATGTGGCGGTGGAATTGATGCTGACGGGCCGGCGGATGACGGCGCAGGAAGCCCGCCACTGGGGGCTGGTGCACGCAGTTTACCCCCGCGACGAGCTCCTGGACGCAGCACGGGCCCTGGCGGACGAAATCGCGGAGGGGGCGCCTCTGGCCATGCAGGCGCTCAAGGAGGTGCTCGCGGCAACGGAGCTGATGCCGCTCGAAGAGGCGATGCGCATCGACCGGCAGCCCCCTGAACACCTCATCACCTATCGCCGGATGATGGCCAGCCGCGATGCGGAGGAGGGACCGCGCGCCTTCCTGGAGAAGCGCAAGCCGGTCTGGCGCGGCCAGTAAGCTTACAGGGTTCGGAGCTTTTTTGTACGTCCAACAAAACGGCTTGTGCAGTCCGCGAAGCTGTGGATTATAGACGCAGGTCGAAGTCTCGCCGGGTAGGGCTCGGACAAGAGGACAAGACCAAAGAGGAGGAATCGCCTGATGAAGATTATCGCAAAGGCTGCCGCGGCAGCCTTGCCGCTGCTGTGCGCAGCGCTCACATCGCCCGCGCTTCACGCACAAGAGACCGTGAATGTCGCCTCCTATGGCGGGGCATATCAGGAGGCGCTGAAAAAGGCCTTCTACGACCCCACCGCCAAGGCGCTCGGCATCACCATCAAGGACTACACGCTTTCCAGCATCGCTGACATCCGCACCCAGGTGAAGGCGGGTGCGGTCGAGTGGGACGTAGTGGAGCTCTATTCCGGCCAGTGCCAGCAGGCGGCCAACGAGGGGCTGTTGGAGCCGCTCGATTACAACGTGATCAATACGGACGGCATCCCGAAGGACCTGGTGCAGAGCCATTGGGTGGGCTTCACCGCCTATTCGTCAGTGCTCGCCTACAACACGGAGGTCTATGGGGACAACCCGCCGAAGAGCTGGGCCGATTTCTGGGACGTCGAGAAATTCCCGGGCACGCGGGCGCTTGGCGGCTACGGCCTTTCGACCACGGCCGAGATCGCGCTCATGGCTGATGGCGTGCCGAAGGACAAGCTCTATCCAATAGACCTCGACCGCGCGGTCAAAAAGCTGCAGGAGATCCGCCCGCACATCGTTGCGTGGTGGACGTCCGGCGCGCAGGCGGCGCAGCTCGCCAGCAGCGGCGAAGCGGATATGCTGTCCATTTGGGTCGCCCGTATCGAAGCGGCGATCAAGGACGGGGCGCCCTACGCCTTCACCTATAATCAGGCCATTATGGACGTGGAGTGCCTGGTGGTGCCGAAGGGCGCGCCGAACCGGGAACTGGCGATGAAGGTGATCAACTCCTTCCTGTCGCCCGACCTGCAGGCCGAGCTGCCGAAATATGTCTCCTACGGCCCGATCAATCAGAAGGCCTACGAGACCGGAAAGATCACCCCGGAGCAGACGGCCAAGGCGAATACATCGCCGGACAACCTGGCCAAGCAGGTGGTGCAGAACAAGGCTTACTGGGCCGAGAACGGGCAGAAGTCGCAAGAGATGTGGGACGCGTTCCTGCAGAAGAGCCAATAGCGCGCTTCACAGGTTGTCGGCGCCGTCGCGATGATCGGCTGCAAGGTCGTCGACGCGGTAGCGCCGGCGGGTCCGCGCTCCACCCTTACTGTGATTGTGAGCATGCTGAGAGAAGTCATGACCGGGTTCAATCAAGGCCGCCGGCCCGGCGCCAAGGCGTTGCCCGTTGCCATCACCGGTCTTACGAAACGTTATGGCGCCGTGGTGGCGCTGGACCAGGTGAGCCTGGCTGTGGCGCCGGGCGAGTTCGTGACCCTGCTCGGCCCCTCCGGCTCCGGTAAGACCACCCTGCTGATGGCGGTTGCCGGATTTAGCCGGCCCGACAGCGGCTCGATCGCCATAGACGGGCAGGAGATCGTGCGCCTGCCGCCGCACAAGCGGAATATCGGCATGGTGTTTCAGAATTACGCTCTGTTCCCCCATATGACCGTGGGCGACAACATCGCCTATCCCCTGCGGCTGCGCGGGGTCGGCAAGGGGGATGCGCGGCAGAAAGTGGAGCAGGCGCTGGGCCTGGTGCAGCTCACGGGCTATGAGGACCGCCGGGTGGACCAGCTGTCCGGCGGACAGCGCCAGCGGGTGGCGCTGGCCCGCGCCGTCGTGTTCGAGCCTCGCATTCTGCTGATGGACGAGCCGCTGTCGGCGCTCGACAAACAGCTGCGCGAGCATATGCAGATCGAGATCCGGCGGCTGCACAACCAGCTCGGCATGACGACCATCGCCGTCACCCATGACCAGCGTGAGGCGCTGACCATGTCGGACCGGGTCGCCGTGCTCAACGATGGCCGGCTGATGCAGTTCGACACACCGCAGGAGATCTACGAGCACCCGCAGAGCCGCTTCGTGGCGGAGTTCATCGGAGAATCGAGCTTCCTGCCGGTGTTGGTGAATGGCTCGACCGCCAGTTTCGAGGGGGTAACCCTCAAGCTGCCGGAGCAGCCAAGGGGAGCATCGGATGGACTGCAGCTGTTGCTGCGGCCGGAGAAGCTGGAACTCTGTCCCGGCGAGAACGAGCCCGACCGCGACGACGTCAACCATTTCCGCGGCACGCTCACCGAAGCCGTTTTCCAGGGCGAGAGCGTGCTGGCCACCGTGCGGCTGAGCGGTGATCACGAGATCATCGCCCGGGTGCCCAACAGCAAGTTGCAAGCCCGCAGCCTGCCCGAGATCGGCGCGCCCGTGTGCCTGGCCATGCATGTCCAGGATACACGGCTGGTTGCGGCGAACTGAGGGGCGGTGCCATGACCAGCACAGTCCTGACCCTCCCTGCAGAGGCGATCAATGCGGACGGCCTCGAGGCGGATGCCCGTGCCGAGCGGCGTGGTCTGCTGGCCCTCTGCACGCCGGGCCTGCTGATCGTGCTCTTCCTGCTGTGCCTTCCCGTGGGCTGGCTGTTTCTGCTCTCGGCGGTGGACGGTGAGGGTGCCCTGACCATCGAGAATTATGCGCGGATCTGGACAGAAGGCGCCTATCTCTCGATCTTCATCGTCACCTTTCAGATCAGCACGCTGGTGACGCTCATCTGCGCCGTGCTCGGCTATCCGCTGTCCTATTGCCTCAGCCAGCTGCCGCAGAAATGGGCGGGCCTGCTGCTGTTGGGCGTGCTGATCCCGTTTTGGACGTCGCTGCTGGTGCGCACCTATGCCTGGCTGGTGCTGCTGCAGCGGCGCGGGATCGTGAACAACTTTTTGCTGGATCTTGGCCTGATCGATCAGCCGCTGCGCCTGGTCCACAACATGACCGGCACGGTGATCGGCATGGTGCATGTGATGCTGCCGTTCCTGGTGCTGCCGCTCTATGCCTCCATGCGGGCGATCGATCCGGGCTACCTGCGCGCGGCCTCCAATCTCGGGGCGTCGCCGACCCGCGCCTTCTGGCAGATCTTCTTCCCGCTCTCGATGCCGGGGCTGGTGGCTGGCCTGATCCTCACCTTCATTCTGTGTCTGGGCTTCTACATCACGCCGGCCATTCTCGGCGGCGGGCGCGTGCAGATGATCGCACAGCGGGTGGAGGCGTCCGTATCGCTCTATCCGACCTGGGGGCCGGCGGCGGCGCTCGGCGTGGTTCTGCTGGTGCTGACGGTGGCCTTTCTGCTGCTGAGCCGCTTCATCCTAGTGCGGCTGAACAAGAGGCTGGGGTAGGCGCATGGAACATCACGTGCCCCACAGCAACCGCCTCTGGCTCTACGGTCTCACCGCGCTGATCATGCTGTTCCTGATCGCGCCGACCTTCATCGTGGTGCCGATGTCGTTCTCATCATCCAATTCGCTCATGTTCCCGCCGCCGGGCTTCTCCTGGCGTTGGTATCAGTCGTTCTTCACCAAGCCGCAGTGGCAGGATGCCACCATGGTTTCGGTCAGAGTGAGCGTGCTTACCATGCTGCTGGCAACGCCGATCGGCACGGCGGCGGCTTACGGCCTGCATGTGGGGCAGTTCAGGCTCAACAACCTGATCTATGGCGCGCTGATCGCGCCGCTGATGGTGCCCGTCATCCTGATCTCGATCGGCCTCTATTTCCTCTATGCGCGGCTTGATCTGGTGAACACGACGGCGGGCCTGGTTCTGGCCGACACCCTGCTCGCCGTGCCCTTCGTGCTGGTGACCGTCGCCGCGGGGCTCAAGACTTATGACATGAGCCAGGAGATGGTGGCGCGCAGCCTCGGCGCATCGCGGCTGTGGGCGTTCCTCACGGTGACGCTGCCGCAGATCCGCTATTCCGTGATTTCCGGCGCGCTGCTTGCCTTCATCATCGCCTTCGACGAGGTGGTGATCGCGATGCTCATCTCGGGCGGGGAGGGCGCCACCTTGACCAAGCGGATGTTCTCATCCCTGCGCGATGAGGTGGACCCGACGATCGCGGCCATCTCCACGCTGCTGATCGTGCTGACCACCATTCCGCCGATCATTCTCCACTTCCTGGCGAACCGCCGCAAAACGCCTTGAGATTCGAGGTTCAGGAGTCCTGCATGTCCAGATTTGTCGATGTGGAAGACCGCGGCGCCGTCCGCCTGATTGCCCTCAACCGGCCCGATGTGCGCAATGCCATCAACACGGCGATGCTGCTGCAGATGCGCAAGGCGGTGAAGGAGGCTGCCGAGGCCGAGCACCTGCGCGCCATCGTGTTCACCGGCCGCGGCGGTGCCTTTTCCGGCGGGGCCGATGTCAAGGAATGGGCCGACAAGATCAAGGGGATCGATCCGCATCCGGACAATAATTGGGTGGAGGAAGCGATCAAGCTGGTGCACGAGGTCTATTCCCTGCGCAAGCCGACCATCGCAATGATCGACGGGGCGGCGGTGGGCGCCGGCCTCGACATGGCACTGGCCTGCGACTTCCGCATCGCCTCCAGCCGGGCCAAGTTCATCTGCGCCTATACCCGCATCGGCTACCCGCCGGATTGCGGCGGCTCATGGCTGATGCCGCGGGTCATGGGGCTCGAGAATGCCAAGCTGTTTGCCTATACGGGCGAGCTCTATGACGCAGAGAAGGCGCTGGAGACCGGGCTGGTGACGCGGGTTGTGGAGCCCGAGGCGCTCGAGGCGGACACCATGGCGCTCGCGGAGAAGCTCGCTTCGGGCCCTACCGTGGCGATCGGCCTGGCCAAGCACCTCATGGATAGCGCGCACAAGCGGTCTCTCGCCGAGCAGCAGCTGCTGGAATCCGAATATGGCCGGATCTGCGCCAAGACGGCGGATCACGAAGAAGGGCTCAAGGCTGCCAATGAGCGGCGCGCTCCGGTTTTCGTCGGCCGCTAGACGCGCGCGCCGATAGCAGAGGACACCCATCCCGTGGACTTTTCACTGACATTCGAACAGCAGGCGCTGGTCGAGGCGCTGACCGCCTTCGTGGAAAAAGAGCTCTATCCGCACGAGGACATCGTGGAAGAGCTGCGCGCCGTGCCCGACGAGATCGCCCAGGACATCAAGCGCAAGGCCAGGGAAGCAGGCTTCATGGCGATGAACATGCCGGTGGAGCTGGGTGGGGGTGGCCTGGATTATCAGACCCTGGCCCAAGTCGAGCGGGTGATGGGCAAGCCGTCGGCGGCGCTGAGCCTCCTCGTCAAGCGGCCGACCCAGATCCTGCTCGCCTGCAAGGGCGACCAGATCCAGGAATATCTGATGCCCTGCATCAGGGGCGAGAAGCTCGACTGCTTCGCCCTAACGGAGCCGCATGCGGGGTCGGACGCCCGCGCCATCCGTACGTCCGCCCGGCGCGACGGGGACGACTGGATCATCAATGGGGTCAAGCAGTTCATCTCGCATGCGGATGCTGCCGACTTCATCATCTTGAACGCGGTCACCGGCGAGGACGAGACACCCAACGGCAAGCGCAAGCGCTTCACGGTGTTCCTGGTGGACCGCGACACGCCGGGCGTGACCATCACGCCGATGAAGTCGATCTGCACGCGTGGCTACAACCCGAACATGATCTATTTCGAGGACGTGCGGGTGCCCAATGCCAAGATCCTGGGGGAGGAGGGCAATGGCTTCAACTTTGCCAATGACTGGCTCTATTCGGGCCGGGTGATGCTTGCAGCCCACTGCACCGGGCGGGCCGAGCGGGTGTTCGAGATGGCTTGCGACTGGGCAGCCAACCGCAAGGCTTTCGGCAAGACCATCGGCGAGTTCCAGGGCACCGGCTTCAAGATTTCGGACATGGCCATGGACATCCGGCTGGCGTTGCTGATGGTGCAGGAGGCGGCGTGGAAGATGGACCAGGGCACGCTCACCCGGCACGAGGCCTCCATGGTCAACCTGTTCGCGTCCGAGATGGTGGGCCGCGTGACCGACAACGCGGTGCAAATTTTCGGTGGCATGGGTGTGATGGAAGACTTCCCCATTCAACGCTTCTGGCGCGATGCGCGCGTGGAGCGTATTTGGGAGGGGACGTCCGAAATTCACCGGGACCTGATCGCCAAGGACATCCTGAAACAGTACAGGCATTAGATGAATAAGCCGGTCAAGCTGACCCCGACGATCGAAGCGCGTCGGCAGGATCTCATTCGCGGCACGATCAAGTCGATCGCGCAGCTCGGCTATACTAATTCGACGGTGCAGTCGATCTGCGATGCCGCGGGCCTGTCCAGGGGGCTGATCGGCCATTACTTCAACGGCAAGGAAGACCTGCTGCTGCAAGCCTTCCGGCATCTGGCCAACCAGCTTGACGACCATATGCGGCGGGCGCTCAAGCCGGTGGGGCATGACCCGTTCCGGCGGCTGCTTGCGGCGGCCATCGTCAGTTTCAGCGAACCGCACGCCCGGCGGGAGACGGCACCGGTGTGGCTGGCGTTCTCGGCCGTGGCCCGCTGGAACCCCGAAATGCTGGCGGTTCACCGAGAACTCTACGGACGCTACCGCCGCTGGATCGAGCGGATGATCCAGGCTGCCGCGGCCGACCGCGGGCTCGCGCTGGATAGCCGGGTGGCTTCGCTCACCTTCACGCAGCTGGTGGACGGCCTGTGGTTCGGCTGGGTGGTGGAACAGATCTACGACCTGGAAGAGGCGCGCCACGTGCTGTGCTCGTGGGTGTTCGAGACCTTCCACGAACGGCCGGAAAACCATGCCGATCTCCACGACATCCTGGCGGCGGCCGCGCCTCTCGATCTCGGCACCTGAACTGAATATTTGAACTAGGACTCGGGGTCATGGAAGCGAGGACGGGGCATAATCTTGCCCGGCGGGAGAACATCCGGCGCCTGCTGGCGCCCCGGCACCTGATGTTTGCCGGCGGCGAGCGCAACGTGGAGGCGATCGAGATCGCGCGGCGCGCCGGCTTTCCCGGGCGGATCATGGTGGTGCACCCGCGGCGCAAGGAGATCGCGGGCATTCCCTGCGTGCCCAGCGTGAAGGACCTGGACGTGGCGCCGGATGCGTCCTTTCTCAACATCCCGGCAGATGCGACCATCGAAATGGTGCGTGAGCTCAACGAGATCGGCGCCGGGGCGGCCGTGCTCTATGCCGCGGGGTTTTCGGAGCTGCCGGGCATCGGCCAGCAGCGTCATCGGGCGCTGGTCGAGGCGGCGGGCGACATGGCCATCGTCGGGCCGAACTGCTTCGGCGTCGTGAATTATGTGACCGGCGCCAGCTTGTGGAATGTGCCCTATATGACGGATGCGGGCCCACGCGGCGCCGCCATCATCGGGCAGAGCGGCAATGTCTGCATCAATCTCACACAGAATCAGCGAGAGGTGCCGTTCAGCTATGTGATCAGCGCCGGCAACCAGGCGGTGCTCGGGTTCGAGGACTATATCGACGTCCTGATCGATGATCCCAATGTCACCGCGATCGGATTATTCCTGGAAGGAATCCGCGACGTACCGGGGTTTGCCGCGGCTTGCGCCCGGGCGCTTGAGAAAGAGGTGCCGGTGGTGGCGTTCAGGGTGGGAGTCTCGGAGCTGGGCGCCAAGCTCGCGGCGAGCCACACCAGCTCGCTGGCCGGCCAGAACGAGCTCTATGACGCGCTGTTCGATCATCTCGGCGTGATGCAGACCACGTCGGTGCCGCAGTTCCTGGAGCTTTTGAAGACGGCCTCCCTGTGGCCGAAGCCACGTGGACGAAGGCTCACCGTGTTCTCAAGCTCGGGCGGCGATAACGGGATGGCGGCGGATTATGCCTCGCTTGCCGGGCTCGAGCTGCCGGAGCCCGACGCAGCCCAGCGCGCGGCGGTGCAGGCGCTGCTACCAGACTATGGCATCGCGTCCAATCCGCTGGACTTCACCGCGGGCTATTGGGGACGCGAGGACCTACTGACCCCGATGTTCACGGAGATGATGTCGCGGCACTACGACCAGGCGCTGCTGGTGATCGACCATGCCCGGCCGGAGGTGATACCGGCGCCGGACAAGGCCCATCAGGCCATGGTGCGCTCGCTGGCCTCGGCCAGCCGGGCAACCGGCATTCCCGGCGCAGTGGCGTGCGTGAACCCTGAGTCCATGCCGGAGGTGCTTCGCCGCATGATCATCGCGGAGGGGCTGCTGCCGTTGCAAGGGATCCACGATGCCGGGCCGGTGCTGGGCCTGTGGACCGCTTATGCGGAGCGGTGCCGCCGGGCCGAACCGGTGCAGGTGCCGTTCGCGGTTGCGCCGCTCGATCCTGTTCGGGCACGCAGCCTGAACGAGCATGCGTCCAAGACGGCGCTTGCCGCTTTCGGCCTGCGCGTGCCGGAGGGCCGTGTGGTGAGCCTTGCGGAACTGCCGCAGGTCGTTGCGGATATGCAGGGACCGTTCGCGCTCAAGGCTCTGCACGACGACTTGCTGCACAAGACCGAGGTCGGCGGGGTAGTCCTTGCTCTTGCCGACGCGCCGGCGGTGGCGGCGGCGGCGCGGGAGATGAAGGCTCGTGTGGAGCAGAACAAACCAGGGCTCAGCCTGGACCGTTTCCTGATCGAGCCGATGATCACGGATGCGGTGGCGGAGCTCATCGTCGGGGTGAAGCGCGATGCGCAGTTCGGCCTGGTGCTGGTGGTCGGCGCCGGTGGCATCCTGGTAGAGCTGCTGCGGGATGCGGAGAGGCTGCTGCTGCCGACCTCGCCCCAGGCGGTAGAAACGGCAATCAGGCGGCTCAAGAGCTTCAAGCTGCTCGACGGCTTCCGCGGACGCCCGCGCGGCGATATCGCCGGCGCCATCTCGGCGGTCATGAGCATTGCCGACTATGCGGCAGCCAACCGCGACACTTTGCTCGAGCTCGATGTCAACCCGCTGATGGTGCTGCCGGAAGGGCGCGGAGCAGTCGCCGCGGACGCTCTGATCGTGAGCGCCTGAGCTCGGGCTGGGCAGGCGCGGGTCTTGACGGCGGTAACGAGGCCCTGCATGAACGCGGCATGGTGAAGCGGTTCATTTCGGCGTTCTGCTCGTTCGCCCTGGTCTGCGCGACCACCCTCCCGGCCTATGCCGCTTGGCAAAAACTGGAGGAGGATGTGGTCACTGGCGGCAGCATTACCGTCATGATCATGACGGATGGCACGCCCGTCACGCCGTTGCATGGCTCGGAGACCATACCGACCCTGGTCATCCGCTGCTACCAGGACAAGACCGCGATCTATGTGCGATGGGACGGCTCCATTCATGCCGACCATGCCGCCGTTCAGTACCGCACCGACGATGGGTCCCAACACTCCGCCGGTTGGGACTTGTCGAGCAGCCATACAGCCACCGGGCTGTTCGACAGCGCGTCCAGCCTTCCGCTGATCAAGTCTCTTCTGGGACATCACAAGCTGGCATTGGTGCTGGCGCCGAACTCGGTCGCGCCGGTAAGCACGACCTTCGATCTCGACGATCTCGATCAGGCGATAAAGCCGATCCGCGAGGCCTGCGGCTGGTAGCGACGGCTGGTCTAGCCGGATCGATGTCAATCCTCGTGGAACTTGGCGGCGACGAGCCGTTCCAGTGCGTCCAAGGCTTCCTTGGCCTGCGGGCCGGTGGCGGTGACGAGAATCTTCGCGCCGGGGTGAGCCGCCAGCATCATCAGCCCCATGATCGACGTGCCGACCACCGTCTGCCCGTCCCGGGTCACCGTGACATGAGCATCGAAGCTGTCCGCGCATTTCACGAACTTGGCGGATGCCCGCGCATGAAGGCCCCGGCTGTTCACAATCTCAAGCTCGCGCTCGAGCGGCTTTTCTCCAGCTTCTGTTCTCATCGCTTAGTTCGTTTAGGGAGGTCAGGTGT
The DNA here is from genome assembly GCF_005281615.1 of Rhodoligotrophos defluvii. NCBI lineage: Bacteria > Pseudomonadati > Pseudomonadota > Alphaproteobacteria > Hyphomicrobiales > Rhodoligotrophaceae > Rhodoligotrophos > Rhodoligotrophos defluvii. The sequence continues at coordinate 1,010,399 of NZ_SZZM01000001.1, read as the reverse complement.
CTCCGGACAGGACCCGGCTGGCGATATTGATGTATTTGCGGCCGGCATCCTGCGCTTGTTCGACCGCTTCCGCAATCGGCAACTCGGCGCGGACGCGGGCGAGCTTGATGAGCATGGGCAGGTTCACGCCGGCGATGACCTCCACATTGGTGCTCTGCATGGTCGAGATGGCGAGGTTCGACGGCGTGCCGCCGAACATGTCGGTCAGCAAGATCACCCCCTGTCCGGAATCGACCCGGCCCACGGCCGCAAGAATATCGGCGCGGCGCTGCTCCATATCGTCGTCCGGGCCGATGGAAATTGCCTCGACCTGCTGTTGGGGACCAACGACGTGCTCCATGGCCGCGCGGAATTCCGCTGCCAGCCGGCCGTGGGTCACGAGTACCAGTCCGATCATCCGGTTCTCTCTCTGTTGCTCTGCTGCGGCCAGACAGAACGGGGCCGTATCATGTCTGGGCGCGTCGCACATGCGACATTGTTGACCGACGGCTTGCCCGTTGCGGTCTTACCTCTTGCGCTCGCTGCCATCTCATTCACGACCATGGCCCCGGACCCTGCCATACCATCAGACTTGGCTATGTGGCGCTTGAAGGATTTCGGCGCAACGACCTGATCGCCATGCGCACTTTTGCCGGCGCCGAGGCCTCCCAAGGCGAGAGGCTAAGCCCGGGCACCAAGGCGCCCGCGATCTCGATTTCCGGCAAGGCAGGATCAGGCATCCGCTCTACCGCGCCATGCGGTGAAAAATTGATAGCCAGACGGACGACCGCGCGGTCCCTGATCTGCTGAACGGGCATGATGCCCAGTCCGCGCACCTCGATTAGTCCCCGCAAGGCTTCGGGTGCCGTTGCGACCAGCACGTCGCCTGCGCGGTGCAGAACGACCTGGTCGTCGCTGACGAGCATGCAAGGCATAGGCTCCAATCCCCCTCCGGAACCGCTCTCGTCGATAAGCCGCAAGGCAAGGTCCGACTTGCCTGATCCCGACGGTCCCAGGATCAGCACGCCATCGTCCTCAAACGCAACGCAGGTCGCATGCACGAGGCTCGTTGCGCTGCCGGCCGCCATGGCTATTCGTCACTGTCGATCGGCTTCAACCTCACGATGAAGCGGGCACCCAGGACTGGCCGCTCATCGAGGCTTTTGCCGGGGCCGTAGCGGTTCTCCGCCCAGATCCGTCCGCGATGCGCTTCCACAATCTGCTTGGAGATACTCAACCCCAAGCCGCTGTTCTGACCAAAGGAGCCCTCAGGGCGGTCAGTATGGAAGCGATCAAAGATCTTGTCCATGCTCTCCGGGCGGATGCCGGGCCCGTCATCGTCAACGCAGATCTCGATCTCGCTGCCAATCCGCCGGAGCCGTACGCGGATGGTGCTGCTGGCAGGCGAAAACGAGCGCGCATTGTCGAGCAGGTTGCGCACGACCTGACCGAGCCTGATGTCGTGGCCCATGACGCAGAACGGCCTTTCGAGATGCTCGGCGGGCTGTATGATGCGCAGCACGATCTCGGCCTGATCATCCTGCCGCGTCTCGTTGGCGATGCCGATCACCATGTTGAGCAGCTCGACCAGATCGACTTCCTCGGCCTCGGCCCGGGCGAGCTCCGCATCCAGGCGCGAGGCATCCGAAATATCGGTGATCAGGCGATCGAGCCGCTTCACGTCGTCCTTGATGATCGCCACCAGGCGCCGGCGCTGATCATCGCTCTTGATGTATTCCAGCGTCTCGACGGCGCTGCGCAGGGAGGTCAGCGGGTTCTTCAGCTCGTGCGACACGTCAGCCGCGAAGTTCTCGATGGCGGCAATGCGGCTATAGAGGGCGTTGGTCATGTCGCGCAGCGCGAGGGAGAGGTGGCCGATCTCGTCACGGCGGGCGGAGAAGTCGGGAATCTCGACCCGCTTGTTGACGCCGTGGCGGACCCGCTCGGCGGCCGCAGCAAGGCGCTTGATCGGCTCGGCGATGGTCCCGGCAAGCAGAACCGACAGCAAAACCGTCACCAGCGCCGCAAAGAGGAAGGTGAACAGGATGATGCGCCGCTCGCCGCGCAGGGGTTCATCGATATCGCCACCTTGAGTCGACAGCACCAGCGCTCCCAGCACGGCTCGGAAGCGCTGAATGGGCACCGCCACCGACACGACGATCTCGTGCTTCTCGTTGACGCGCACGACACTGACCGAAGCACCGTTCAACGCCGCGGTGATTTCCGGGAATTCCTTGCCGTTCTCGTTTCCATACTCCTTCTGGAGAGGGTAGTCGTTCGAGAACAGCCAAGTGTTCAACCTGTGCCACAAGGTGGCGAAGATGTTCTCGCGAACGCCCTCCGGTGGCGGCAGGTCGAAGCGGAGAATCTCGCCACGTCCGTAGAGATACTGCGAATCCACGACGAGCAGGCCTTCGCGGTCATATATGCGTGCCCGGGTCTTGGTGGGCGAGATCAGCCGCCGCAGGATCTGCCCCGCGCGTTCCGGATTGATCGGAAATTCGAAGCTGCGGCTCTCGGTCTCGCTGCCGAAGGGGGTGCCGCTCTGGAGGTCGAGGAACCTGTCCGGGTCAATGAGGATGGAATCCGTGTCGACCGTGGCAGAGGCCGCGATCGCGCCGGCAATGATATGGGCCTGGGGTATCAGGCTCTGGACGCGCGCATCGATCAGGCCCTGACGGAACTGGTTGAAATAGAGAATGCCTGAAACGAGGATGATCAGCCCTGCGATGTTCAGCAGGATGATTCGGGCTGTCAGGCTTGACGGGCTGAGCAGGGAAAGGGAGCGAGATGCCGCTAGCTGGTCGCGCTCTTCTTCCGCTTCCGAAGCGCGATCATCATCATCAATGGTATAATCGCGCTCGGTCTCCGCTACCATTCCAGTTCATCGGCTCGCGGGCGCGAGCCCTGCGCTACATTTCCTTGAAGCGATAGCCTACGCCGTAGAGCGTCTCGATCGCGTCAAAATCATCGTCGACCACTTTGAACTTCTTCCGCAGCCGCTTGATGTGGCTGTCGATCGTTCGGTCGTCGACATATACCTGATCATCATAGGCTGCATCCATTAACGCGTCGCGGCTTTTCACCACACCCGGGCGCTGAGCCAACGCCTGCAGGATCAGGAATTCGGTAACCGTCAGGGTCACGCTGTTGCCGTTCCAGGTGCAGGAATGGCGCTCCGGGTCCATAATGAGCGCGCCACGCTCGATCTTCTTGGCCGAAACCTCGCCGGCCGCGGCCGCCTCCCGGTTCTGCGAGCGGCGCAGCACCGCGCGCACCCGTTCGATCAGCAGGCGCTGCGAGAAGGGTTTGCGGATATAGTCGTCAGCGCCCATCTTGAGGCCGAACAACTCGTCGATCTCGTCATCCTTGGAGGTGAGAAAGATGACGGGCATGTCGGTCTTCTGGCGCAGGCGACGCAGCAACTCCATGCCGTCCATGCGCGGCATCTTGATATCGAAGATGGCAATGTCCGGCGGGTTGTCTTCGAGCCCCTTGAGCGCTGCGACCCCGTCGACATAGGTCTGCGTCTGGTAGCCCTCGGCTTCGAGGGCCATGCTCACCGATGTCAGAATATGCCTGTCGTCGTCGACCAACGCAATCGTCGGCATTTTCTTGCCCATGACCGTGAATCCTATTCCAGCGCTCTAGAAGGCGAACAAGGGTAAATTGTGGCGCATATTATGCGTTACAGAGGCCAAGGTGACTGGCATATGAATGAGCGGCCTTGGCAGTCATTGTATGAGCTCTGGGTTATAGCGGACTTACACAACGTGGCGCAACCACCGCGAGAGGAAAGATGAGCAGCCAGTCTATTGATGATGGAACCCGTTCACCTGGGGCATCCGCCCGATATTTGCTTCGCGCGGCGCGCAAGGGGGCTCTTGGCACCTTGCAGGCAGAGGGCGGCGCGCCGCTGGTGACGCTGGTCACGGTTGCAACCGACCCGGTCGGCGCGCCGCTGCTGCTCATGTCGAACCTGGCTTGGCATACGCGCAACCTCAAGGCTGACACTCGCGCTTCCCTGCTGATCGACGGCACCGGGCCCAACGGCGATCCGCTGCAGGGCATCCGCGTGAGTCTGTGGGGGAGAGTGGCGGCAGCGGGCGAGGATGCGCGCGCGCGCTTTCTGGCGCGCCACCCGGAAGCCTCTTTCTACGCCGATTTCAAGGACTTCGCCTTCTATCGCCTGGAGGTGGAAGGCGGCCACTCCGTGGCGGGCTTTGGTCGTATCGTCACCTTTGCCGCACAGGACTTCCTGCTCAACCAGGCACAATTCTCAGATGTTGCGGCGGCGGAAGGCCGCATCGTCGAGCATATGAACGATGATCACGCGGATGCGGTCGCGCTCTATGCGACGAAACTGCTTGGCGCGCCGGCGGGCGCGTGGCGGATGTCGGCGGTGGATCCGGACGGGTGCGACCTGGTGAATGGCCGCGACGTGCTCAGGCTGGCGTTCGATGAGCCTGCGCGCACGGCGGAGGAGGTGCGCAAAGCGCTGGTCGCCCTGGTGAAGAAGGCGCGGGCCATGGAACCGGCTGCCTGAATCGCGACCCCGGCGAAGCGGGTCTATTTGTCGGCGATGCGGGTGACCGGAGTGCGTCCGGCGAGCAGAGCCAGTTCGCTGAAGGCGCGATCGACCCGCTCGCCCAGCAGCGGCTCGAGCTTGGGCGGCAGCGTCAATACCAGTGACCTGTTACCCTCGAGCGAGAGCCCGATCTGCGGCAGCATGCCAGGCATGGCGCCTGACATGACATAGGCCAGGCGCTGGGCCGCGCTGATCAGCCTGGCCCGGGGGATCACGTCATCGTCGATCAGACGCATAAAGGTTTCCGGCGCGTTGTCGGAGAGCGAACCCTCGTAGCGAAAGAACACGGTCAGGGCGAGAAACACGCGGCCTGGATGATCCACGCCGGCGAAGGAGGCTTGAGAGATCAGGGAAAGGCTGCGCTCGCCCCGGTAGTTGGGATGGGTGCGCCAGCCGATATCGGCGAGGAAGCAGGCGGCGTGCCTCAGCTTCTCCTGTTCCGGGGTTTCCTTGAGGCCCGTCTTGCCGAAGAGCTGTCCGGTCCAGTCGCAGAGCTCAAACTCGTGCTCGACAGAGCGGGCATAGCGCCTTGCGAAATCGATGCAGGCAACGATGAGGGGATCGCGCTTGCGCTTGCTCTTCTCGAGCTTCGAGAAAATAAGACCCTCGCGCAGGCCAAAGGCGGAGATGATCACATCCTGCGCCTTGCTGCGCTTGAGCAGACGGTCCATGAGCAGCGCGCCATAAGGCAGGGTGTCGGCGCGGCTTTTCTGGATCACCGGAATGTCGCGGATGGTTTCCGCCGAAAGGCCGCTGACCAGGGCGGCGATGCTGCGCGCGGCGGTGCGGCTCAAGCGGTACTGATGGAGGACATGCAAGGGATAGTGCGTCTGCGCCATGTGCAGGCGCGCGAGGTTTCGCCAAGTGCCGCCTACGGAATAGAACGATCGACCTTTGAGCTTGTCGAGGATCTCAAGATTGGCAAAGGTCTCATCGATGTATTTGCGCGCCTTTTCGATGGAATTGCCGGAGACGTCCAAAAGCCGCAGGGCCCCCAAGGGCACCGTGACCCCTGAGCGGATGGCGCCATCGCGAATTTCCACCAGCTCAAGACTGCCGCCGCCAAGGTCGCCCACCACCCCATCCGCATCGGGGATTCCCGAGAGGACGCCGAGGGCGGCAAGCTCCGCTTCCTTCTTGCCGGAGAGAATGTCGATGCCATGGCCAAGCGCCTCCTCGGCCCGCTCGACGAAGGCCGGCCCGTTTTCAGCCTCACGTGCCGCCGCGGTGGCCACCGCATAGAACTTGTCGACGCCGATCTGATCGCAGAGCAGCCGGAAACGGCCGAGCGCCTTCAACGTGCGCTCGATCGCGTCGTCCGGCAGCCGCCCCGTGAGGGCGAGGCCCCGGCCGAGACCGCACGCGATCTTCTCGTTGAAGATCGGCGCCGGCGCGCGGTTCGGGCCGTCATAGACGACGAGGCGCACCGAGTTGGAGCCGATATCGACAATGCCGACGGGCTGGTACTTTGGCGGCTCGGCGCGCCCAAACCTCTTTCGCTTCACTTAGCTTCCGCCCTGAACCGCCCTCGCATGCTGCGAGATCCTGTGACTCAACGCTGGTGGCAGGCTGTCCTTCAGTGAACTCCCCCGTCCGGACAGGCTGGGGTTGGTCATAAAATATTCGTGGGCGTTGAACAATTCGTCATTAGGACCTGGCTCGATGCGGCGGGAGCGGCCGTCGGGCAACAGCTCCCAGCTCTGCTGGTTGTCCTGAAGCGAGGCGATCATGATCTGGTCCAGCACCTGCTGGTGAACCGTCAGGTTGTGGATGGGCACCAGGGTCTCGCAGCGGCGGTGCAGGTTGCGGTCCATCCAATCGGCGGAGGAGATGTAGACCTTCGCCTTGTCGGAGGGCAGCCCGTGGCCCGCGCCGAAACAGACGATGCGGGAATGCTCCAGGAACCGGCCGATGATGCTCTTGACGCGGATATTGTCGGAGAGGCCCGGGACACCAGGCCTTAGGCAGCAAATGCCGCGTACCACGAGGTCGATCTGCACGCCGGCCTGGCTCGCCTCGTAGAGCTTGTCGATCACCTGCGGGTCGACCAGCGCGTTGAGCTTCGCCCAGATCTGGGCCGGGCGCCCGGCGCGGGCATGGGCGATCTCGGCATCGATATTCTCGAGGATGGTCGTGTGCAGGTTGATGGGCGAGATCGACAGCTCCTCCAGGTCGATGGGCGGCGCGTAGCCGGAAATGAAGTTGAACAGCTTGCTCGCGTCGCGTGCGAGCGCCGGGTCGCAGGTGAAGAAAGACAGGTCCGTGTAGATCTTGGCGGTGATCGGGTGGTAGTTGCCCGTGCCGAAATGCACATAGGTGCGCAGGCCCCCGCCCTCGCGGCGCACAACCATGGACACCTTCGCGTGGGTCTTGAGCTCCAGGAAGCCATAGACCACTTGGGCGCCGGCCCGCTCCAGGTCGCGCGCCCACTGGATATTGGCGGCCTCATCGAACCGCGCCTTGAGTTCGACGATGGCGGTCACCGACTTGCCGGCTTCCGCCGCCTTGGCGAGAGCCGCGACGATGGGCGAGCCGGGCGAGGTGCGGTAGAGGGTCTGCTTGATGGCCACGACGTCCGGGTCTTCCGCTGCCTGCCGGACGAACTGCACCACCACGTCGAAGGATTCGTAGGGGTGGTGCACGATAATGTCCTTCTGGCGAATGGCGGCGAAGCAGTCGCCTCCATGGTCGCGGATGCGCTCGGGAAAGCGCGGATTGAACGGCTTGAACTTGAGGTCCGGGCGCTCGTCGAGGATGAGCTGAGCGGTATCGGCATAGCCGACAAGGCCGCCGCAGATCACGATGTTCTCTTCCGCGACGCGCAGCTCCTCGGCGATGAAGCGCCTGAGCTTGTCGGGCATGGAGGCCTCGACCTCGAGCCGGATCACCGATCCGCGGCGGCGGCGGCGCAGGGCGCTTTCGAATTCGCGGACAAGGTCCTCCGCCTCTTCCTCGATCTCGATATCGCTGTCGCGGATGACCCGGAACACGCCCTTGCCGAGGATCTCGTAGCCTGGGAACAGGCGGGCAATGAAGATCGACAGCACATCCTCCAGCCGCACGAACTTGGCTGAGGGGTTGGCCCCGTCCGAAGCATTTCCAGACGGCAGCCGGATGAAGCGCTCCAGCATGCCCGGGATGGGGATCAGCGCGTTCATGATGTGGTCGTCGCTGGTGCGGCGCAGCCTGAGGCAGAAGGTAAGGCCCTTGTTCAGGATGAAGGGGAAGGGATGGGCCGGATCGATGGCGATCGGGGTCAGGATCGGGAAGATATGATCGAGGAACTGCTGCTCGAGCCACTTCGAGTCATTTTCCGCAAGCGCATCGGGCGCCACCAGATGGATGCCGGCGTCTGCGAGCTCGCGCTGCAGGGTAAGCCAATGCTCGTCCTGCTGGTTCATCAGCTCCTTGGCCAGGGCACGCACCCGCTCCAGCTGCTCGGCAGGGGTGAGGCCGTCGGCGCTGATGGTGGTGACGCCCATGCGGATCTGGCCAATGAGGCCAGCCACGCGCACCATGAAGAACTCATCCAGGTTGTTCGCCGAGATCGACAGGAAGCGGAGCCGCTCCAGCACCGGGTGGTTCTGGTTCTTCGATTCGCCGAGCACACGGAAGTTGAAGCCAAGCCAGGAGATCTCGCGGTTGATGAACCGCTCCGGGCTGTCCGGCGCGACCATGGGGATGATGGCCGCGGGCTTGGCAGCGATCTCCGGTGCGGCGCCGGCATCGGGATCGACCAGTTCGCGGTCGAGCACCACATCATCGATTTCGGCGCCTTTGACGGTCTTGGCTCTCATGGATGGTGTCCTTCTCCCCAATCATGATACCAGCCATATGCATCACGGCTATGAAGGAAAAATGTCCATCAGCCCTGGAATTACGTGCGGTGCTGGCTTTCAGGCTCACTCATGGCGATAATCTCGCGGATGAGAGCGCGGGTGACGGGCGCTTTCCGCTCCAGGCTGGCGCGATCAAGCCGCTCCACGAGAAGTCGCGCTGCGGCGCCGGAGCGTTCCATCCGCGTGATCATATATTCCAGGAGATCGACGCCAACCCGCAGCTGGCGGTCGTCGAACAGCTTCACCAGCACCGCCCGCAGCAGCGCATCGTCCGGCGCAGCGAGTTCGGCCAGCTCGGCAGCGCGCAGCCTGGTGGCCAGGTCGGGCAGCCGGATGTCCCACTGCGCGGGATAGTCTCTCGCGGTGATCAGCAGGTGGCCGCGCTGTTCCTTGGTAAGATTGATGAGGTGAAACAAGGCGTGCTCGTCCATCTGGAACGGCGCGTCTTCCAGGATGACCGCCCCAGAGGCCACCAGCAGCGGCACGGCTTCCTGACTCAGCTCGGGGGATGGGATCAGGGCAGCCTTTGCCGTTGCCTGCCAGACCCGGGCAAGATGACTCTTGCCGCTGCCCTCGGGCCCGACCAGGACCAGCACGCGCGAACGCCAGTGGGGCCAGCGGTCGATCGCATTCACGGCGGCCTGATTGCTCGGCGCGACCAGAAAATCGTCGCGTCCCATGGCCGGCCTGATCGGCAGGCGGAAAGCGAGCTGAGCTGGGCGCTCGGCGCTCTCGGCCCTGTTGCTCATGGCCCCGCGACCTCATCGCGCGCGGGGGCCGGAGGGCCGCCACGCTGCATTTCAGAAATTGCCGGCGCCGGATCCTCCGCAAGGAGCGGCGGCGCGGCGGCCGATTCGCCGAGGAACAGCGGGCTCTCCTTGTAGCGCCGGACCGCGAAACGGACGAGAACGCCGACGCAGGCCGCGAGCGGCACGGCCAGCAACAGGCCTGCGAAGCCGAAGAGGTAGCCGAAGGCGAAGAGGGCGAACATCAGCCAGACCGGGTGCAGCCCCACGCGGTCGCCGACGAGTAGCGGCTGCAGGAAATTGCCCTCGACGAACTGGCCGAACACGAAGACGGCAAGCACGATCAGCACCATGGTCCAGTCCGGCCAGAACTGGACGAGAGCCATGCCGATCGACATGAGAAAGCCGGTGATGGTGCCCACATAGGGAATGAAACTCAGCACGCCGGCGGTGAGCCCGATCAGCAGGCCGAAATTGAGGCCCACGAGGGTCAAGGCGATCGCATAGAAGCTGCCGAGGATCAGGCACACGGTGCCCTGGCCGCGAATGAAGCCGGCCACCGCGGTGTCCATCTCCCGCGCCAGCCCGCGAATCGTCTCCAGCTGGCTGCGGGGTAGGGCGTCGTCGATCATGCCCACCATGCGGTCCCAGTCGTTGAGCATGTAGAATACGACAATGGGCGTGATCACCAGCAGCGAGACGACATTGATGACTGCGAGGCCACCGGTCCACAGGGACGAGAGAATGGTACCCACCCAGCCCGCACCCTTGGTGGCGACGTCCGACAAGTTGCGGGAGAGGTTCTGGTCGGAGACGTCGAACAGATCCTTAAGCCAGAGGGGTGCGTTGCTCTGATAAAGGTTCGACAGCGCCCGCGCATAGTCCGGCAGCCGTTCCGCCAGGCTTGACAGCTGACCGCTCAAGGTCGGCAGCAGGCTCAAGGCCAGGACGACCAGGATCAGCACGAACAGGAGCAGGATGGTCAGGGTGGCCAGAAGGCGACTGAGGCCCAAGCGCTCCAGCCAGTCGGCCAGCGGGTCGAGGAAATAGGCGATGGCGAAGCCGGCGACGAAAGGCAGCAGAATGCCGCTGAACAGGTAAAGCAGCAGCACGGCCGCGACCAGCGCTGCGCTCCAGAAGATCATCTGCCTGTGCAACACCATCGCGACCTCACGTGGTGCGTTCAGATCCCGTTCGCCATGTGGCGCACCCACTCCCGCATATAGGCGGCGCCAGAGAGCACTGTAAATGCCCCGACAACATAGAGCGCAACCGTCATCAACCGACCGACATCCGCACCAAGCGCCAGCACGCCAAGCACCACCCCGGCTAGGAGGATCTGGGCGGTGGTGTTGAACTTGCTGATCCACAGCGGCCGCATCTGCACGGGCTTGTTCAGCAGCCACGACAGCAGGACAGCGCCGACGATGAGGATGTCGCGGCTGACCACGAGGATGACCAGCCATAGCGGCAATGCCTGCAACACGCCAAGGGATACGTAGATGCTGACCAGCAGCAGCTTGTCGGCCAAGGGATCGAGATAGGCGCCGAGCTCGGTGGTGAGCCCGAAGCGCTTGGCTATGAACCCGTCCACCGCATCACTGACGGCGGCTGCGCCGAACGCGACGAGCGCGAACAGGAACTGCCCCGTAATGATCAGCCACACTGTCATGGGGACGAGCAGGATGCGTCCAATGGTGATGATGTTCGGTATGGTCAAGCCCACGCCCCATGGCGCCGCGTCAGGCCGCGGCATTGGCACCTGCACACGCTCCCCGAACGGCTCTCCGCGCTGGTGTAGGTGAGGGCCTGGTCGGTGCTGAATGCCGGGCTCCTTCCTCTCGCGACCATGGCCTCAGCGGGTCTGCAACACCCAAGTATCACCAACCGGCGAGAGTATGAAGCCGCTTCTCGCAAGGTGCTGCTGCAGCTGGGGGACACTTTGCTGGAATTCCATTGTGGTAATGGCGCCCGTGCCGGACAGCGACTCGACATCGATATTGGCAATGCCGGGCGTGGAGAGCAGGCGCCCACGGATGGCCGTCCATTCCGCCAGCGAGGTGAAGGGGACCGCCAAGCGGATCTTCTGGGTCTGCACCGGCGGCTCGTAGCGTTGAGCGGCCACCGACTTCCATTGCTGCTGAATGCTGCCGAACACGGCCGCGGCCGCGGTGGCCAGGGTGCCGTCCAGGTTTCCGTCGGCGATATTGTAGGTCTGGTCGAACGACACCGGACCCGCCGAGGTGAGGCCGTTGGCAGTGACGCGCACCGCATTCATGGCGGTCTGCTCGGCGGTGGCGGTGAGCACGGTTTCCGTCCGATAGCGCACGGCGACGGCATCAAAGGCGGCGGGGTCGCTCGACAGGGCCTTCTCGGCCGTCACGGCGGCTGCATCCGCCGCATCGCCAAGGGGCAGGACGACCGGGGCGACCCCGTTGCGCAGGTCCATTTTCCGCCAGGCGGCCAGCCAGGGATTGTCGTTCGTCCACAGCACCGGACCATCCCGTCCGATCCAGACCGGAAGAATCGTCGTGGGCGGTGCCTGGGTCTCGGTGAACTCCACCCCGCGGCGATCGAGCAGCTCGCGTATCTTGTCGGGAAGGAAGCTGATGGTCAGCGTGGCGATATAGCGGTTGGGTCCGGTCTGCTCCTTCTGGACCGACATGCTGGACATCATGCGACCGATGCGCGCCGCGTCCAGCGAGGCAAGCCGCGCCGCCTGCTCCGGTGGGGCTATCCGCTCGATCAGCTCGTGAAAGGCCTTGACCTGCGCCTCGCTGATGGCCTTCAGCTTGGCCTGCTGCGGATCCTTCGCGGTGACGTCCACCTCGATATTGGATACGGTGAAGGGATCGGCGGCGGCACCGGGGCTGCCGGGCACCGCGAGCGCGCAGAACAGGGCGAGCATCAGCACACCAGTCCAGCTCCCGATCGGGGCTCGCCGGAGCCATATGAGTACGCCGGCGAGCCGGGACGGGCGTGAATGAGCGATCATCGACTGAAGAACCTTCATCCCTGAGCACTGGACGACTTGTGTGCCGCCCGCTTTTCTGCTTGTTCTCGCGTTAATCGTAAACCTCGATCGCGCAACGGAGCGTTTGCCCCTTATGACCGTAGAGCCACCGGCCGCAAGGCCTAATGGATACACCTATAGCGATGCCGGCGTCGATATCAATGCGGGCAACGCTTTGGTGGAAGCCATAAAGCCGATCGCGCGGGCCACGGCACGACCCGGCGCCGATGCGGCTCTGGGCGGCTTCGGTGGTGTGTTCGACCTGAAGGCGCTCAATTACCGCGACCCGCTGCTGGTCGCCGCCAATGACGGCGTGGGCACCAAGCTCAAAGTCGCCATAGAAAGTGGCCGCCATGAGACCATCGGCATCGATCTCGTTGCCATGTGCGTGAACGATCTGATCGTCCAGGGCGCCGAGCCCATCTTCTTTCTCGACTATTTCGCGACCGGGCGGCTGGAGGTTGATGCGGCGCGGGCGGTGATCGCCGGCATCGGCGAAGGATGCCGCCAGGCGGGCGCTGCGCTGATCGGCGGTGAAACGGCGGAGATGCCAGGCATGTACGCGGCGGGCGATTACGACCTCGCGGGCTTTGCGGTGGGCGTGGTCGAGCGCGACCGGCTGTTGCCACGCGGCGACGTCGCCGTTGGCGATGTGATCCTCGGGCTCGCCTCGTCCGGTGCCCATTCCAACGGCTATTCGCTGATCCGGCGCCTCGTTTCGGACCACAAGCTCGCCTACGCTGCCCCGGCACCATTCGCGCCGGAGCTGTCGCTGGGAGAGGCGCTGCTGGCGCCGACCCGGATCTATGTGCCGAGCCTTCTGGCCTGCCTGCGCCATTCGAGCGCGATCAAGGCGATTGCCCATATCACCGGCGGCGGCCTTACCGAGAACGTGCCGCGAGTGCTGCCCGATGGCACGGCGGCCGCCTTCGATCTGAACACTTTCGACATGCCGCCGCTGTTCCACTGGCTCGCCGATCTCGGCGCGATCGCGCCAGAGGAGATGCTGCGCACCTTCAACTGCGGTATCGGCATGGTGGTGGTGACCTCGGCGGAGGATGCGGGCGATATTGCGGCCCGGCTGCGCGCGGCGGGGGAGACCGTGTTCGCGATCGGCCGGATCGAGGCGCAGGGGAGCGGAGAGCGGGTGCGGTATCGCGGGCAGCTGCGGCGTGGAGCCTGATCCGGTGAGCAAGCTGCGCGTGGGTGTTCTCATTTCCGGCCGGGGCAGCAACCTTGCTGCGCTGATCGACGCCGCAAGAGCCCCGGACTATCCCGCCGAGATCGTGCTGGTGATCTCGAACCGGCCACAGGCGGCAGGGCTCGACCGGGCGCGGGCAGCGGGCATTCCGGTCCGGGCGCTGGACCACAAGCTGGCGGAAAGCCGCGAGGCCTTCGATCGGACCATGGATGAGGCTTTGCGCGCGGCGGGGGTCGAGTTCGTCTGCATGGCCGGCTACCTGCGCGTCCTGTCAGACGGCTTCGTCGATGCCTGGCATAATCGGATGATCAATATTCATCCGGCGCTGCTGCCGGCCTATCCCGGCCTCGACACCCACCGGCGCGTGCTGGCGGATGGCGGCCGCATCACCGGCTGCACCGTGCACTACGTGCGCAAGGCGGTCGACACCGGCCCGATCATCGCACAGGCGGCGGTGCCCGTGGTGGCGGGGGACGACGAAGCCTCGCTGGCCGCGCGCGTGCTGGCGGCGGAGCATGTGCTCTATCCCTTTGCCCTGCGGCTGGTCGCTTCGGGCCAAGTGACGGTCGCTGGGGATGAGATCCGCTATGCGGGCATGGCGGATCGCGCGGGGCCGGCGCTGTTCTCGCCTATGCCCTGAGAGGCTTCAGGCCCGGGCCACACCCGTGGCGCTCGCCTGCTGCTCCTGCTCGATGCGCTGCTGGTACATGGCGGCGAAGTCGATCGGGTCGAGCATGAGCGGCGGGAAACCGCCATTGCGCGTTGCATCCGCCAAGATCTGGCGGGCGAAGGGGAAGAGCATGCGCGGGCATTCGATCAGCACCACCGGATGCAGCATTTCCTGCGGTATGCCCTCGAGGCGGAAGATGCCGGCATAGAGCATCTCCGCCTGGAACACGACTGTATCAGTGCCGGTGGCCTTCGCCTCGAGATGGATCTCCACCTCGTAGTCGGTGGGCGCGAGGGTCCTGGCGTTCACATGGACAGCAATATCGATCTTGGGTTGGGCGAGCTGGCCGGACAACGATTGCGGCGCGTTGGGGTTCTCGAAGGAGAGGTCCTTGAGATATTGGGCGAGCACCCGCATCGACGGCTTCTGCGCTGCTGCGCCGCCTGGCTGGCCGGCGCCGGGGATACTGCCTGCCCCGCCATTGCCATTCGTGTTTGAGTTGTCGGCCATAATGTTCGATCCATATCCGGTTGAGGCGCCTTACGGCCGCTGGGCTAACATGGTTCTTGGGCGGCTGCAAGGCACGGGGCAGACAACGCGCCGAGTTATCCTCGCCACGGCGAGGGCGGCCGCTGACCGCCCGGGGGACTGCCGCCTGAGCCACTGCTGCCGCCCGGCGCGTTGGGCTCGGGCGGGGTCAGATCCTCGACGAGTTCCCCCTCAATGACGGGACCCTCACCGGTGGTGCGGTGGTCAGAACGGAACGGCCCTGCGCCGCCGCGCATTCCATTGCCACCCACGTGGATCGAAACGTTGGCGGATCGTCGCACCTTTTCGAGAATAATGCGAGCAATCATGACGCGCACGGGAGGAATGAGAAGGGCGAAGGCGACGAGGTCGGTGAGAAAGCCCGGAATGGCCAGCAGGATGCCAGCCACGACGAGGAACGCGCCATGGACGACGGAGCCGACCGGCATTGCGTTCTGCCTGAGGGAATCCCGCGCTTTGGTCAGCAGGGAAAAGCCCTGCAATCTCACGATCCAAAGGCCGACGACCGCCGACAGCACGACAAGCAGGATGGTCAGCGGAGCCCCCAGCCATTCGCCGACCTTGATGAATACCGCGATCTCGAGCAGCGGAAGGGCGAGGAGGACGAGAAGGATGATGAAGCGCAAATGCAATGCCCTCGGGCTTTTAAGTCGATGCCGGTCGCGCCCGCCAGCCGAATAATCGCATTAAAATTGACCAACCGGGACCATGGCCGTTGGACGCGTCTTTAGATGTCTTATATCTTGTCGTGAGTAGGACCACGCAATATGTCCGTTACGACTGTAGGCCAACTCACCGTGACGGCGTTTGACCCCAAGGACCGGATGGGCCGGATCACCACATGAATGAAGCCTTTGACCCACTCAACCTTCTGCTGCTTGGCGTCGCCGTGGTGATTTTTTTACGGCTGCGTAGCGTCTTGGGCCGCCGTACCGGCAACGAGCGCCCGCCGGTCGATCCGTTCGCCCGAACCGAACGGGACCGGGCGAAGGCCCCGGCGGCCACCCAAGATGGCAAGGTGGTCACCCTGCCTCAGCGCGATGGGCGGCCGAGCGAGCCGGTGGCGGTGATGCAGAACGAAGAGAAGGCAGCGGTCTGGAAGGGTTATGCGGAGGAAGGCTCTGCCGCAGCGGCGGGACTGGACGCTATCGCCCGGGCTGACGCGAGTTTCACACCGAAAGGCTTTCTCGAAGGAGCTCGGGCTGCTTACGAGATGATCGTGGTGGCCTTCGCCGAAGGCGACCGGCTCACGCTGCGCAACCTGCTGAGCAAGGACGTGTTCGACGGGTTCAGTGCCGCCCTCGACGAGAGAGAGCGCGAAGGGCTGGTGAACGAGACCACCTTTGTCGGCATAGATCAGGCCACCATCACCGATGCACGGCTGGTCGGCCGCCAGGCCTCGGTGACCGTAAGGTTCGCGAGCCAGCTGATCACCACGATCAAGAACCGGGCCGGGGATGTGGTGGACGGCGATCCCAAGAAGATCCGCGATGTCGTGGACGTGTGGACATTCTCGCGCGACGTGAAATCGCGGGATCCCAATTGGAGCCTGGTTGCGACCGAGGCACCCTCGGCGTGAGCTGGCCGCCGCTGAGCGCGGCGGCGATGGGCACCCATCCTTAACCAACCTGGGCTAGGCAGTGAAGAGATTGTTCGGCTTCACGCCGAACACGCTTGGAGGCATGCTGCGCCGGGCGTGAGGGGTACATATAAGAGATCTGTTCTGTCGATGCCTGTGACCGTACCGAGTTGCTCGTGCGGGAGGCCGAACAGGCGTTACGGGCGCCAAGCGGCGCTCGCCCTGTTCTCTCTTCTCGCCTTTTTCGCATGGTGGTCCATGGAGACCATTGAAGCCAAGACACTCACGCCCGTGGATTATGCCAGCATGCCGGGCTGGGCTGCCGATGACCATGCGGAGGCCTTTGCTGCCTTCAGGCTGTCATGCCGGGAACTCGTCGACACGGGCCGCGGATTTGCGGGTTCGCCCAAATTTGCGGGACGCTGGAAGGATTGGCTGCCCGTTTGCAAGACCGCTCTGGCTGCAGGGGCGGCGCTGTCTCCCGCGCAGGCGCGCGCCTTCTTCGAAAAGCATTTCATACCCTTCACGGTGAAGCTGCCGGCCAATGGCACAAGCCTGTTCACCGGCTATTTCGAGCCGGAGGTGGAAGGCTCGCTCAAGCCAGGCGGTCCCTATGTGGTGCCGCTCTATGGCAAGCCGGCCGATCTCGTTGCGTTCGATGCGGCGACGGAGAAGCGGATCGGCGTGCGCTATGGCCGTCGGGTGAACGGCCAGGCGCGGCCTTACTGGACACGACAGGAAATCGAGCAGGGCGCGCTGAAAGGCCGCGGCCTGGAGCTGGTCTGGCTGAAGAGCTGGGCAGATGCCTTCTTCATCCATGTGCAGGGATCGGGGCGGGTGCGCTTGGCCGACGGCCAGGTGATGCGGGTGGGTTTCGCCGCGAAGTCCGGGCATCCCTATACGCCGATCGGACGGGTGCTGGTCGAACGGGGGGAGCTTGCCCGTGACCAGGTGTCCATGCAGAGCATTCTGGACTGGCTGGCCCGGCATCCCGATCAGGCCCGGGCGCTCATGTGGCAGAACAAGTCCTTCATCTTCTTCCGCAAGGTCGAGTTCGACCGGCCCGACCTCGGGCCGCCGGGTGCCCAGCAGGTGCAGCTCACGCCGGAGCGCAGCCTTGCGGTCGACCGCAGCTATTACGCACTCGGCACGCCCATTTGGCTGGACGTTGCAGTGCCTGCAGGGTCGCAAGGCGCGCTCGTGCCCATGCGCCGGCTGATGGTGGCGCAGGACACGGGCACGGCGATCAAGGGCCAAGTGCGAGGCGACGTGTTCTGGGGCGCGGGGCCGCGCGCGGCCCAAATTGCCGGGCTGATGCAAAGCCCCGGGCGGATGACCATCCTCGTGCCCCATGCGGTCGCCGCGCGACTTGCGCGTTGACGGCCATGGACGGGCGGCGGCGGAAGCAGGGTGCCAAGGTTCCGGACATGGAGCTTTGGCTGAAGGTCACGGAAAGCGTGACGCCACTGCACAAGCGTGCCCGATCGTCGACTTCCATCAGCACCAGCGATCCGGCCCAGGAGCCGCCGAAGCATTCGGAGCCGCGGCGGCGCGCCCGTGACACTGCGGCTGCGACACGCAAGGCGTCAGTGGCCCGGGTGCCGGCGACGCAAGCCCCCAAATTGCCACCGCTCACCGGTATCGACCGGCGTACCAGCCAAAGACTGCTGCGCGGCCAAATCGCCATTGAAGCGCGAATCGATCTCCACGGTGAAAGCGCCGAGACCGCACGGGTGCGGCTTTTTGCCTATCTCAGCCAAGCCTATGAGCGAGGCAACCGCTTCGTGATCGTAATCACCGGGAAGGGTTCAGCCCCGCTTGCCCGGCACATGCTGCATGGGCTCGACCCCTATGACACGCCAGAGCGGGCCGGGCGCCTGCGCCGTGCCGTGCCGGAATGGCTGAACGAGCCGCAGTTCCGCCGCATCGTTTCGGGCTTTCAGCCGGCGCATCCCAAGCATGGCGGCGGCGGTGCGCTCTATGTGCGCTTGCGCAAGAACCCCGATCGCCGCCCATGACACCGTTCGGCCAGAGACTGCGCGAGCTACGCGCCGCCCGCGGGATAGCGCTTAAGGAGATGGCGGCCGGGATCGGCGTTTCGGCCGCCTATCTCTCCGCGCTCGAGCACGGCAAGCGCGGGCAGCCTAGCTGGCCGTTGCTGCAGCGGATCATCGCCTATCTCAACGTCATCTGGGATGACGCGGAGGAGCTGATCCGGCTCGCGCATATTTCCAAGCCACGGGCGGTGATCGATACGGGCGGGCTTTCCCCCAAGGCCACGGAGCTCGCCAACCTCCTGGCCGAACGGATCAGTACGCTGAGTGAGGAGCAGCTGGACAGCCTCTTGCAGCAGCTGCGCGGCAGCGGGTGACGCGCGTAGCGGTTCGCGCCCGTCACAGCAGGCCGAGTTCCTTTTGCACCCTCTTGGGCAGGCCTGCGGCCACCAGCCGATGGCTCTCAGCGATATAGTCCTGGAGCGCAGCATCATCCATGGACTCGCCGGTCCGGCGCTGGATCCATTTCATGCCGCGCGAGGCGAGGTAGGGTGCCGGCCGCAAGCCTGGCTGCTCCTTCAGGATGTCATAGGCAATGTCGGAGCACTTGAAGGTGACGGCCAGTTCCGGACCATCGCCCCAGCCGGCGACGGCGAAGACCTTGCCGCCGACCTTCCAGACGTGAGAGCCGCCCCACTGCACGACGTGGGTGCTGTGGGGAAGCGAGGCGCAGAAGCTGTTGTAGTCCTCAACCTCCATTCGCCTCCCCCCGGCCGTCAAAGGATGAACTTGGATAAATCCGCGTTCTTCGCCAGGTCGCCGATGCGCTCGCGCACGTAATCCGCATCGATCGTGATCGTGGCGCCCGATTTGTCGCCGGCATCGAAGCTGATCTCATCGAGCACCCGCTCCATCACCGTATGCAGCCGGCGTGCCCCGATATTCTCGACGCTCGAGTTGATCTCGACGGCGAGGTCCGCCAGTGCGTCGACGCCGTTATCCGAGAAGTTCAGCGTTACCCCTTCGGTGGCCATCAGAGCCTTGTACTGGCGGATGAGGCTCGCTTCCGGCTCGGTGAGGATCCGCCGGAAGTCGTCGCGGGTGAGCGGGTTGAGCTCCACCCGGATCGGCAGCCGGCCCTGCAGCTCGGGCAGCAGGTCCGAGGGTTTGGCGATGTGGAAGGCGCCGGATGCGATGAACAGCACGTGATCGCTCTTCACCGGGCCGTACTTGGTGGCGACGGTCGTACCCTCCAGAAGCGGCAGCAGATCGCGCTGCACGCCCTCGCGGCTGACGTCGCCGCCAATCCGCTCGCCCGAGCGGGCGCAGACCTTGTCCAGCTCGTCCAGGAACACAATGCCGTGGTTCTCCGCCAGGGCGATGGCCTCCTGGGTGATCTGGTCCTGGTCGAGAAGCTTGTCGGATTCCTCCGCGATCAGCACGTCATAGCTCGCCCGCACCGTCATGCGCCGCGGCTTGGTGCGCTGGCCGAAGGCCTTGCCGAGCATATCGCTGAGATTGACCATGCCGATCTGTGCGCCGGGCATGCCGGGGATCTCGAAGGAGGGCATGCCGCCGGTGTCGAGCACCTGGATCTCCACCTCCTTGTCGTCGAGCTCGCCGGCGCGGAGCTTGCGGCGGAACGCATCGCGGGTCGACTCGGTCGCGCTCTTGCCCACGAGCGCATCGAGGACCCGGTCTTCCGCATGGAGCTGTGCGGCAGCCTCCACCTCCTTGCGCCGCTTCTGGCGCACCAGGCCAATCGACACTTCCATGAGATCGCGGATGATCTGTTCCACGTCGCGACCCACATAGCCCACCTCCGTGAACTTCGTGGCCTCGATCTTGATGAAGGGCGCATTGGCCAGCTTGGCGAGCCGCCGGGCGATCTCGGTCTTGCCGACGCCGGTCGGGCCAATCATCAGGATGTTCTTGGGCAGGACCTCCTCTCGCAGTCCTTCCTCCAGCTGCTGGCGCCGCCAGCGGTTGCGCAGGGCGATGGCCACGGCGCGCTTGGCATCGCGCTGGCCCACGATATAGCGGTCGAGCTCGGAAACGATCTCGCGCGGTGAGAAGTCGGTCATTTAACTCTCGCTCGGGACACTAAGCAGGGAATGGGCAGTGCGCGGCAGGCGCTCACTCCGCTTCCAATGTTTCAATGGTGACGGCGTCGTTGGTATAGATGCAGATCTCCGCGGCGATCTTCATGGCCCGCCGGGCAATCTCCTCCGGGTCGTGCTCGCTGTCCAGGAGGGCACGCGCCGCAGCCAACGCGAACTGGCCGCCGGAGCCGATGCCCATAAGACCGTATTCCGGCTCCAGCACGTCGCCATTGCCGGTCAGCACGAGGGTGACCTTCGGGTCGGCCACGATCATCATGGCTTCCAGGCGGCGCAGATAGCGGTCCGTGCGCCAGTCTTTGGCCATTTCGACGCAGGCGCGGGTCAGCTGGCCCGGGTGCTGCTCGAGCTTGCCTTCCAGCCGTTCGAACAGGGTCATGGCATCCGCAGTGGCCCCTGCGAAGCCGGCGATGACTTGGCCCTTGCCCAAGGGCCTGACCTTACGGGCATTGGACTTTATCACCGTATTTCCGAAACTCACCTGCCCGTCGCCGGCGATGACGACCTTGTTCCCCTTGCGGACCGTGAGGATGGTGGTTCCATGCCATTGCGGCATCTGCTCGCGCTCGTTCAACATAGCCCTCGTGAAATATCATACGGCGCCACATCTATGCAGTGAGCGCGCCAAATAAAAGATTGAAAAGCATGCGGCGCGATACGTGGCGATACCGCCCTTTGATCCAGGGCGTTCGCCTGATAAAAGACGCGCGCGGCGAGAATGCGCCCGCAGCGAGCCAACGGAGCCTCCGGTGCGCCAAGCGACCATAGAGCGGAAGACCAACGAAACGGCGATTTCGGTGACTGTCAATCTCGACGGCACCGGGCGGTTCTCCATTGCCACGGGCGTGGGCTTCCTCGACCATATGCTGGAGCAGCTCTCGCGCCATTCGCTGATCGACATGGACGTGAAGGCCAAAGGCGATCTTCACATCGATATGCATCATACGGTGGAGGATACCGGCATCGCGCTGGGGCAGGCTGTTGCCAAGGCGCTGGGCAACAAGGCCGGGATCTGCCGCTATGCCAGTATCGACCTGGCCATGGACGAGGCGCTCACGAGGGTGGCGCTCGATGTGTCCGGCCGTCCGTTCCTGGTGTGGAGGGTGACATTTCCCACGCAGAAGGTGGGGGATTTCGACACCGAGCTGTTTCGGGAGTGGTTCCAGGCCTTCGCGCAGAATGCCGGCATCACCACCCATGTGGAGAATTTCTACGGCGAGAACAGCCACCATATCGCCGAGACCTGCTTCAAGGCCCTGGCCCGCTCGCTGCGGGCGGCGATCGAGCCGGATCCGCGCAGCCAAGGCGCAGTACCGTCAACCAAAGGAACGCTGGGCGACAGCACCGGCTGATCCCTCAGGATCTCACCCATGTCGAGCAAGACCTATTCGGTCCACCATCGCAGCAGCGATCCCGCCATCATTCTCGCCGAGGCGGATCGCCTGGATTTCGTCAAGGAAGGCTTCTCCTGGCCGGCCTTCTTCGTGCCGTTCCTGTGGCTGATCTACAAGCGCATGTGGATCGTGCTGGCGCTGTTCATCGGGGTGAGTGTCTGTATCGGCCTCATTCCCTATGCGTGGCCGATCTCGGCCACGGTGCAGACGATCCTGGGGTTTGGCATCAACCTGGTCATGGGCCTGCAGGGCAACGATCTCCTGCGCTGGACCTTGGCGCGGCGCGGCAAGCGCGAGATCGCGGTGGTGGTCGGCGACAGGCTGGTGGCGGCAGAGCATCGGTTCTTCACCGCGCTCTGTGCCCAGGCTGGCCAAAAGGCGGGCCTGGCGCCATCCGCTGCGCGGGCACAGACAAGGCCGGCGGCCGGCCACGACTATTCCATTCTCCCCGAACCGGGACGCGTCTGATGAAGGTGGCAATCGTCGATTACGGCTCCGGCAATCTCCGTTCGGCCCATAAGGCGTTCGAGCGGGCGGCGCGGGAGCACGAGGTGGCGGCGGAGGTGGTGGTCACGGGCGATCCGCGGGAAGTTGCCGCGGCAGACCGGGTGGCGCTGCCGGGCGTCGGCGCCTTTGCCGATTGCCGCGCCGGCCTACTCGCCATCGATGGCATGTGGCAGACGCTGGACGAGGTGGTGCGGGTGAGGGCGCGGCCGTTCATCGGCATTTGCGTCGGCATGCAGCTGATGGCGGAACGCGGGCTCGAATATGGCACCTGGGAAGGCTTCGGCTGGATCTCGGGCGACGTGGCGCGCATCGAGCCCAAGGATCCAGGCTTGAAGGTGCCGCATATGGGCTGGAACACCCTGACGGAAATCAGGCCACATCCGATCCTGGAGGGGATCCCCCTGGGTCCGGATGGGCTGCACGCCTATTTCGTGCATTCCTATGAGCTCGCCGCGCGGGACAGGGGACAAGTGGTGGCCGAAACCGATTATGGCGGACCGGTCGTCGCGGTTGTGGCGCGCGACACGGTGTTCGGCACCCAGTTCCATCCAGAGAAGAGCCAGCGGCTGGGACTCAAGCTGATCGGCAATTTCCTCAGGTGGCGGCCATGATCCTGTTTCCGGCGATCGACCTGAAGGACGGCCAGTGCGTGCGCCTGCGGCGCGGCGAGATGGCCGACGCGACCGTCTATAACCACGATCCGGCGGCGCAGGCGGCCACGTTCGAGCGGCAAGGCTTCGAGTGGCTGCACGTTGTGGACCTGAACGGCGCCTTTGCGGGCCGCAGCGCCAATGGTGACGCGGTGGAGGCGATCATCCGGGCAGTGAAGCTGCCGGTGCAGCTCGGTGGCGGCATCCGCGACATGGCCGGTGTCGAGACCTGGCTTGGCAGGGGTGTGCGCCGGGTCATTCTCGGCACGGCGGCGGTGCGCAACCCCGCCCTGGTGCGGGAGGCGGCCAAGGCTTTCCCGGGCCAGGTGGCGGTGGGGATCGACGCGCGGGGCGGCCGGGTAGCGGTGGAAGGCTGGGCGGAAACCTCCGACCTCGAAGCGGTGGATCTGGCCCGCCGCATCGAGGATGCGGGCGTTGCGGCGATCATCTACACGGATATCGATCGTGACGGGGTGCTGAGCGGCCTCAACATTCCGGCGACGCTGGCACTGGCGCATGCGGTCTCGATCCCGGTGATCGCGTCAGGCGGCCTCGCCTCGATCGAGGATGTGAAGCGGCTGCTCGCGCCGGATTGCGCGGTGCTGGAAGGCGCGATTTCCGGCCGCGCGCTCTATGACGGCAGACTGGACGCGCGGGCGGCCCTGCAGCTGATTGCGGAGGCGAAGTCGGCCCATGCTTAAGGCCAGAGTCATTCCGTGCCTGGACGTCAAGGACGGGCGGGTCGTCAAGGGCGTGCAGTTCGTGGAGCTGCGAGATGCCGGCGATCCGGTGGAAGCGGCCCGTGCCTATGACGCCGCCGGTGCGGACGAGTTGTGCTTCCTCGACATCACCGCTTCTCACGAAAACCGCGGCATCATCTTCGACGTGGTGGCGAAGACGGCCGAGCACTGCTTCATGCCGCTGACCGTGGGCGGCGGCGTGCGCACGGTGGACGATATCCGCAAGCTGTTGCTGGCCGGGGCGGACAAGGTTTCGATCAACACGGCGGCGGTGAACGACCGGGCCTTCGTGGCCCGCGCGGCGGAGAAGTTCGGCAGCCAGTGCATCGTGGTGGCCATAGACGCGCGGCGTGTTTCAAACCATGGCGAGCCGGCGCGCTGGGAGATCTTCACCCATGGGGGCCGGAATGCCACCGGCATCGATGCGGTGGACTTTGCCCGGGAGGTGGTCTCGCTGGGGGCCGGGGAAATCCTGCTGACCTCCATGGATCGGGACGGCACCCAGTCGGGCTTCGATCTGGCACTGACCCGCGCGGTGGCCGATGCGGTGAGCGTGCCGGTGATCGCCTCAGGCGGGGTCGGCAATCTCGATCATCTGGTCGAGGGGGTCACCCAGGGGCACGCCAGCGCGGTGCTTGCCGCCTCCATCTTCCATTTCGGCACCTACACGATCGGAGAAGCCAAGCAGCATATGGCGCGGGCCGGTATTCCCATGCGCCTTGCCTGACCCGTCCGATTGGAGCGGTGACAAGGGCTGATGATCCTGATAAGCCACCGCCGTTGTGAGCAGGACTCTTTTCGGAATGACGACCGCCACTTCCCACAAGCTCGACGTCTTGGCGCGTCTTATAGGCACGGTTCATGAGCGCCGCTTGGCGAGCGCGGACAGCTCCTATACGGCACAGCTGGTGGCCAAGGGCGTGCCGGCTTGCGCGAAGAAGCTGGGAGAGGAAGCGGTCGAGGTGGTGATTGCCGCGGCATCCGGAGACCGGGGCGCGGTGGTGAGCGAGACGGCCGATCTGCTGTATCATCTGACGGTGCTGCTCGAGGCGGCGGACGTCCCGGTCGCCGAGGTGATGACCGAGCTCGAGCGGCGAGAGGGCACCAGCGGCATCGTCGAGAAGGCGAGGCGCTCGTGACATGAACGGACGCGCGCTCGAATATTCGCCCTATCTCGTGTTCTCGCGAGACGAATGGGCAAAGTTGAGGGCCGACACGCCCTTGACCCTCACCGAGACCGAAGTCTACGAGCTGCGCGGCCTTAACGAGCGGATGCAGATCGACGAAGTGGTCGCGATTTATCTGCCGTTGGCGCGGCTGTTGAACCTCTATGTGGAGCGAACCTACGATCTGTTCCGCGCCACTCAGAGGTTCCTGGGCCGCAACGGCAGCAAGGTACCGTTCATCATCGGGCTGGCTGGCAGCGTGGCCGTGGGCAAAAGCACCACCGGCCGTATTCTCCAGGCCCTGCTCAGCCGTTCGCCGAACTCACCGAATGTGGCGCTGGTGCCGACCGATGGCTTCCTGTTCCCGAACGCGGTGCTGGAGCGGGAAGGGCTCATGACCCGCAAGGGCTTTCCGGAAAGCTACGACGTCACCAGGCTGTTGCGCTTCCTGTCGGACATCAAGTCCGGCAAGCGCGAGGTGAAGGCGCCGGTCTATTCGCATCTGTTCTATGATGTGCTGGATTCGGATGCTCTGGTGATCGACCAGCCCGACGTGCTCATCGTGGAGGGGCTGAACGTGCTGCAGCCCGCCAAGCTGCCCAGGGATGGCAAGGCCATCCCCTTCGTGTCGGACTTCTTCGATTTCTCGATCTACCTCGATGCGGACGAGACACTGCTGGAGCAGTGGTACATCGAGCGCTTCTTCCGCCTGCGCGAGACGGCATTCCGCGATCCGCGGTCCTATTTCCATCGCTATGCCAAGCTCAGCGACCAGGAAACACGGAAAGTGGCCCTGAAGCTGTGGAACACGATCAACCTGGCAAATCTGCGCGAGAATATCTTGCCGACTCGGCAGCGGGCCGACCTCATTCTCACCAAAGGTGCCGACCACAGCATCCACGAGGTGCAGCTGCGGCGGCTATAAGGGGCAGGATCACTGGAAATCCAGGGCCAAGAGCGCAATGCTCGCGGGGGTCAAAACGCCCGGCGCGACTTGATCGCCGCGGCCAGCGTACCATCGTCGAGGTAATCGAGCTCGCCGCCCACCGGCACCCCGTGGGCGAGCCTTGAGACGGTGACGTCGAGGCCGCGCAGCCGCTCGGTGATGTAATAGGCCGTGGTCTGGCCATCCACCGTCGCATTCACGGCGAGGATGACCTCCTTCACGCCCGGTTCGGCGCAGCGATGGATGAGCTGCTCGATCGACAGCTCCTCCGGTCCGATACCCTCGATCGCCGACATGACACCGCCGAGGACATGATAGAGCCCGTTGTTGGCGCCGGCGCGCTCCAGGGCCCAGAGATCGCTTACCTCTTCGACCACGCAGATGACGGAGCGGTCCCGGCGGTGGTCCTGGCAGATCGCACAGGGGTCGGTCGTGTCGATATTGCCGCAAGCCGAGCAGACGGTTACGCTGCGGCGCACATCCTCGATCGCCGCGGCGAGGGGGTCGAGCAGACGGGCCCGGTTCTTGATCAGATGCAGCACCGCACGGCGGGCCGAGCGCGGTCCGAGGCCGGGCAGCTTTGACAGAAGCTGAATCAGCCCCTCGAGCTCCGGGCCGCCGATGCGTCTGGTCATATGGGATCAGAAGCCGAAATTGAGCCCCGGCGGCAGCGGAAGACCTCCGGTCAGCTGCTTCATCTCTTCCGCCAGAGCGCTTTCCATCTTCTGCCGCGCATCCGCATGGGCGGCGACGATCAGGTCCTCAAGGATCTCACGATCGTCCGTGAGCAGGGTCGGGTCGATGGAGATGCCCTTCATGGCGCCCTTGCCGTTGAGGGTGACGCTGACCAGCCCCGCTCCGGCGGTGCCGACCACGTCCAGTTCCTCCAGCCGGGCCTGCATCTCCTGCATCCGCGCCTGCATCTCCTGCATCTGCTTCATCATGTCGCCGAGATTCTTCATGGCCCCTCCATGTTTCCGTCCATCGTCTCGTCATCGGCCATATCGGGGGCGGCGACGGCATCCTCCTGGACGCTGAGATCTCTCACGTCCACGATTTCCGCTCCGGGAAACCGCTCGAGCAAAGCCTGCACGACCGGCCGGCCACGCGCCTCGTTGAACAGAGTGTCGCGTTTCAGCCGGTCTTGTTCGGCCAGAGGCCGCTCGCCGGCATCCCTGGACACGGACACTACCCAACGCTCGCCCGTCCATTGCTCGAGCTTGCGCGAGAGTTCGTTGGTGAGACCCGGGGGGGCGCCGGGCTCGAGCCCGATCTCGACCTGATTGCCGCCAACCCGCACCGGGCGCACATAGCTCTCCAGCTGGCTCTTCAGCTTGATGTCCCGGCGCTCGCCGGCGAGCCGCACGACATCGCGGAAGTGCGAGAGGGATGACCCGCCGGCCGCCGCTGGCGGCACCGCCGGCACGAGCGCAGGCGCAGCGGCAGCCATCGTCTCCCGTATCCGTCCGGTTGATGCGGTCGGGCTGACCGGCGCCTCGGCGCGCATTGCCCCTCCGGACGAAGGCCGCCGCATGGGCGTAACCGCATCGGCGCCCGCGCTTACACCGGCTCCGGGCGCGCCCCGATGCTCCGGCGAAGAGGACGCCTCGGTACCTTCCCGCTCAAGCACCTCGCGCACGGTCGGCAGGTCGGCCGCATAAGCCATGCGGATGACGACCATTTCCGCCGCCGCCAAACTATGCGCGGCCTGATTCACTTCCTCGATGCCCTTGAGCAACATCTGCCAGGCGCGGGTCAGCACCGCCATGGACAGGCGCTCCGCCAGGCTGATGCCGCGCACGCGCTCCACCTCGGCGCGAGCCGGGTCCTTGGCCGCATCAGGCACCACCTTGAGGCGGGTGATCCAGTGGGTGAGCTCGGCGAGATCGGTTAGAATGGTCACCGGCTCGGCGCCGAAATCATAGAGCTGCTTGAGCTGGGCGAGGGCTGCGGCCGCATCGCCCTGCATCAGCGCCTCGAACAGGTCTATGGTGCGCCCGCGGTCTGCGAGGCCGAGCATGGCCCGCACTGCCTCCGCCCGCACCACGTCGCCCCCATAGGCGATCGCCTGGTCCAGCAACGAAAGGCCATCGCGCACCGAACCTTCGGATGCACGTGCGATCAGCGCCAGCGCCTCGTCCTCGGCGCTCACGCCTTCGTTTCCCGCCACGTTGCGGAAATGCTGGAGCAACAGCTCGCTGTCCAGCCGCTTGAGATCGAAGCGCTGGCAGCGGGACAGCACGGTGACCGGCACCTTGCGCACTTCGGTGGTGGCAAAGATGAACTTCACATGCTCCGGCGGCTCTTCCAGCGTCTTGAGCAGCGCATTGAACGCCGCCTTGGAGAGCATGTGCACTTCGTCGATGATATAGACCTTGTAGCGTGCATCGATCGGCCGGTAGCGAACCCCTTCGATCAGCTCGCGAATGTCGTCCACGCCGGTGCGGGAGGCGGCGTCCATCTCGATCACATCCGGATGGCGGGATTCGAGAATGGCCGCGCAATGGATACCAAGCGAAGGCAGACGGACCGTGGGTTTGGCGGATTCGGAATAATTGAGCGCCCGCGCAATCAGCCTGGCCGTCGTGGTCTTGCCGATGCCGCGCACACCGGTGAGCATGTAGGCCTGGGCGATGCGGCCGCTGGCAAACGCGTTCTCCAGCGTCTGCACCATGGCATCCTGGCCGATGAGATGCTCGAATGTGGTGGGGCGGTACTTGCGGGCAAGCACGCGATAGGCCGGGGCGCCGATCTCGGGCGCCCTCCGGCTCGCTTGCTCGGCCGCAAGCGGCGCACCGATGTCCTGCTGTTCACTCAAGTCCCGGCGTTCCGTACCCGAAGTTGCGCTTTCGGCGTCGGCCAATGATCCGGCAACAGCCAAAGGAGGCGAGAGGCTGAACGAGCGACCCGTGCCGGATTCGTTAGGGCTGCTTCCTTCCGGACCTGACCCGGTTGGCGAGCGGCACGCCCGC
This sequence comes from Rhodoligotrophos defluvii, assembly GCF_005281615.1. Taxonomy (NCBI): domain Bacteria; kingdom Pseudomonadati; phylum Pseudomonadota; class Alphaproteobacteria; order Hyphomicrobiales; family Rhodoligotrophaceae; genus Rhodoligotrophos; species Rhodoligotrophos defluvii. The sequence goes on along the minus strand of NZ_SZZM01000001.1, from coordinate 981,746 downwards.
CGCCAGCCTCTCTAGCCGACTATATCAGCATTCCGAGCCCAACAGGCAAGTGCGATACCACAACGCACCGCTCATTCCTCTGGATAACCTGACAATACGCGCCCGCACGAGATCACCACGCGCCCGCACGAGATCACCGCTTGACGTCACCGGGCAAAGCCTGCCCTCGTAGGGCTGTTTTGAACACCCTCCCCATCCGGCAGATCCCTTATGTTTGCAGAAGACAGCCTCGCCTTCACCGTCAACGCCCTCGACCGCATGGCGCCCCGGCGCACCGATGCCGGCTGGCTGGCCCAGCAGATGGACCTGCCCCAGGCTCGCCATCTCGGGTTTATCGGTGAGCGCGCCCTCTTGGTCCTCAACCCGCTGGGTGGCTTGGCGCTCTACTCATTGCCCCCCAGCCTCGTGCGTGAGCCGGTCTTTCTCGGCAGTGAGGGTGAGGAAAAGCCGATCTTCGCGAGTCTGTTGCCCGACGACCAGGATCTCGCCATGTTCGGCGAGGAGGTGAAGGCCATAGACCTGCGCAGTCTGGCCATGCAGAGCGTGCTGCCACCACCGATGCTGGGTGTTCTGGCTCAGGCCCGAACGCTCCTCCACTGGCATTCCACTCACCGGTTCTGCTCCCGTTGCGGAGCGCCTTCCGAGATGCGCGACGGCGGCTATCGGCGCCACTGCCCGGCCTGCGCCGCTGATCATTTTCCGCGCACCGACCCGGTCTCCATCATGCTGGTCACCATGGGCGACCGCTGCCTCCTCGGCCGGCAGGCGCGGTTTGCCCCGGGCATGTACTCCGCGCTTGCCGGCTTCATCGAGCCCGGCGAGACGATCGAGGAAGCGGCCCGGCGCGAGGTGTTCGAAGAAGCGGGCATACGCGTGGGCGAGGTGCGCTATCACTCCAGCCAGCCCTGGCCCTTCCCAGCCAATCTGATGATCGGTGTCCTAGCGGAAGGGCTGAGCGAAACCATAACCATTGATCGTACGGAACTGGAGGACGCCCGCTGGTTTACCCGGGAGGAAGTGCGGGCGATGCTCGCGGGCAGGCATCCGGCCGGCTTGATCGTCCCGGCACCGTTCGCTATCGCCAACCGGTTGTTGCGCAGCTTCATCGGCGCGTGATCCACGTGCCGCGGCGCACCACAGAACCGCGTACCGTATAGCAGCGTCTTGCGGTAAGCTGGCGGCGATGCACGGGCAAGCCGGACAAGGAGGTGGCGACATGCGATTTTCCGGTCGGACGACGAACAGGCGGCGCATCCTGTGCGTCTTTCCACACTATACCCCCTCATTCGGGACGTTCCAGCATGCCTATAAGCTGATCGCGGGTGTGAAGGCGTTCATGCCGCCGCAAGGCCTTCTCGTCATCGCCGCCTATCTGCCGGACACGTGGGAGGTGCGCTTCGTCGACGAAAACATCGCGCCCGCGACGCCTGAAGATTTCTCCTGGGCGGATGCCGTTTTCGTCAGCGGCATGCATATTCAGGCCGCCCAGATCAGGGACATCGGCCGGCGCGCTCATGAATACGGAAAAGTCGCGGTGCTCGGCGGCCCCTCGGTATCCGGAGCACCGGAGATGTACCCGGACTTCGATTATCTCCATGTGGGTGAGCTGGGCGATGCGACCGACCGGCTGATCGCGCTGCTCGATGAAAGCGCGGCGCGGCCTGCCGAGCAGGTGCGGCTCGAGACCGCCGAGCGACGCGCGCTGCACGATTTTCCAATACCGGCCTATGACCGTATCAATCTCGGCCGCTATCTCATCGGCAGCCTGCAATTCTCGAGCGGCTGCCCCTATCGCTGCGAGTTTTGCGACATCCCGGCGCTCTATGGTCGGCAGCCGCGGCTCAAGACGCCGGAGCAACTCACCGCCGAGCTGGACAAGATGCTGGCCCAGCGGTTCCGGCCCGCCACCGTCTATTTCGTCGACGACAATTTCATCGGCAATCGCAAGGCCACCAAGGAGATGCTGCCGCATCTCGTCGCCTGGCAGAAGAAGCACGGCTATCCCCTGAACTTCGCCTGCGAGGCAACCCTCAACATCGCCAAGCAGCCGGAGATCCTCGCGATGATGCGCGAGGCCGGCTTCATCACCGTGTTCGTCGGCATCGAGACGCCGGAGGTGGCGGCGCTCAAGGGCATCCGCAAGGATCACAACAACGCGGTGCCCATGTATGAGGCGATCAGGATCATCAATTCCTATGGCCTCGAGATCACGTCCGGCATCATACTCGGGCTCGACACCGACACGGACGAGACCGAGCGGGCGCTCACAGACTTTATCGATGCCTCGAACGTACCGGTCTTGACCATCAACTTGCTGCAGGCCCTGCCCAAGACGCCGTTATGGGACCGGCTGGAGCGCGAGGGCCGGCTGGTGCATGACACCAGCCTCGAATCGAATGTTCGCTTCCTGCGCCCGTATCATGAGGTGGTCCAGTCCTGGCGGCGCTGCATTGATTACGCCTATACGCCCGAGCGGCTGTTCAGCCGCTTCAAGCATCAGGTGGATGCGACCTATGTCCACCGAATCAAGACGCCGGCCCGGGGCAAGCTTTCCGTGGCCAACCTCGTGCGCGGGCTCTATATGGCCTGGGGCACCTTGCTTCACCTCGGCATCCGTCCCAAATATCGCGGCGCGTTTTGGCGCGCGGCCTGGCACGCCCTGAAGCGCGGACAAGTGGATGTGGTCTTCGGCATGGCTTTCGTGGCCCACCACCTGATCAGCTTCACCCGCGAGGCGCTAGAAGGCGAGCAGAATGCCTCCTTCTACTCGGCCCAGATCAAAGGTCCGAGCAAGCGCATGGCAGCGTGAATTGCAATCACTATATTTGAGCCGTTGTTGTTAAGAGGTTTGGTTTGATGAGCATCACCAACAGCACCGAGCGTCAGATCCTCATTGAGACGCGCGTCGCCAATGAGGGGCCGAGCATCGTTGCCGCTTATGTACTGTGGTTCTTCCTGTGGTTCGTCTCAGGGCACCGGTTCTATCTTGGCCGGCCCGGCACCGCGATCCTGCAGATCCTCAGCTACTTCGTGGTCATCGGCTTCGTCTGGTGGCTGATCGATGCCTTCCTCATTCCCGGCATGATCCGCGAGAAGCAGGAGGAACTTCGCCGCCGCCTGGCAGGACAGGTCAGCATCGCTGCATCCTAAAGCTTGTCACAACCTGAGGTTATTTCCTCCGGAACCAAAGGGCTTTCGTGGCGTTGACGCGCCGGCGTGGGATACCTAAATTGGTATGACGCTTGGGGCATTGCAACGAAATGCTGAGCGGCCAACAGGGCCGATGGAAGATGGACCACCGCCTTTTGGGATTGGCTGATCTCGATAAGCGTTCCCGCGAAATTTTCCGGCAGCTGGTCGAAACCTATCTGTCCACCGGTGAACCGGTGGGATCTCGCACGATTTCCCAGATGCTGCCGATCAACCTGTCGCCGGCCTCTGTCCGCAATGTCATGTCGGACCTGGAGGCGATCGGCCTGATCAGCTCCCCTCACACCAGCGCCGGCCGCATGCCCACCGAGCTGGGTCTGCGCTTTTTCGTCGACGCCCTGCTGGAGGTCGGCAACATCAATGAGGAGGAGCGCACCCAGATCGAGCAGCGGGTGGCGAGCCACAATCGCCAGCGGATCGACGAGGTGCTGACCGCGGCAACCAATATGCTGTCGGGCTTGAGCCAATGCGCCGGGGTGCTGCTGGCGCCCAAGATCAACATGCGGCTCAAGCATATTGAGTTCGTCAAGCTCGATACCCAGCGCGCCCTGGTGATCCTGGTGGGCGAGGACGGCACGGTCGAGAACCGCGTCATGACCATTCCGGCTGGCCTGCCTCCATCGGTGCTGATGTCCGCCACGAACTATCTCAGCACCCGTTTCATCGGCAAGACGCTCGCGGAGATGCAGAAGTCGATGAAGACCGAGGTGCAGCGGCTGCGCGAGGAAATCGACGAGCTCACCGCGACGGTGGTCGAGCAAGGGATCGCGAGCTGGAGCAACGACGACCCCGAGGAAGAAAAGACGCTGATCGTGCGTGGGCGGGCCAACCTGCTCGATGACAAGGATACCTTGCAGGATCTGGAGCGCATCCGAAGCCTGCTCGATGACCTCGAGACCAAGCGCGACTTGATCCGCCTGCTCGGCCTGGCGGAAGAAGGTGAAGGGGTGCGCATCTTTATCGGCTCCGAGAACAAGCTGTTCTCGCTTTCGGGCTCGTCCATCATCATCGCGCCCTATCGCGATGCGGAGGAGCGGGTGGTGGGTGTGCTCGGCGTGATCGGGCCCACGCGCCTCAATTATGCCCGCATCATCCCCATGGTGGACTACACCGCGAAGGTGGTAAGCCGGCTGTTGTCTTGATTTTTCGCGTTTGACGGTCGATATCGGACAGGCATCGGCAGAGGCCTGGCCCTGCCGAAGCTGAGCGTGAAGGATCGATGATGACTGCAAACACAAAGACCACTCCCTCGCCAGACGAGCAGAACGATCAGCCCACGGTCGATGCCTCCGCCCAGGCTGCCGAAGCCCCCGAAGCGCAATCCGAAGAGCTCAGTCCCGAGACCATGGCGGCCGCGATCCAAGCCCTCCAGGCCGAGAACGACAGCCTGAAGGACAAGCTCCTCCGTGCCATAGCCGACCAGGAGAACCTGCGGCGCCGCACGGACCGCGAGAAGGCGGAGGCCGTGCAATATGCCAATACATCCTTCGCCCGCGATCTCCTGAACGTCATCGACAATTTCGGCCGGGCGCTCGCGTCCGCCCCGGATAAAGACGATCCGTCACTGGACGAGCCGGTGAAGAACCTCGTCGTGGGCGTGGAGATGACCGAGCGCGAGATGCTCAACGTCTTCGAACGCCATGGCATCCGCCGTTTCGACCCGTTGGGCGAGCGCTTCGACCCGAACTTCCACCAGGCCATGTTCGAGGTCGAGGACGAGAGCCAGCCCGCCGGCATGGTCGTGCAGGTGATGCAGACGGGCTATCGCATCGGCGACCGGGTTTTGCGCCCGGCTCTCGTCGGTGTTTCGAAGGGCGGGCCCAAGCCCCAGGCATCCGCATGATGCCCGCCCCCGAACCAGCATTTTCTGGAGGGCTCTGCGCCTTGCAGCCCCGGAATGAGGCGCATATATACACGCCAGCTTCCAGGTCGAAACATTTCGCGTTCGAGTTGGAGGAGGCCGGCGATCCGCGAGCCAGCAACTTCTCCGGATTAACAGGTGCTTGCCAGAAGGCCTCAGAGCCGGCCTGCCGCAAAGGAGGTAGAAAGAATGGCTAAAGTGATTGGTATTGACCTCGGCACGACGAATTCCTGCGTGGCCATCATGGAAGGTCAGTCACCACGGGTCATCGAGAATGCAGAAGGTGCGCGCACCACGCCGTCGATCGTGGCTTTCGCCGATGATGGGGAAGTCCTCGTCGGGCAGCCGGCGAAGCGCCAGGCGGTGACCAACCCTGAAAACACGTTCTTCGCGATCAAGCGCCTGATTGGCCGCCGATTCGGGGATGCAGAGGTAGAGAAGGCCAAGGGCCTCGTACCTTATCATATCGTAAAGGCCGACAATGGCGATGCCTGGGTCGAGGCCCGCGGCAAGAAATATGCCCCCTCGCAGATCTCGGCTTACGTCCTTCAGAAGATGAAGGAAACCGCCGAGCGCCATCTGGGCGAGAAGGTCGAGCAGGCGGTGATCACCGTTCCCGCCTATTTCAATGACAGTCAGCGCCAGGCCACTAAGGATGCCGGCAAGATCGCCGGGCTCGAGGTGCTGCGCATCATCAACGAGCCGACGGCGGCTGCCCTGGCCTATGGCCTGGACAAGAAGCAGAGCGGTGTGATCGCCGTCTATGACCTGGGCGGCGGCACCTTCGACATCTCGATCCTCGAGATCGGCGACGGCGTGTTCGAGGTGAAGTCGACCAACGGCGACACCTTCCTCGGCGGCGAGGATTTCGACATGCGCCTGGTCGATTACCTCGCGGACGAATTCAAGAAGGAGAACGGCATCGATCTGCGCAAGGACAAGCTCGCGCTGCAGCGCCTCAAGGAGGCTGCGGAGAAGGCGAAGATCGAGCTGTCGTCCACCACGCAGACCGAGATCAATCTGCCCTTCATCACCGCCGATCAGACCGGCCCCAAGCATCTGACCATGAAGCTGACCCGCGCCAAGCTCGAGGCGCTGGTCGATGATCTGATCCAACGGACCATCGCGCCGTGCAAAGCGGCGTTGAAGGATGCCGGCATCAGTGCGGGCGAGATCCAGGAGGTGATCCTGGTGGGCGGCATGACGCGCATGCCCAAAGTGATCGAGACGGTGAAGACCTTCTTCGGCAAGGAGCCGCACAAGGGGGTCAACCCGGATGAGGTGGTGGCGATCGGCGCGGCCATCCAGGCCGGCGTGCTGCAGGGGGACGTAAAGGACGTGCTCCTGCTCGACGTGACCCCGCTGTCGCTCGGCATCGAAACACTGGGCGGCGTGTTCACCCGGCTGATCGACCGCAACACCACCATCCCGACCAAGAAGTCGCAGGTGTTCTCGACCGCCGACGACAACCAGACCGCGGTCACCATCCGCGTGTTCCAGGGCGAGCGCGAGATCGCGGCCCACAACAAGCTGCTGGGTCAGTTCGATCTGGTCGGCATCCCGCCCGCGCCGCGTGGCGTGCCGCAGATCGAGGTCACCTTCGATATCGACGCGAACGGCATCGTGAATGTCTCCGCCAAGGACAAGGCGACCGGCAAGGAGCAGGCGATTCGCATCCAGGCTTCGGGCGGCCTGTCCGATAGCGAGATCGAGACAATGATCAAGGATGCCGAGACCCATGCGGCCGAGGACAAGCAGCGTCGTGCTCTGGTCGAGGCCCGCAACCACGCGGAGGGTCTGATCCATCAGACCGAGAAGACACTGACCGAGTTCGGGGACAAGGTCAGCCAGGCCGACAAGAGCACGATCGAGCAGGCCATCGCCGATCTGCGCTCGAGCCTTGAAGGCGAGGACGTGGCCGCGATCCAGGCCAAGACGCAGACGCTGACCGAAGCCGCCATGAAGCTGGGCGAGGCCATGTACCGCCAGCAGCAGGCTGGCGGCGCGGCTGGCGCGGAGGCTGGACCCTCCTCCTCGGGTCGCCCTGACGACAATGTCGTTGACGCCGACTTCGAGGAAGTGCAGGACGAGAACAAGCGGTCGACCGGTTCCTGATCGCTGCGCACGAGGGCTGACCATGACGGAGACGGGCCGCCCGGTCGGCGGCAGCGGGTAGACACGCAAGAGGACCTCGCCCCGAGCGGCAAGACGTCGAACGGGGCGGGGTCTTTTGCGTGGGCATCGGATGTGAGCGATGGCGAAGCGCGACTATTATGAAATCCTGGGCGTTAGCCGGAGCGCCGGCGAAACCGAATTGAAGGCCGCCTATCGTCGGCTGGCCAAGCAGTACCACCCGGATGCCAACCCCGGGAATGCAGAGGCCGAGCATCGCTTCAAGGAGATCAACGAGGCTTATGAAGCCCTGAAGGACCCGCAGAAGCGCGCGGCCTATGACCAGTTCGGGCATGCGGCCTTCGAGCATGGCGGGTTTGCCCGCAGCGGCGCCGGCTTCGGGCCCGATTTCTCCTCGACCATGTCGGACATGTTCGAGGACCTGTTCGGCGAGTTCATGGGCACGCGCCGCGGCACTGGCCGGCGGCAGAGCTCCGCGACCCGCGGGGCCGATCTCCGCTACAACATGGAGATCACCCTGGAAGACGCCTATCTGGGCAAGACGGCCCAGATCCGCGTGCCGACCAGCGTCACCTGCGAGGTGTGCGACGGCTCCGGCGCCAAGGCCGGAACATCGCCCAAGGTCTGCCCGGTCTGCGCCGGCGCCGGACGGGTGCGCGCCACCCAGGGCTTCTTCACGGTCGAACGTACCTGCATGACATGCCAGGGGCGCGGCGAAGTGATCGCCGACCCATGCCGGAGCTGCGGCGGCAGCGGCCGGGTGAGCCGCGAGCGCACCCTGTCTGTTAACATTCCGGCCGGCGTCGAGGACGGCACCAGGATAAGGATCGCCGGCGAGGGAGAAGCGGGACTGCGCGGCGGCCCGCCGGGCGACCTCTACATCTTCCTGTCAATCAAGCCGCACCAGTTCTTCCAGCGAGACGGCGCCGACCTGTTCTCCCGCGTGCCCATTTCGCTGACCACCGCCGCATTGGGCGGGGAAATCGAGGTGCCGACCCTCGACGGCAAGAAGGCACGGCTGCGCATTCCCGAAGGCACGCAGACCGGCAAGCAGTTCCGGCTCAAGGCCAAGGGCATGCCGGTGCTGCGCTCGCACCAGTATGGCGATATGTATATCCAGGTGGCGGTCGAGACGCCGGTTAACCTGTCACGGCGCCAGCGTGAGCTGCTCGAGGAATTCGAGCGTGAGTCGCACAACAGGAACAGCCCGGAATCCGAGGGCTTCTTCGCCAAGGCCAAGGCCTTCTGGGAAGGCTTTGCCGCCGACTAGAGCTGTTTCCATGGGTCATGGGGGTAAGCCGGGCGCCCATGCCGGGGGGTCACAGCTGCGCGTAGCGGGCTATGGCCGAACGCTCGATAGCGGCGCAGGTGAGCTTATCGAGCTCCAGCGTATCGCGCAGGATCTGCAAGAGCCGGATCTCTTCCTTCGGCAGCTTCATGTCCGCCGCCGCAACTTCAACTGCGAGCGCATAGGCGGTTTCGCGCAGGCGCTCCGGCAACGCCTGCTTCACCAGGGCCAACAGGGTGCGCAGCCCCGCCTCGCCGTCGGCGCTCAGCAACTCGCCTGCTTCCTGGGCGGTCAGCACCAGGCGATCGGGGTCGAAGTCCCGGAATACGGGCAGGCGTTTCACGATCGTGCCAATGCGCTTCAGCTCTGCGTCGCCCATCCTGTTGTCGACGGCAGACATGGTGACCATGACATAGATCAGCGCCTGATGCGGGCCGACGGTACTCATGCACACTCCCAAATCGGTTCACGCGGGCCGCACAGTAGAAGTTGACGACGGTTTCAGCAAGGGCGCTCGGCAAGAAAGGTCTGGACCGTCTCGATCGCGTCCACCAGACCGGTGCGCTTCACCGGCACGCCTTCCGGAAAGGCGGTGAGAAAGCGTGAGGCGAGGCGTGGGTCGAGCACCACGAACACGCCGCGATCATCCGCCCGGCGAATCAGCCGGCCGAAGGCTTGCCTGAGGCGCAGGCGCACGATCATTTCCTGATAGATGTTGCCGCCGAAGGCAGCACGCCGCGCCCGCTCCAGGATCGAGGGCTGCGGCCAAGGCACGCGCTCCAGCACGATCAGCCGCAAGGCCTCGCCCGGAACGTCCACCCCGTCGCGCACCGCGTCGGTTCCGAGCAGGCAGCTGTTCTGCTCGGCGCGAAACAGGTCGACCAAAGTGCCGGTATCCACCGGGTCCACGTGCTGGGCATAGAGCGACAGGCCGTTGCGGCTCAGCGGGGCGATGATGCGCCGATAAGTCTCACGCAGGCGGGAAATGGCGGTGAACAGACCGAGAGCACCGCCGCCCGCGGCGAGGAACAGCTCGCGATAGGCGGCGGCCACCTGGTCCGGATCCTCGCGGTTGACGTCATTGACGATCACGATCCGCGCCTGGTTCGGATAGTCGTAGGGGCTGTGATGCACCGAGCGCATGGCGGGATAGGGCAGGTGATTGACCCCGGTGCGCATCTCGGCGCTGGCCCAGTCATCCGGGGCCTCGGGCAGCCGGTCGCGCAGGGTGGCCGAGGTGATCACCGCGCCGTCGACCGTCTCCAGCACCAGCTTGGCCAGCGGAACGGTGGGGTCGATCCAGTGGCGATACATGCCCACGTCTGCCTCCTGGCCGAAGCTTTGCTCGATGGCGAACCATTCGGCGAAGCCCTCGGGCTCCTCCCGGCTGAGGCGGTCGAGCATGTCGATCCAGGCATTCAGGGTAAGCTCCGCCCGGCGTCTGAGGCCGCGGGCCACCGATTCGATGCGCGCCCGCTCGGCGGTCTCGAGCTTGGCGGCGTCGTCATCGAGACGGGCCATGAGGCTCTTCGCCAGCGCCTGCATGGGCGCCGCCAGCTCCTGGAGCGCGGCAGCCAATGCATCCGCCGCCTCCGCCAGGCCGGGGAGGGGAGGCCGGCAGCCTGTCTCCAGGGCATAGCGCGCTGCGGTTTCGGAGCGGGCAAGCACCTGCTCACGGATGATCATCAGGAAGCGCTCGGCCGGACCCTCCGGCATCCCGGCCTGCACCCGCCTCTGCCAGCCAGGGCCGGGCAGATTGTTGGCGGCGTTCATGACCGCCTGCAGCATGGCCTCGGTCTGATCATCCTCCTGCGCGGCGCCGGCGAGGTCGCCAATGCGGTCGATCAGGCTGCGCCCGCGCCGGCCGCGGGTCTCGCCGCCACGAATCCAGCGGCGCAGTTCAGCCGCTTCAATCGCCGTCAGGTGGGCGGCGAAGGCGTTGTCGGCAGCGTCGAACAGGTGGTGGCCTTCGTCCAGAATCAGTCGGCGAATCGCCCCGGCCGCGGTCTGCTCGTCCGTCGTCTGCGCAGGGCCGAGCAGCTGGTCCTGGGCGGCTTGGGCCATGACCAGGGCATGGTTGCCGATGACGATGTCCGCCTTGCGGGCCGCCCGGGTCGCCTTCTCGACGAAGCACTTCCGATAATGGGGGCAGGCGGTGTAGATGCATTCGCCGCGCCGGTCGGTGAGACCGAGATTAGCCGGTGAGGGCGCGCGCTCGCCCGTGGTGCCGCCATCGGCGAACAGCGACATGAGCCAGGCCGGGAAATCGCCGCCGATCATGTCGCCGTCGCGGCTGACCTTCACCCAGCGCACGATGAGCACCGCCAGCAGATTGCCGCGGGGATTGCCGCTCATCTGCGCGATACGCTCCTGTAGATTCAGAAGGCACAGGTAGTTTTCGCGGCCCTTGCGGATGACCACCTTGCGGCGGCGCTCTTCTGGGCTGGGAAAGACCTTCTGGGTTTCCTGCTCCAGCTGCCGCTGCAGGTTCTTGGTGTAGGTCGAGATCCATACGGTGCCGCTGTTGCGGCGCGCCCATAGGGCGGCGGGGGCGAGATAGCCAAGGGTCTTGCCCAGCCCGGTGCCTGCCTCGGCCAGCAGGATGTGGTTCTCGTGCCGGCTGGTGCGTGGGGCGAAAGCCTGGGAGACCTTCACGCTATAGTCGCGCTGGGCGGTGCGCGTCTCCGAGCCGTTGCCCAGGATGCGCGCGAGCTCCCGCTCCACATCCTCTGGCGGAATGGCCTTGGTGTCCGGCTGGGGGCGCGGTCCCTCGTCCTCCCACTCCGCCAGCCGATCCCACACATTGAGACCTGTGAGGAAGGGGGAGATATCCTGATTGCCGCTACCTTCCTCGATGGCCTGGATCACCAGCGGCGCCCATGGCCAGCGGCTGCGCGCCAGAAATTGGGCCTGTTCCAGCATCTCGCGTGCGGATTGCTGGCGCGCCTCGGCGGCGAGGTGGGCAAGCAGGCACCGGGCACATTCGCGCAGCAGAGCCGTGGGGCAAGCCGCGCCGGGGTCCAGCCCCAAGGCGCGGGCGATGCCTGCGGGGGTGGGCAGGGCGAAACGGGCCGGGCAAACGAACGCGAACAGCTCGGCGACATCATAGTGCGCCTGCTCGCGCGCGGCACGTGCGGCCGTTCGCTCGGCGCGTGCCGCAATCTGGAGGCGATTGGCGAGGAATACCGCGTGACAAACCAGATGCGGCTCGGCAGCCAAGCAGGCAAGGCCGGCCTCCGCGTCGAGCTGTGCCGGCTGATCGAGAAGCTGGTCCTGGGCCGGCGAGACGAGCAGCTCCACGCCTTGCAGCGCGGCCGCCGGGAATGCGCTTACGGCATCCGGCGCATGCAGCTCCGCCTTGGTGTGCGATGAAAAGGCCATGTGGGCGCACTCTAGCCTATTCGCGCCCGACGTTCACCCGTCCGGTGGATTGGGAGGACTTCCTATGCGGTTGCATTATAATTGTTGCCTTATGCCTATGGGATGTGGTTCACGGGACGGAATTCCTGCCGCATCATAGGTCAGCCGATCCGTGATGTCCTGCAGAGGGAGCCGGGATCCTTCTGTGGACAGGCCGCCGGGGAAAGAAAGCCAGTGCCGCATGATACCGCTCTCATCGCCCTGATCGCCGTAAGCTGTTCGGCTTGGGTTTTGTGGCCGACCGGCTGCGGCTGCCACCCCTGGTGGGCTATCTTCTCGCCGGCATCATCATGGGGCCGTTCACGCCAGGCTTCGTAGCGGACAGCGCGCTGGCCGGACAGCTCGCGGAAATGGGCGTGATCCTGCTGATGTTCGGCGTGGGGCTGCATTTCTCCGCGGCCGACCTGATGGCGGTGCGCGGGATTGCCGTGCCCGGCGCGATCGGCCAGATCGTGATCGCCACGATCATGGGGGCGGCCCTGGCCATGTGGTGGGGCTGGAGCCTGGGTTCAGGGATATTGTTTGGCCTCTGTCTCTCGGTCGCCAGCACTGTCGTGCTGCTACGGGCTTTGGAAGAGCGCAATGCGGTGGCGACGCCGAACGGCCGCATCGCCGTGGGCTGGCTGATCGTCGAAGACCTCGCGATGGTGCTCGCGCTGGTGCTGCTGCCGGCCTTTGCGGAAATGATGGGTGGGCACGGGCTTTCCGGTGCTGATGCCGGCCATGGTCCCGGTGGCAGCGGGCTCGGCCTCGGCTTCGACTTGGCGCTGACGCTCGGCAAGGTCGCGGCTTTCGTTGCCCTTGCGATCCTGCTCGGGCCGAAGATCGTGCCCCGGCTCCTCCGCCAGGTGGCCCGCACGGGCTCGCGAGAGCTGTTCACGCTGTCGGTTCTCGCCCTGGCGCTGGGCATCGCCTATGGCTCGGCGGTGGTGTTCGGGGTCTCCTTCGCGCTCGGTGCTTTCTTCGCCGGCGTGGTCTTGAGCGAATCGCAGTTCAGCCACCGCGCCGCGGCCGACTCACTCCCGCTGCAGGATGCGTTCGCGGTGCTGTTCTTCGTATCCGTCGGCATGCTGTTCGATCCAACGATCCTCATGCGCGAGCCGATGAAGGTGCTGGCGGTGCTGGCACTCATCGTGGTGGGCAAGTCGTTGGCCGCGATCGCCGTGGTTCTGCTGCTACGCTTTCCGGTCAAGACTGCCCTGACGGTTTCGGCGAGCCTTGCCCAGATCGGCGAATTCTCGTTCATTCTGGCCGGACTCGGGGCCAGCTTGGGCCTGATGACGCCAGAGGCACGCGACCTGATCCTGGCGGGCGCTCTGCTGTCGATCATGCTGAACCCGCTCAGCTTTTCCGCCGCGTTGGCCTTGATCCGCCGCGAGGACCACCACCCGCATGCCTTCGGCGCGGCGCGGATGGCTGCGCTGGAGCAGGAGCTCGCGGCGGTGCGCAGGGCCAACGAGGCCCGCCAGATGGAGCGCGGGCTCGAGGCCCAGCAGATCGTGGAGAAATTCCCGATCTTCTCCATGCTGACGCCGGAGCAGCGGGAGGAGCTGCTAATGCTGTTCAGGCCGCGTTCGGCTAATCCGGGCGACCGCGTGATCCGCAAGGGCGACCGGGCGGACGCGATGTATTTCATCTCATCCGGCGTGGTGCAAGTGGACGTGAACGGTCGGGCGATCGAGCTGAAGGCCGGGGACTTCTTCGGTGAGATGGGGCTGTTGAGCGGCGACCGCCGCACTGCCGACGTGACCGCTGTCGACTACTGCCGCTTCCTCACCATGACAGCGCGGGATTTCCGGCAGTTCGTCGCTCGCCATCCGCAATTGCATGCGGCCTTCGCGGCGATGGCTGCGCAGAGACGGCGCATGAATGCGGGTCTGCCGGAAGTCGATCTGGCGGCCGGCGCCAACTGATCAGTCTGTTGACGACGGGCGGTTGGGCCCATAGGTTCCCGGCCAGTTTCAATCAACCGGGCGGGCCAGCCGGCTTTGCTGCCAGTCGTGCCGCCTCAAGAGACAGAATCCCGTGACCACCGATCCCGAACTCGTCCGTGAAGCGATGGCCAGCAAGGCCTGGCCGTTCGAAGAGGCCCGCAAGCTTTTGGAGCGCCTGGAGCGGACGGGCAAACGGGACGTGCTGTTCGAGACCGGCTACGGCCCCTCTGGCCTGCCCCATATCGGCACCTTCGGGGAGGTGGCGCGCACGACCATGGTGCGCCATGCCTTCTCGCTTATCTCCGACGTGCCGACGCGGCTCATCTGCTTTTCCGACGATATGGACGGGCTGCGCAAGATCCCCGACAATATTCCGAACCCGGACCTGATCCGGCCTTATCTCAACAAGCCGCTGACCAAGGTGCCCGATCCTTTCGGCAAGTTCGAGAGCTTCGGCCACCACAACAACGCCATGCTGCGCAGCTTTCTGGACCGTTTCGGCTTCAGTTATGAGTTCCGCAGCGCGACCGAATGCTACGCGTCGGGGCTGTTCGACAAGGCGCTGCTGCGGGTGCTCGAGCGCTATGACGAGGTGATGGCCATCATGCTGCCCTCCTTGGGCGAGGAGCGGCAGAAGACCTATTCGCCGTTCCTGCCGGTCTCGCCCCGGACCGGGGAAGTGCTGCAGGTGCCCATCGAGGAGCGGAAGCTGGATGCCGGCACCATCGTCTACCGGGAGCCCGGGACCGGCGAACTGGTCGAAGTTCCGGTGACCGGTGGTCATTGCAAGCTGCAATGGAAGGCGGACTGGGCGATGCGCTGGTATGCGCTGGGCGTCGATTACGAGATGTCGGGGAAGGACCTGATCGACTCGGTCAAGCTGTCCAGCCGGATCTGTCAGGCCCTCGGTGGCGAGCCGCCGGAAGGCTTCAATTACGAGCTGTTCCTGGACGAGAAGGGGCAGAAGATCTCGAAATCCAAGGGAAACGGCCTCACCATAGAGGAATGGCTGCGCTATGCGAGCCCGGAAAGCCTGCAGCTCTACATGTTCCAGGCGCCGCGCAAGGCCAAGCGGCTGTATTTCGACGTGATCCCGAAGGCGGTGGACGAGTATTTCACCTTCATCAGCAAGTTCGCGGAGCAGGACACCAAGGAAAAGCTTGCCAATCCCGTGTGGCACATCCATTCGGGTGAGCCGCCGAAGATTGAGATGCCGGTGAGCTTCTCATTGCTGCTCAATCTGGTGAGTGCGTCCAATGCCGAGGACAAGGAGGTGTTGTGGGGCTTCATCCGCCGCTATGCGCCGAACGCATCCCCGGCAACCCAGCCGGAGCTCGACCGGATGGCGGGCTATGCGATCCACTATTTCCATGATTTCGTGAGGCCGACCAAAGCCTATCGTGTTCCCACGGAAGCGGAGCGGCGGGCGCTGCTGGAGCTCAAATCCCGCCTGGAAGCGCTGGACGCGAGCGATAGGGCCAATGGCGAAACAATCCAAGACCTCGTCTATGATGTCGGCCGGCAGGCAGGGTTCGAGAACCTGCGCGACTGGTTCAAGACGCTGTACGAGGTGCTGCTCGGGCAGCCACAAGGACCGCGCTTCGGGTCCTTCGTGGCGCTCTATGGGGTGACGGAGACTTGCGCGCTCATCGACGACGCGCTCGACGGCAAGCTGCTGGCCAGCTGAACCCATGTCCAGCAATACGCGAACGGTCCGCCGGGCGCGCCTGCCCAGCGGACCGGTCACCCGCAGATTACTGGCTCACCCAGACGATACGGGCAACCCACTCGACCTTTTCCAGCGGCGTGGTTGCCGGGGTGCCCTCGCCGTCGAGCGGCAGCGTCTCGAGCACGCGGGCGGTGCGCCGGTAGAGGGTGCGGATCAGCACCTTGCCATCGCGCTGCTTGAAGACCACGCGGTCGCCGCGCCGCAGCGAGGCTGTGGGCGAGACCACGATCACATCGCCGTCGCGATAGATCGGGTCGTGCTCATCGCCGTTGACCTCCAGTGCGTAGACCCGCTGGTCGTTCAGGCCGGGAAAGGCCAGGGCGTCCCAATGGCTGCCCGAGGGCAGCCCTTTGGCGTCGAAATAGCCGGAGGATTCCACTTGAGCCAAGCCGATCAAGGGAACGATGGTGCTGTTGGGTGACGCGCAGCCCCCTTGGCCGTTCACCAGCATGGCGAACTCGACGATGTTCGATCCGGTTGCGCGCAGGATCTTGGCGACGCTTTCGGTGGTCGGCCAGCGCGGACGGCCGTCAGCGGTGAACCGCTTGGACTTGTTGAAGGTGGTCGGGTCCAGGCCCGAGCTCTTGGCAAGACCGGAAGTGGACATATTGCTGCGCGCGGCCAGCTCGTCGATCGCCGACCAAATGTGATCATGCAAAAACATGTGCTTACTCTCAAATGACAAACGGACAGCAAACAATTAGAGGGATATTCCCTGCTTGAAATCCGGACTGCGGGAGGCCGCTGGCAGCGTGCCGCGCGCACCCGGCGCTACATTCAATGCGGGAAAATTTTTGTAAACACAACCATAACGATACTCCATGTCGCACAGAACCCGCCCCTGGTCCACAAATGTGAGCTAAAGCCTAGGATGCCTGCCGATTTTTTTGCTCTGATCCGGCCAATGCTGCAGGTGGTCGACGCCGAGAAGGCTCACCGTCTGACCATACGGGCGCTCAGCACGGGGCTGGCGGCGACCGGCCAAACGGACGATCCGCGGCTGGCGACGCGCGCATTCGGCGTACTCCTGCCCAATCCGATCGGCATGGCTGCCGGTTTCGACAAGGAGGCCGAGGTGCCCGATCGCCTCATCGCTCTTGGCTTCGGTTTCACCGAGGTGGGCACGGTCACGCCGCGACCACAACCAGGCAACCCAAAGCCTCGGATCTTCCGCCTCAAGGCAGATGCTGCAATTATTAATAGGCTGGGGTTCAACAATCAGGGGCATGATTGCGTAGCCCGACGTCTTGAGCGGTTCGATCGGAAGTTGCTGATAGGTGTGAATATTGGCGCCAATAAGGATTCAACGGATCGAATTGAAGACTATGTTCTTGGCGTTAGGCGATTTGGTCCATTTGCCCGCTATCTCACCGTGAATATATCTTCGCCGAACACGCCAGGGCTTCGCGATCTTCAGACAGGCACGGCCCTGCGTGTGCTGCTCGCGCGGGTGATAGGGGCACGGGACGAGGTGGCGGACCAGCTCGGCCGCGCGGTGCCGATCCTGGTCAAGGTCTCGCCAGACCTGGCGGACGAGGACCTGGACGAGGTCGCTTCCATTTGCCTGGCAAACGGAGCGGATGGTATCATTGTGTCCAATACCACGGTGACCAGGCCTGCCTTGCACTCTCCCCATGCGCAAGAAAGCGGCGGCCTGTCCGGTCCGCCGCTTTTCCTGCGTTCGACGCGGGCGCTGGCGCGGGTCTACCGACGGACAGCGGGGAGGCTTCTGCTGGTCGGGGTGGGCGGGGTCTCATCAGCAGAGACGGCGCTCGAGAAACTCCGCGCCGGCGCCACCCTCATCCAGCTCTATACCGGCCTCGTCTACCAGGGACCCAAGCTTTTGTCCGACATAAAGCGCGGGCTGGTCCGCCATCTGGACCAGCGGCAGATGGCGGGCCTGACTCCGCTGATCGGCACGGGCGCCGAGGAATGGGCCGAGCGCAAGCTCGACCCGAGCTGATGAGAACGCGGCAAAGGCGGCGCTCAGAACTTCGTCTTGGCGTACTTGTTCAGAACACCGACGATGCCTTCGCGGAACAGCAGCACGCAGACGACGAACACGACGCCCTGCACCACGGTGACCCAGCCGCCGAGGGATGCGAGATAGTTTGACATGCCCACGATCACGCCGGCGCCGACGATGGGGCCCAGCACCGTGCCCATGCCGCCGATCAGCGTCATCAGCACCACCTCGCCCGAGGTGCCGAGGCCAACATCCGTGAGCGAGGCGAGCTGGAAGACGATGGCCTTGGTGGCGCCGGCGAGGCCGCTGAGGGTCGCGGATAGCACGAAGACCACGAATTTGTACCGCGAGGTGCGGTACCCAAGCGAGATCGCGCGGGGCTCGTTCTCGCGAATGGCCTTGAGCACCTGTCCGAAGGGCGAATGGATCACGCGATAGATGATGGCAAAGCCGGCCAGGAACACCACGGCCACGACGACATATAGCGTAAGGTCGTTGTGAAGGTCGAAAACCCCGAACAGATGCCCCCGGGGAACGCCTTGGATGCCATCCTCGCCGCCGGTGAAGCCGGTGGCCTGCAGACAGAAGAAATAGACCATCTGGGCAAGCGCCAGCGTAATCATGGCGAAATAGATGCCGGTGCGCCGGATGGCGACGGCGCCGAACACGGCACCAAGCACGAGAGCCCCAAGAGTGCCGAGCAGGATGGCGAATTCCGGGTTAAGGTTCCAGTGGAGGGCCGTATAGGCCGAGATATAGGACGCCATCCCGAAATAGGCGGCATGGCCGAACGAGAGCAGGCCGCCATAGCCCAGCAGCAGATTGAAGGCCATGGCAAACAGGGCGAAGCACAAGAGCTTCATGACGAAGACGGGATAGGCGACGAAGGGCGCGACGACCAGCAGCACCGCGATGATCGCGAACAGGATCCGGTGGCTGCTGGAGGCAGCCTCGCTTTCGATGGTGACCGGGTCGGTATCGACAGGCGCCTTGGTGACGGATTCCGACATTATGCAGCCCTCCCGAACAGGCCTGTGGGCTTAACAAGCAGTACGATGACCATGATGATGAAGATCACGGTCGATGACGCTTCGGGGTAGAATACCTTGGTGAGGCCTTCGACCACGCCCAATCCGAAGCCGGTGACGATCGAGCCCATGATCGATCCCATGCCGCCGATGACCACCACGGCGAACACCACGATGATGAGATCGACGCCCATATTGGGGTTGACCGAGTAGATCGGCGCAGCCAGCACCCCGGCGAAGGCGGCAAGCGCGACACCGAAGCCATAGGTGAGCGTGATCAGCAGCGGCACGTTCACCCCAAAGGCTTGCACCAGGGTGGGGTTTTCCGTGGCCGCGCGGAGATAGGCGCCGAGCTTCGTCTTCTCGATCATGTACCAGGTGGCGAGGCAGACGATGAGCGAGGCTACGACCACCCATCCGCGGTAGTAGGGCAGGAACATGAAGCCGAGATTCTGGCCGCCGCTCAGCTGTGGCGGCGCCGCATAGGGCAGGCCGGACGAGCCGTAGTAGTTGCGGAAAATACCCTGGATGATCAGGGCAAGGCCGAAGGTGAGCAGCAACCCATAGAGGTGGTCGAGCTTGGCGATGGGCGCGATGAGCGTACGCTCGATGAGGATGCCGATGGCGCCGACCACCAGGGGAGCCACGATCAGCGCCCACCAGTAGTTCAGGCCGAGATAGGTGAGGGCCATCCAGGCAGCGAAGGCGCCCATCATGTAGAGCGCCCCATGGGCGAAGTTGATGATGTTGAGCATGCCGAAGATCACGGCAAGCCCAAGGCTCAAGATGGCATAGAACGAACCGTTGATCAGCCCCAGCAGCAGCTGTCC
The DNA here is from genome assembly GCF_005281615.1 of Rhodoligotrophos defluvii. Lineage (NCBI taxonomy): Bacteria > Pseudomonadati > Pseudomonadota > Alphaproteobacteria > Hyphomicrobiales > Rhodoligotrophaceae > Rhodoligotrophos > Rhodoligotrophos defluvii. Next base: position 962,347 of record NZ_SZZM01000001.1, on the reverse strand, counting down.
GAACAGGGCTGCCGTGGGTACTCCGAAAATGGTGGTCATGGGCTAGCTCCCGGCCGGGCTCGACAACTGATGATGCAAAGAGGATTTGGCGCGCTGGGCGCCGTTCTTGTTCTGATTACGCATGACCGGCCCCGATATATGCCTCGATCACCCGGGGATCCTTCGATACCGTGGCATAATCGCCTTCCGCCAAGACCTGGCCGCGCGCCAACACGGTGATGCGGTCGGAAAGGGAGGCGACCACCGACAGATTGTGCTCCACCATCAATACCGTGCGGTCCTTGGCGACCTTGCGGATGAGCTGCGCGATACGCTCGACGTCCTCCTGGCTCATGCCGGCCATGGGCTCGTCGAGCAGCAGCATCTCAGGGTCCAAGGCTAACGTGGTGGCGATTTCGAGCGCGCGCTTCCGGCCATAGGAGAGCTCAGCCGCGAGCGCGGCCACATAGTCTTTCAGCCCCACTGCCTCGATCAGCGCCTTCGCCTCGCCATCGAGCGAATGCAGCACCTTTTCGGAGCGCCAGAAGTCGAAGCTGTCGCCGCGCCGGCGCCGCTGCAGCGCGATGCGAACATTCTCCAGCACCGTCAGATGCGGGAACACCGCCGAAATCTGGAAGGAGCGGACAAGGCCCAGCCGGGCCACATCGGCGGCCTTCAGCCCAGTGATATCCTGGCCCTTGTAGCGGATCGTTCCGTGCGACGGCGCCAGGAACTTGGTCAGCAGGTTGAAGCAGGTGGTCTTGCCGGCGCCATTGGGTCCGATGAGCGCGTGGATCTCACCCCGGTGCACCTTCAGCGATACATTGTCCACGGCGCGGAAGCCGAAGAACTCCTTCGTCAGGTCCTTTGTTTCCAGAATGACATCTGGTTCCATGAGCCCTCCCATTGTTCCCCGTCGCCGACGTTACGCCAGCTTGCGCCGTTGACCAAGCTTGGCGCATCTATGCAGCAGCCTGCCACATGACCAACCGGCTACAGGAAAGGTACCGGGATAAGCAAGTTTGCCGGCTGGGGCAATTATACGGATGGGCCATCCAGGCAAAGCCCGTCGCTCGGGCCTCGACCAGCTTGCGCGCTGGAAAGCAGGCGGCTACCAAGGCGTGCGATTGCACGAATTCACAGATTGTGAGGAGAGGGCTGCCCATGGGACCTTTGGCGGGATTCAAGGTGATCGAAATGGCTGGCATCGGCCCAGCTCCGTTCTGCGCCATGCTGCTCTCGGATATGGGCGCGGAGGTGGTGCGCATCGACCGGGAAGCGTCGGCTGATCTTGGCATCGAGATGCCTGCTCCCTACAGCGTTTCTCAGCGCGGCCGCCGGTCCATCGCGCTCAATCTCAAATCGCCGCAAGCGGTGCGGGCCATCAAGAAGATGGTGGCGCAGGCCGACGCGATCATCGAGGGGTTCCGCCCGGGCGTCATGGAGCGCCTCGGCCTCGGGCCGGACGAACTGTTGGGTATCAATCCCAAGCTGGTCTACGGCCGTGTGACCGGGTGGGGGCAGACCGGGCCGCTGGCCAAGGCTGCGGGCCACGACATCAACTATATCGCGCTGACTGGCATGCTGCATGCCATCGGTCCGGCCGAGCGGCCCGTGCCGCCCCTGAATCTGGTGGGCGATTTCGGCGGCGGCGCCCTTTACCTTGCTTTCGGGGTCGTCTGCGCCCTGCTCGAGGCGAGCCGTTCGGGCCAGGGCCAGGTCGTGGATGCGGCTATGGTGGACGGCGCGGCATCTCTGGGCGCGCCCCTCTATGGGATGTATGGCGCAGGGCTCTGGCGCGACCGCCGGGCCGACAACCTGCTCGATGGCGGGGCGCCTTGGTATGACGTCTACGAGACCAAGGACGGCAAGTTCGTGTCGATCGGCGCGATCGAGCAGCGCTTCTACGACCTGCTCCTGCAGACGCTCGGGCTGACCGATCCAAAATACCGCGATCGCAGCCACGACAACTGGCCCGTGCTGCGCGAGGCGTTTGCCAGCGCGTTTCGCAGCCGCACACGGGACGAGTGGTGCGCCGTCATGGAGGGCACGGATATCTGCTTTGCCCCAGTGATGTCGCTGGCGGAGGCGCGGGCGCATCCGCACATGGCCGCCCGATCGGTGTTCGTCGACTGTGATGGCGTCATCCAGCCCGCGCCCGCTCCGCGATTCAGCCGCACGCGCGAAGGCATCCAGTCGCCACCGCCGGAACCGGGACAGCACACGGAAGAGGTGCTGCGGGACTGGGGCTTCTCGTCAGAGGAGATCGCGGCGCTGAAAGCCAAGCCGGAACGCGCGGCTGCAACCGAAGCGCAGGCCTGAAGCCGCAGGAGCCCCGGCAAGGTCCGGCGCATACGGTGCCTGGCGAATGCGATGCGGCTTGACAGGGCGACGGCTGTTGCTCCCTTTGAGGCAGGGAGCAAGGAATCACCAAGACATGAGCGATGCAGGAGGAGACATAGCGGTCGGGCGGGTGCTTCGCGACAATCTGACGGAGCGGGTCTATCGCGAGCTTCGCTCGGCCCTGATGGAAGGGCGCTTCTGGCCGGGACACCGGTTCAAGATCCGCGAACTGGCGGCCAGCCTTGGTGTCTCCGAAACCCCGGTGCGCGAGGCGCTGATGCAGCTTGTGCGCGAGAAGGGGCTGGACATGGAGGCGGCGCGATCGATCACCGTGGCCGAGCTGAGCCTTGCCCAATATCTCGAGCTTCGCGAAATCCGGCTATTGCTTGAGGGATTGGCGGCAGAGGCGGCAACGCCGCTGATCAGCGACAGCCAGGTCTCCTATCTGGCCGCTCTCCACGAACAGCTGATCGAAGCGGAAGAGGCCGGCCGCTGGTTCGATGCGGTCCGCGCGAACTGGGACTTTCACTACGGCCTATACAAGGTGGCTGATCGGCCCGAGCTCCTGGCCATCATCGAAGGGATATGGCTGCGCAACGGGCCGTTGGTGAATTATCAATATCCCAATGCGCGGCCGACCTACCCGGGGCGGCACAGGCATCTCGACATACTCGATGCGCTGCGGGCGCGGGATGCTGCAGCGGTGCGCGAGCATGTGCAGAACGATATGCTCGAAGGCGGCCGCCTGCTCGTGCAGCTGCTCGGCCGGCTCGAAGCCGGCGAGATTACCCGCGAGGAGCTGCATCGGGATGCCCATGCGGCCAGAGCGGATGCCGCTATCGCCAGACGGGCGCGGGCCCGCGGCTGAGCGCGGTCGTTCGGTCAGGCGCTGTCCGCCACCGCGATCATGCCGGCCTCCGCCGCCTCGAGCACGCGGGCAATGTCGCTTTCCTGATGGGCGGCCGAGAGGAACATGTTGTGCTTTGGGTGGAAATAAGCACCCGCGCGCAAGGCGCCGGCGCAGAACAGCTGGCCTTTGTGCAGGTCCGCGTCATCATCGAAGAGCACCAGCGGCATTTGCACGGGCCCGGTCTGGCGCAGGCTGACGCCATATTTCGCGGCCAGTGCGCTTAGGCCGTCGCGGAGCATGGCGCCCATGGCCTCCATATGGGCAATGGCCTTGATGTCGCGCAGGGTCTCTATGGTGGCGATTGCCGCTGCCATGGCGACCGCCCCATACCAGAACGAGCCGGTGATATAGATCTTGGTGGCCGCCTCGCGAAACTTGTCATTCCCTGTCACCGCTGCGAGGGGATAGCCATTGGCAATGGCCTTGCTGAAGGCGCTGAGATCCGGCCGCACGCCGAGCGGCTCCCAGCTGCCGGCAAGATCGATGCGGAAGCCGGCGCGCACGTCGTCCAAGATGAGCGCCGCGTCGGCAGCGGTGCAAATCTCTCGTGCCCGCCTGGCGAAAGCCACACTGGCCATCTCCTGGTCGCGGGCGAGGTCGTGGCGGAAGGCGGTGACGATGATGCCGGCGAGGTCGTCACCGGCTTCGTCTGCGGCGGCCTCGAGGCTTGCGACGTCGTTATAGTCGAAATGGATGATGTGGGCGCGGTCCTCGGCGGTGACGCCCGCCAGGGATGGGGTGCACCAGGGCACAGCGCCGTGATAGGAGCCACGTGCCACAAGGATCTTACGGCGGCCGGTGCCGGCGCGGGCCATGGTGACGCAAGCGGTCGTGGCATCGGTCCCGTTTTTCTGCAGCATGGCCCAATCCGCATGGGCGATGGTGGCAACCAGAAGCTCAGCCAGCTCCACCAGAACTTCCGCCGGCCCGTTCATGGCATCGCCCAGGCCGCGTTGCCGGGCGGTGGCCTCCTCGACGGCCGGATGATGATGCCCCAGCACATTGGGGCCCCAGCTGCACATCAGGTCCACGTACTCGCGGCCGTCAACATCCCAAAGCCTGCACCCTTCCGCTCGCGCAAAGAACTGCGGGTAGGCAGGGCTGAGATGCCGGGTGCTCATGTGGCCCCACATGCCGCCGGGGATCACGGCTTCGGCACGCCGGCGCAGGGCGGAATCGCGCGAGTTGGTGAGGCTTTCCATCGGGTCGCTTTCCAGAAGATCGTTGAATGTGATATATCATATAAAATATAGAGCGGAAAGAAAATCAGCGTCCGGGCCACGATCACCGGCTGCTCCGGGGCCCATATGAGACGTGCTGGTATGAAGTGCGGATCGGGTCCGAAGCGAAGATGCTCCGCTCCGGACCCGAGATGATCGTCAGCGGCTGAGCTCGGCGAGCGGCAGGTTGCAGCAGGCGCTGTAGCGCACGCCCTTCACGTCGTTGCGATAGGCGAGGATGAGATTGGGGCTGACAATCGGGAAGATGATGCGGTCCTTGATCATCTCCAACCCGATCTCGTGCCAGATCTTCGCCGCCTCGTCGCCGCTGGAGGCCAGCGCCTTCTTGTAGAGCTCGGCTTCACGTGGGTTGAAGTCGCCGGGGTCCTTGAGGCCGGCGCGGCGGGCCCAGGGGCTGCCTTCGGTCATCCCGAAATATTCGACATATTGGGCGGTGCCGAAATAGTCCGGTGCATAAAACACGGCCGTGAGCGGAATGCCGTCGCCATTCACCCGCTCGCGCCACGTTGAGAACTGCACAGGCTGCAGCTCGATCTTGATGCCGACCTTGGCCATGTCCTGCTGCACCTTCTGCATCAGGAGCGACAGGTCGATGCCATAGGCGTTGAGGTTGGGGAAGGTGGCCTCAAGGGTGATGCCGTCGGGATGGCCTGCCTTGGCGAGCAGCTCCTTGGCCTTTTCCGGATTGTATTCGGGCTCGGGATAGCCGCCGCCGCCGGGGAAGCCGATCGGGATCGGCGCGGTGATCACCTGGCCCTCGTCGCCGATGGTGAACTCGATGATGCCCTTGCGGTCCAGAGCATATTCGAAGGCTTCGCGCACCTCCTTCGTGAGGGGCACCTTGTTGGCCTTGGCGCCCGGGGATAGCGCGAGATAGATGAAGTTGTAGGACGGCACCGTCTTCACGGTCACATCCGGGTTCTGCAAGGTCTTTGCCGTGTCCGGATCGATCTGCATGGCGATGTCGGCGCTGCCGCTTTCCAGCATCTGCGCCTGAGCGACCGCGTCCTTCACCTGACGGAAGACGATGGCGCTCACCGCCGGCGGCGTCCGCCAATAGGCGTCATTGCGCTTCAGCCGGAGCTCCGCATTGGGGTCATAGCGCTCGAGCACGAAAGGCGCGCTGCCGGCGGAGTTCTGCAGGAACCAGGCCTCGGCATTGTCTTTCCTGTCCGCATCGGGCCCCGCCTTGGCGCCATTCGCCTCGGCCACATCGCTGTTTACGATGGCCGTATAAGGCGCGGAGGCTATGTTCACGAACTCCGAGTTGGGCGCGGTCATCTTCACGACCACGGTGCGCGCGTCGGGGGTCTCGATCGAGGCAACATTACCCATCAGGAACGAGGCGCTGCCCTTCAGGTTCTTCAGGCGCTCCCACGACCATTTGACGTCCTTGGCCTCGACCGGAGAGCCGTCCGAGAACTTGGCATCGGCCGCGAGCGTGAAGGTGAACTCCGTCTGGTCGCCATTGGCCTTCCATGACTCGGCCAGGAGGGGCACGAGCTGGTTCTCAGCATTGAGCGTCACCAGGGTCTCGTAGACGCTGGAATTATAGATCTGGCATGTGTCGCAGAAGGCGCGGTGCGGATCGAGCGAGTTCAGATCCATGTTGCGCGCGATCACCATCGGGCGGTCATCCTGGGCCGAAGCCGGCGTCGGCGCGGCAACAGCCAAGGCCATGAGCCCGGCGAGCAAGAGACTTCGTGTCCTCATCATGTCTGCTCCCTCCTCCAGTTTTAAGCGGCCATCATGCCATCGCACGGGCATGGGGCCAGCCAGTCTTCGTCAGCAGTGACAAGACGTCTGCAATCTTTTCAGGACCGCCCAGGGCGGCGCGGTTCAGCGGGGCCGAGACCACGGGCGCTGCCAAGCTGCCGGTGACGTGCAGCACCTCGTGGTCGAGGTGATCGAACAACCGGTGCTGGATCTCCTGGGTCAATCGACCGCCTAAGGAGAGGCCGCGCGCCACCTGCTCCACGATTGCCACTCGGTTGGTACGCTTGACGGAGTCCTCGACAGTTGCCCAATCGAGCCCGGTCGGATCAAGGGTCCGCAGGTCGATCACCTCGGCGTCGGTGCCGGTGCTCTCCACCACATCCAAGGTGGTCTGCACCATGCTCGCCGCGGTGAGGACGGTACAAGCCGCGCCCGGCCGGACCACCCGCGCCCGGCCGAACGGGATGTAGTAGTCCAGATCGTTGGCGGGGACCGGGCCTTCGTTCTGGAACAGGGCCACGTGCTCGATCACCACCACCGGGTCATCGCAGAGCAAGGCCGAATTCATCAGGCCCACATAGTCAAAGGGTGTGGAAGGGGCCACGATCCGCCAGCCGGGAAATGAGGCGAACAGGCCGGACGGATCGCCCGAGTGCTGCGAGCCGTAGCCGGTGTGAGGCGAGACGCGCACCCGTACCACCAGCGGCACTGGAAATCCGCCACCAAACATGTGCCGCACCTTGCCGACCGCATTGAACAGCTGGTCGGCGGCGACAATGCAGAAATCGCCGAACATGATTTCGACGATCGGGCGCAGGCCGCACAAGGCTGCGCCGAGGGCGATCCCCACGAAGCCGTTCTCGGCAATGGGCATGGCCAGCACCCGCTCCGGCCAGCGTTCGAGCGCGCCTTTGGTGGCGCCGCTGACGCCGCCGCGCAGCCGGTGGACATCCTCGCCCATGATGACGATGCGGTGGTCGCGTTCCATGGCGCGCGCGATCACTTGCGAGGCAGCGGTGATATATTTGGTGGTGGCGAGCTCCGCGGGGGCATAGTCCTCGATCTCGCGGAAGCGCTGGCCGGCGAGTTCCGACAAATCGCCGCGGATGTGATGGTCGATCTCGGCTGGATCCGGCCACAGCCGTTCCGGTATCTGCAAGCTGTTGCCCCCGGGCACTGGCTGGGTCAGCTTGGCGGCTGCCTCTTCCACGGCGGCCTGGGCCCGTTCTTCCAAGAGGGCGATGTCATCGGCGGTGAGGATGCCGAGCTCTGTCAGGCGGGCGGCGCCGGTGACGATCGGGTCCTGCGCCCGCCATTCCTGCTCCTCCTCGCGGGTGCGATAGCCGAACTCGCTGCCCGGCCGGCTGCCGCTCTGGTGCAGGAACCGGTAGCAGATTGCCTCGATCAGCACCGGCCCTCCCCTTCCAGCGATGATGGCGCGGGCCTCCTGCATGGCGCGGCGCACGGCGATCATGTCCATGCCGTCGACCTCGATCGCCGGAATGCCGAACATGGGCCCGCGTGAGGTCAGCCGTGTCTCGCGGGTCTGCTCGCGGAGGTGAGTCGAGACGGCGTAGAAGTTGTTTTCGAGGAAGAAGATGACCGGCAAATCGTAAAGGGCGGCGATGTTCAGGGCTTCGTGAGAAACACCGGCCATGAGCGTGCCGTCGCCGAAGAAGCTGACCGAGATGCGCCCCGTGCCGAGCAGCTTGTCGGCAAGCGCGTAGCCCGCCGCGTGCGGAAGATTGCCGCCGATGATGGCGCTGGTGCCGGGAATGCCGGAGGGGTCGTGACGCATATGCATCGACCCGCCACGGCCGCCACAGAAGCCGCTGTTAAGGCCCATGATCTCGGCCATGAGACCCTGTAGGGCGCCGATCATCGGGGGCGCGAAAGGTTGCGCCAGCGGGTCGAAGTTGGGTGGCGTCTGCGCATTCACCAGTTTCGCCAGCACCTGGTGATGGGCACGGTGGGTGCCGTTGATGCGATCGGTCGTGTTCAGGACCGACATGGCGCCGACCGCGCCGGCCTCCTGGCCGATGCTGGCATGTGCGGGCCCGTGAACCAGGCCGGCATTGGCAAGATCCAGGATCTTTTCCTCGAAGCGCCGGATCAGCAACATCTGCTGATACCAGCGCGCAAGATTGCGCCGGTCCTCGGCAGCCCAATCATCGGCGCCGACCTCGAGCCGGTACCAGGGTGTGTCGGTTGTGATCGGCCGGCGGCTCGCCACGAGAGTGCTCTCCCTATCCGGTATATGAAATATCCGAATCGGTCTTGGTCTTACTATCCTGAAATTGTTCCTCCCCTGGGCGCAGGCGCAGATTCGAATTGCGGAATTTAATTCCATCTTCCTTGCCACAGAAGCTAAGCCGTGGAAGGCTCGATGAGCAACCGATATTTGCGATGTGTTCCGAGTAGACTGAAGCGAATGATACGGGATGAGGAAAGCTTGGCCGCGCTGGTCGAGACGGTGCGTCGGTTCGTGGCCGATCGGCTGGTGCCTTTGGAGGCGCAGGTCGACCACGACGATGCCATTCCCGAGGCGCTCGTGGACGAGATGCGCGGGCTGGGGCTGTTCGGATTGTCCGTGCCGGAGGCCTATGGCGGCCTGGGCCTCACCATGGAGGAGGAGGTCCACATCGCCTTCGAGCTGGGGAAGACCTCGCCGGCATTCCGCTCGCTCATTGGCACCAATAATGGCATCGGTTCGCAGGGGATCGTGGCCGACGGCACGGAGGAGCAGAAGGCCGAGTGGCTGCCGCGGTTGGCCCGTGGCGAGATCATCGGCTCCTTCGCACTGACCGAGCCGGATGCCGGATCGGACGCCGCCTCGCTGCGCACCACGGCCGAGCTTGACGGCGAGGACTATGTGCTGAACGGCACGAAGCGCTTCATCACCAATGCCCCGCGGGCCGGCTTGTTCACGGTCATGGCGCGGACCGGCGGGCCCGGCGCGCCTGGGATTTCGCCGTTCCTGGTGGAGCGCGGCAGGCCGGGCCTCATCCTCGGCAAGGTTGACCGCAAGATGGGGCAGCGCGGCACCGTCACCTGCGACGTCGTCTTTGAGAACTGCCGCGTGCCGGCGCACAACATCATTGGCGGGGTGCCCGGACTCGGGTTCAAAACCGCTATGAAGGTGCTTGACCGCGGCAGACTCCACATCGCGGCCGTCTGTGTCGGGCTTTCCGAACGCATGATCGTCGACAGCCTCGCCTATGCCATGGGCCGGGTCCAGTTCGGCAAGCCTATCGCTGAATTCCAACTGGTTCAGGCCATGCTCGCCGACAGCCGGGCCGAGGCCTATGCCGCCCGCTGCATGGTGCTGGACGCAGCCCGCCGCAGGGACGAGGGGCGGGCGATCACCGAGGAAGCGGCGGCAGCCAAGCTGTTTGCCTCCGAAATGGTCGGCCGGGTGGCGGACCGCAACGTGCAGATTCATGGCGGCGCCGGCTATATGGCCGATTATGCCGCCGAACGCTTTTACCGGGATGTGCGCCTGTTCCGGATCTACGAAGGCACCTCGCAGATCCAGCAGCTGGTCATCGCCCGTGAGATGATCAGGCGCGCGCAAGGTTGAAGCGGCCCGCTCGGCGCATCAGGCAAGCCATCGCCGCGGCGCTCGGGGGCATGATCTTTCAGGGGCGAGACGATTTCCGCTCGTTGCAGTTTCTTCATCTGTGCGCGGGTATATCCAGGCCAGGAAAGTCGCTGTCGCTGGCCAGCTTTGAAGACGAGAGGAGATTAGTCCATGTCCGATCTTATAGTCGTCGGTTTCGATGATCCTGCCGAAGCCGATCGCGTTCTCCTGAAGCTTACTCAGCTCAAGAAAGAGCATCTGATCGATCTCGAAGACGCGGTCGTGGTTGTCCGCGACCCGCAAGGGAAGGTGCAGCTGAAACAGAGCGTCAACCTGATGGCGCTCGGCGCAGCGTCCGGCGGCTTGTCCGGCGGGCTGTGGGGCGCCCTGGTTGGGTTATTGTTCCTCAATCCGCTGGCCGGCTTTGCTCTTGGCGGCATGATCGGCGCGGGCACCGGCGCCCTTTCGGGGTCGATGATCGACTATGGCATCGACGACGGGTTCATCAAGCAGCTGGCCCAGACCATCCCGAACAACAGCTCCGCACTGTTCGTGCTGGTGCGCAAGGCGCAACCGGAGAAGGTGCTGGCCGAGCTGCAGGGCATCCACGGGCGCCTGCTGCGGACTTCGCTTGCCCCGGATCAAGAGGAGAAGCTGCGTGAAGCGCTCGAGGCGCATGTAGGGTCGGCTGCGGCGGCAGCACCGACCCCTGTCGTGCAAAGCACGCCAAGTTCAGCGCCACAGAGCACAGCCGCGGCGGGCACGACCTCCACGAGTCCGGCGCCCGCAAGCGGCACGACGCCCACGGGAGCCAAGCCCCAGGGGGCCTGATCCGGGCTGCACGGCGGCATCAGCGCTGCTGCCACCAGGCATCCATGAAGGCAGCTTCGCTGGTGCGGCCGGAGAAGGCGGCCGGGCGCTTTTCCGTGAAAGCGCGTGCGCCCTCGCGGGAATCCGGGAGGGCGAGCGTGGCCGACAAGGCGCGCGATTCCAGATCGTGGGCAATGCGCGGACGGTCGGCCCCCAGCATCTTCCACAGCAGCTGGCGGTTGAGGGCCACCGACACCGGCGCGGTATTGTCGGCAATGTCACGGGCCAGCGCCATGGCCGTCGACAACAACTGGTCCTGCGCGACCACCTTGTGCAACAGGCCGCGCTCCAAGGCTTCGTCCGCCGGGATCATCCGGCCGGTGATCATCCAGTCCAGAGCGGTGGCGATGCCGACGAGGCGGGGCAGGAACCAGCTGGAGCAGGACTCCGCCACGATGCCGCGACGGGAGAAGATGAAACCGAACCTTGCCTCGCTTGCGGCGATGCGGAAGTCCATGGGCAGCAGCACAGTTGCGCCGAAGCCGACGGCGACGCCGTTGATCGCCCCGATGACCGGCTTGCGCATCTCGTAGAGACGCAGGCTGACCCGCCCGCCAAGGTCGGCTGGCACATTCTCGCCCGTGGCGGGATCACCACCGGAGGGGAGGTTGAAGCCGCCGCTCAGGTCCGTGCCGGCGCAGAATGCTCGCCCGTTACCGGTCACCACCACTGCCCTGACCTCGTCGTCCTCATCGGCTCGGGTGAAGGCTGTGAGAAGCTCGTCGTGGGTTTCCACGCGCGCGGCATTCAGCTTGTCCGGCCGATTGAGGCAGATGGTGACGACACCGTCCGCCTTTTCGTAGGTCAGGTCTTCGTAGGTCACTGGATCGCCCTCCCTCGCTGATCGTCCTGCTCGGACGGCAAGGGATGGTGCAGGGCAGGGGTGGCTTGCGTCAACCCGCCAGCTGCCGAAAGGCACATCAGGACCGCCTGGCCTCAAGCGCTCATCTCGGCCGCTTTGCTGCGTTCAGCCCGCTTGCGCTCATGGGGATCGAGAATAGCCTTGCGCAGCCGGATCGATTTCGGCGTGACCTCCACCAGCTCGTCATCGGCGATGAAGGCCAGCGCCTTTTCCAGGGTCATGTTGACCGGAGGCGTGAGGATGACGTTCTCGTCCTTGCCGGCGGCGCGCACATTGCTGAGCTTCTTACCCTTGAGGACGTTCACCTCCAGGTCATTGCCGCGGGTGTGTTCGCCCACGATCATGCCGGCATAGACCCGGGTGCCAGGATGAATGAACATCGGGCCACGGTCCTCCAGGTTCCACAGGGCATAGGCCACAGCGTCGCCATCGCCGTTCGAGATCAGCACGCCGGTGCGCCGTGCCGGAATGTCGCCGGCATAGGGCGCATAGGCGTGGAAGACCCGGTTCATGATGCCGGTGCCGCGGGTGTCGGACAGAAGCTCGCTGTGATAGCCGATGAGACCGCGGGTCGGCGCCTTGAAGACGAGCCGCTGCCGGCCGCCGCCAGACGGCCGCATGTCCACGAGCTCGGCACGGCGCTCGGACAATTTCTGCACCACCGCGCCGGCATAGTCCTCATCGACGTCGATGGTCACTTCCTCGATTGGCTCCAGCAACTCGCCGCTGGCTTCGTCGCGCTTCATGACCACGCGCGGCCGGCCGACGGTGAGCTCGAAGCCCTCTCGCCGCATCGTTTCGATGAGCACGGCCAACTGCAATTCCCCGCGCCCGGCGACCTCGAAACTGTCGACCTCGCTGCTCGGCGTCACCTTGAGCGCCACGTTGCCTTCCGCCTCGCGCAGCAGCCGCTCGCGGATGACGCGGCTCTGCACCTTGTCTCCCTCCTGGCCGGCCAGCGGGCCGTCATTGATGCGGAACGTCATGGACAGGGTCGGCGGGTCGATAGGCTGGGCCTTGATCGGCTCGCTCACTTCCGGGGCGGCAATGGTGTCGGCGACGGTCGCTGTCTTGAGGCCGGCCAGCGCCACGATGTCGCCGGCCTCGCCCACATCGATGGGGGTGCGCTCGAGCCCGCGGAACGCCAGCACTTTGGAGATGCGCGCTTCTTCCAGCACCCGGCCGTCGCGGGCGAGCGCCTTCACGGTCATATTGGGCTTCACCGAACCCGAGGCGATCCGTCCCGTCAGCACGCGGCCGAGATAGGGATCCGCTTCGATGGTGGTGGCCAGCAGCCGGAAGGGCCCTTCCTCGGTGCGCGGGGCTGGCACATGCTGCAGCACAAGGTCGAACAGGGGGGCCATGTCCTGCTGGGGCCCGGCCGGGTCCGCCGCCATCCAGCCCTGTTTGGACGAGCCGTACAGCACGGGGAAATCGAGCTGCTCATCGGTCGCATCGAGCGCGACGAACAGATCGAAGATCTCGTTCAGCACCTCGGTGTGCCGCTCGTCCGGCCGGTCGATCTTGTTGATCACCACGATGGGGCGCAGGCCGATCTTCAGCGCCTTGCCGACCACGAACTTGGTCTGCGGCATCGGTCCCTCGGCGGCGTCCACCAGCAGCACCGCGCCGTCCACCATGTGCAGGATGCGCTCGACCTCGCCGCCAAAATCCGCATGCCCCGGCGTGTCCACGATATTGATGCGCGTGTCGCCCCAGGGCACCGAGGTGACCTTGGCAAGGATCGTGATTCCCCGTTCCCGCTCCAGGTCGTTGGAGTCCATGGCGCGCTCCATCACGCGCTGGTTCGAGCGGAAGGCGCCAGACTGCGCCAGCAGCCGGTCGACCAGCGTGGTCTTGCCGTGGTCGACATGGGCGATGATGGCGATATTGCGAAGGTGCATGGCGCTGCCTGAATGAAATGGCCGCGGGCGTGTTTCAACCCGCGGCTTGCGATGATGCGCCGCATATATAGGAGACCAGCCCTCCGGCGCAAGCCCGTGCCAAGGCGCTATAGCTCGCTGGACCAAGGGATGAAACGACCTGTGCAGGTTTGCTATCGTGTCCTGAAGCAAAAGGCCTGTCGCATATGCAACGCGCAATTTGCAACACCTGATTTTAGCATGCGAATACCGCAACCCTTGACTGTCGCCAGAGCTGCGGAGATTATTCGATCCGTCGAATCTATCCAGAAGCGTCTTCTATGCGAATTCTCCGGCGTGACCGGCGTTTCAGTGACTCAAGTCTCGATCGCTTGGCCGTTTGCTATCGCAGCGACAAGGTCCACGGCTATCTTGCCGGATTTGGTTTTGGCCACGGCTACACCCGCGTCTATCACACCCTGTTCAAGCCTTTGCGGCGTGCCCCTGTAGCGCTCCTCGAGATCGGCTTGCTGCGGCCCAACACAGCCAATGCCGGACAATCCCGAAACGTGATCACCCGGGCGCCCTCTCTGGAGATGTGGCGGCGGTATTTCCACGCAGCGCGGCTCCATGGGCTTGATCTGTGCGCCTATGAGGGGCCGCCGATTCCCGATTGCATCATTCTCCAGGGCGATCAAGGCAGCGCGAGCGATCTCCAGCGTGTGGCGGCCGCCTCGCCTGGCGGGTTCGACATCGTGATCGACGACGGCAGCCATGCCTCGCAACACCAGCAGATCAGCTTCCGTGAGCTGTTTCCACACGTAAGGCCGGGAGGCTATTACGCGATCGAGGATCTTGGGTGGCAGCCGGAGCAGATCGAGGATGGCCGTTTTCCCAAGACGGCCGACATGTTCCGAGAATATCTGTGTACCGGCCGCCTGAGCTCTCCTGCCTGGTCCGCTGAGCTGGGCAGGGATTTGGCCAGCCAAATCGAAAGCGCGCTTTTTTTCGATAGCCTCAGTCGAGGCGCCCTGGATGGCGTGGACTGGCTGCTCGTGCTGCGCAAGCGACAGGCATCTTGATGGACGGAATTTCATGCCGCCAGGCCAAAATGGCGACTCCGGATTTGCGTATTCGTACCGGACACCGTATCTGCATGTGTTATGACGGCACAGATCGACATCATCACCTTTGGTTGTCGGCTCAATACTTATGAGTCCGAGGTCATGCGCGCGCACGCGGACGCGGCGGCCCTCGAAAATACAATCATCATCAATACTTGCGCGGTGACGGCGGAGGCGCAGCGGCAAGCGAGGCAAGCGATCCGCCGCGCCCGGCGCGAGCGACCGCAGGCGCGCATCGTGGTCACGGGCTGCGCGGCACAGATCGACCCGGCGAGCTTCGCCGCCATGGACGAGGTGGACCTCGTGCTGGGCAACGAGGACAAGCTGAAGGCTGCGCCCTGGCGGCGCGTCGGGGCGGATTTCGGCGCCGGGGCGCATGAAAAGGTCGTGGTCAACGAGATCATGTCGGTGCGGGAAACCGCATCCCATATGGTGGACGGGTTTGCCGAGCGGACCCGCGCCTTCGTGCAGATCCAGAACGGATGCGACCATCGCTGCACCTTCTGCATCATTCCCTTCGGCCGAGGCAATTCCCGCTCCGTGCCGGCGGGGGAGGTGGTGGCACAGGTTCGCAATCTGGTCGCGCGCGGCTATCGCGAGATTGTGCTCACCGGTGTGGACATTACCGCGTATGGGGCTGACCTGCCGGGCAAGCCGAGCTTGGGCGGGCTGGTGCGGCGGGTGTTGAGGCTGGTGCCGGAGCTTCAGCGGCTACGGCTCTCCTCATTGGATTCGGTCGAAGCCGACGAGGACCTGATGCGCGCCATTGCCGAGGAAGAGCGGCTGATGCCGCATTTCCACCTCTCGCTGCAGTCCGGCGACGACCTGATCCTGAAGCGGATGAAGCGGCGCCACCTGCGCGGCCATTCCATTGCGTTCTGCGAGGCGGTGCGCCGGCTGCGGCCGGACGCCGTCTTCGGCGCGGACATCATTGCCGGCTTCCCCACCGAAACCGATGAAATGTTTGCCAATTCCTGCCGGCTGGTGGAGGAGTGCGGCCTGACCTTCCTGCATGTGTTCCCCTATTCCCCGCGGCCAGGCACGCCCGCCGCGCGCATGCCGCAGGTGCCCGGGGGCACCATCAAGCGCCGGGCAGCGGCGTTGCGTGCTCTGGGCGAGCAGCGGCTTGCCGGCTTCCTCTTGGGGGAAGTCGGCGCCCGGCGTCAGGTGCTGGCCGAAACGGAAACGACTGGCCGTACCCAGCATTATGCCCCTGTGCGCTTGGCGGAGCCGGTCACACCGGGCTCGGTGGTGGAGGTCGACGTCATCCAGGCAACCTCCGGCTCACTTGTCGGGCGAGTGTTGGCATGACAGAGCAGAACAGCATCAGCCGGTTCAAGCGATGGTTCGGCTTCGGCCGTGATGCTCAGGCGGAAGAGGAGCGCCGGAGCACAGCACCTGAGGGCGCCGCAGACAAAAAAGGCGCCTCGGACCACGAAGTCGAAGCTGGCGACGCCACGGGGCCCAATGCTCTGGCTGCGGATGAGACGGAGCTGGGCGCAGGGGCCGTGCCGGCTTCCCAGGCTGCGCCGGTTTCGGAAAGTGCCGCTCCGGCTGTCGACCGGGATCAAGCTGAAGCCGCCTCTGTCGATGTGGAGCAGCCGGGTCGTGCCGAAGCACCGACGGCTGGCGACTTGCCTTTGGCGCCTCAAGACGGGCCTCCCGTCGAGGCGCCGTCGGACGAGCACGAGCATCCAGCAAGGCGGAACTGGTTTCAGCGGCTTACGGAGGGCTTGCGCAAGTCGTCGCAGTCGCTCGGCACGGGCATCACCGACATCTTCACCAAGCGCAGACTTGACGAGGACACGCTGCAGGATCTGGAAGACATCTTGATCCAGGCGGACCTTGGCGTGGAGACAGCGGCGCGGATCACCGAGCGGGTGGCTGCCGGGCGTTATGACAAGCAGATCGAGCCAGACGAGGTGAAGCGGGTTCTGGCCAAGGAGGTGGCGGATGTGCTGCGGCCGGTGGCGCAACCGCTTCGGGTCGACGGTGACAAACGGCCGTTCGTCATCATGGTGGTGGGCGTGAACGGGACCGGCAAGACCACCACCATCGGCAAGTTGGCTGCCCAGTTCAAGGCGCAGGGCAAGCAGGTGGTGCTGGCGGCCGGCGACACCTTTCGCGCTGCGGCGGTGGAGCAGATCAAGATCTGGGGCGAGCGGGTCGGCGCACCTGTCGTGGCCAAGGACATTGGAGCGGACGCCGCTGGCCTGGCCTATGACGCGCTGCAGAGGGCGCGAGCGGAACGTGCCGACGTCCTGATGATCGACACGGCGGGCCGTCTACAGAATAAATCTGATCTGATGGCGGAGCTGCAGAAGATCGTACGGGTCTTGCGCAAGCAGGATGAGAGCGCGCCGCACGCGGTGGTGCTGGTGCTCGACGCGACAACGGGCCAGAACGCGGTCAATCAGGTCGAAATTTTCCAAAAGGTCGCCGGCGTTACCGGGCTGGTGATGACCAAGCTCGACGGCACCGCTCGCGGCGGCATATTGGTTGCGGTGGCGGAGAAGTTCAAGCTGCCGGTCCATGCCATAGGGGTGGGTGAAGGCGTTGCGGACCTGCAGCCGTTCGAAGCCGACGACTTTGCCCGCTCGATTGCGGGGCTGCGATGAGCGAGAAGCTCGAGCCCGCCGGCAGGGGCGACCGGGCACTGGGCCCTGTGCTCAAGCTCACAGTCGAGCTCGGCCCACTTCTGGCGTTCTTTCTCGTCAATGCCCGCGCCGGGATATTCGCCGCCACCTTTGCTTACATGGTCGCGACCGTGGCTGCGCTGGCGGTCACCTGGTTCCTGGTCCGGCGCCTGCCCATCATGCCTTTGGTGACCGGCGTCTTCGTGGTCGCCTTCGGAGGACTGACACTTCTGCTTCAGGATGAATTGTTCATCAAAATGAAGCCTACCATTGTGAACGCGTTGTTCGGTATGATCCTGATCGGTGGACTGGCTTTCGGAAAGTCTCTGCTCAAGCCAGTTTTGGGGGAAGCTCTGATGCTGGAGGATGCGGGCTGGGACAAGCTCACGTTCCGTTGGGCCCTGTTCTTCCTCTTTCTGGCAGCACTCAACGAGATCGTCTGGCGCAACTTTTCAACACAATTCTGGGTTAGCTTCAAGGTGTTCGGAGTGATGCCCTTGACGTTACTGTTCGCCGCCATGCAGCTGCCAGTGATCCGGACTTATCTGATCGATCAAAAGAATTCCGAGAACGGAGATCGATAACTGCAATCGTGGACACGAATTTCACAATCCGGTTTTGATTTCCGTGCGGATGTCCCGCTGACAATCCGATTGTAACCGTGCGGAAGTCCGGTCTTTTTCTAGGACCGTCGCGTCAGGGCCGGTGCAACCATAGTTGGTTTAGCTCACGGAACGAATTGCCGTCCCTGCTGTTCTGATTTATTCATTTAAAATGAAAGCAACCGAGAGGCGTAACCTTTGCGACTTCGGTTGAACGGCATTGAGGTTGGAGGTGCGGGGAAAAGCATTCCTGACCTTAATAGCCGGTTGGGCTCTCGACACGTGGCGAGGTCATCGATGCTTGCCGCTTGGGGGAACAGGAGCCTGATCGGCATGGGAAGGCGGCGGAGCGATCTGCCGCAGGTGAGGACTTGTATACGGGGGCTTTAGTATGGCAGAAAACGACGAAGCCTTTGATCTGAACAGATCGGCGTTTCATCTCTTGAAGCGCGCGGCACAGTATGCCTCGAATCTGTTCGCGGATCAGATTGGCTATAGCGGGCTGACCCATCGTCAGTTCACTGTTCTACTCGCTGTGGCACAGAACGAGGGTGCCAGCCAGACACAGCTGGTGCGTATAACCGGAATCGATCGGTCCACTTTGGCCGATCTGGTGGCGCGTCTGCTGAAGCATGGCTACTTGCAAAGAAAGAGAACACGAGAGGATGGCCGCACGAATGCGATCAAACTCTCTGCGGCGGGGCGGCGCGCCCTGCAGGCAGCGCAGCCTGGTGCTGCCCTCGTCGACCGGGAAATCGTCAACGCGATACCGCGGGCGCTACAACAGGATTTCCTGAGTGCCTTGCAGGCTGTCTCCGAAGCGTATTCCCTGCAGCTTGATCAGGCTGCGAATGGAGCGCTGAAATTGGCAGAAACGAAATCAAAGCGCCGCGCTCGCGCCGATGCCTAGCGACGCCTAAAGACAAGCGAACGTTCCAGCTGACAAATGACCTGAAGATCGGCTCGTGGGGGGCCGAAATCAGCGGAGATTGCGTCAAGCGGAACGATGTGCGAGCCCAGCTGCACTGCCTAGCTAGATCCGGCCGCACCAGGTTGTGCTGCGGGAACACGTAGGCCCGCGCAGAACAATGCTTTAGAGCGGCGTATCGCGCTGCACCACCGCCGCGACGATATTGCGTCAGCGCTCTTACCTCCGGTCTCAGTTTCAAGCGACCTCGAATAGACCGGCTGCGCCCATGCCGCCGCCGACGCACATGGTGACGACCGCAAACCGGCCGCCGCGCCGTTTGGTCTCAATCAAGGCATGTCCGACGAGCCGAGCACCCGACATCCCGTAGGGATGGCCTATGGAAATGGCGCCTCCGTTCACATTCAACTTGTCCGGATCAATGCCGATCCGATCACGGCAGTAGATCACCTGCACTGCGAAAGCTTCGTTGAGCTCCCACAGATCAATGTCGTCCGCTGTCAGATCGTGCTGCTTCAGCAGCTTGGGAACCGCGTAGACGGGGCCGATGCCCATCTCGTCCGGCTCGCAGCCGGCCACTGCCATGCCGCGGAACAGGCCCAGCGGCTCCAGACCACGGCGGGCCGCCAGGGATCCCTCCATGATTACGCAAGCGCTCGCCCCGTCGGAGAGCTGACTGGCATTTCCGGCCGTGATCACCGCATCGGGCCCGCGCACCGGGTTGAGTGCCGCCAAGCCTTCGGCAGTCGTATCCGGCCGGTTGCCTTCGTCGCTTGAGAGGGTGACATCGCGATGGGATACTTCGCCGGTTTTCTTGTCCGTGACCACCATGCGGGTGGCGATGGGCATGATCTCATCCTTGAAGCGGCCAGCCTGTTGTGCGGCCGCGGTCCGCCGCTGGCTCTCCAAGGCGTAAGCGTCCTGCGCCTCACGCGTGATCCCATACCGCGCCGCGACCACCTCCGCCGTGTCGATCATGGCCATGTACATATGCGGATGCAGCGCCAAAAGTTCGGGGTCCTGGCGTCGGTAGCTGTTGGCGTGCTCGTTCTGCACAAGGCTGATCGATTCGACCCCGCCGCCGACCGCGATCGAAATCTCGCCGAGCTTGATTGCGCGCGCCGCATTGGCAATGGCCTGAAGACCGGAGGCGCACTGCCGATCGACCGTGGTGCCGGCGATTGAGACCGGCAAGCCGGCGCGCAAAGCGGCTTGGCGGCCGACATTATAGCCGGTGGTTCCCTCCGGCATGGCGCAGCCGATAACCACATCCTCCACTTCGCCCGGCTCAAGCCCGGCGCGCGCAACCGCATGCGAAATGGCGTGGGCTGCCATGGTCGGGCCGGGCGTGTCGTTCAGGGCCCCACGATAAGCCTTACCGATCGGCGTGCGTGCGGTGGACACGATTACTGCATCAGCCAAGACAAATCCTCCCTCGCGGAAAGAGTTCAGCTCGCTTCCAAAGCCGCATCATGAATGGAAGCAGTGTGAGAAACGGGCGGGCCAGGTTTACCCGTCGGCGCGACCAGAACGGCAGATTAGACGATTGCCGGGTGATGGCGACAGGAATGTTGCCGCGCAAAATTCGATTGCCAGGCTCCGCCGGCGTTCTGTCGGTTCCGCCGGAGCTAACGGCCTGTGGGCACGAGCTGGGTCTCAGCCGCGCCGCGCGGGGACGCGCGGCCTCGCTTGTGACCTGCGGTCTGGTGATGGCGTGCCTGCCGCGAAAGGCCGTGGCGCGTCTTCTGCCAGTGGAAGGGTCTGCGGACAAGTTCCCAGAGAGCGTACCAAGCACCGGCCGAGATCAGCAGCCAGTAAACCGGCATTGTGAGCAGAGACCTACGTAGATAGAGCAGCTCGGGCCGGTGGCCGAGTGCGACCATGCCGGATGCAAGCGCCACCACCAGTCCGGAGACGAAAACGATGGTGCCCAGACCGGCGAGCAGCCATTCCAGCGGCGTGAGTTGGACTGCCAAGGGATCAACAGTCACGGCTTTCCATAGCAGGACACCCACGCAGAGGGGGTGCAGCAGGCCTGAGAGCACAATGCCCGCAGTGACAGCCTGGAAGGTGATAAACCCGCGCCAGCCGAGCTCGCGCAGCAGCAGACCGGGCGCGCGCATGTGCACCAACCACGTCTGCATCCAGCCCTTTATCCAGCGCGATCGCTGTCGGAGCCAGTTGCCCAGCCGACAATTCGCTTCCTCATAGGTGGTGCTCGCGATAACTCCAACCCGGTACCCCAGCCGGGCAAAGCGCAAGCCCAGATCCGCATCCTCGGTCACGTTGAACGGATCCCAGGCGTGAACTGCGCGCAGAACGTCCACGCGGAAATGGTTGGAGGTTCCCCCAAGTGGCAGTGGCAGGCCAAAGCGTGCCAGCACCGGTAAAAGCAGGTCGAACAGCGCCGCATATTCAATGGTGAACTGCCGGGTGAGCCAATTCTCGCCGTGATTGAAATAGGACAGGCGCGCCTGCAGGCAGGCGACGTCATCCGGTTCCTGAGCAAAGCGGGCGACTGCCTGCCGTAGTTGATCCGGCTCCGGCCTATCTTCTGCGTCATAGATGACGAGATATGTTCCGCGGACGAAGCGCATGGCGTAGTTGAGCGCCTTCGGCTTCGTCTGTGGCATGAGCTTCGGCACCACCACCGTCTCGAAGCAACCGGGAAGGCTCATCTTCGCCAGGGCACAGCGCGTCTCCCAATCCTCCCGCTCGAGGATGATCTTGATGTCGAGCTTCGCTGCCGGGTAGTCCAGCGCCAGCAAGGCATCGATCAGGTGAGGCAGCACCTCCGCCTCTCTGAACGCCGGCACCAGGATGCTGTAGACAGGCAGCTCGCTGTCCGGCAGGCGTGCGTCAGGGGCAACGTGGTGCGCGGGCCTGTCGGCAATCAGCGCCAGCCCTTTCAGGGCAATGACCGAAAGGAACACCGTGCAGAGCAGCACCGCGGCGGCCAGCATGGCGGCTGGCGGGGCCAGCCAGAGAGACACGCCGGCCGCGATCAGCAGGGCAAGGGCCGCGGCGATTTGGCCACGCGACAGCCGACGCCGTGCGGAATACTGGGGCAGGCTATCGGCCAGCCGGTCTCGGGCATGGTGCAGCAGGGCGCCGCCCCAGACGTGCAGACATGCCGCGCGAAGCTCATCGGCCGTCATCAGACCGGCGACCGGCATGCCCATTTCGGCGCCGCGCCATGGAGCGGGGTCCGCGGTCGCGTAAAGCGGACCGCTATCGCCAAGACAGAGGGGAAGATAGCCTGTCAGCAGCACATCTTGCACAGTTTCGGCAGAAAGCCGGGCGAGCGCAGCGTGCAGCTCGGCTGATGAGGTGCGCGGCAGGCCAGTCACGTCCGCAAGGGCGGCGGCGAGCGTGGATTGATCGACAAGTCCTTCGGCGATCAGCACGCGCCCCAGCGGCTCGTCCGCTGCCGCGGCGAGCTCCTGCGCGATCCGGAGATCGCGGCCGGTGATCCAGCCTCGTGCCAGAAGGAGATCCGAGAGATGTTGGTCGGGGTGAATGTGCGCAAGGCCGGTGTGCCAAGGCAAGGCATCCACAGATGTCGCCCTGCTGGACGCCATGTCTCTTCCGCCCATCCGCCGGATATTGACCGTAATGGCTCCGCCCCCCGGTCAGAACCTCTCCCCGGCAGCATGAAATCACGAAATGGTGGCGCTCAAAAGCCAGGCTGTGCAAAAATGAAGCTCATGGGTGAGTTATCCACTGTGGTTCGACAGTTTGCGCTGGCGGTGCTGATATTGCTCGCCTGGGCTGGTGAGTGGCATGCCTGGGCGCAGCTGCCGGGCGAGGAGGTGGAGCGGGGCAGCCTGCCCGCGTTGACCACCCCGCCTGCGGAGCCCGAGCCCGCACCGGCACCAGCGGGGCCGGCCGAGCCACCGGACCAAGGCCCGCCAACTGCTCAGACCGAGCCGCCGGACCAAGGCCCGCCAACTGCTCAGACCGAGCAGCCGGGCGGTGCGCCGCCAACATCGGATGGAACAGAAAGTGCCATCGCCCCGCAGATCTGGCGCCTGAACCCCGCCCTCACCCGGCCGGACCTGACCAGCCGCGAGCCGATCAAGGTCCTGGTGGGCAACGACTACCCGCCGTTCAACTACCATGACGAATCGGGCGCGCTCGTCGGTTTCAACGTGGACCTGGCGCGTGCCATGTGCCTGGTGCTGCGGGTGAAGTGCACGGTCAACGGGCTTGCTTGGGACCGGTTGGTGCCGAGCCTGCTGAATGGCACGGGCGATGCACTGATCGCATCCATGCGAATTACCTCGGCCGCCTTGCGGAACGTGGATTTCACCAAGCCCTATTTCCGCTTGCCGGCGCGATTCGCGGTGCGCAAGGACGCCGGGATCGAGACGGTGGAGGGCAACGGGCTGCCTGGCAAACGCATCGGCGTGGTCAGGGGCACGGCGCACGAGGCCTATCTGGCCGCCTTCTTTCCGCGCTCGGTGGTACGGCTCTACACCAAAGACTCCGAGGCGCTCGAGGCGCTCCGTGCCGGCCAGGTCGACGCCGTGTTCGCGGACGGCGCCACGCTCATGTTCTGGACGCTGAGCGCCTCGTCGGCGGATTGCTGCCGCCTGGCCCCCGGCGCCTTCACGGAGGCCCGCTATTTCGGCACGGGTGCCGGCATCGCCGTCAGGCGTGGCGATACGCCACTGCGCAATGGCTTCGAATATGCCATGGACCAGCTCAAGGCGAATGGCACCTATGACATGCTGCTTCGGAAATACTTTCCGGCGAATCTCTATTAGACCGGGATGACTCGCCCCGAGAAACCACCTATGGGGCTGGGGCAACCGGGATGATGCGGCCCTGTAACGCGGGACGAAAATCGGCTGAGCAATGTTGGCCCCGCGCTCTCGTTGCGGATCGGACATGCTACCGTCTCTTGTGGTGGAGGGTGTAATTGGCATACAGGCTGTAGGAGAGGCGAGACGCCGACACAGCCATCACAGGGAGTTCGCGGATGGGAATCGCTTTGCTTGTCCTTGGGGCGCTGATCAGCCTCGGCGGATGGGGCGTGCTGCTGACCGGGTTCGGGCTGGAAGCTTCGGCGCCAGCCAGCGGTCTGCCCTATCTGCCATCCAACCCGACGGTCGACGGCATGCGGCTGGCGACGGTCGAGCAGATCATCCTCCTGGGCTATCTCCTGATGACGCTTGGCGCGATCGCGTTCGCTGCCTCCAAGATCATCCGGTTGATCCACGACTTCGACCGGGACGAGCAGGACCTGTCGACGGCGCCGTTGGCCCCCGTGGCTTCTGAACCGCTGGCCGGCTCCGCCCGGAGCGTCGGCAGCAGCAGCGGATCTCTCCTCGGCAAGGCGCGACAAAGCGAGCCCAGCACCGAAGACGTCGACGAGAGTGGGGGATTTGCGCAGGTGGTCCAAGAGGGTGACATCGAAGGACACCACTTCATCGAATACGACAACGGCATTGTCGACGTGCAGACCGCAACGGGCTGGCGGCGATTCGATTCGCTGGAGCAGGCGGTGGAGCAGCTGAGGCGCGAGGCCTGATCCGCCCATTGCCGTTCCGTTCTGTCGCGCGTGTCTTTCAGGATCGTGCTGTAGGTAGGATGAGGCGCGACAAGCTTCATGCTTCACGGTTACGGTAGGGCAAACTGCCGTTGCGACTGCTTGCCAGCCATTCACCTCATGTCGACCGAAGCGCAAGGCCTGCCGATCATCGATCGTTTCGCACTCGCCCCGAGCACTCTGCGTGCACTGGTTCGGCGCAGCGAGGTTTGGCTTGCGGTGCTCGGCTGCGTCGCCGGCATGTGCGCCGGCGTGCTCGTCGTCTGGATGTCGCTCATCACGCAATGGCTGCACGAAGTGCTGTTCGGCATCAGCTCGAGCCAACGGCTCAGCGCCGTCGACAGCCTGCCCACCAGCTGGTTCATGTTCATGCCCACCCTTGGCGGCCTGTTGTTGGTGGCGGTTACCTCAGTCCATAGGCGCTACCGGACCGGCAGCCCGGTCGACCCGATCGAAGCCAACGCATTGCGGGGCGGCAAGATGTCGTTCGTCGACAGCGCCTATATCGCCGTGCAAACCATGATTTCAAACGGCTTCGGCGCTTCGGTCGGCCTCGAAGCCGGCTATACCCAGATCGGGGCAAGCGCAGCTTCGAAGCTGGGCGAGGCGTTCCGGCTTCGGCGCAACGATTTGCGCATCCTCGTTGGCTGCGGCGCGGCCGGCGCGATCGGCGCTGCGTTCAACGCGCCGTTGGCCGGCGCCTTCTACGCTTTCGAACTGATCATCGGCACCTATACGCTGGCGTCCCTCGCGCCCATCGGCCTTGCTTCGATCTGCGGCGTCGTGACCGCACAGCTCCTGCTTCCGCCCGGTCACATGGTCGAAATGGCCACCAGCCTTGCCTCCAGTGTCGATCTCGGGCGGACCGCGATCGTCAATCTCGTTGTGCTGGGGCTGATCAGCGCCGGTGCCGGCATCGTGATCATGCGCGGGGTGACCGGCGTTGAAAGCCTGTTCAAGGCCAGCCGGATTCCATCGTGGTTGCGGCCCGCCCTCGGGGGACTGGCGATCGGTGGGTTGGCCATGCTGACCCCGCGCATACTGGCTTCCGGTCACGGGGCCATCACCATCATTCTGCAGGACAACCTGCCGGAGCTTCAGGCCATCCTGTTCCTGCTGGTGCTCAAGGCGATCGCAGCGGCGATCTCGCTTGGTTCGGGGTTCCGCGGCGGATTGTTCTTCGCGTCCCTGTTTCTTGGGGCACTTCTCGGCAAAGCCTACACGGCGCTTCTCGTGCTGATCGCGCCAGAACTGGCGCCGGACCCGCAGATCGCCGCGGTCATCGCCATGACGGGGCTCGCCGTGGCCATTGTCGGCGGGCCATTGACCATGACCTTGCTTGCGCTCGAGATGACCAACAACCTGCCCCTGACCATCGGCGTGCTGTGCACGGCCGTCGTATCGTCGCTCACGGTGCGGCGTACTTTCGGCTATTCCTTTGCAACCTGGCGGTTTCACCTGCGGGGCGAGGCGATTCGCAGCGCGCTCGACATCGGCTGGATGTTCGATCTGACCGTGCGCCGCCTCATGCGGCATGACGTGCGGACCGTACCGGACAGCATGCCGGTTGCCCAGTTTCGCCAGGAATTTCCGCTGGGCTCGACCCAGAGGGTGGTGGCTGTGGATGGAGAGGGGCGCTATAGCGGCATCGTGCTGGTTGCCGATGCCCACAGCGAGACACTGGCCGGGGCCGATGAGGCGAGCGCGGCCGCGAAGCCCATAGCCTCCATACTGCGCTACAAGGATGCCGCTCTCCTGCCCTGGATGAACATCAAGGAAGCCGCCCAGCGCTTCGACGAGACGGAGAGCGAAGCCCTTGCGGTGATCGACGGCAACACAACCCGCAAGGTCGTGGGGCTGCTCACCGAGGCGCACACCCTGCGGCGCTATACGGAAGAGCTGGAAAAGGCTCGACGCAACTTGGCGGGCGATACGTAAATCCGCCGCGGTGGGCGGGACGCGATCCTCAGATGACGTGGAGCCGCTTGGCCAAGTCGGCCAGGTTCTCTTCCGGACGAGCGCCGATATGGCTGATGACCTCGGCTGCGGCCAGCGTGCCGAGGGTGGCTGACGCGGCATGGGCCATGCCCCGGGTAAAGCCATAGAGAAAGCCGGCCGCGAAGAGGTCGCCGGCACCAGTCGTGTCCACCACCCGCTCTACCGGATGCGCTGGGACGGCCACCGCCTCGGCTGCCCCTTCAGCGATGACACAGCCCTTTTCGCTCCGGGTCAGCACGACGAGAGGGCAATCATGCCGGGCCGCGGCAAGCGCCTCCTCGAAGCTCGGGGTCTGGTAGAGCGACATGATCTCCACCTCGTTCGCAAAGAGGATGTCCACCTGGCTGTGTACCAATTCGCGGAAGCTCTCGCGGTGACGCTCCACGCAGAAAGCATCGGACAGGCTCAGGGCAACCTTATTCCCCGCCGCCCGTGCAAGGCCCGCGGCCTTGACGAAGGCCTGCTTCGCGTTCTCCGGATCCCAGAGATAGCCTTCGAGGTAGGTAACAGCCGCGCGCTCGACGAGCTGCGGCTCGACATCGACCGGCGCAAGCCCGATGCTGGCGCCGAGGAAGGTGTTCATGGTGCGTTCGCCATCGGGCGTCACCAGAATGAGGCAGCGCGCGGTTGCAGCCCCCGAGGTGGCCATGGAGGTTGCATATTCCACGCCGTGGGCACGGATGTCATGACCGAATACTTCGCCCAGCTGGTCGTTGCGCACCTTGCCTATGAAGGCGGCGCGCCCGCCGAAAGATGCAACGCCAGCAATGGTGTTGGCGGCAGACCCGCCCGAAACCTCCGTGCCGGGGCCCATATCTGCATAGAGAGTATGGGCCGTCGGTTCGTCGATCAGCCGCATAGCCCCTTTCGAGAGCTGGTGAGTTGCAAGAAACTCGTCATCCGTCCGGCTAAGCACATCCACAATGGCATTGCCTATACCGAGAACGTCGAGCTTCATCGAGGTCATGGGCTATCCTGAGAGTGTGCCGGGATGGCTTGCCGCGATCGGCTGAAGGCAGTAAGTCACCCCACCGGCAGTTTACGGGCAGGTGGAAACCTATCCATGATCAGTGCGGCGCTCAAGGCGCTTTCCGACGTTCTCTCGCCACCCTTCAGGAAGGTGCTCTGGAAATCGCTGGGCCTGACCATCCTGCTGCTGGTGGGGCTATGGGTGGTCATCGAGGTCGTGGTGGACAGCCTGACGCTCCTGCCGTGGGCCTGGGCCAACACGATCATCACCGTGGTGGCCGGGCTCGGGCTGATTGCGCTCGCCATTTTGCTGATCGCGCCGGTGACGGCGCTGTTTGCCGGCCTGTTTCTCGATGGGGTGGCGGAGATGGTCGAGCGCAAGCATTACCCGAACGATCCGGTCGGCCGGGAGCTGCCGCTCTCGAAAGCGATCATAACGGCCCTCCAGTTCGGGCTCCTGGTGCTGGCGATCAACCTGCTGCTGCTGCCGACCTTGTTCTTGGGGATAGGCGTTCTGGCTGCGCTTCTCGCCAACGCCTATCTGCTCGGCCGAGAGTTCTTCGAGATGATCGCCATGCGGCACATGCCGGTGGAAGAGGCCCGCCTGCTCCGTCGCGAGAACAGCCACAGAGTGCTCGCGGCCGGCTTCATTCCGGCGCTGCTGGCGCTCGTGCCGCTGGCCAACCTCATCGTGCCGCTATTCGCCACCGCCTACATGGTGCATATCTACAAGCAGATCAGGAAGCGAGGCTCCCTGTAGCGGCGGCAGGCTCGTCGGCGGGGGCAGCGCCAAGGCCGGTCTTGTCCGGAAACAGGCAGATGTCGTTGATCGGGCAGCGGGGGCATTCGGGCTTGCGTGCCTTGCAGATGTAACGTCCGTGCAGGATCAGCCAGTGATGGGCTCGCCGCTTGTATTGCTCGGGCACGACCCGATTGAGCTTCTGTTCCACATCGAGCGGTGTCTTACCCGGCGCGAGGCCGGTGCGGTTGGCGACCCGGAACAGGTGGGTATCGACCGCGATGGTCGGCTCGTCGAAGGCCGTGTTCAAGACCACATTGGCCGTCTTGCGGCCAACGCCCGGAAGCCGTTCCAAGGCTTCCCGGTCACGGGGCACCTTCCCGCCATGCTCATCGATCAGCATGCGCGACAGGGCGATCACATTCTTCGCCTTGTTGCGGTAAAGGCCGATCGTCCTAATATAGGAAATGAGGCCTTCTTCCCCGAGCGCCACCATCTTCTCCGGAGTGTCGGCGACCTGGAAAAGGGGGCGTGTTGCCTTGTTCACGCCGGCATCAGTCGCCTGGGCCGACAAGACAACGGCAACCAGCAGCGTGAAATGATTGATATAATCGAGCTCGCCGCGCGGCTCCGGCGCAAGGCGCTCGAATCGGGCGAAAATTTCCTCGATGTCGTGCGCATCGAGACGCCGCTTTGTTTTGATGCGAGGAGAACGCAAGGGAACACTCCACCGGCCTGGCGCACTTTATGAAGGGCGGAGCCATGCACCGTCAACAGGCCGAGCGGCAGGCGAGCGAGATTGACATGTCCGACCATGCAATACAGACGGGCAGCACCCCAGGCGAAGCCATCCGCTTCTCGGCCATCCTCACGCCCCACCGCTCGCTCAGCCAGCGCGGCTTTCTGTTGCTGATGCTGTTCTTCGGCGGGGTCAGCGCGGTCGTTGGCACCGGCTTCCTGGTCATGGGTGCTTGGCCTGTCTTCGGTTTTTTCGGCCTGGACGTGGCGCTGCTCTATTGGGCTTTCCGTCGCAACTACCAGGACGGCACCATGCATGAGCAGGTCGATATTACCGATACCGCCCTTGTCGTACGCAAGGTGTTTCCTAGAGAGCCGACGAAAGAATTCCGGTTCATCCCGTATTGGGTGCGGGTCGAGCTGGTCGAGAACGAAGTGCTGGAGACCTGTGGGCCACTGTATCTTACCTCGCATGGTGCGCGGCTTGAAATCGGCTCGTTCCTCTCCCCGCAGGAACGGCGCGATTTCGCCGGGGCCCTGAAGGCGGCGCTGCGGGGCGGCATGGTCTCCGTGCCTCAGCCGGCGTGAGCCCCATTTGAGGCGCAAATTCCGGATAGCCAAGCTGGTCTGCATCCCGCAGAGTGAGCGCACATTGAGTTCGTCGAAGGACAGACCATGCCCACCGCTCACGCCTTGAGCCGCACCGGATCCCTATTCGAGCAGGATCGCCCGCGAGACCTGTTCGTGACGCATGATATCGTGGCGCCCACGCTCCATGGGGCGCGGGGCACCGGGCTGACGATGAGCTATGGCTTTCACCCCACGCCGTTTGGGATGGGCTTATTCGTCGCAACCGGTGGCGGACTGTCCGCCCTTGGCTTCACTGACGAAGATGGGCGCGACGCTGCATTGAACGACATTACGCGGCGATGGCCGCAGGCGCGGTTCATCGAAGATTCGTCCGCAACCGAAACCTATGTCGGCCGGGTGTTCGATCCAGAGCAATGGCGGGAGACAAACCCGCTCAACGTGGTGCTGATCGGCACTGCTTTCCACGTGCAGGTCTGGGAGGAGCTCCTCAAGATCCCCGTCGGCGAGACCACCAACTACTCGTCAATCGCCATGGCGCTCGGCAAGCCCAGCGCATCGCGCGCGGTGGGCGCAGCGGTCGGCCGCAACCCCATCTCCTTCGTGGTGCCCTGCCATCGGGTGATCGGTAAAGGAGGCGGGCTCTGCGGCTATCATTGGGGTCTCGACCGCAAGCGCGCGATGCTCAGCTGGGAGGCCGAGCTTACACGGGCCGGAGGCGCAGGGTAGGGCGTCCTTCGGACCATCGGTTGCGCGAGCTGTTCCGTATGGCCCTCGAGGGAAGGCGCAGACGGGGCAGGCGATCAGGCGACCGGTTCCTCGCGGCTGCTGACCTTCATATCGCCATCGAGCCGGTAGATGATCGGCGCGCCGGTTGCGAGCTCGCGAAGGGCGATCTCCTCGCCCGGCAGATCCTCAAGATGCATGATGAGGGCACGCAGGGAATTGCCGTGGGCGACGACGAGCACACGTTTGCCCTGCCTCAGCTGGGGTACGATGTTGTTCTGAAAATAGGGGACGACTCGCGCTGCCGTATCCTTCAGGCTCTCACCGCCCGGCGGCGGGACGTCATAGGACCGACGCCACAGGAAGACTTGCTCCTTGCCCCAGCGGGCGCGCGCCTCATCCTTGTTGAGGCCGGTGAGATCGCCGTAATCGCGCTCATTCAGCGCCTGATCGCGTTGGATCGGCAGGTTCTCCTGGCCCAGCACCTTCAGGATGCGGGAAAGCGTATGCTGGGCTCGAGTGAGCGCGCTGGTGAAGGCAATATCGAAGGACAATCCCAGCGCCTTGAGCCGTTCGCCGGCCTTGTCAGCCTCTTCCTCGCCCAGGGGCGTGAGGTCCGGATCGGCCCAGCCGGTAAATAAATTCTTCAAATTCCACTCGCTCTGCCCGTGTCGCACGAGAACCAGTAGATTGTCCATCAAACGCCCTCACTCAATCATTGAGGCCGAGCACATCGACCATCGTATAAAGTCCCGGCTTGCGGCCGCGGGCCCAAAGCGCCGCCTTGACCGCGCCACGGGCAAAGACGTCGCGCGTCTCCGCCCGATGCCCGAGCTCAATCCGTTCACCATCGCCGGCGAAGATGACGGTATGCTCACCGATAACGCTGCCGCCACGCAATGTGGCAAAGCCGATGGTGCCGCGCTGGCGTGGGCCGGTATGGCCGTCGCGGACCCTCACGGCGGCGTCGCTGAGCTTGACGTTGCGCCCTTCGGCGGCGGCCTCGCCCAGAAGCAGCGCCGTTCCCGACGGGGCATCCACCTTGTTGCGGTGATGCATCTCGACCACCTCGATGTCGAAGCTCTGGTCGAGGGCGGCGGCCACTTTTCGCACCATGGCTGCCAGCAGGTTAACCCCCAGGCTCATATTGCCTGACTTGACGATGGTCGCATGCCGGGCCGCCGCGGCGATCTTCCTGTCATCTTCGGCACTGAAGCCGGTGGTGCCGATCACATGGACAATACGAGCTTGCGCGGCAAGCTCGGCCAGGCCCAAGGACGCGCTGGGGGTCGTGAAGTCTATCACGCCGTCGATATGGGTAAACAGCGGCAAGGGATCATCCTGCACGGCGACGCCGATCTCTCCCAGGCCAGCCAGCTGGCCCATGTCGGCCCCCACAAACGGGGAGCCGGGTGCCTCGAGGCCGCCGGCCACCTCGCAGCCTTCCATCTCGTGTACGAGCCGTGTGAGCGCGCGCCCCATGCGGCCGCCGGCTCCGGCGATGGCAAGTCTCATCGCAGTCATCATCATCCCTCGGCGCAAGCGGCGGCAAGGTTCGCCGCCGCTCTGTTCTTTGCTGACGCACCGGATTGTCCAAAAGCCGGTGCTGCTTCAGGCTTGATCCGATGGGCCGGCAACTGATCGGTGGCCTGCGCGCCACAATCCAGGGCGGGCAAGGCGGCGTCACCTTAGCGCCGGGTGTGCGGGATAGTCGAGCAGGAAAATCAGCGCTTGTCCGCCTTCCGGATTGATCCAGACGCGCCGCCCGCGGACGATGAATTCGTCCGACCGGGCATCGCTGGACAGTTCCAGCACGTCACCTTTCGCCACCCATTCGCCAAGTCGCAGCGCCGCGATCCGCGGCATCAAACCCATCTTGCGGGCATGTCCAAGGGCGGACCGTGTAAGCTCGATCATGGTTTCCACGCAAATCTCCTCCGCCCGGCGGCAGGGCATAGGCCGTCCGCGCCAGGCACTCCGAAATGAATGAAGCGATGTGTTAAGTCTTGTGTGGATTCCAGCGTCTATATTCCGCTGGGCTCGTCATACAATTAGGCGGTTATTGCCATCAACAATGGGAGGAAATGTGGCCGTGTTTACATTAACAATCGAAACAGGCACCATAGTAGCTCGTGTAAATATCAAAATTTAAATGATGTTGGCAGGTTGCGTCCGGTCAACGCGGTTCGGCCGGCAAGCGGGCTTGCGGTGCGCAAGCTGCGACGATAGGTTGCCTTCGGGCTCGGCATGCGTCGGTACCGGACCTCAATCGCCACACGAACACACCAGCCATGAGCGTACAATCTGTTCGCGCCTTTCTCGCTCAGCACGCCCCCGACATCTCAATTGTGGAGCTCGACGTCAGCACGGCAACTGTCGAGCTGGCAGCAGCGGGGCACGGCGTCACTCCCGGGCAGATCGCCAAGACCCTGTCACTCCGCGTGGGCGATCAGGTGCTGCTTGTGGTTACCCGCGGTGACGCGCGCCTCGACAACCGCAAGGCCAAAGCGGCATTCGGCGGGAAGGTGCGCATGCTCGATGCGGGAGAGGTGGAGCAGATAACGGGGCACCCAGTGGGCGGCGTCTCGCCATTCGGGCTCAAGACGCCACTGCCGATCTATTGCGACGTTTCGCTGAAAGCCTTCGACGAGGTGGTGCCGGCGGCCGGCTCCACTCACAGCGCCCTGCGTATAGCACCCGAGCGGATGGCCGCTCTGGTTGGTGCGCAGTGGGTGGATGTCTGCCAGGAGCTCGGCTGAGACCCCGGGCTCTCGTCAAACGTCCAGATTGACCACCTGCAAAGCGTTGTCGCGAATGAACTCCCGTCGCGGCTCGACCAGGTCGCCCATGAGTTTGGCGAACAGGTCGTCGGCCTCGTCCAACTCGCGTACCTGCACCTTCAGCAGCGTGCGGGCGTTCGAATCCAGCGTCGTTTCCCACAGTTGCTGCGGGTTCATTTCGCCCAGCCCCTTGTAGCGCTGCAGGGTGATGCCCTTGCGCCCGGCCGCGAAGACCGCGTCGAGCAGCTGCACGGGGCCGCGGATGGCGGTCTCCTCACCCTTGCGCACCAGCCGCGCGGCCTTGGCATAGATCTCCTGCAGATGCGGCATCTTCTTGTCGAGCCGCAGGGCATCGGCCGAGGAGATCAGCTTGCCGTCAATGGTCCGCACTTCGCGCACGCCCCGGATCTCGCGCGAGAATTCGAGGCCTCCGTCCGGCGTCGGCTCGCCTACCCAGTTGCGCTCCGTCTCTTCCGACAGGAGCCCGAGCCGGCGTGCTACATATTGCGCGGCTTCACGGGCGCGCACCGGGTCTGAGAGCGTTTCCGGGTTCAAGGCGCCAGCGATCGCCGCCTGCTCGACCACGAAACGGGGATAGCGGGTATGCAGCCCGTCGAGAATGGCGCGGATCTCCAGCGCCTCGTTCACGATCTGACGCAGATCCTCGCCCGCGCGCTCGTCGCCATTGGCGAGGATCAGCACTGCGTCGCCGATGCCGCCATCGATCAGGTATTGCTCCAGCGCCTTCTCGTCCTTGAGATACTGCTCGGAATTACCGCGCTTCACTTTGAACAGCGGCGGCTGGGCAATGTAGAGGTGACCCTTCTCGATCAACTCCGGCATCTGCCGATAGAAGAAGGTGAGCAGCAGGGTGCGGATATGGGCGCCGTCCACATCCGCGTCGGTCATGATGATGATCTTGTGGTAACGCAGCTTCTCCAGTGAGAAATCGTCGCGACCGATACCGGTGCCAAGCGCGGTGATCAGCGTCCCGATCTGCTCCGACGACAGCATCTTGTCGAAGCGTGCCCGCTCCACGTTGAGGATCTTGCCGCGCAAGGGCAGCACGGCCTGGTTCTCGCGGTTGCGGCCCTGTTTGGCAGAGCCGCCCGCGGAATCGCCCTCCACGATGAACAGCTCGGACTTGGCGGGGTCGCGCTCCTGGCAATCCGCCAGCTTGCCCGGCAGGTTGGAAACGTCGAGCGCGCCCTTGCGGCGAGTGAGCTCCCGCGCCTTGCGCGCCGCCTCACGAGCCGCTGCGGCCTCGACGATCTTGTTCACCACCAGCTTGGCCTCAGTGGGGTGCTCCTCGAGCCAGGTGCCGAGATGCTCGCTGACGACCCCCTCGACCACAGGCCGCACCTCGGATGAAACAAGCTTATCCTTGGTTTGCGACGAGAACTTGGGGTCGGGCACCTTCACCGAGAGCACGCAGGTCAGGCCCTCGCGCGCGTCATCGCCCGTGAGCGCCACCTTCTCGCGCTTGGCGAGGCCGCTTTCGGACGCGTAGTTGTTGATGATGCGCGTGAGCGCTGCGCGAAAGCCTGCCAGGTGGGTGCCGCCGTCGCGCTGCGGGATGTTGTTGGTGAAGCACAGCGTGTTCTCGTGATAGCTGTCGTTCCACCAAAGGGCGCATTCTACCTGGATGCCATCACGATCGGCCTTGACCATGACGGGGTCGCCGAACAGCGGCTGCTTGGCGCGGTCGAGATAGCGGACGAAGGCTTCAAGGCCGCCGTCATAGCGCATGTCCTGGACCTTGGTCTCGATGCCGCGCCGGTCGGTCAGGGTGATGCGCACGCCAGAATTCAGGAAGGCAAGCTCGCGCAGGCGATGCTCCAGCGTCGCATAGTCGAACTCGACCATGCTGAAGGTCTCGGTGCTGGGCAGGAACGATACCTCGGTTCCGGTGCGGTCGGAGGGGCCGGTGATCGCGAGCGGTGCCTGCGCCACGCCATGCACGAACGTCATGGTGTGCTCGTAGCCGTTGCGCCAGATGGTCAGTTTCAGCCACTGCGACAGAGCATTCACCACCGAGACGCCAACACCGTGCAGGCCGCCGGACACCTTGTATGAATTCTGGTCGAATTTGCCGCCGGCATGCAGCTGGGTCATGATGACTTCGGCCGCCGACACGCCTTCCTCGGAATGGATGTCCGTGGGGATGCCGCGGCCATTGTCGGTGACCGTCACCGAGCCGTCGGGATTGAGCGTCACCGTCACGTGGTCGCAGTAGCCGGCCAGCGCCTCGTCAATAGCGTTGTCCACCACCTCATAGACCATGTGGTGCAGACCCGAGCCGTCGTCGGTGTCGCCGATATACATGCCCGGACGCTTGCGCACCGCATCCAGGCCGCGGAGCACCTTGATGGACTCCGCACCGTAATCCGCACCTTGACCGTTGGTCTCGCTGGCCTTGTTCATCAACACGTCCTATCCATCAAGCAACCGCTTCGCACAGCGCCCCGTCGCGGGCGCTGAAGAACTGCGCAGCGCCGCGCAGCGCGGCAAACAACGTCTCGTCCGTTCCCGTCATCCAAGCCTGGGCGCCAAGCCGCAGCAGGCATTCGAACAGGCCACGCCGCCGCTCCTCATCCAGGTGCGCCGCCACCTCATCCAGCAGCATGATGGGGGCATAGCCCTCGAAGCCTTCCGCGATCATCCGCGCATTGGCGAGGATAATGCCGATCAGAAGCGCCTTCTGCTCGCCGGTGGAGCAAAGGCGGGCCTCCATCGATTTCGGCCCGTGCTTCACGACGAGGTCGCTGCGATGAGGTCCGCGCAGGCAACGGCCAGCACCGGCATCCAGTAGGCGCGTATCGGCGAGGGTCCTGCGATAGCGCTCTTCCACCTCCACCGCCGGCAAATCGGCAATGGCGGCTTCAAGCTCTCCCTCGATGAGGAAGATGCCCCAAGGGAAACCGCCCATATGTGCCTCGCCGTGCTGCTGGGCGGAGGCGAGCTGCAGCGCATCCACCGCTGCCCGCCGTGCGGCGGCAATGGCCACCGCATGCTCGGCCATGGCCGCTTCGATGCCGTCGAGCCAGATCCCGTCCCGCCGCTGGCCCTCGCGCATGTCTTCGAGCAGCCGGTTGCGCTCGCGCATCAGCTTCTCGAAGGCTTGCACCCGGCTGCCATGGTCTGGATCTATGCCGAGCACCAGCCGGTCGAGAAAACGGCGGCGGTCGCCAGCCGGTCCGTTGAACAGCCTGTCCATGGCTGGTGTGATCCACACCATGCGGATGACCGAGGCAAGGGCGCCTGAACCGCGATGGCTGGTGCCCTCGATGCGCACCTGCCGGCCCTGAGCGGTCGAGATCTCCAAGGCGTCTTCGTCGTCCGGTTCGGCCCGCCGGCCTTCCCATGCGGTGCCGACGCGGAGCTCGGCGCGGGGGCCGTTGAGCTCGGCGGCAATGGCCCAACCGCCGGAACCGTCATGACGCGCCATGTCGGCATAAGTCGCCGAGCGCAGCCCCCGCCCGGGGCACAGCACCGACAGCGCCTCGAGGAGATTGGTCTTCCCGGCTCCATTGGGGCCGGTCAGCACAACGGGACCCGCATCCACATCCAGACGTAGACGCGCATAATTCCGAAAATCGGTCAGTGTGAGCCTTGTCAGCGCCAGAGCGCGGTTTTTTGCCACCGTCGGCGCTCCAATGACCAGGATCCTGCGAACGAAAATACCTCAATCCGCCGAGCTCAGTGCCCGAGCGTTATATGGCCTCGCCACAGCGATTCTGCAAGCTTTTCTGCGCCTTCCGGCAGGGTTGGAGCGCACTTTATCAGGTCACACCCGCATCGGCATCAGCACATAGAGCGCCGCGTCGTCCACCACGTCGCGAATGACGGTCGGCGAGCCCGCGTCCGCCAACAGAAAACGGGCGGTATCGCCCTCCAACTGGCCCGCTATGTCAAGCAGATAACGGGCATTGAAGCCGATATCGAGGTCCGGCGCGTCGTAATCGGCGACCAACTCCTCCTCCGCCGAGCCGCTATCCGGATTGTTCACCGTGAGCACGACCTTGCCACTGCCGATGTGCAGCTTCACCGCCCGGCCCTTTTCGCTGGAGATGGTCGACACCCGATCCACGGCCTGCGCAAACAGCTTGGTGTCTACATCCATCACCTTGTCATTGTGCTTGGGGATCACCCGTTCGTAATCCGGGAAAGTTCCGTCGATCAGCTTGGAGGTGAGCACGATGCCATCGAACCCGAAGCGGACCTTGGATTGCGACAGGGCAATCTCGATGGTGGCGTCCCGGTCCTCGATCAAGCGGTGCACTTCGAGCACGGTCTTGCGCGGCACGATGACGCCCGGCATGCCAGCGGCGCCCGCGGGCAGGGGCAGCTCGAACTGGGCGAGGCGATGACCGTCGGTCGCCACAGCCCGCAGCTTGTCGCCGCCATCGGCCCGGACGGCATGGAGGTAAATGCCGTTGAGATAATAGCGGGTCTCCTCGGTTGAGATCGCAAAGCGGGTGCGCTCGATCATGGTCTTGAGGTCGGCCGCCTGGACGGTGAAGCTGTTCGAGAACTCTCCCGCGGTGATATCGGGGAACTCCTCCGCCGGCAGCGCCTGCAGTGAAAACCGCGACCGACCGGCGAAAATCGCCACCCGACCGGTATCGGCCCCCTGCTCGATTTGGAGCTGCGTGCCTTCCGGCAGCTTGCGCACGATGTCGTGCATCATATGAGCGGGCGCGGTGGTCGCGCCGCCCTGTGCCACGTCGGCCGCCACGGTTTCGATGACTTCCACATCGAGATCGGTGGCGCTCAAGCGGATCTCGCCTTGGTGGGCATGGATCAGCACGTTCGATAGAATCGGTATGGTGTTGCGCCGCTCCACCACGCTCTGAACGTGGTTCAGCGCCTTGAGAAAGGCCGCCCGCTCAATGGTGACCTTCATGGCCGCAACTCAGCTCCTCTCTTGCCCATTCCGCAATGCCGCCGTGCCGCCCGGTCCGCGCCGATGCGGGTTCCTTCCGCAGCGCGATATTCCGCACGTGCATGGCAGGATGGCGTGTCTCTCATGGGAATGTGCCCCGGATTGGCAGCGATCACAAGCCCCGGGGCGCTGCGCATCATTCGGGCTCAGGGCTGCTCCAGAAGCTTGGTGAGCAGCACGATCTCGCGCTGCAGCTGCTCATCCTTCTGCAGCAGCTCCTCGACCTTGCGAACGGCATGGAGAACGGTGGAGTGATCACGCCCACCGAACCGCCGGCCGATTTCCGGCAACGAACGCGAGGTGAGACGTTTCGCCAGATACATGCCGACCTGGCGCGGGCGCACGATCGAACGGGCGCGCCGCGGCGACAGAAGGTCCACCTTGGCAACGTTGTAGTGGCGGCCGACCACCCGCATGATGTCGTCGATCTTGATCCGCTGCACTTCCGCGCTCTGCACCAGATCGCGCAAAGCGGACGCAGCAAGATCGACCGACATGGGCGCCTGAACCAGCTGCTGATGGGCGATCACCCGGATCAGCGCCCCTTCGAGCTCGCGCCCACCGCCATTGACCCGGTTGGCGATGAACTCGACCACGTCGTCGGGCACGGCCACGGACGGATCCCGCCTGATCGCCTCGATGAGCCGCGCGTGCAGAATGCGACGCCTCAGCTCGAGCTCGGGTGGTTGAATGTCAACGATCAGCCCGCCCGCCAAGCGCGAGCGCATGCGCGCATCGATACTGTCGAGCTGGGTGGGAGGCACGTCGGCGGCAACGATCACCTGCCGCTTGGAATCGACCAGCGAATTGAAGGTGTGCAGGAACTCCTGCAGCATGGTCTTGCCCTGCAGGAACTGGAAATCGTCGACCAGCAAGACATCCACCGACTGGAACTGGTCCTTGAACAGGATGACGTCGCGGGCGCGGATCGCGGTGATGAAGTGGTACATGAACCGCTCGGCGCTGAGGAACATGACGCGCCGTTCCGGCTGTGTCTCACGCACCCGCCAGGCAATGGCATTGAGCAGATGGGTTTTCCCGAAGCCGGAGGGTGAATGGATATAGAGCGGATTGAAGCTGACCGGCGCGTCCACACATGCATCCGCCACCCGCATCGCCGCCGCATGGGCGAGTGCGTTGGACTTGCCGAGCAGGAAGGTGTCGAAGGTGAGATCCGGGTCAAGCGGGCTGCCACGGTCGAGCCCGCCGCCGCTAGCGGTGCGCCCGTCGCTATCCGATGCTGCAGCGGAAGCGGCAGGGACGCGCTGCGCCTGTGACACCGGGGCGACAGCGGAGATGTTGGCCGCCGCCTTCTGCGAGGGCTGCCGGCTTTCGCCACTTGCTTCGGAGCGCACGATGCGCACGGGTGTGCCACGGCTTCGCACGCGGATCTGAACCTCCTTGATGCCGCCCAGTTCAGCATCAGCGAGCATCACCAGCTTGTCCAGGTAGTGGGACTGGACCCAGTTGCGCAAGAATTGGGTAGACACCGATACGACGAGCCGGGCGCCCGACCGTTCCTCGATTTCCATGCGGGCGAACCAGCTCGAGAAGAGGTCCTCGCCGAGTTCCGCTCTGAGCCGGTCGGAGATGCGTCCCCACGCCGCCGCAAGATCGCCAGACCTAGACTCGTCAAATGCCACGCCCTGGTCCCCCCTGCTTGCAACGCCTGCCGATGTGGCTGGAGAGCCCGATGGTGAGAAGACAGCCGCCCCTGAGCGGGCCTTTAAGGGGTCCACGCTATCAGATGCCTGCCAATGATCTGGACCGCCCGCCCCCGATTTCTGCAAAAATTGCAAAGTTTGAACCGACCCCACGCTCTTCATCAGACAAACCCCTCTCGCGCTGCCAGGAGCAGCGCCGATAACTCATCAGGCCGACGCGATGGCCACGCCCACCCTAATCAGCTCAGCTGGTGCTAAAGAAAAACTCGCCCGCCGAGCGCGGCTTATTGGCCGGCGCCCTGCCCCCTTCCGTATTCAAAAACTCCCTGTTCGACCGTGCACAAATCCCCCGTTCCGGTGCCACAAGGGCGCCAGACCAAAACAACCAATACGCGCATTTTGACGTGGCGGAAGACCGAGCGGAAACGCAGATGAACCAGCCTGCCGACCGTCCTGCCACTGGTGACGCCACTTCAGCGAGGTCCCGGCGCCGTGTTCTTCTTGGCCGGTCCCCTGAAGCGCTTGGTGACCTTACACGGAGGCGGTGAGCATGACAACAGGCAACGATTCAATACGTCAGTATACGGACGTATATTTGCATGGTGGAGCAGGGTGCCAAGAAGGAGCAACCCATTAACAAGTTATTGAGTCGTCATATGAATCGGCAGTACCAAAAAAGGTAGTGGAAAAATGGCGGAAAACTGCGGTTTGCTTATTTCCCTATTTTTTACACACCTGCCGCGGACGGGTTCGGCGGCACCTGCCGAGGGGATGCCGATAACCACTTGTTCTGGCGGCGGAAATTATGACAAATCTTTATACGGAGTAATCTGAAAATGAAAAGGACGTGCCGGTTTCCCGGTCACGTCCTCATTCATATTGCCGTGTGATGTCAGGCTGGCATAGACTTAATACGGTGCGCCAGACGTGAAATCTTGCGCGCGGCGGCGTTGTGATGCAGCACGCCCTTGTTTGCGCCGCGCACAATTTCGGGTTGCGCAGCTCTCAACGCTTCCTCTGCCGCATTGCGGTCGCCGCCGGCGATCGCCTCTTCGACCTTGCGGACGAAGGTCCTCACGCGGCTACGGCGCGCGCCATTGATCGCCGTACGCCTTTGCGCCTGGCGGATAGCCTTCTTAGCCGAACGCGTGTTGGCCATGACGACAGTTCCTTCTTGAACGGAAATAGCTTGCGGGCGCCGGCACGACGACACGAGACCCGCTCACGCGGCGCTTATACCGGGGACCAGCGCGAGCGTCAACTCAGCGGTTCTTGAAGTTTGGCTGCCGCTTGTCGATGAAGGCAGTCATGCCCTCCTTCTGGTCCTCGGTCGCGAACATGGACTGGAAGACGCGCCTTTCGAAACGCACCCCCTCGGCAAGGGTGGTCTCATAGGCGCGGTTCACCGCCTCCTTCGCCAGCATCACGATCGGCAGGGAGAAACCGGCAATCTTCTCCGCCGCCTTCATGGCCTCGTCCAGCAGGGAATCCGCCGGCACGACACGGCTGACCAAGCCGGAACGCTCGGCCTCGGCCGCGTCCATCATGCGGCCGGTCAGCACCATGTCCATGGCCTTCGACTTGCCGACGAAGCGGGTCAGGCGCTGGGTGCCGCCGGCGCCGGGCATCACCCCAAGGGTGATCTCGGGCTGGCCGAACTTCGCACTCTCGGCGGCGATGATGAAATCGCACATCATCGCGAGCTCGCAGCCACCGCCCAAGGCGTAGCCGGCAACGGCCGCGACGATGGGCTTGCGGGTTTGGGACACCTTGTCCCAGGAGGTCAGAAAGTCCCCCTTATAGGCTTCCATATAGGTCTTGGTCTGCATCTCCTTGATATCGGCGCCGGCGGCAAAGGCCTTGTCGCTGCCGGTCAGCACGATGCAGCCGATCCTGTCATCGGCGTCGAATTCGGCCAGGGCCTGGATCAGCTCGTTCATCAAAGCCGTGTTCAGCGCGTTGAGCGCCTTCGGACGGTTGAGGGTGATCAGGCCGACGCGGCCGCGCATCTCAACGATGATGTTCTCGTAAGCCATCGAATTTCCCTGCTCTTCCCTGAGTGTGGCGTCACTCTAGCCAAGATCGGCCGCCATGCAACCGGCCCGTCAACGCTGGCAGGTTCGGCAATAGAAGGTGGAACGTCCACTCTGCACGACGCGCTCGACCGTCCCGCCGCAGCCGCCGCGCCGGCAGGGTTGGCCTTCCCGGTCATAGACCTCGAACGTGTGTTGAAAATAGCCAAGCTCGCCATTGGCCTGGGCATAGTCGCGCAGCGAGGAGCCGCCTGCGGCAATCGCGTCCTGCAACACGGCCTTGATGCTGCCGACAAGCCGCTCGAGCCCTTGCGGCGAGAGTGATCCCGCCTTGCGCTCCGGCGACAGTCCGGCCCGGAACAATGCCTCGCACACATATATATTGCCGAGCCCCGCGATGATGCGCTGGTCGAGCAGCGCGGCCTTCAGCGGCGCCTGCCGGCCGGCGAAGCGCGCGCCCAGATAGGCGGCATCGAACGCATCGTCCAACGGCTCCATGCCGATGTCCTTGAGCAGTCTGTGAGCGGCAAGCTCCTCCTCAACGGCAAGATCCATGATGCCGAACCGGCGCGGGTCGGCATAGACGATGCGGGTTCCGTCATCCATGGCGAAGATCACGTGATCATGGGGGCCTTCGCCGGCGCCTGCCGCAGCCGCATGGTAGAACGTGCCCGGCTTTCGCGCCTGACCTTCCGGCGGCACGATGGTGAAGCGGCCGGACATGCCGAGATGCATGATCAGA
This sequence comes from Rhodoligotrophos defluvii, assembly GCF_005281615.1. Lineage (NCBI taxonomy): Bacteria > Pseudomonadati > Pseudomonadota > Alphaproteobacteria > Hyphomicrobiales > Rhodoligotrophaceae > Rhodoligotrophos > Rhodoligotrophos defluvii. Next base: position 920,218 of record NZ_SZZM01000001.1, on the reverse strand, counting down.
ACGTCGCCACGATCGGTGAGGCCCAGCAGATATTTGGCGCGGCGGTCGATACGCTCGACCCGCGCGCCCTGGAGGCGCTGGCGAAAGTCGGGCGGAAAGGGAAAGCGCAGATCGTGCCGGCGCAGCTCCAGCCGGTCGATGCGATGGCCTGCCATCACACCGGCAAGGCCACGCCGGACCGTCTCTACCTCGGGCAGCTCAGGCATGCCGTGAGATCTCGCAGCTCGGCAAGTTGACCATAGCGGCAGGATTACGCCGAGCATACGCGCGTGCCAATAGAATTGCATGACATGCTGCGCTATGGTCGCCGGCAATGAACGAAGCTCCAGACGATAAGGCTCCGCAGGGGCCGCGCGATGCGGCGGCCGCAACGGCATCATTCGGCTATCGCACGGTGGCCGTGGGCGACAAGCAGCGCCTGGTCAATGACGTGTTTGCCAAGGTGGCGCGCCGCTACGACGTGATGAACGATCTCATGTCCGGCGGCCTACACCGTCTGTGGAAGGACGAGATGGTGACATGGCTCGCTCCGCCGACGGGCGGGCGGCCCTTTCACGTGCTGGACGTGGCCGGCGGCACGGGCGACGTCGCTCAGCGCATCCTGGAGCAGGGTGGCAGCGGCGTCCAGGTCACCCTCAGCGACATTTCCTTCGACATGGCCGCCGAAGGCCAGCGGCGCCTGCGCGAGGAGGCCGGCCGCGAAGCCGGCAGTCGGGAGACCGGCGTGCCGCGCCTTCGTGCCCTGGACTTTACCCGCCGTTTCGCAGGACGCGGACGGCCCGTGCAGAGCGCGCCAAGTCTCGCAAGCCGCTGCCGGTTCACTGTCGGCAACGCGGAGGCATTGCCGTTCCCGGACAAGAGCTTCGATGCCTATACGATTGCGTTCGGCATCCGCAATGTCACGCATATCGACAAGGCCCTGGCGGAAGCCTACCGGGTGCTGAAGCCGGGCGGCCGCTTCCTTTGCCTCGAGTTCTCGGAGGTGGATGTCCCGGGCCTCGCGGCGCTCTACGAGATCTATTCTTTCACCGCCATACCGGCCATGGGCAAGGTGGTGACCGGCGACGGCGCGCCCTACCGATATTTGGTCGAGAGCATACGCACCTTCCCCAACCAGGAAGCCTTCAAAGCCATGATTGCGGCCGCGGGGTTCGCCCAGGTGAAGTACCGCAACCTCACCGGCGGGATCGTTGCCATGCATTCCGCCTGGCGCCTGTGATCCGGGTCGGACGTCAGCTTGTGCCATGGTGAGCAGCGTTGCGAATATCGTGAACCTGATGCGGACAGGGTGGGTGCTCGCCCGGCACGACGCTTTCGGCGGGGTCGACAGTGTCAGCGAATTGCCGGCAGGCGCGCGGCTCGCACTTGCGCTCGGTCGCCGCATAGCAAGATCACGGCCTGGCCGTAAGAAGGGCCTGGCTGCGGCCATTGCCGAGCTCGGCCCGAGCTATATCAAGCTCGGCCAGTTTCTCGCAACGCGCGGCGACATCATCGGGGCAGAACGCGCATCCGAGCTGTCGAAGCTGCAGGACAAGTTGCCGCCGTTTCCGCGTGGTGCTGCTCTCGACGAAATCCGCGAGAGCCTCGGCGCAGCGCCCAAGGCGCTGTTCGAGGAGATCGGCCCGGCCATCGCCGCCGCCTCCATCGCCCAGGTGCACAAGGCCACCGTGCGGGAGGCGGACGGCTCGCTGCGGGAGGTGGCCGTCAAGGTGCTGCGGCCGGGCATCGAGCAGCGGTTCGCTCGCGATCTCGAGGCCTTCTACTGCGCTGCGCGGCTGATGGAACGGCACAGCCCGCCATCGCGCCGGCTGCGGCCGGTCAAGACCATCGACATGCTGGCCCAATCGGTGAAGCTCGAGATGGATTTGCGCATGGAGGCTGCGGCCATTTCCGAAATGGCCGACAATACCCGTAACGACCCGGGGTTCCGCGTGCCGCGGGTCGACTGGGAACGCACCGGGCGGCGGGTGCTGACCACGGAGTGGATCAACGGCACGCCGCTGAGCGACATCGATGCTCTGCGGGCGCGAGGGATCAATCTCGAGGCTCTTGGCGACATCATCATCCAGACTTTCCTCCGGCAAGCCATCCGCGACGGCTTCTTTCATGCGGACATGCACCCGGGCAACCTCTTCGTGGATGAGGCCGGGCTGCTGGTCGCGGTGGATTTCGGCATCACCGGCCGTCTCGACATGAAGGACAGGCGGTTCCTGGCCGAAATCCTGTGGGGGTTCATAACCCGGGATTATCAGCGGGTCTCGGACGTGCACTTCCAGGCGGGCTATGTGCCGCTCGACCAGTCGCCACAGCTGTTCGCGCAGGCCCTGCGCGCGATCGGCGAACCGCTGATGGACAAGCCGGCGGAGCAAATCTCGATGGCGCGGCTGCTGGGCCAGCTGTTCCACGTGACCGAGCAGTTCAACATGGCCACCCAGCCGCAGCTTTTGCTTCTGCAGAAGACCATGGTGGTGGTGGAAGGCGTGGCCCGCACCTTGAACCCGCGGCTCAATATGTGGGCCACCGCCGAGCCGGTGGTGCGAGACTGGGCCGAGCAAAACCTGGGTCCGGGCGCCTATCTCCACACTGCAGCAGAGGGCGCGGCGACGCTCGGGCGGCTGGTCAGCAACCTGCCGGAGCTGTTCACCGAGGCGGAGCGGACGGCCAAGCTGCTGGCCGATATGGCCTATGCGGGTGGCTTGCGGCTCGACGAGTCCACCAGCGAGGCCCTTGCCGCCGCCCAGGCGCGGCACAATCTCACTGCCAGGATTGCCCTGTGGATCGGCGTTCTGGCATTGGTGGTGCTTGCGATTGGCCAATTCATGTAAGGTGCAGGCGGGATTTGGCAGCGAGGCAGCCATGCTCAGGGACAAGCGCATATTGCTGATCGTCGGCGGCGGCATAGCCGCTTACAAGGATCTCATCCTGATCCGGCGGCTCCGCGAGCGCGGCGCCTCGGTGCAAGCCATCCTCACCAAGGCAGCCGAGCAGTTCGTGACGCCGTTATCGGTCGCGAGCCTTTCGGAGAACAAGGTCTACACCGATCTGTTCAACCTGACGGACGAATCGGAGATGGGACACATCCAGCTCTCCCGTTCGGCCGACCTCCTGGTGGTGGCGCCGGCCACGGCCGACCTCATCGCCAAGATGGCTGCGGGGCGGGCGGATGACCTCGCCTCCACCACCGTGCTGGCCACCGACACACCCGTGCTGATCGCCCCGGCGATGAATGTGCGCATGTGGGAGCATCCAGCGACGAAGCGGAACATGGCCACCCTGCGGAGCGATGGCGTAATCGTGGTGGGGCCGGAGCAGGGGGACATGGCCTGCGGCGAGTATGGCTACGGGCGCATGGCCGAGCCGGAAGCGATCGTTGCCGCCATCGAGGATTTCTTCGCGGCAGCGGTACACCGACCGCTGGCTGGCTTCAAGGTGCTGGTGACCGCCGGCCCGACACACGAGCCGATCGACCCGGTACGCTACATCGCCAACCGTTCCTCCGGGCAGCAGGGCTATGCCATTGCCGCCGCGAGCCAGCAGCTGGGGGCCGACACGGTTCTGGTGAGCGGCCCGACCGCGCTCGATGCTCCCGCCGGCGTCACGCTGCGGCGGGTCGAGACGGCGCAGCAGATGCTGGAAGCCTGCGAGGCGGAGCTGCCCTGCGATGTCGGCATATTCGCCGCGGCGGTAGCGGACTGGCGGGTGGGCAACGCCGCCGACCAGAAGATCAAAAAGCGCAAGGGCGAGCTACCGCCCCTCCGGCTGGTGGAGAATCCCGACATTCTCAAGACCATCGCGCGTTTGCAGAACCGGCGGCCCCGGCTGGTGGTGGGCTTTGCCGCCGAGACGCAAGACGTAATCACAAATGCCACGCGCAAACGCGAAGCGAAGGGCTGCGACTGGATCGTCGCCAATGACGTGTCGCCCGCCACGGGCATCATGGGCGGTCCCAACAATACGATCCACCTGGTGACCGGCGAGGGGGTGGAGGAGTGGCCCAACCTGCCCAAGGCGGAGGTCGGCCGGAAGCTCATGGAGCGGGTGGCCGAGGCCGTCCGAGCCGCGGCCCGATGAACGTCACCGTCGCCATCCAGCAGCTGCCGCATGGGCAGGACCTGCCTCTGCCCGGCTATGAGACGATGCTCGCGGCAGGCATGGATCTGCGCGCGGCCCTCGATGCGCCCTTGACGCTCGCCCCGGGCGACAGGGGGCTGGTGCCCACCGGCATCGCAATAGCCCTGCCGGAAGGCTACGAGGCCCAGGTGAGACCCCGTTCGGGCCTTGCCCTGCGCCATGGCGTCACCTGCCTCAATTCGCCGGGCACGATCGATGCGGATTTTCGCGGCGAGGTCAAGGTGATCCTCATCAATCTCGGCCAGGAGCCCGTAACCCTCGAACGGGGGGACCGCATCGCGCAGATGGTGCTGGCCCCGGTGACGAGAGCCGTCTGGGAGCGGGTGGAGGCGCTGGATGAGACGCCTCGCGGGGCCGGCGGCTTCGGCTCCTCCGGCCGGCGCTGAGGCTGGGGGTTCATCGGATGGTTCTCAGCGAAGGCGAGATCGAGCGCTATGCCCGGCACCTGCTGCTGAAGGAGGTCGGGGGGCCCGGTCAGCAGCGGCTCAAGGCAGCCAGGGTGCTGGTGGTGGGCGCGGGCGGCCTCGGTGCGCCGGTGCTGCTTTATCTGGCCGCGGCAGGCATCGGCACCCTTGGCATCGTCGACGATGACAGGGTGAGCCTTCCGAACCTCCAGCGACAGGTAGTGCATGACACGCTCTCCGTAGGCTTGGCCAAGACGGATAGCGCGGCCGCCGCGGTGCGCCGGCTCAACCCCCATGTGACCGTGCAACTGCATACGCTGCGACTCACCCGGGAAAATGCGCACGACATCGTGTCCGGCTATGACATCGTGGCCGATGGGTCGGACCTATATGTCACCCGGCTCGCGGTGAGCGATGCCTGTGCGGCGGCGCGCATTCCCCTGGTCTCGGCGGCGGTCGCCAGGTTCGATGGGCAGATCACCACGTTCAAACCCTATCAGATGCGGCCGGATGGGAGTCCCTGGCCATCCTATCGCGATCTCTATCCCGAGGGCCTCGATCCCGGCGCGCTGCCCACTTGCGAGGAGGTGGGCATCATCGGGGCGCTGACCGGTGTCATCGGCTCCCTGCAGGCGGTGGAGGTGATCAAAGAACTGCTGGGCATAGGCGACAGCCTGGCCGGGCGGCTGCTGGTCTATGATGCCTTGGGGCCCCGCTTCTACGAAATGGCGATCGGCTAAGGTCCTGCGATGGGCATTGAGCCGCCGCGGGGCCGGTGCTATCGGAGCGTTCATTTTTTGAAGGAGATTCGCTCGTGACATTCACGCTCTATTACAAGGCCGGCGCGTGCTCGCTGGCGCCCCATATCGTCGCCTGCGAAGCCGGGATCCCGCTGGACCTGGTATCCGTCGACCTCGCGACCAAGAAGACCGAAACCGGCGATGACTATCTGGCCGTCAACCCGAAAGGCTATGTCCCGGCACTCGAGCTTGACAACGGCCAGGTGCTCACAGAGGTGGCCGTGGTCGTGCAGTATCTTGCCGACCGGAAGCCGGAGGCAAGCCTGATTCCGCCGGCCGGCTCTCTAGACCGCTATCGGGTCCAGGAATGGCTCGCCTTCACCGGTGCCGAGCTGCACAAGAACTATTTCCCGCTGTTTGTGGCCAATGCCCCGGAAGCCGCGAAGGAGTTGGCCCGCTCCGTGCTGGCGCAACGGCTCAAGGTGGTGGACCAGGCGCTCGCGCGAAACCCCTTTCTGACGGGGGATACTTTCACCGTCGCCGATGCCTATGCATGGGTCGTGCTGAGCTGGTCCCGTCGCGCGGGCGTGGACCTCAGCGCCTACCCCGGCATCCTTCGCTTCCTGGAGGACGTCCGCGCGCGTCCAGCCGTGCAGCGGGCCCGGAGCGAGGAGGGCCTTGCCTGAGGCGCAAGGGTTCCCCTGCGCCCGTTACAGCATGGTGGGCAGCACGCGGTCTGGCGGCGTGTGCCCATCGACGAAGGTCTTGATGTTGATGATGACCTTCTCGCCCATGTCGATGCGACCCTCGATCGTTGCCGAGCCCATATGAGGCAGCAACACGGCGCGCGAGCACTTGATGAGCCGTGGATTGACGGCCGGCTCATGCTCGAACACGTCGAGGCCGGCCCCGGCCAGCTCGCCGGCCTCCAGCATGCGCGCAAGGGCGTTTTCGTCGATAACCTCGCCGCGCGACGTGTTCACGATGATGGCCGTGGGCTTCATCAGCCGCAGCCGGCGTGCGTTCAGCAGGTGGTAGGTGGCGGGCGTGTGGGGGCAGTTGACCGAGATCACGTCCATGCGCGCCAGCATCTGGTCGAGGCTTTCCCAGTAGGTCGCCTCCAGCTCCTCCTCGAGGCGCGCGTTGACCGGCCGCCGGTTGTGATAGTGGATCTGCAGGCCGAAGGCCTTGGCCCGCCGTGCGACCGCCGAGCCGATGCGGCCCATGCCGATGATGCCCAGGCGCTTGCCATAGATGCGGTGGCCGAGCATCCAGGTCGGCGACCAGCCAGTCCAGGGTTTTTCGCCGCCGATGATCGCTGCCCCCTCGGTGAGACGGCGCGCCACGGCCAGAATGAGGGCCATGGTCATGTCGGCGGTGTCTTCGGTGAGTACTCCCGGCGTGTTGGTGACGATGATTCCCCGCGCGCTGGCGGTTTCCACATCGATGTTGTCGACGCCGGTGCCGAAATTGGCGATCAATCTGAGCTGCGGACCAGACTGCGACAGCACCGCCTTGTCGATACGGTCCGTCACCGTCGGCACCAACACGTCAGCGGTCTGCACCGCGTGAACAAGCTCGGCCTGGGACAGCGGCATATCGTCCAGGTTCAATCGCGTGTCGAAGAGCTCGCGCATGCGCGTTTCCACCACGTCCGGCAGCTTACGCGTGACGATCACCAGCGGCTTCCGCTTCGGCATTGAGCCCCTCCTCAACCTGGAACGGGTGTGGCGCTCCCGCTCAGCCCCTCCTATAGGCTGAGGCACACTCTTTAAGTCCGGATGGTGCTTGTGTAAACTGCGCAGGCAAGGACACAGGGCTTCTCCTGGCCCAGCTCGATCAGCAGACTCAACACGTTTTGGAAACGGTTTCTATGCTCTTGTCCCGGATCGTGGGTGAGATAGACGCCGGGTGATTCGCGCATGAAGCAAAGGAGCAGACGTGCGGCATCTCTCGCCGTCATCCTGATGGGCGCGGTGGCGCTGGCGCTCGCCGTGGCCGGCACTGCCGGCCTCAATCAGCTGGCCAACGCGACGGGAGAGGAGGCGAAGTCGGATGCGGCACCGAGCGGGTCCCGCACGCTCGGGCCCAGCGGCTTGCCGCTGCCCCGCTTCGTCAGCCTCAAGTCGGACGAGGTGAACGTGCGCCGTGGTCCTAGCAGCGAGCACCAGATCGTATGGGTGTATTCCCGGCGCAACCTGCCAGTGGAGATCATCGCCGAGTTCGAGAATTGGCGCCGGGTGCGCGACAGTGACGGGGAGGAGGGCTGGGTGTATCACAGCCTGCTGTCGAGCCGGCGCACCGTATTGGTCTCGCCCTGGAAGGAAGGGGCAAGCACCATGATGATGCAGCAGTCAGACGAGAGCAGCCGGCCGGTCGCCAAGGTGGAGTCGGGCGTCCTCGGCTTTGTGCAGCAATGTACAGGACGCTGGTGCCGGGTGCAGATCGGCAGCTATAGCGGCTGGCTGCCGCAGAACATGCTGTGGGGCGTCTATCCCGGCGAGAAGATCGAATGAAGCTGGCTCAGCTTTCCTGAGCCAGACGGATGATGACGTCGATGCGCGAGATCGACGTGCCTTCCGGCGCTTCCGGAATGCCGACCACCTGCAGCTCATCACTCTCGATATCCACCAGCTTGCCGGTGTTTTCGACGAAAAAGTGATAATGGTTGGAGGTGTTTGTGTCGAAATAGGTCTTGGCGCCCTCGACCGCAACCTCACGCAGCAAGCCTGCGCGCGTGAACTGGTTGAGGGTGTTGTAGACGGTGGCCAGCGAAACCGGCACGCGCGCCCGCACCGCCTCATCGTGCAGCTCTTCCGCCGTGACGTGACGATCGCCAACGCTGAACAGAAGGCGAGCCAGCGAGACGCGCTGCCGGGTCGGACGCAGGCCTGCATGCCGCAGCTTGGCTACGACAGTCGCCTCTCCAGCCTGAAGCACCGGTTCATTCATTCAGCAACCTTCGTCCATTCAACAAGACATCGCCGCGTTTTTGACGACGCGGTGAGAATGCCTCGCATGTAGCATTTGTGGGAGGCGCCAGCAAGTTTCATTCCGCCGCATAGCATGGCGTCTCACCATGAGGTGGCGAGAGGCTTTCAGCGACGGCTCTGGTATGATAGGAAGCGGCAAAGCCGCGAGGCCAGCACCACGCGGCTGTGGCAGCGCCACGCATATCTAGGTTCAAACATAGGGCCTTGATGCAAAAAGGCTCAATTGCAAACAAAGCTTGGGCAAGGAATGCTTCAGCGGAAATCGAGCTATGGCTATGAGGAACTGCTCGCCTGTGCCCGGGGCGAGCTATTCGGTCCGGGAAACGCGCAGCTTCCGCTTCCGCCCATGCTCATGTTCGACCGGATTTCCTCGATCTCGGAGCAGGGCGGGGAATATGGCAAGGGCGAGATCGTCGCCGAGCTCGATATAAAGCCGGATCTGTGGTTCTTTCCGTGCCATTTCCTGGGTGATCCGGTGATGCCGGGCTGCCTCGGTCTCGATGCTCTCTGGCAGCTTCTCGGCTTTTTCCTGGGCTGGCTGGGCAGCCCAGGCAAGGGGCGTGCGCTCAGCGTCGGGGAGGTAAAATTCACCGACATGGTTGTGCCGTCTGTCACGAAGGTCGAATATGTTGTGAATCTCAAGCGCGTGATCCAGCGCAAGCTGACGCTTGGGATTGCCGACGGCCTGCTGAAGGCCGACGGCCGTGCGCTTTATACCGCACAGGATTTGAAGGTCGGCCTCTTCACCCCAAGTAAGGCGTGAGGACCGGGCATCGACAACAGATAGAAGGACCGAGCCGTGAGGCGTGTGGTCGTAACAGGACTAGGTATCGTATCGAGCATAGGCAATAACAGCCAGGAAGTGCTGGCCTCCCTGCGCGAGGCGAAGTCAGGCATCAGCCGCGCAAAAGAATATGCAGAGCTGGGGTTCCGCTGCCAGGTGCATGGCGCCCCGACACTGGAACCCGGCGAGGCGGTGGATCGGCGCGCCATGCGCTTCCTCGGCGGCGGGGCGGCCTGGAACCACGTGGCGATGGAACAGGCCATCCGGGACGCAGGCCTAGAGCCGGACGAGGTCTCGAACCCGCGCACCGGGATCGTGATGGGCTCGGGCGGCCCTTCCACCCGCGCGATCGTGGAGGCGGCGGACATCACCCGGGAGAAGGGCCCTAAACGGATAGGGCCATTCGCGGTACCCAAGGCGATGTCGTCCACCGCTTCGGCAACGCTCGCGACCTGGTTCAAGATCAAAGGCGTCAACTACTCCATCTCCTCCGCCTGCGCCACCTCGACCCATTGCATCGGCAATGCGGCCGAGCTCATCCAGTGGGGCAAGCAGGACATCGTCTTCGCTGGCGGATGCGAGGAGCTCGACTGGTCCCTGTCGAACCTGTTCGATGCGATGGGCGCCATGTCGTCGAAGTATAATGCAACGCCTGAGACGGCCTCTCGGCCTTATGACGTGAACCGCGACGGTTTCGTCATTGCCGGAGGGGCAGGCGTATTGGTGCTGGAGGAGCTGGAACACGCCAAGGCACGTGGCGCGAAGATCTACGCGGAGGTGGCGGGCTATGGCGCGACGTCCGACGGCTATGACATGGTGGCACCCTCCGGCGAAGGCGCGGAACGGTGCATGCGGCTGGCCATGGCCGGCCTGAACGGTGAAAGGATCGACTATATCAATCCGCATGCGACCTCGACACCAGCAGGGGATGGCCCGGAAATCGACGCGATCCGGCGCATCTTCGGCTCCGGTGACCAGTGCCCGCCGATTTCCGCCACCAAGGCGCTGACCGGCCATTCGCTCGGCGCGGCCGGGGTGCAAGAAGCGATCTATTCGCTGCTGATGATGCAGAACCGCTTCATCGCCGAAAGCGCCCATATCGAAGAGCTCGATCCCGCTTTCGCCGATATGCCCATCGTGCGGCAGCGGATCGACAATGTCGAAGTCAACACCGTGATGTCCAACTCCTTCGGGTTTGGCGGGACCAACGGAACGCTGATCTTCAGGAAATACGTGGCTTAAGGCGAAAGACCCGATTTCGAAATCAGGTGCTTTGCTCTAAGCTTTTTGATCGTGCGGCGCTGCCCAACGGTGATCACTTCCGGGCGTGCCGCTCCAGTCCGAAGGGGCGAGACTTATGGGAACGATGGTTCAGACGACGGAAAGCGGTCTCATGGCGGGCAAGCGGGGCCTGATCATGGGCGTGGCCAACGACCACTCCATCGCTTGGGGCATCGCGCTCACGCTCCGCAAGCATGGCGCGGAGCTGGCCTTCACCTATCAGGGGGAAGCTTTCGGCCGCAGGGTGAGGCCGCTTGCCGCGTCCGTCGGCAGCGATATCCTGCTGCCTTGCGACGTCGAAGATATCACGACCGTGGACGAGGTATTTGAGCAGCTGGGCAAGAGCTGGGGCAGCCTCGATTTCGTGGTGCATGCCATCGCCTATTCCGACAAGGGCGAGCTCAAGGGCCGCTATGCGGACACCACACGACAGAATTTCATCCGCACCATGGTGATCTCGTGCTTTTCGTTCACCGAGGTCGCCCGCCGGGCCGCGCCGCTGATGCCCAATGGCGGCTCGCTGCTCACACTCACCTATGGCGGCTCCACCCGGGTGATGCCGAATTACAATGTGATGGGGGTCGCCAAGGCAGGGCTCGAAGCCAGTGTCCGCTATCTCGCGGCCGACTACGGCCCGCAAAACGTCCGGGTGAATGCCATTTCCGCGGGACCTATGCGTACCCTCGCCGGCTCTGGTATTTCGGACGCCCGCATCATGTACAACTACCAGAAGAAGCACGCGCCGCTGAGGCGTACCGTGACCCTCGACGAGGTCGGCGGGGCGGCGCTGTATCTGGTCTCTGAGCTGTCCAACGGCGTCACCGGCGAGATCCATTACGTGGATTCGGGCTATAACATCATCTCGATGCCGCGCCCCGACGACATCAGCCGCGAAGCGGTCGAAGAGGAGCCGGTGGGGATCATCGCCCCGCGGGATGCCGCGCAGTAGACCTGCTCTCTTGGGCAACCGCGCAATGAAAAAGGCGCAAGCCGTTGTGGCTGCGCCTCATTCCCTGCTGCAAATCGGGGGCTGTGCTTGTCAGCCGCCGACTTCTTCCTTGGCTTCCGGGCTTGCCTGCTTGGTGAGATCGGCACCCGTCTCCTGGTCCACCGCCTTCATGGACAGGCGCACCTTGCCGCGTGGGTCGAAGCCGATCAGCTTCACCTTCACGGACTGGCCTTCCTTCACCACGTCGGAGACCTTCTCGACCCGGTGCGGCGCCAGTTCCGACACATGGACCAGACCGTCGCGGCTGCCGAAGAAGTTCACGAAGGCACCGAAGTCCACGACCTTGACCACCTTGCCGTCGTAGATCTCACCGATCTCCGGCTCGGAGACGATGCTCTTGATCCACTTGATGGCCGCGTCGATCTGGTCGCCCTTTGAGGAGGCGATCTTGATGGTGCCATCGTCGGAGATGTCGATCTTGGCGCCGGTCTTCTCGACGATCTCGCGGATGACCTTGCCGCCCGTACCGATGACCTCACGGATCTTATCCACCGGAATGGTCATGACCTCGATGCGCGGTGCGTGTTCGCCAAGACCGGAGCGGGCCGAGCCCAGCGCCTTGTTCATCTCGCCCAGGATGTGCATGCGCCCTTCGCGGGCCTGGAACAGCGCGGTACGCATGATCTCTTCGGTGATGCCGGAGATCTTGATGTCCATCTGCAGCGAGGTGATGCCTTCCTGGGTACCGGCCACCTTGAAATCCATGTCGCCCAGGTGGTCCTCGTCGCCGAGGATGTCGGAGAGCACCGCCACCCGGTCCTCTTCCTTGATCAGACCCATGGCGATGCCGGCCACCGGGCGCTTCAGCGGCACGCCCGCATCCATCAGCGCGAGCGAGGATCCGCACACCGTCGCCATGGACGACGAGCCGTTCGACTCGGTGATCTCCGAGACAACGCGGATCGTGTAGGGGAACTGCTCCTTGGAGGGCAGCAGCGGATGGACGGCGCGCCATGCGAGCTTGCCGTGGCCGATTTCCCGACGGCCGGTGAAGCCGGTGCGGCCGGTCTCGCCCACTGAGAAGGGCGGGAAATTGTAGTGCAGCATGAAGGACTCCTTGTAGGTTCCTTCAAGCGCATCCACAAACTGCTCGTCCTCGCCCGTACCCAAGGTGGTGAACACCAGCGCCTGCGTCTCGCCACGGGTGAACAGCGCGGTGCCATGAGCGCGCGGGATCACGCCAACCTGGCAGTCGATGGGGCGGATGTCGGTCAGGGTGCGCCCGTCGATGCGCTTGCCCGTGTCGAGGATGTTGCCGCGGACGATTTCCTTTTCAAGGGTCTTGAACGCCTCGCCCACCGCCTGAAGGTCAGCAGGGGTTTCGGCAGAGGCACCGGCAAGCGCCTCGACCACTTCGTCCTTGACCCGGCTTACCGCTTCCTGGCGCGCTGCCTTGGATACGACCGCATAGGCCTCGCGGAGCTTGGCTTCGGCCAGCGACTTCACCTTGGCATAGACCTCGCTCGTGTCGGGGAGCTGCACCTCGCGCGGCTCGCGCGCGGCCTTTTCGGCCAGGCGCACGATGGCGTCGATGACCGGCTGGAACGCCCGGTGCCCGAACATCACGGCGCCGAGCATGGCCTCTTCCGACAGCTCATGCGCTTCGGATTCGACCATCAGCACCGCGTCGGCGCTGCCCGCCACCACCAGATCGAGCTTGGTGTCCGGCATTTCCTGCAGGCTGGGGTTGAGCACATACTGGCCGTCGATATAGCCGACGCGCGCGGCCCCGATGGGGCCCATGAACGGGATGCCTGAAATCGTCAGAGCGGCCGATGCCGCCACCATGGAAACGATATCCGGATCGTTTTCCATGTCGTGCGAGATGACGGTGACGATCACCTGCGTCTCGTTGCGGAAGCCCGGGACGAAGAGCGGCCGTATCGGACGGTCGATCAGGCGGGAAACCAGGGTCTCCTTTTCCGAGGGCCGGGCCTCGCGCTTAAAAAAGCCGCCTGGAATCTTTCCGGCGGCATAGCTCTTCTCCTGATAGTTGACGGTCAGGGGGAAAAAGTCGACGCCCGGCTTGGCGGTGCGCTCGGCGACGGCGGTGGCAAGCACCGTGGTCTCGCCATAGGTTACCAATACGGCCCCGTCGGCCTGGCGCGCAATGCGGCCCGTCTCGAACTTGAGCGGCCGTCCACCCCATTCCAATTCTTCTGTGTGGATATCAAACATGTCGTACCTTCCTTAAGCCCTCGCCGCCTCACCAGTTCACTTCCCTGGCGGCATCCTATGGGCTTGCGGGTCGCCGACCCCGTGCCGGCGACCTCATGAAACGTGTTGCCCCCTGGACGGGGGCGAAAATCAGCGACGGATCCCCAGCTTCTTGATGATGGCCTGATAGCCGGCCTCATCCTTGCGCTTGAGATAATCCAGCAGCTTGCGACGGCGGCTGACCAGCTTCAACAGTCCGCGCCGGGAATGGTTATCCTTGGCATGGGTCTGGAAATGCTCGGTCAGGTTCTTGATCCGCTCGGTCAGCACGGCAATCTGCACATAGGCCGAACCCGTGTCCGTGTCCGACTGGGCGTTGTCCTTGATGATCTCGAGCTTGCGCTCGGCAGTAATCGACATCGGGTAGCTCCTCTCAGTCTCGGCGGCCTCAATCAGGCCAGATTGAACACACGCTTTGGCTTGAGGGCTCCCTGGCTGATCTCGACAAGCGCCACGGGCTTGCCGTGAAGCTGTGCGAGAAAGGTGCCGTCGAGAACGGGAGCGTCTCTGCCGCGCATGATGACCGGCTGACCTCTCTTGAGGCGAGCCGCATCCGCACTGCCGATGGCCAGGGCCGGGATGTCGTCCAGCGCGGTCCCGACAGGGCGGAGAACTTCATAAAGGGCCTCGCGGCCGGGTGTCTTATCGCTCAATTCCTCCAGCTCTTCCAGCGAAATCATGTCGTCTGCGCCGAGCGGGCCGACGCGCAGCCGCCGCAGTGCCACCACATGTCCGTAACAGCCGAGCTGCCGGCCCATGTCGCGGGCCAACGCGCGAACATAGGTGCCAGGTCCGCATTCCGCTTCGAAGACGAAATGGTCATCATCCAGGATCTCCACAAGATCCAGCCGATCGATCACCACCTCGCGCGCGGCGATCGTCACGCTCTGGCCGGTGCGCGCCAGGTCATAGGCGCGCTCGCCGGCGATCTTGATGGCCGAAAACTGCGGGGGCGTTTGCATGATCACGCCGAGATAGTCGTCCAGAATGTCGTCCACCTGCTCGGGCGCCGGGCGGGTGGCGCTTTCGGCCGTGACCTCGCCTTCCATGTCATCCGTATTTGTCTCCTGGCCCCAGCGCACGGTGAATCGGTAGACCTTGGTGCCTTCCACAACGAAGGGCACGGTCTTGGTCGCCTCACCGAGCGCGATCGGCAACATGCCGGTGGCCAGCGGGTCGAGCGTGCCGCCATGGCCGGCCTTCTGGGCATTAAACAGCCGCTTCACCTGGGCAACCGCCTGGGTCGAGGTCATGCCCTTGGGCTTGTCCAGCAGAATCCAGCCATTGACCGCATCGCCCTTCCGTCTGCGCCCCATCGTTCCGTTCGCCTCGTGCTCTATGGGTGTTCACTCATGGTCTTGGTCGTCCTCGTCGCGGCGCGCGAGATCGCGCGCCACGTCCGGACGATGCAGGATCTCGTCGACGCGGGCCGCGTAGTCGAGGGATGTGTCCTGGCGGAAGTGCAAGTCCGGCAGGAACTTGAGGGTTACCCGCCGTCCCACCTCGCCACGGATGCGCTTGCGGGACCGTTCGAGCGCGGCCATCACCTCGTTCGAGCGGTGGCCGGCAAAGGGCATGACATAGGCGGTCGCGTGCCGCAGGTCCGGGCTCATCGACACTTCGACAACGGTGACCGCTCCGTCGAGCGCCGGGTCGTAAGTGTCGCCGCGCGAGAAGATCTCAGCCAGAGCATGGCGTATGAGCTCGCCTACTCGCAATTGCCGCTGGCTGGGTGCGCCTTTCCGATGATCTGCCATTGAAGCCTCTTCAGGGCCGATGCTTTTCCGCCGCTTGAGCTCGGATCTGGTTTCGATCCGCTGAATATGACGAGAGCCGGGCCCCTAAAGCCCCGGCTCCCACGTCATTCACGCGACCAGCATCAGTCCAGGGTGCGAGCGATCGTCTCCACCCGATAGCATTCGATGACATCGCCAGGGCGCATGTCCTGGTAGCCTTCGAACGCCATGCCGCATTCCTGGCCCGCCACCACCTCGCGCACTTCGTCCTTGAAACGCTTGAGCGTGGACAAGGTGCCTTCGTGGATGACCACATTGTTGCGGATGAGGCGCACCTTGGCGCCGCGCTGAACGGTGCCGTCGGTGACCCGGCAGCCGGCGATCTTGCCGACCTTGGAGATATTGAAGATCTCCAGCACCTCCGCATTGCCCAGGAACTCCTCGCGAAGCTCCGGCGCCAACAGGCCGGACATGGTCCGCTTCACGTCGTCCACCAGATCGTAGATGACGTTGTAATAGCGGATCTCGATGCCGGCTTGCTCGGCCGCCACCCGCGCCTGGGCATTGGCGCGGACATTGAAGCCGAGGATGACGGCACCGGACGCGGCCGCAAGCGTGACGTCCGATTCCGTGATGCCGCCGACGCCATACAGCAGCACGCGGGCGGTGACCTCCTCGTTGCCGAGCTTCTCCAAGGCCTGCACGATGGCTTCGGCCGAGCCTTGGACGTCGCCCTTGATCACCACCGGCACTTCCTTGCGTGCGCCCTCGCGCAGCTGACTCATCATCTGCTCGAGGGATGCCCTGGCGCTTGGTGCCACGCCCTTCAGCTCGCGCCGCTTGCGCTCGCGGTACTCGGTGATCTCGCGCGCCCGGCCTTCGGAATCCACCACCACGAATTGGTCGCCTGCTTCGGGCGTGGAGCCCAGACCCAGCACCTCTACCGGCACGGATGGGCCGGCCTCCATGATGTTCACGCCGCGATCGTTCACCAGCGCGCGCACCCGGCCCCACGCGGTGCCGGCCACGAAGATGTCGCCCACGCGGA
This sequence comes from Rhodoligotrophos defluvii, assembly GCF_005281615.1. NCBI lineage: Bacteria > Pseudomonadati > Pseudomonadota > Alphaproteobacteria > Hyphomicrobiales > Rhodoligotrophaceae > Rhodoligotrophos > Rhodoligotrophos defluvii. The sequence goes on along the minus strand of NZ_SZZM01000001.1, from coordinate 903,875 downwards.
GTGTGCCGCGCTGAATGAGCACGGTTGCCACGGGGCCGCGGCCCTTGTCCAGCTGCGCCTCGACCACAGTGCCATCGGCCGGCCGATCGGGATTGGCCCGAAGCTCCAACAGCTCGGCCTGCAGCAAAATGGTCTCGAGCAGCTTGTCGAGGTTGGTTCCCTTGAGCGCCGAGACCTCGACCTCCAAGGTGTCGCCACCCATGCTCTCCACCACGACCTCGTGGCGCAGCAGATCCGTCCGCACTCGGTTCGGGTCCGAATCGGGCTTGTCGATCTTGTTGATGGCCACAATGAGCGGCACGTGGGCCGCCCGCGCATGGTTGATGGCCTCGATCGTCTGCGGCATCACGCCGTCGTCGGCCGCGACCACCAGCACCACGATATCGGTCACTTTCGCACCACGGGCGCGCATGGCCGTGAAGGCGGCGTGGCCCGGCGTGTCGATGAAGGTGATCATGCCGCTGGGCGTTTCCACCTGATAGGCGCCGATATGCTGGGTGATGCCGCCTGCCTCCCCGGCCGCCACATCCGCATGGCGGATCGCGTCGAGAAGGGAGGTCTTGCCATGGTCGACGTGGCCCATCACGGTCACCACCGGCGCCCGCGGCTGGGTGTTCTCGGCGGTGTCTTCGACGCCCATCAGGCCTTCTTCCACATCCGCTTCCGAAACACGCTTGACGCGGTGGCCCATTTCCTCGGCGATCAGCTGGGCGGTATCGGCATCGATGATGTCGTTGATCTTGTGCATCTGCCCCTGACGCATCAGGTACTTGATGACGTCCACCGCGCGTTCAGCCATGCGGCTCGCCAGTTCTTGGATGGTGATCGCCTCGGGGATGATCACGTCGCGCACGATCTTTTCGGTCGATTGCTGGAATTGTCCGGCCTGCTTCTTCTGCCGTTCCTGGCGCCGGCGCATGGACGCGAGCGAGCGCTCGCGGTCCTCGTCTGCACTCAAAGCGTTGCCGATCGTCAGCCGGCCACGGCGGCGTTCGATGTCTGTCTTGACGCGGGTCGGCGCCTTCACTTCGCGCTTGGCCTTGCCCCGGCCCCGCACATCCTCCTCGTCATCGACCTCGACAGCTTTGGGCTGGACGGCCGGTGCAGCAGGCCGGGCCTCAGTCTTGCGGGCCTCGGCGGGGCGCTGCTCGCCGGTGCGCGCGGCATGGGGCGCAGGGGCCGCGGCGGGCTCGGGTGCTGCGGGCGCCTGTTGCGGGGTCGCTTCTGTCTGCGGCACTTCCGCCTTACCAGCCTCAGCCTCCCTCAGACGCGCCTCTTCGGCGCGGCGACGCTCCTCAGCCTCGCGCTCGCGGCGCTCCTGCTCCTCGATTTCGGCTCGCCGCCTTGCCTCTTCCTCGGCACGGCGACGTTCCTCGGCATCACGCACTCTGGCTTCCGCCAGGGCCTGGCTGCGCGCCTCGCGCTCTTCCTCGGTCAGGGTGCGCAACACCACGCCGGAGCGTCCGGCGCCGCCGTCGCGACCGGGCGCCGAACGGCGCTGATCGCCACGGGTCTCGTCTGCCGGCTGGGCCGCAGGCTGCGGCGCATGCACCTGGGCCGGGCGTGCCTGGGCGCCGCCTGCGGGCGGGGTCGCGGGGGCCGTAGCGCGACGCTGCTGTGGCGCCGCTTCTGCCTGGCCGGCGAGATCCGGACGTGCTCCAGGCGTTCCCGGGCCGAGCACGCGCTTGCGCTTCTTCTCCACCACCACCTGCTTGGTGCGGCCATGCGAGAAGTTCTGCTTGACGCGGCTCTGCTCCACGGTGCTTCGGCGCAGACTCAAGGTCCGCCCACCGCCTGCTGTCGTGTTATCTGTGTCTTTTGTATCCGTCATTCCTCAACGGTCCTGCAGCGCCGCTGATCTGCCGGGTGGCAGAGTGAAGTGCTCGTACCTGTGCGCTGCCTTCAGGAACGCCTTTGTCAGTCTATCTTGGCCGAGCGAAGCGTGTATCACATTTGACCTGCCCAATGCCAAACTCAATTGTTCTCCTGTGAAGATCTCGATGATCTCCACGTCCGTCCTGCCCGAGCCCGCAAGCTTTCCTGCGAGCTTCTGGCGGCCATTCATCGCGCCATCCGCGGCCTGAAGCAACACCGCGGTCCGTCCGCTTGCTATGGCTTCCGCCACTTTCTCGAAACCGGTCGCCACGAGACCGGCCCTGTTGGCAAAGCTCAGAAGGCCGAGCGCCCGATCCGCCATGAGCTTCGCCACACGATCCGCCAGGTCGTCGGCGACCGTGACCTGCTGCTTGAAGCCGCGCGCAAACAGCTTTTTGCGTACAGCCTCCTCGACCAGGTGCCGCCGCGCCGTGATCCAGACGCCGCGGCCGGGCAACTCGCGTTTCAGATCCGGCGTGACCGAGGCATCGGGCGCCAGGACGAATCGCACCATATCCTCAGGCTCACGCACGTCGCGCGTGACAATGCAGCGGCGCTCAACCTTGGCCCGATCGCCTGCCACGGCGGGCTTTGCGTCAGGCGGCACCCTCCTCGCGTGTTGCGGCATCGTCATCCTCGACCTCCGCATCTGGTTCGGCCTGTTCGGGCTCGATCCAACCGGCCTTCACGCGGGCCCCCATGATCATTGCTGCTGCTTCCGCAGCGGTCACACCGAGAGGCGACAGGTGCCCGTCGTGCTTGGTCACCTCGCCCTTCTGGCGCTCTGTCCAGCCGGCGAGCTCGTCCGTCGCGCAATCGGCCAGGTCCTCCACCGTCTTGATGCCATTCTCGCCCAACGCGACCATGATGGCCGGGGTCACACCGTCGATCTCTGCCAGGGCGTCCTCGACGCCGAGTTCGCGCCGGCGCTGGTCATACTGGGCCGCCTGGCGGTCCAGGTATTCGTTGGCGCGCATCTGCAGCTCTTGCGCGGTGGCGTCATCGAAGCCTTCGATCTCGGCAAGGGCGTCCACGGGGACATAGGCGACCTCCTCGATCGAATCAAAGCCCTCCGACGCGAGAAGCTGGGCGATCATTTCGTCCACGTCGAGCGCATCCATGAACAGCTGGGTCCGCTCGGCGAACTCCTTCTGGCGCCGCTCCGATTCCTCCGCCTCGGTCATGATGTCGATGTCCCAGCCGGTGAGCTGAGAGGCGAGGCGCACGTTCTGACCGCGGCGACCGATCGCAAGCGAAAGCTGGTCATCCGGCACGACGACTTCAATACGCTGGGCCTCTTCATCGAGCACGACCTTAGTCACTTCCGCCGGTGCCAAGGCGTTGACGATGAACGTCGCCGCGTCAGGGGACCACGGGATAATGTCGATCTTCTCGCCCTGCAGCTCGTTCACCACAGCCTGGACGCGACTGCCGCGCATGCCGACGCAGGCGCCAACCGGATCAATGGAGCTGTCCTTGGAGCGCACCGCGATCTTGGCACGGCTGCCGGGGTCACGGGCTACCGAAACGATCTCGACGATGCCGTCATAGACCTCCGGCACCTCCTGGGCGAACAGCTTGGCCATGAAGGCGGGATGGGTCCGGGACAGGAAGATCTGCGGCCCGCGCTGCTCGCGGCGCACGTCCTGGATATAGGCGCGGATGCGGTCCCCATTGCGCACCGTCTCACGCGGCAGCGTCTCGTCCCGGCGCAGAATGGCCTCGCCACGGCCGAGATCGACGATCACGTTGCCATACTCGACGCGCTTGACCAGCCCGTGCACGATGTCGCCGATCCGGTCCTTGTACTCGTTGTACTGCCGCTCGCGTTCCGCCTCGCGCACCTTCTGCACGATCACCTGCTTGGCATTTTGCGCGGCGATGCGGCCGAAATCGATGGGTGGCAGCGGTTCGGCGATGAAATCGCCGATCCGGGCGGCCGGGTTGCGCCGGCTGGCGTCCTTCAGGCTGATCTGGGTGTGCTCGTTCTCGACCTCCTCGACCACCTCGAGCAGCCGTTGCAGGCGCATCTCGCCGGTCTTGGGATCAATCTCCGCGCGGATGTCGTTCTCGGTGCCATAGCGCGACCGGGCGGCCCGCTGGATCGCATCCTCCATGGCCTGGAGGACCACTGTCTTGTCGATCGACTTCTCGCGGGCAACTGCATCCGCGATCTGCAGCAGCTCAAGCCTGTTCGCGCTTACCGCCGTGTCAGCCATTCCTCTACTCCGATCATCACCGACGCCGCATTGCGCGATCGGTTAATCCAGAAAGTCCTTGCCCTGTTTGCCCTGGCGCTTGAGCGCCATACGGAACAGTTCGTCCGTCATTACCAGCTTGGCCTCGGCAATATCGTCGAAGGCCACCACCATCTCGACCTTGCCAGCGGCGCCCTCGTCCACGAGGACGCTTACGCTGCGGCCGGTCACACCCTTGATAATCCCGCGATGCCGACGGCGGCCGTCCACCGGCCGCACCAGATCGATCCGGGCCTCATGCCCCATCCAGCGCTCGAAATCGCCCAGGCGAACCAATGGCCGGTCGAGGCCCGGAGAGGAGACCTCCAGCGTGTACTCACCGGCGATCGGGTCCTCGACATCCAGCAAGGGCGAGATCACGCGGCTTACCGCCTCACAGTCGTCGATGGTCATCGTGCCATCGGGGCGCTCGGCCATGATTTGCAAGGTTTGGCCGCGCTCGCTGGTGATCCTGACCCGGACCAGGCGGTAGCCCATGTCCGTCAGAACCGGCTCGACCAACTCAGCCACCACGCGCGCGGGCCCTTCCTCCCGCGCCAGACGGGCGTTCCAGCTCGAATCCGGTTCCCGGTCCTGTGCGTTAGATGCGTCCAATAACAAAAAAAGCGGACCCTTGACGGGCCCACTCCCACAACTTCGAGCCTCTCGCGAGGTCGACTATATGAGAATGACCATGCTTAGGCCGCAATATAGCGTCTTGCGCGGAGATGACAACCCCGTTGGGGGTGCGTCGGGCGATGCGCATCGCCGAGCCAAGGGCGCTGAAGCCGGATGATCAACTGGCTGGCGCCGCACGGTGAAAGCGCAGGTAGGCAGGGGTCCGCCCCTCGCGGACAGCCTTCTGCTCGTAGCGGGTCTGCGGCCAGTCCTCGGGGCGGGTCCGCCAGTCCTCCGCTCGCTCAGCCGCCCAAACGAACTGCGGTACCCGGCGGGCATGAGCAAGCATCCACCTGACGTAATCGGGAATGTCGCTGGCCAGGCGCAACTCGCCACCGTGCTTCAGCACGCGGGCGAGCTCAGCCAGCGTCTCGGCATTGATGATACGGCGCTTGTTGTGGCGCTTCTTGGGCCAGGGATCTGGAAACAGCACGAAGGCGCGGCTCAGGCAGGCGGTCGGGAGCTCGGGGAGAAGAAGGCGTGCATCGCCGTCATAGACCCGGATGTTGGCGAGCCCCTCCGATTGGACGGCCGACAGGAGCTTGGCCATGCCGTTGATGAAGGGCTCGACACCGATAAAGCCGACCTGAGGATTGCGCCGGGCATGCCAGAGAAGGTGCTCGGCGCCGCCGAAGCCGATTTCAAGCCATATCTCCCGGACGGGTGCCTTGAACGCCCGCTCGAGTGGCAACGGCAGTGCGGACGGATCCAGCCGCAGCCGGGGGAGCAGTGTTTCGGTGAGCGCAGCCTGGCTGGGCCGCAGCTTGTGGCCGCTGCGGCGCCCATAGACCATGGCACGGCGGCGTTGTCCTTCAGGGCGGCCGGTATCCGGGCCCCCGCCTCTGTCAGGAGAAGGCACGCCGCAGTTCATCGACCAAGTCGGTCTTTTCCCATGAGAAGCCGCCGTCAGCCTCCGGTTCGCGACCGAAATGGCCATAGGCGGAGGTGCGCGCATAGATCGGCCGATTGAGCTGCAGGTGCTCGCGGATGCCGCGGGGCGAAAGGTCGACCAGCTCCCCGAGGATCATCTCGAGCCGGCTTTCGTCCACATTGCCGGTGCCGTGGGTGTCGACGTAAAGCGATAGCGGCTTCGAGACGCCGATTGCATAGGAGATCTGGATGGTGCACCGGTCAGCCAAGCCGGCGGCCACCACGTTCTTTGCCAGATAACGGCAGGCGTAGGCGGCCGAACGGTCCACCTTGGTGGGGTCCTTGCCGGAGAAGGCGCCCCCGCCGTGAGGGGCCGCACCGCCATAGGTATCGACGATGATCTTGCGGCCGGTCAGGCCGGCATCGCCGTCCGGGCCGCCGATGACGAAGCGCCCGGTGGGGTTGACGTAGAATTCATCCTCGGAGGGGAACCAGCCGTCCGGCAGGACCGAGAGGACATAGGGCCGCACGATTTCACGGACCTGATCGACCGAGACCTTCTCTGAATGCTGGGTCGACACCACCACCGACGTGGCCTTGACCGGCTTGCCGTTCTCATACAGCAGGGTGACTTGGCTCTTGGCATCCGGACCGAGGTCGGGCTGGGCACCGGAATGCCGCGCTTCGGCCAGGCTCTTCAGAATGCGGTGGGAGTAGATGATCGGCGCGGGCATCAGCGCGTCGGTCTCCCGGCAGGCATATCCGAACATGATGCCCTGATCACCGGCGCCTTCATCCTTGTTGCCGGATGCATCGACACCCATCGCGATATCGGCGGACTGCGCATGCAGATAGACCTGCACGTCGGCATCCCGCCAATGGAAGCCTTCCTGCTCATAGCCGATGTCGCGGACGGCGGCGCGTGCGACCTCGACCAGGTGATCCTTGGTGACGGTGCCTGGCCCCCGTACCTCGCCAGCCAGGACGACACGGTTGGTGGTGGCAAGGGTCTCGCAGGCCACGCGAGAATACGGATCAGCCGCGAGGTAGGTGTCTACCACAGCGTCGGAAATGCGGTCGCACACCTTGTCGGGGTGACCTTCCGAAACCGATTCGCTGGTGAAGAGATATTGCTTTCTAGCCACTGACGTATCTGACCTGGTTGGCCATGGGCGCGACGAACGCGGCCAAGGACTTGCACGAACGAGCGTGACCCCCACTCCCGTAGCGAGCGCGCTGTGCGCCGGAGCGTTGTTCTGTCAAACGAACGGCACGTCGTCAAGATGGGGAATCAATCCTCTCCCCCAGGTCGATACGCCTCAGCTACTCTTCGCGCTCGGTGTTCTCACCAGCCAGAGTTCGGACGAGCTCCACCACCTTACGGCGCACGCCCGGGTCCTTGATCTGGGTGAAAGCCTTGTTGAGTTGCAGGCCTTCGGAACTCGTGAGGAAGTCCATGATGATCGGCTCTCCAGCACTCTCCGCGAAGCCCGGCTCAAGGGCGGCGCTCACGGTGGTGTGCGGCAGTTCGTCGAAGAAGTACTGCACATTCACGCCGAGAATGCGGCCCATTTGATATAGGCGGCTGGCACTGACGCGGTTCGACCCCTTTTCGTATTTCTGAACCTGTTGGAAGGTCAGCCCGAGCTGCTCCCCCAGCTTTTCCTGGCTCATGCCGATCAGCATCCGGCGCATCCGGACACGGCTACCGACGTGGACGTCGATTGGATTAGGATTCCGTTTTACCATACTAGCCCCTCAGGCCGCGTACCCCCAGCCTGACAATGTTCGCAATGTGGAGAATCGATACACCAGAACAGTAATCTGCACTACACGATTGTATAAGACTCATCCCCCGTCAAGGCAGTCGCAACTTGTGACGCCGCGTCGCTCTGTACAGATCGGCCAAGCGCGAGGGAGCAGAAACGGTTCCGAGCTCGATTCGGGGATCCTAAGTCGCGTCGTAGTGTGGCGTGATTTCAGAACGACTTTGCCCAATTGATGTTCGATAATGAAGAATTGACTCGAATTGAAATCAATAGAGCGGAAACGATTAGAAGACTAAGGATCCATTCATGATATTGGGAATACACAGTTGGCGGTAAAGCTGATGGTAAATCGGTGTCGATCAAGCCTCGTTCACCAAGCCCGATCTGTTCCACAATTCGGCCATACGGGTCAATGACGGCTGAAATACCCGTGTTGGCTGACCTGACCAGCGGCAGCCCCTCCTCGATGGCGCGAAACCTCGCCTGGACGAAATGCTGGTGCGGGCCCAGGGACTGGCCGAACCAGGCATCGTTGGTCACGTTGAGGAGCCATTGCGGACGCCTGGCCTCGTCCGCGACGGCGCCGGGAAAGATGATCTCGTAGCAGATCAAGGGGCTGAAGGGCGGAATGCCGGGCAAAGCAAGCGTCCGGGGGCCGGATCCGGCTGCAAAACCGGCCGGCACCGTCACCAGCTTGCGAAATCCGAGGGGCCGCAACAGGCTTTCGAAAGGCAGATACTCCCCGAAGGGGACCAGGTGCTGCTTGTCATAACCGGCGATCACGGTGCCGGTATGGTCGATCACTTGCAGGCTGTTGTAAAAAAGTCCCTGGCTGCCGGGATTGTCGGGATCCGGGCCGCGCCGGATCGCGCCGGTGAACAGAGTGACGTTATCCGGGAGCACCGCGCCGATCACCCCGCGCACGTCGGCCCGCTCGTCAAGCAGGAAAGGCAGGGCGCTTTCCGGCCAGATCAGGTAATCGACGGCCGCGAGACCCCGCGGATTGGTAGGCGGCTTGGCCGTCGAGAGCTCCAGGAACAGATCGAGGATCTCAGTGGCGTATTGCGGGTTCCACTTCGCGCCCTGCGGAATGTCGGGCTGGACGATGCGCACGCGGGGGCCAGGGGCGGCCGTACTGGCATCATGCGACAGCCGCTCCGCCCCGAATGTCCACAGTCCGGCGAAGAAGGCCATGGTCGCCAGAAACGGCAGCGACCGCCGCAGCGACAATGCGGCGCGGTCGATCAGCAGCACCGGCAGGCAGGCGGCGAAAACCATCAGCAACGTCAGGCCATAGGCGCCGACGAGTGACGCGCCTTGGGCGAGACTTTCCGAAAGCCCAAGCGCGTAGCCGGGAAGAGCCCAGGGAAAGCCGGTGAAGAGGTGGCCGCGCAGCCATTCCGTCGCGCTGAGACACGCACTGAGTGCGAGCAGCCTGCCCACGCCCAATGGGGCCGGTCCTCTCGGCCACAGCGCTATGGCCAGGGCGCTGCCGAGGCCCCAGTAGAGCGCCATTCCGGCAGGCAGAACCACGACACCCAGGGGAAGCATCCAGGCATAGGTCTCCGCCTCAACGAGAAAGGCCTCGCCAACCCAATACAAGCTCAGGAGGAAATAGCCGAAACCGAAAGCCCAGCCCGTTGCAAACGCTGCTGCGAATCGGCGGCGGCTTGGTGCGTGGGCCTGGGCCACGCCATCGAGCAACAGGACCAGAACCGGAAAAGCGACGAATAGCGCAGGCAGGACATAGATCGGTGGTTGGGCCAAAGCTGCCAGCACGCCGGCCAGGCCAGCGAGGGACAGCCGCCGCCAGCCGGTCAGCGCCATGATTCGTGCGACGGTTCGTTGCATGGGGATGCGATATGACCTGCCCGGATAGAGGTCAACCAAAAGTGGAGGGCCATCCCCAGGTGCAGCGGGCTTACGGGTCCGGGCGTTTCCGGCTACTGGGTGAGATAGCCGCTGCTGCCGTTGCCGTTGCCCGGAGACGGCCGCTCCGGCCCTGGAATGATCCTGATCGTCTTAAGCCGCCGCGGATCGCTGTCCAGCACCTCGAACGTGATGCCGCTGGGGTGCGTCACGGTCTCGCCTCGTGCCGGAACGCGCCGAACCAGCGAGAACAGCAGTCCGCTCAGGGTATCCACGTCCTCGTCTTCTTCGTCGGGCAAAAGGTCAACCTGGAGGACCCCTTCCACATCCTCGATCGCCGCACGCGCATCCGCAACATAGGTGCCGTCCGGCTCCTGGCGGATCATGGGCTCTTCCTCGTCGTGCTCGTCGTCGATGTCGCCAACGATCTCCTCGACGATGTCCTCGATGGTCACAAGGCCCGCGATGCCGCCATATTCATCCACCACCAGCGCCATGTGGCTACGGGTCGCCTGCATCCGAACCAGCAGGTCGGCCGCCGGCATGGAGGGCGGCACAAACAGCACGTCGCGAATGCAGCCCGTCGCGGCGATCTCGATATCGAGCGGCACCGCGGCAAGGCTCAGCTGGGGTGCGGCCTGGATGATGGCGCTGATATCGCCGTCTTCCGTCCGTTGCGGCAGCGGCTGGCCCGCCATGCCTCGGCTGATGAGCCACTGCAGCAGGTCCTTGATGTGCAGCATGCCAACCGGCTCGTCCAGGGTCTCCCGGTACACGGGCAGCCGCGAGTGGGTGGCGTCCGCGAACATCAGCAGCGCCTCGTTCAGCTTCGCCTTCTCGCTGATGGCGATGATATCGGCGCGCGAGACCATCACGTCGTCCACGCGGAGCTCGCCGAATTCGAGAATCTTCAGCAGCATCGCCCGGGCTTCAGGGGTCGCGGTGGCCACGGCGCCAGCAGGATCCTGGCTCTGCAGCATTGCTTGCAGACTTTGGCCAAGGCCCGGGTCATCCGATCGGAAAACCTGGCGCAGGCGTGACCAGAACTGGCTGAGCGGCCTTCGTTCCGAGGTCGCGCCGGTCATCACAGGGGAAGAAGCGGCGCCGTCACCGGGCACCACCATGTTTGGTCTAGATCGAGGGTCGTCGTCCATGGGTTAGATCAATGTTCCTGCGCTGCTGCAGCGCTGGTTTGGCCGTACGGGTCCGGCACTCCAAGCCGTGCAAGCGCCTTGGCTTCAAGCGCCTCCATAAGCTCGGCCTCCTCATGCTGCTCATGATCGAAGCCGGCGAGATGCAACATGCCATGCACGATAAGGTGCGCGACATGACTTGCCAATGGCTTCCCTTGCGCGGCGGCTTCCGCAACCACAACGCCGCGGGCGAGCACGATGTCGCCGAGCATCAGCGGAGCACCTTCTGGCTGGGGGCCGTCACCGGCCGGAAAGGACAGCACGTTTGTCGGCTTGTCCTTGCCGCGAAATTCCGCGTTGAGCCGGCGAATCTCGTCGTCATCCGTGAACAGGACGCAAACTTCGGTCTCCTGGCCAACAAGGCCAGCCACCGAGCAAGCCGCTTCCACGGCCGAGCAGGTCAGGCCTTCGAGATCGTCCACATCGTTATCATTCCAGGCCTGATCCTCGATCAGGATATCGATGCTGAGCCTGGGCGCCTCTGAGGGCGCCGACAGTCCGTCCATTATCAGTCCGTATCTTCGGGCCGCGTGCTCGAGCGGTCGCGGTCATAGGCCTCCACGATGCGCGTCACCAACGGGTGGCGCACGATGTCGGCCTGGGTGAACCTCACATGGGCAATGCCCTCGACCCCGTCAAGGAGCCGCAGCGCGTCGACCAGGCCCGAACGCACCCCCTTGGGCAGATCGACCTGCGTGGGATCGCCGGTGACCACCATGCGGCTGCGCTCGCCAAGCCGCGTCAGGAACATCTTCATCTGTTGCGGCGTGGTGTTCTGCGCCTCGTCCAGAATGATAAAAGCACGCTGCAGGGTGCGGCCGCGCATGAAGGCCAAGGGCGCGATCTCTATGGTGCCATCGGTCAGGCCGCGGGCCACCAGATTGGCGGGCAGCATGTCATAGAGCGCGTCGTAGAGCGGGCGAAGATAGGGATCGACCTTCTCCTTCATGTCGCCGGGCAGGAAGCCCAGACGCTCGCCGGCCTCGACCGCGGGACGCGACAGGATGATCCGGTCGACCTCACCCGCAGCAAGGGAGGCTGCAGCCGCCGCCACCGCAAGATAGGTCTTACCGGTGCCCGCGGGCCCCGAGCCGAACACCAGTTCATGGCTCTTCATGGCTGCCATATAGGCGCGCTGTGTGGGCGAGCGCGGATGAATGATCTTGCGCTTGGTGCGGATGCTGACATCGCCCGCCGGCAGCTCGGGGCTGTGCGCCCGGGCACGCACCAGCCTGATCTGGCCTTCAACCTCGCCCAGATCGATGCGCGCCCCGCGGCGGAGCTTGTCGAACAAGGCAAGCAGCACCTGGCGGCCCGTCTCGGTAGCCGCGGCGGGACCGTGCAGGGCAACTCTGTTGCCGCGCGGCGTGGCCTCGATGCCGAGCCGTTCCTCGATCAGTGCGAGATGTTCGTCATGTTCGCCGAAGAGCTCCGAAAGGAGCCGGTTGTCGTCAAAGGCTAAGATCAGCGTATCTTGTCCAGCGGCCGTCTGCCGCGCGCCTTCGATAATGTCGTCACCCGCCTGCGTAACAGGACACAAAGTGTTGGTTCTCCTCAGGCCGTTGCCTTGGCGTGTACCGGAGAATCGGCACCACTGGGTATAATATGTGCCGAAAGACTGCTACCGCCAACAGAGTCTATGCACACTCGGACCATATCACCAATACTGTGATGCGCGTCTTCTACATGCACAGCTTGAAGATATGGTGACCGTCCCGCCAGTTGTCCCGCCTTGCGGCCAGGTTTTTCGATGAGAATGTCCATCTCGCGTCCGACGCAGGACGCAAGGAACGCCCGATTTTGGCTATTAAGCAGCGCCTGCAGGCGGGTCAGGCGTTCGGCCTTGACGGGCTCTGGCACCTGGTTGTCCATCTCGGCGGCGGGCGTGCCGGGACGCGGACTGTATTTGAAAGAGAAGGCCGAGGCGTAGCCGACGGCTTCGACGAGCGCCATGGTCGCCTCGAAATCCCGTTCCGTCTCGCCGGGGAAGCCGACGATGAAATCGGAAGAGAGCGCGATATCGGGCCGGCCGGCACGGATCTTGCCGATAATCTCCAGATAGCTCGCGGCCGTGTGCCGGCGGTTCATGGCCTTGAGGACCGCGTCCGAACCCGACTGCACCGGCAGGTGCAGATAGGGCATCAGTTTGGGATTGTCGCGATGGGCGGCGATGAGCTCGTCATCCATGTCACGGGGATGGCTGGTGGTATAGCGGAGGCGCGCCAAGCCTTCGATCGCCGACAGCTCGTTGATGAGGCGGCCGAGCGACCAGCGCCGCCCATCTGGCGCTTCGCCGCGATAAGCATTGATATTCTGGCCGAGCAGCGTGATCTCGCGCACGCCCTGGTCGACCATGCGGCGCGCGTCCTCGATGATCTTGCGCACCGGGCGCGACGCCTCCGCGCCCCTGGTATAGGGTACCACGCAGAAGGTGCAGAATTTGTCGCAACCCTCCTGAACGGTGAGGAACGCCGTTACCGCCCGCCGCCCGCCGGCATGCGGTGTGGTGGGCATATGGTCGAACTTGTCCTCGGCGGGAAAGTCGGTTTCGACCACGGGCCGGCCCTGTTCGGCGAAGCGGGTCAGCAGATGCGGCAGCCTGTGGTATGTCTGCGGGCCGAAGACCAAATCCACCATTGGCGCCCGGCGCACGATTTCCTCGCCCTCGGCTTGCGCCACGCAACCTGCAACCCCGATGACGAGCGGCTTGCCGTCCCGTGCCCGTGCCCGCTTCTGCTCGCGATAGCGGCCGAGCTCCGAATAGACCTTCTCCGCCGCCTTCTCCCGGATATGGCAGGTATTCAGTATGACCAGGTCCGCCTCGTCGGCGGTCTCGGTCACACCGTAGCCCAGGCCAGCGAGCACATCGCCCATGCGCTCGGAATCATAGACGTTCATCTGGCAGCCATAGGTCTTGATGAACACCTTTTTCCGGGTCTCGGTCATTTCAGCCTTTTTCCAAGGATCAGCTCGCTGCGGGCATGGCGTTATTTGCCTGCTCCATCTCGACCGCCGTCGGCTGCACGTCAAGCCCCGAACGCGAACGTTCGGGCCGATCATGCCCGGTCAAGGCCTTAATCAGGCCCGCCCGCACCTTCTGCTCGGCCTTGCACGCCAGCGCCTTGCGGCTGCCAACAGCGGCAAGCGTCAGCGGCTCGTGCAGTTCAACCGTCACCTCGAACGGGCCCAGCTGCAGCACGCGCCAGAGATGGGGCGCCAGCTCCATGTCGCCATACCATGTATAGGCAGGCCGAAGCCAGCGATCCATAAGCACTCCGCGATAGCCTGTATAGACAATCGTGAGCGGCTGGACCGGTACAGGCCGCCCGTCAACGACGGTTTCCGCCGCGCCGAGGAGGGCACTTTTGAACGGCAAGACCCGCATGCCATCGGTCGAGGTGCCCTCGGGAAACAGCACCAGCCGCTCGCCTCCGGCGAGGCGCTCCCGGATCTCGTCGCGGGAGGAGGTCACCTTGACGCGGCGCTGGCGGTCGACGAACACGGTGCGCTGCAGCCGGGCGAAGGTGCCGAAAAGCGGCCAGGCCGCCACTTCCGATTTCGCGATGAACGAGAGGGGTGCCACCGCACTGAGCGCGACGATATCGAGCCAGGAGCAGTGGTTGGCCGCGATGAGGCACGGGCCAGGCTCCGGCCGCGTCCCCTGCACGGTGATGCGCATGCCGATAATGCGTGCCACCAGCCGATGGTAATGATGAGGCAGCTGCCGCGCGCCTTTGGGCCAGAAGCGCAGAAACAGCCACTGCAGCACCATCAGGGATGGCGTGATCAGGCCAAGCGTTGCGATGATGCCCAAGGCTCGCGCCCGGCCGGCGATGCCCGGCACGATGCCGACCGGCTCGTCAGTTGTTTTCATCCGGCTTCAGTGGCACCGCGAACAGCTCCAGCCTGTGATCGATCAGGCGATAACCGAGCCTGCGGGCGATCAGCTCCTGCAGGCGCTCGATCTCCTCGTCGCGGAACTCGATGATATCGCCGGATTCAACGTCGATCAGATGGTCATGATGGGTCTCGGACGCCTGCTCATAGCGGGCACGGCCGTCCCGGAAGTCATGCCGGTCGAGTATGCCTTCGTCTTCGAACAGCTTCACCGTGCGATAGACAGTCGCCAGCGAGATGCGTTCATCGACGGCCGCGGCGCGGCGATGCAGCTCCTCAACATCAGGATGGTCGGTCGCCTCCGCCAGCACCCGCGCGATGGTGCGCCGCTGGTCGGTCATCCGCAGTCCTTTTTCGATGCACCGCTGCTCTATGCTGGTCTGCTCCTCCATGCCTTCGCCCAGTACTCCGTCCGGCTCACATGCTCAACTTCAAGGTATAGAAATTCAAACGATCGAGCGCAATGCTCAGGCGCCGCCCGCCAGGGGCCCGCGCCAGCGCATGATGAGCGCATCCGCCACCGTTCCGTCGCGATAATGATAATAGCCGCGGCGCCGGCCGCATTCGGCGAAGCCCAGCGCTCGATACAGCGCCAGGGCCGGAGCATTGTGGATGTCGACCTCGATGAAGACGTCGCGGGCGGAAAGCTTCGCCGCACAGTCGAGCGCGGTTGCGAGCAGCGCTCGCCCGAGCCCCTTGCGGCGTGCGGCTGGCAGAACGCCGATGGTCAGGATTTCCGCCTCCTCTCCGGTGTGGCGAAGCAAGGCGAATCCCTCCGGCTGGCCGCGGCGGTTGGCGATGAGCCCGAGCGTTCCAGGCATGGCCAGAAGCTTCGCGAAATCCGCGCTGCTCCACGCATCGGCAAAGCAGTCCCCATGAAGCTGCGCGAGCAGGGGAATGTCAGCTGCGCCGGCTGCCCCAATCACCCATGAGCCGGATGCGCACAAGCTCAACCTGCCCGAAGGATCTGCGGCGCTTGCGGCTTGGCATCGGGCGGGCGCAGGTAGAGCGGCATTGCCTGGTCTCTCGCATGCAGGCCGAGACGCGCGACACAAACCGGGTCTGGCAGGCTGCTCACGTCCGCAAGCGCGAGATTGCCGCGGCGGGACGCTTGCGCCAGGAGGTGAGCGCCGGAGCCGGCCAAAATGCAGCTGCCGCGGGGCAGCAGCTGCATGGCGCCGGCCACGGTATAGGCGGCTGGCTCTGCGATCGGCACGCAAAACGGCCCGCGGAACGCCTGGCCATAGACTTCGCCGCGCTGTGCATCGAACAGAACGATGATGTCTCGGTCGTCGGGGTAGAGACCCCTGGTGGTCAGGGCGACCGCCTGGAGCGTGGTGACCCCAGCGGCCGGTATGCCTCTGGCCAGCGCGTAGCCGTGTGCCGCCGAAACGCCGATTCGGGTGCCGGTGAAGCTGCCGGGACCGATGGTGACTGCCACCCGGTCGAGCTCCGCAAAGGTGAGGCCGGCCGCCGACATGGCCTCGCCCACCATCGGGATCAGCGCCTCGGCATGACCCCGTTCCATCGGCTCACTGCGCACCGCCAGAACCGTCAGCGCTTCGTCCGCCGCATCAACCACCGCCACGGAGCACGCGTTCATGGCGGTATCGAGAGCCAGGATGCGCATCGGCTTCAGCGTGGCGCGCGCTTGGCGAGGATGCGCTGGAGGGTGCGGCGGTGCATGTTCAGCCGGCGGGCCGTCTCGGACACATTGCGGCCGCACAGCTCATAGACGCGCTGGATGTGTTCCCACCGGACCCGGTCGGCCGACATCGGATTCTCCGGCGGTGGCGCCTTGATGTCGCCATCGGCGACCAAGGCATTATACACGTCGTCCGCATCGGCCGGCTTGGCCAGATAATCCACTGCACCAAGCTTGATGGCGTTCACGGCGGTGGCGATGTTCCCATAGCCGGTGAGCACGATGGCGCGCGCATCGGGCCGCGCCTTGTGCAGCGCCTCGATTACGTCGAGCCCGTTGCCGTCCTCGAGCCGCATGTCCACCACCGCATAGGCCGGCGGCAGCTTGGCGACGCGATCGACGCCCTCGGCCACGGTCTCCGCGATTTCGACGGAAAAGCCGCGGGATTCCATCGCCCGGCCGAGACGGGTGAGGAACGGCTTGTCGTCATCGACGATGAGCAAGGTGCGGTCGCGGCCAGATGCCTGGTCGCTGTTCTGTTCGATCATGTCAGATCGCCTCATTACGCAAGGCCATACCTCAGGCCTTCATCATACCGGGTTACGCATGGAACGGTCGCGAATGTGCAGAACAACGTTAGCGCAACCCCGCACCATCCGGGACGACAATTAGTCACATGCGGCCTCCATTTGCCTCTTGGTTGGGCAATTTTCAAGCCTGCATGCCTGGATTCGTCCTCAGGAGATCGATTTCGTTGCGTTGCCACTCGATGCGAACCGTGGCCCCATGGTCCGGCGGCGGTCTGTTGGCCAAAGTGACGGTGGCGCCTGAACGCTCCAGCAGCGTCTTCGCGATGAAGAAGCCCAGCCCCATGCCGTCATGGCCGCCGTCGCCACGGTCGAAAGCGCCGCGCCGGCTGGTCACATAGGGCTCGCCGATCTTGTCCATGATGTCCTGGGCAAAGCCGGGGCCGTCGTCCCGCAGCGTCACCACCACCCGCTCGGCATCCCAGCGCGCCTCGATCTCAACGCGTTTCTGGGCGAAATCGACCGCGTTATCGAGGAGATTGCCAAGACCATAGCGGATGCCGGGACTGCGCAGGAACACCGGCTCGGCAGCATCCTGCCCCTCGACGTAGGGTGCGGGGCGGCAGTCCACCACCACCTCCACATCGCTGCCGCTCACCGGCTCGGCGCATTCCTGGATCATGACCTTGAGCCGCAGCCGGTCGAAGACGTGGTCGCCCACCGCATCCTGGTTGGCAAGGCGCGCGAGAATGACCCGGCAACGCTCCGTCTGGCTCGACAGAAGCTCGAGATCCTCGCGAAAGCGCTCGTCGTCCGGCATTTCCCGGCGAAGCTCCTTGGCAACCAGCGCGATGGTGGCGAGCGGCGTACCCAGCTCGTGGGCAGCGGCGGCGGCCAGCCCGTCCAGAGCCGAGAGCTTCTGTTCCCGTGCCAGCGCCATTTCGGTGGCCGACAGGGCGGCCGACATGCGCCGGGCCTCCTCCGCGATGAACCGGGAGTAGAGCGCCGCGAAGACCGTGCCGGACACGACGGCCGTCCACATCCCGGCCACGTAAAGCCGCGGCAGCTCCAAAGGCTGGCCGGGATACCAGGGCAACGGCATGTGATAGACCGTGAGCAGCGAGACCGCGCCCAGGCACAGGGCGCTCAGCGCGACGGTGCGCTCCACGGGCAGGCTCGAGGCCGAAACGGAAACCGGCACCACGAAGAGGAAAGCGAAGGGGTTCTGCAGGCCGCCAGTGAGATAGAGCAGCACGGCGAGCTGAACCACGTCGTAGCCTAAGAGCATCGCGGCATAGCGGTCGCTGAGGCGCAGGGTGGAGGGCCATTTGAGACCCAGCCAGATGTTGAGCCAGGCCGAGAGGGCGATGACACCCAGGCACAATCCCAGCGGCAGATGAAAGCCCAGCCAAAAATAGACCGCAAGCACCGCCGCCGACTGGCCGGAAACAGCGAGCCAGCGCAGGCGCACCAGCGTCTGCAGGCGCAGCCGCCCGCCACTGTCATGGAAGGTTTGTCCGACGACAGCAGTATCGACGGGAGCCGCCCCTTGCGTCAGGACTCTGATTGGTTTCAACGGCCTCTCCTTGCACGAGTGGGGGCGAGCCTCCACATTGGCCAGATCGGAAAATCCGGCTATCCTCCCCGGATCTTGGGTTAAGTTCGTCGACGAAGTTCTCTCGCGAGCAATTCGTGCCTCAAACACATGACCACGCCGCGATAAGGGTCGTCGACCTGGTGAAGCGCTATGGGAGCGTCACCGCCGTCGACGGCATCAGCTTCACGGTGCCGCGCGGATCGATCACCGGCCTGCTCGGCGGCAATGGCGCCGGCAAGACCACCACCATCGGTATGCTGCTCGGCTTGGTGCTGCCCACATCAGGCACCATCGAGGTTCTCGGCATCGATATCGTGCACGACCGCTATCGCGTCCTGCCATATATGAATTTCGAGAGCCCCTATGTCGAGATGCCGCTGCGGCTCACCGTGCGCCAGAACCTGACGGTGTACGGCCGGCTCTATGGGGTTCCCGACCTCGAGAAGCGCATCGCGCAGCTGGCGGAAGAACTCGACCTCGGCAGCTTCATCGACCGGGCCAGCGGCAAGCTCTCCGCCGGGCAGAAGACGCGGGTGAGCCTGGCCAAGGCGCTGATCAACCAACCGTTGGTCCTGCTTCTGGACGAGCCCACGGCTTCGCTCGACCCGGATACGGCAGATTGGGTGCGCGGGCATCTGCAAGCCTATTGCCGGGGCAGGGGGGCCACCATGCTGCTCGCCTCCCACAACATGGCGGAGGTGGAGCGGCTGTGCGACAATGTTCTGATGACCAAGCAAGGGCGCATTGTGGATACGGGAAGTCCGGCTGATCTCATCCGCCGCTATGGGCGCGAGAATATGGAGGAGGTTTTCCTCGATGTCGCCCGCGGCAATCACCTGACTGCCGCATCATGACCGACACTCCGCAGCAACGACCGTTCGCACTGCCCCGGCTGCGCCATGCGACCGGCTTTTCCCTGCCGCGCGTAGGCGCCTTGGTGCTGCGCTACCTCTATCTCCTCCGCGCCTCATGGCCGCGCCTGTTCGATCTGATCTATTGGCCGACGGTGCAGCTGCTCATGTGGGGCTTCCTGCAGATCTACCTAGCCCAGCAGAGCGGGGCGCTTGCGCAGGCGGTGGGCATCCTGCTCGGCTCGGCGCTGCTGTGGGACGTGCTGTTCCGGGGCCAGCTCGGGTTCACCATCTCGTTCCTGGAAGAGATGTATTCCCGCAATCTGGGGCATCTCATGGTCAGTCCGTTGCGCCCCACCGAGTTCATCACCGCGCTCATGGTGATGAGCGTCATCCGGGTGTGGATCGGGCTTCTGCCGGTCACCTTTCTTGCCTGGGCCTATTTCGGCTTCAATGTCTACAGCATGGGCCTGTGGCTGGTCGCCTTCTTCCTCAATCTCATCCTCACGAGCTGGGCGGTGGGCCTGTTCGTGTGCGGATTGCTGCTGCGCTACGGGCTTGGGGCCGAGAACATCGCCTGGAGCCTGATGTTCCTGTTCATGCCGCTGGCTTGCGTCTATTATCCGGTCAGCGTTCTGCCGGACTGGCTGCAGCCGATTTCCCTGGCGCTTGCCCCGACTTACGTGTTCGAGGGCATGCGCAGCCTGCTGCTGCACGGGGTGGTGCGGCCGGACCTGATGGTCAGCGCGCTTGCCCTCAATGCGCTCTATTTCGCCATCGGCGCGGCAAGCTTTGCCTGGTTTCACCGCGATGCGCGCCGGCGAGGACAACTGCTTTCGCTCGGCGAGTGAAATTTTGCCCGGTCGTCTCATGCGGCGTTGCGGCTACTTGCCAGAGGCGCGAACCTCAGCAAATGAAGACGCATGACCAGACAGAACACCCTTCTGCTCATTGCGATCGCGCTGATCGTCATCGCGGCGACCGGGGTTGCCGTGCCGTGGCTGCTGTCGCCCGCGCAGCAAGGCTCGCAGGTCACGGGCACGGCGCTGGTCGGCGGCCCGTTCGAACTCACCGACCAGGACGGCAAGCGGGTCACCGACAAGGACTTCCGCGGCAAGTTCATGCTCGTCTATTTCGGCTACACCTTTTGCCCGGATGTTTGCCCGACCGAGCTGCAGGCCATGACCACGGCGGTTACCCGCCTTGGGGAAGACGCCAAGCGCGTGCAGCCCATCTTCATCACCGTGGACCCCGAGCGGGACACGGTCGAGCAGATGAAGACCTATGTTTCCAATTTCGATGGCGGCCTCATCGGCTTGACCGGCTCTACGGAAGATATCGTCAAGGCGACCCAGGCCTACCGCATCTATTTCGCCAAGGTGAAGGACGAAAGCTCGTCCGCCGAATATCTGATGGACCACACCAGCCTCGTCTTCCTCATGGACGAGAACGGCACGTTCAGGCGCGTGTTCTCCTACGGCACGGACGCCGATACCATGGCCAAGGGCATCAAAGAAGAGCTGGCAAAGTCCTGAATCTGCTCACATTGCTGCGCCTGCGAAGATTCTTGCACGGCCCAGCAAAGTTGATGCTATTATGTCCCTCCACTGACTGCCTTCCTGCCGGCCAAGGCCCGGTCTGGGCTGCCTGACACGTCACGTCGCGAGGGTTTGGTTTGCTGTATTACCTCTACGAGATGAACCACGCTGCGGTCGCGCCGTGGCGGGCGGCAGCGAATGCCAGCCGGATGCTGTGGAATGCGCCGCTGAACCCGCTGGCGGCAACCTATTTCGGCCGGGCTATCACCGCCGGGCTCGACGTTTTCGAGCGCATCACCCGTCGCTACGGCAAGCCGGCCTTCGGCATCGACGAGATGGTGGTCAACGGCAAGACCGTCGCGATCGAGGAAGAGGTCGTCTGGCGCAAGCCATTCTGCAACTTGCTGCATTTCAAGAAGAAGGCGAGGCTGAAGCAGCCAAAGCTGCTGATCGTCGCGCCGATGTCCGGGCATTTCGCGACCCTGCTGCGCGGCACCGTGCGCACCATGGTGCAAGACCATGACGTCTACATTACGGACTGGGCCGATGCCCGGCAGGTACCCTTGTCGCTCGGGCGATTCGATCTCGACGACTATGTGGATTACCTCATCCAGATGCTGCGGCTGCTCGGGCCGGACACCGCCGTCATGGCGGTGTGCCAACCCTCGGTGCCGGTTCTCGCGGCGGTATCGCTGATGGCGGATGCCAAGGACCCGAACGTGCCCGGGGCCATGGTGCTCATGGGTGGCCCGATCGACACCCGCCGCAATCCGACAGAGGTCAACAAGCTGGCCTCCCAGCACGACATCGAATGGTTCCGCAACAACGTCATCAGCACGGTGCCGTTCGGCAATCCCGGGTTCATGCGCCAAGTCTATCCCGGCTTTCTCCAGCTCACCGGCTTCATGACCATGAATCTGGACCGGCACATCTCCGCGCATCGGAATCTGTTCTGGCATCTGGTCCAGGGCGATGGAGACAGCGCCGAGAAGCACGACGAATTCTATGACGAATATCTGTCGGTTATGGATCTGACCGCGGAATTCTATCTCCAGACGGTCGAGAACGTGTTCATAAAGCACCAGCTGCCCAAAGGCGAGCTCACCCACCGCGGCCGCCCGGTGCGGCCCGAAGCAATCACCAAGACGGCGCTGATGACGGTGGAGGGCGAGCTCGATGACATCTCCGGGGTGGGCCAGACCGAGGCGGCACATGACCTGTGCAGAAACATTCCCGCCGAGCGGCGGCTGCATCACCTGCAACGGGGTGTCGGCCACTATGGCGTGTTCAACGGCTCGCGCTTCAATGCGCAGATCGCTCCGCGCATAACGCAGTTCATCCGAGACAACCTGCCTGCCTGACATGGGCCTCCTGCGCCGGTCACAGCCCAGAGCGAGCGGCCTGCAGGTCGCCGGCCTCACGATCGACGACGTGACCGTGCTGGTCAAGATTCGCCGCAATGCGAGGGCGCGCCGCATGATTCTGCGGCTTGCGCCCGACGGCGACGGCGTGGTGCTCACCTTGCCGCCGCGGGTGAGCGAGCAGGACGGGCTGGCCTTCGCCAGGCGCAACAGCAATTGGATCCTGTCGCGCCTAAACGATCAGGCCGAGCGGGTGGAATTCCACCCCGGGCAGATCCTGCCGTTCAGGGGCGAACCGCATGTCATCAGCCATGGCGCCCGGGCGCGTGGGCTGGTGCATGCCGATTATTCCGGCGGCGAGGCGCGGCTTGTGGTGCATGGCGAGATAGCGCATCTGGCGCGCCGGCTTGCGGACTGGCTGAAGAGGCAGGCCAAGGCTGAGCTTGCCGCCGCCTCGGACCGCTATGCGCAGGCCATGGGCGTCCGCTACCGGCGTCTGGCCGTCCGCGACCAGAAGAGCCGGTGGGGCTCGTGTACATCGGACGGGCGCCTGTCCTATTCCTGGCGGCTGATTCTCACCCCGCCTCATGTGCTCGACTATGTGGCCGCGCATGAAGTCGCCCATCTCATCGAAATGAATCACAGCGATCGGTTCTGGGCCGTGGTGGCTCTGCATTGTCCTCATTGGCGGGAGGCAAGGCGCTGGCTGAAGACCAACGGGGCGGCGCTGCATCGCTACGGCGCTTGAGCTTAGCCTTTCAAGGCACCATTTTGGCGGGTGGTGGCTCCATACGAATGACCAACACACCCGTCCGCAGCTGGCTCTATACAACGTCCGAGGGGCTGTATTGCGCCCCGGGGCAGTTTTTCATCGACCCGCGCATGGCGGTGGACCGCGCGGTGATCACCCATGGCCACAGCGACCATGCCCGGCCAGGCCATGGCGCGGTGCTGGCCACCGCGGAAACCATAGCGGTGATGAAGGCGCGCTATGGCGCGTTCGCCGGCGGCAATTTCGAGCCGCTGGCTTATGGCCACGCCATCGATGTGAATGGGGTGTCCGTGCGGCTAGTGCCGGCGGGGCACATTCTCGGCAGCGCGCAGGTGGTGATGGAATGGGGCGGCAAGCGCGCTGTGGTTTCCGGCGACTATAAGCGCGAGGCTGACCCGACCTGTGCGCCGTTCGAGCTGGTGACCTGCGACGTGTTCGTGACCGAGGCCACCTTCGGCCTGCCGGTGTTCCGGCACGAGCCGGCGGAAAAAGAAGCCGCGCGCCTTCTTGCCTCGCTGAGCATGGTACCGGAGCGCACCCATCTGCTCGGCGCCTACAGCCTGGGCAAGGCGCAACGCATGATCGCCGTGCTTCGCAGTCTGGGCTATGACCGGCCCATCTACCTCCACGGCGCCATGGTCGCGCTGTGCACCCTCTACCAGACCCTCGGCATCGATCTCGGCATGCTCGTGCCGGTGAACGAGGCTGGCGGAGAGCGATTAGCCGGGGACCGGCTGGCCGGAGAGATCGTGATCGCGCCCCCATCGGCCCTCAACGACCGCTGGTCGCGTCGGCTTGCAGAGCCGCTGACCGTGTTCGCCTCGGGATGGATGCGGGTGCGCGGGCGGGCACGCCAGCGCGGTGTCGAACTGCCGCTGGTGGTTTCGGACCACGCGGACTGGGATGCCCTGGTCGAGACCATTGCCGAGACGGAGGCCGAGGAGATCTGGGTGACCCATGGCCGTGACGATGCCCTGGTGCACCAGATCGGCAAGATGGGACGCCGAGGCCGGGCGCTCGCCCTGATCGGCTACGAGGACGAGGACGAATGATGCGGGGCAGGACCGACCCATGAGGGCGTTCTCGAACCTGCTGAACCGGCTGGCTTTCACGCCATCACGGAATGGCAAGCTTGCGCTGCTGGTGGCTTACTTGCGCGAGACGCCGGACCCGGACCGAGGCTGGGCGGTGGCGGCGTTGACCGACGGTCTGTTCTTCCGGTTGCCGGTGCGACGGCTGGTCACGGAGCTGATCGAGCCGCGAGTCGATCCGGTGCTCTATGGCCTCTCTCGCGACTATGTGGGCGATACGGCCGAGACGGTGGCGCTGATCTGGCCGGAGCCGCCGAAATCGCACATTGCGCGACTGCCGCCGCCGCGCCTGGCCGAGGTGGTGGACGCGATCGCATCGGCGCACAAGTCGGAGCTGACGGATCTGGTTGCGGGCTGGCTCGACCGGCTGGATGCGGAGGGTCGCTGGGCTCTGCTGAAGCTGCTGACCGGGGCGCTGCGCGTCGGTGTCTCCGCGCGCCTCGCCAAGACTGCCATTGCGACCTATGGCGGGGTCGAGCCGGCCGATATCGAAGAGGTCTGGCACGGCATTTCGCCGCCCTATGTGGACCTGTTCGCCTGGCTCGACGCCAAGGGTGAGCGCCCCGATCCCGGCGCCAAACCGATCTTCCGTCCCCTCATGCTGGCCCATCCGATCGAGGAGGGGGACTGGCCCAACCTCAAGCCGGAGGACTATCTGGCCGAATGGAAATGGGACGGCATCCGCGTGCAAGTCGCGGCCAAAGGCGACGAGGTGCGGCTTTATTCCCGTGCAGGTGACGAGATTTCCGGTAGCTTTCCCGAGGTGGCCATCGCTTTTCGGGGCCGGCACGTGGTGCTGGACGGCGAACTCCTGGTGATGCGCGGCGGCGAGATCGCGCCCTTCAACGATCTTCAGCAGCGGCTGAACCGGAAGACCGTCACCCCCAGCATGATCACGGACTACCCCGCCCATGTGCGCCTCTACGACATGCTGATGGAAGGCGACGACGACCTGCGCCCGCTACCGCTGCTCGAGCGGCGCCAGCGGCTCGAGGAATGGCACGGGCTGGCGCGGGTGCCGCGCACGGACGTCTCCCAGCTCATCGCCTTCGACAGCTTCGAGGCCCTGAACCGACTGTGGGAGAGCTCGCGGGAAAACGGCATCGAGGGCCTGATGCTCAAGCGCCGCGACAGCGCCTATCTCGCCGGGCGGCCCAAAGGCTATTGGTGGAAGTGGAAGCGCTCGCCGCTCACCCTCGATCTCGTGCTGATGTACGCCCAACGCGGCTCCGGGAAGCGGTCATCCTACTATTCCGATTACACGTTCGGTGCCTGGCGTCAGCGAGAAAACGGCGAGGACGAGCTGGTGCCGGTGGGCAAGGCCTATTCCGGCTACACGGACGAGGAGCTGTTGCGGCTCGACCGCTGGATCCGCAACAACACGGTGGACCGGTTCGGGCCGGTGCGGGCGGTGAAGCCGGGCATCGTGCTTGAGGTTGCCTTCGATTCCGTGCATTCCTCCACCCGCCACAAGTCCGGGGTTGCCATGCGCTTTCCGAGAATTCACCGCATCCGCTGGGACAAGCCGGCCGAGGAGGCGGACCGCCTGGAGGCGCTGGAGAAGCTCATCGATGGCCAAGGACGTGCCTGATGGGCAAGCGCCTTCTCGGCAGGGGCTTCTTTGCCCGCAACGTGGTCGAGGTCGCGCGTGACCTGATCGGCGCCACCCTCTTGGTTGACGGTGTGGGCGGGATGATCGTGGAAACGGAGGCCTATGACCGGGAGGATCCGGCATCCCACAGCTATTCCGGCCCGACTGCGCGCAACCGGGTGATGTTCGGGGAGCCGGGACATGCCTATATCTATCGATCCTATGGCATACACTGGTGCGTGAATTTCGTGTGCCGGTCGGGCGTAGGCGATGGCCTTGCCACCGGGGCGGCCGTGCTGATCCGCGCGATCGAGCCTACCCAAGGCATCGCCGCCATGGTGGAGCGGCGCGGTCTCAGCAATCCGCTACAGCTTTGCGCCGGCCCCGGGCGCGTGTGCCAAGCGCTGGGTCTCAGCATCGCCCATAACGGCTTGCCGCTGGACGAGCCGCCCTTCCTGCTGCTCGGTGCCGATGCGCCGCAGCCGATCGCCTCAGGCCCGCGCATCGGTATCAGCAAGGGGGTGGAAACCCCCTGGCGTTTTGGCCTCAGGGGCTCGCGCTACCTGAGCAAGAGGTTTGCGTCGGTGCCAGTCCGTGCGAGCTGACGGAACGGACCAGCATCAGTGCGGCCAGAAATCGTCCTTGTGGCTCGTGTCATCCGACGTGTGATGAGGGTCGAGAAGCCAGCGGTCTAGAGCCACTCCGCCAGCAACGCCCAGGCCGACCAGCGGTGTAAAGCCAACGCCCACACCATGCGCGACCCCTTTCCAGAAGTCCTTGGTCAGGTCTGTTACGCTCTTTTCCACGAATATCCGGCCGTTTATATCTTTGAACTCATTAATCGAAGAGGCGATGTTTATTTTCTGTTCTATTGGATTTTTGTACGTCAGCAAGTCGTCTTGCGGTATGCGATAGAATGTTTCGCCACTTATTTCCAGCTTCGATACGTTTGGACGAACTATGAACTTGTTTGTAGCTTCCTTTTCTATAACAACCGGCCAGGTTACGAAAGGCATGGCTTGCAACTCCGCGACACGAAAATGGGTCGTGATTCGAGTTTGCGACCTTACGCTTCGGGTTTCTGGTTATGCAATCTATAATTGCATTTCTAGACCATGTCGCCCCGGGGCCGGCGTACAGGTCAGCGGCGCAAGGGCGTTCCGCTTGGCCCTAGAATGCCGCGTTAAGCGCGGCAATAACTGGGTGGCTGTAAGCCCGTCATGCCGGCCTTGAGCCGGCATCCAGGCCCACGGCACTCGCTTTCCCCCGGCATCCTGGATTGCCGCGTCGAGCGCAGCAACGATAAGAGGGGTGCGTATTGAACTCGTCATGCCTGGCCACCGAGCCGCTGGCGCTGCTCTAACTCGCCAGCCCCTTGCTCATGACGCCAGTCAGCCGGCGGGCGAAGGCTGCGGGATCTGGCACCGGCTCGCCTTCGAGGATGTAGGCCTCGTCGAGCAGCAGCCAGGCTGCCTCGTTGAGCTCGTCGGACACACCATTGGCCTTGGCCCGGCGCGCCAGGCCGGCAATGACGGGATGGCTTGGATTAAGCTCGAGAATGGGCTGGCTTTGCTTTGCGCCCGCGGTCTGCTTGGCAAGCAGGCGTTCCAGGTTCCGATCGAGCCCGGCCGCATCCGCCACCAGGCAGACCGGCGACGAGGTCAGCCGTTCGGACAAGCGCACGTCTTTCACCGCATCGCGCAGGGTCTGCTTGAAGACCGCAACCAGGGTGCCCAGGGCTGACTTGTCCTGTTCCTGCTCGGCGGCTTTCTCGTCGGCCTTCTCCAGGGGGATGGCGGCGAGGTCAGCCGCCCCCTGGGTCACGGACCGGAACGGTTTGCCATCGAAACCGAGCGCCGTGCGGGTCCAGAAATTGTCGACGGGGTCGGTGAGCAGCAGCACCTCGATGCCGCGCGCCTTGAATCCCTCCAGCTGCGGCGCGGCAGCCGCTTTCACCGCATCCTCGGCGGTCACGTAGTAAATGGCGGTCTGATTGGGCTTCATGGCCGCCACATAGTCCTTGAGGGTGCGCATTGCGCCCTCGCTCCTGGTGGTGTGGAAGCGTGCGATGTCGAACAGCTCGTCGCGGCGCTCGCCGTCCTCGTAGAGGCCCTCCTTGACCACGGCGCCGTAGGCCGACCAGATCTTGGCGAAGGTGTCCGGATCCTGCTCCGCGGTGCGTCTCAGCTCCGAGAGCACCCGTTTCGTCACCGCCTTGCGGATTTGGGCCACCAGGGGATTGTTCTGCAGCATCTCGCGGGAGATGTTGAGCGGCATGTCCTCACTGTCGATGATGCCACGCACGAAACGGAGATAGCCGGGGAGGAATTCGGCATCATCGGTGATGAAGACGCGCCGAACGTAGAGCTTCTGCCGGCCGCGCCGCTCCGGATCGAACAGATCGAAAGGGGGCTCGGAGGGGATGCACAAGAGCACGGTGTATTCATGCCGGCCCTCGGCCCGGTAGTGGATGGTGAGCGCCGGATCGCTATAGATGCCGGCCAGGGCGCCGAAGAACTCCTTGTACTGCTCGGGGCTGATGTCCGCCTTCGGGCGGGTCCACAGGGCGGCCGCGGTGTTGATCTGGCGCGGCTCCGTCGGCTTGCCGTCCTTGACCTCGCTGAGCCGGATCGGAATGGCCACATGGTCGGAATAGGCGCGGACGATCTGCTCGATTTTCCACGGCTCGAGGAACGGCTTGGCGTCCTCCTTCAAGGTCAGCCTGATTAGGGTGCCGCGGCGCGGCGCATCATCGCCGGCGTAAGGCTCGACGGTGAAGGTGCCGGAGCCATCGGAAGACCACATCCAGGTTTCATCGCTGCCGGCGCGGCGCGAAACCACGTCCACCCGGGATGCGACCATGAAGGCTGCATAAAAGCCCACGCCGAACTGCCCGATCAGCTTGGGCGCATTGCTGCCCTCGGTGAGCTTCTCCATGAAGGCGTGGGTGCCGGAACGGGCGATGGTGCCGAGATTGTCGATGAGCTCGGCCCGGCTCATGCCGATCCCGTTGTCGGCCACGGTGAGCGTGCCGGCCGCCTTGTCCGCAGTGAGCAGAACCGCCAGCTCCGGATCGTCGGCAAGCAAGGACGGGTTGGATAGAGCTTCGTAGCGCAGCTTGTCGCAGGCGTCGGCCGCGTTCGAAATCAGCTCACGCAGGAAGACGTCCGTATCGGAATAGACGGAATGCACCATAAGGTGCAGGAGGCGGGCCACTTCGGCCTGGAATGAATGGGTTTCCCCCGATGCAAGCGTTTCGGCAGCGGTCCCGCTACCGGACTTGTTTGCCGCGGTCATCTAGGTCATATCCCTGGCATGCAATTGAAACACAGCGGGATATCGGCAAAAGCCGAAGCGAAATCAAGATTGGGGCGCGAGAGAGGGGCGGTGAAAAGACCGGGCCGACAGCCAGTTCTCCTGACTGCCGGCCCGACCTGTTACCTGCCACTGACTGAACTCAAGGGAGATACGCGATGGTTCGACTCCTCGAAGGACCTCGAGGGGGGCTGGGGGGCTGAGATCTCCGAAGCCCTTCTCGGGGTCGAACCACCTGAGGCAACGTGGAAAAACCTGCCTTTGCAATTCGGCCGTAGAAGGGCTGGTTCGTGGCGAAAGGATGGTTTGTAGCTGCTGCTCGTGAAATCAGCGCGTGGGGACGGGCTTCTCCCCGCGATAATCGTAGAAGCCGCGCTGGGTTTTGCGCCCGAGCCAGCCGGCCTCCACATATTTTACCAGCAGAGGGCAAGGCCGGTATTTCGAGTCCGCGAGGCCGTCATACAGCACCTGCATGATCGACAAGCAGGTGTCGAGTCCGATGAAGTCGGCCAGCTCCAGCGGGCCCATGGGGTGGTGAGCGCCAAGCTTCATGGCCGTGTCGATCGCTTCCACGGTGCCGACGCCCTCATAGAGCGTATAGACCGCCTCGTTGATCATCGGGAGCAGGATGCGATTGACGATGAAGGCCGGAAAGTCCTCGGCGACAGCGACGGTCTTGCCGAGATCGATGGTGAAGTTGCGGACCGTGTTGAAAGTCTCGTCGTCCGTGGCGATGCCGCGGATCAGTTCGACCAGCTCCATGACCGGCACCGGGTTCATGAAATGGATGCCCATGAAGCGCTCGGGTCGATCGGTGGCTGCCGCGAGCCTGGTGATCGAGATCGACGAAGTGTTCGTGGCGACGAGAGTGTCCGGGCGAAGGACGGGACAGAGCCCAGCGAAGATCTTGCGCTTGACCTGCTCGTCCTCGCTGGCCGATTCAATCACGAGATCGCACGGCTCGAGCACCTCGAAGGATTCCGCGATCTCGATGCGGCCGAGCGCTTCCTTGCGCTGCTCTTCCGTGATGCGGCCGTTGCGGACCTGCCGCGCCATGTTCCCGTTGATGGTGGCCAGCGCCGATTCGATGATCTCCCGCGACAGGTCGTTCAAATAGACTTTATGACCGGCAAGCGCGCACACATGAGCAATTCCGTTGCCCATCTGGCCCGCGCCAATCACGCCAACCCTGCGGATCTTCATCATTACCACCAAAAATCGCCTCGGGGCCCGCGAGACTAGCGCATATCGTCTCGCGATGGAATGACCCGACAAAGGCGGATATTGCACCGCATTCAACGCTTTGCCATGCCGCCGTCAGCCGGACGGCGAAGGCGGCACGAGGGTAAAAGGCTTAGTAGCCGGCCTTTTCCAACTCCGCGTCAAGCTCCGGAACGGCGGTGAACAGGTCGCCCACATACCCGTAGTCGGCTACCTGGAAAATAGGCGCCTCCTCGTCCTTATTGATGGCGACGATGACCTTGGAATCCTTCATGCCAGCCAAATGCTGGATCGCGCCAGAAATACCAACAGCGATGTAGAGTTCGGGCGAGACCACTTTCCCGGTCTGGCCCACCTGGTAGTTGTTGGGCACGAAGCCCGCATCGACCGCGGCGCGCGAGGCGCCAACCGCCGCACCCAGCCGGTCGGCCACCTTCTCCAGCAGCTGGAAGTTCTCGCCGGACTGCATGCCGCGGCCGCCGGAAATGACGATGCGCGCCGAGGTGAGCTCGGGCCGGTCCGATTTGGACAGGTTCTCCGATACATATTCGGACAGCCCGGCCGGCGCCGGTGCGGCCACCTTCTCGACAGCGGCTGAGCCGCCTTCGGCGGGCGCCGCCTGGAAGGCGGAGGTGCGCACGGTGATCACCTTCTTGCCGTCCGTGGATTGCACCGTCTCGACGGCATTGCCCGCATAGATCGGACGCTCGAACGTGTCCTTGCCCTTGATGGCGGTGATGTCGGACACCTGCATGACATCCAGCAGCGCCGCAACGCGCGGCATGATGTTCTTGCCGTTGGAGGTCGCCGGCGCCATCAGCACGTCGTAGTTCTGAGCGAGGCCAACGATCAGATCGGCCATGGTCTCCGCCAGCGGACGCTCCAGGGCGGCATCGTCGACATGCAGCACCTTGGTTACGCCCGGGAGAGCCGCAGCCTGCTTCGCCGCGGCCTCGGCGTTGTTGCCGGCCACCAGCACATGCACGTCATCGCCGATCTCGCGTGCTGCCGTCAGCGCCTTGTGGGTGGCATCCTTCAGGCCCGCATTGTCGTGCTCAGCAACCAAAAGGGTGGTCATAATCAGATCACTCCCGCTTCATTCTTCAGCTTGCCGACGAGCTCGGCGATGGAGCCGACCTTGACACCGCCTTGGCGCTTCGGCGGCTCGCTGGTGCTGAGCACCTTCAGCCGCGGCGTCGTGTCGACGCCGAAATCGGCAGGGGTCTTCTCGTCGATGGGCTTCTTCTTGGCTTTCATGATGTTGGGCAACGACGCATAGCGCGGCTGGTTGAGGCGCAAGTCGGTGGTGGCGATGAAGGGGGTCTTCACCTTCAGCGTCTGCAGGCCACCGTCGATTTCGCGCATGATGGTGGCGCTGCCGTCGGCGATCTCGATCTTCGAGCAGAAGGTGGCCTGCGGCCAGCGGAGCAGCGCCGCCAGCATCTGGCCGGTCTGGTTGGCGTCGTCGTCGATGGCCTGCTTGCCCAGGATCACCAGGCCCGGCTGCTCCTGCTCGACCACGCCCTTCAGGATCTTGGCGACCGCGAGCGGCTCGACCACGCCGTCATGCTTGACCAGAATGCCGCGGTCGGCGCCCATGGCAAGAGCCGTGCGGATGGTCTCCTGCGCCTGCTGGGGGCCGATGGACACGGCCACGATTTCGGTGGCCTTACCGGCTTCCTTCAGACGAACCGCCTCCTCCACGGCGATTTCGTCGAAGGGGTTCATCGACATCTTGACGTTGGCCAGCTCGACGCCGGATCCGTCCGCCTTGACCCGGATCTTGACGTTGTAGTCAACGACCCTCTTGACCGCTACCAGTACCTTCATCGTGTTCCCAACTCCCATCCGCCGGTCTTTGAAGCCGCCTGCCGACGTGAACGTAGGTTGAAGCAATCGCGTCCCCGCGAGGGGTGACGACAACCCGTGACCCGCCGCTCGAACTGCATATCACCGTTCGGGGGATCGCGAAGCGAACCTCAATCTCGCACGCGCAGCACGCTAGTGCGGCAATGCAAGGCTCGTCAATCGGCTTGCCGACAAGACCCCCGTCTTATGCGACAGGATGTCATCCCTTGGCAAGAACGGGCCAGCGCCTACGGACTGCATAGGCGATGATCGCACCGACTGCAAATCCGGAGATATGGGCGATCCAGGCGATCTGCACCTCGTCATTCACCGTCACGAATATGCTCAGGACCTGGAAGAGCAGCCAGCCGATCAATACGAAGCTCGCTGGCATCGGCAGGGGAATGCGGAGGAAGAGCAGGATCCAGACCCGTCGCCGCGGGTAGAACACGAGATAGGCGGCCATGACGCCGGCCACCGCACCGCTGGCGCCGATCAGCGGCGCGTTCGAGTCCGGTACCAGAGCCACATGGGCTAGTGCCGCCACCACTCCGCAGAACAGGAAGAACAGAAGGAAGCGCCAGCTGCCCATGATGTCTTCGATATTGTCGCCGAAAACCCACAGGAACAGCATGTTGCCGATCAGGTGCATCCATCCGCCGTGGATAAACATGTAGGTGAGCAGGGTGAGCGATGGCGGGATGAGCGCCAGATCGGGCGACAGCACGGCCTGGTCGGTGATCACGCTGGGGATCACGCCGAGTCCCATGACCATCGCATCATAGCGCTCGGCCGGCAGGCGCCAGTCCGTCAGCAGGAAAATCAACAAGTTAAGTCCGACGAGCGCTCCGGTGACGTATTGGAACCGGATCACCCTCAGTGGATTGTCGTCGTAGAGAGGCACGAACATCGGACTTGCGCCAGTCGCTAGCGATTGGCGCCGGGTGTCCACAGCACGTCGCCGGGGCCCCTGGCATTAACCCACCGGCTGGCGACGAACAGAAAGTCCGAAAGCCGGTTCATGTAGCGAAGCGCCGGTCCGCTGACGGCTTCGCCATCAAGGGCGGCC
This sequence comes from Rhodoligotrophos defluvii, assembly GCF_005281615.1. Taxonomy (NCBI): domain Bacteria; kingdom Pseudomonadati; phylum Pseudomonadota; class Alphaproteobacteria; order Hyphomicrobiales; family Rhodoligotrophaceae; genus Rhodoligotrophos; species Rhodoligotrophos defluvii. The sequence continues at coordinate 871,061 of NZ_SZZM01000001.1, read as the reverse complement.
AGATGAACCATCAGCCGCTCGGCGCGGCGGCAAACCGTGCGGCTGACATGCAGCGCCGCCGCGGCCGGGTGACCGCCAGGCAGCACGAAGGAGCGCAGCGGCGGAAGTTCGGCATTCAGCTGGTCAATTTCCTTCTCCAGGCGCTCGACCTGGGAAGAGACGATGCGCAGCGGCTCATAGGGAAGAGGCTCACCCTTGTCGGGGGTGCACAAATCAGCGCCGAGATCGAAGAGATCGTTCTGGATCTGCTCGAGCATGCGGTCGAGCTCGGCAAATTGCGGCGCTTGCAGATACTGACGCGCGACCCCGATGGTGGCGTTGGTCTCATCCACGGTGCCGTAGCTCTCGATGCGGATGTGGGATTTGGGCAGCCGTTCGCCGGTTGACAGGGCGGTCGTACCGTCGTCGCCAGTGCGGGTGTAGATCTTATTGAGAACGACCATATCTCAATCCTCTGGGCCGTCGCGAAGGCCGTCACGGAAGTCCGTCTGTTGGTGCAGAGTCCGAGTGCCACCATTGGAAGAGGTGCCAATTAGGATCATGCAACATCTCTTGTTCGTCTGCTTGGGAAATATTTGCCGATCCCCATTGGCAGCTGCGGCATTCCGCGTCGAGGCGGCGCGCCGCGGCATGAAAGGGGTGCACGTGGACTCGGCAGCCGTAAGCTCGTGGCATCTCCGGGAAAAACCGGATGGCCGGGCGCTCGCGGCGGGGCTTGCGCGCGGGCTGGACATCTCGGACCACCGCTCCCGCCTGATCGGGCCGGGCGATTTCGAGCGCTCCGACATGATCCTGGCTTTGGACGAAGAGGTCCATCGCTCGCTCGTCAACATGGCCGACCACCAATGCGTGAACAAAATCCGTCTGCTCATGGACTTTGCCGAGAGCACGACCGAGCGCGAAGTGCCCACGCCCTATTTCGGCGACGAGGCCGATTTCGAGCTGGTGCTCGACCTCATCGAGGACGGCGTGCGCGGCCTGGCCGGCTATCTCATTTCGCTGAGAGCGTAGTATTCCTCGGCATAGTCCTTCAGCGGGTAGACCTCCTCCACCGCATAGGGGCCGCCGCCGCGCGAGGGGCGTGACGAATAGAGCACGAACTGGCGGACCTCGAACGGCCGGCTCTCGAAGAGGCTATGGGCGGAAACGAAATTCTGCACGCCCTCCACCCCCGAATCACGGAGCCTGGCGAGGGTCACGTGTGGTGTGAACTTGCGGCTCTCCGGCCTGAGGCCCACGAGCTGAACCAGCCGCTCATGCCAGCCCTGCAGGCGCCGGAGGTTGCCGTCTTCATTGTCGACGCCGGCCCAGATGGCGCGCGGCTTGGCGCCGCCGAAGCTGCCGACACCCTTCAAGCGCAGCACAAAGCTCGGCATCTCGACCTCGTCGAGCGCCTCCGCCACCTCCCTGGCAAGGCCTTCGGAAATATCGCCGATGAAACGCAAGGTAATGTGGTAGGCATCGGGCTCGATCCAGTGAGCGCCCCAAACGCCACCGCGCATAAGCTGAAGCTCGTCTGCGATGTCCGATGGGATTTCGAGGCCGGTGAAGAGACGAGGCATGAGTGCACCTCCTGGCCGTCTTGCCGAACATGGTCCGTACGAGCACCAACGCTATACGGATTCGCCGGCGATGCAATGAGAGAGGCCCGGACGAGCCCCTCACATAGCCAATATAGGGTCGGCTCTGCTCATGGACAGGGGTTCTTGTGGACCAGGTGGATGGCCTCGATCTCGCGAAGCACCGCCTCGTCGAGCTTTTCGCTGCCCGCCTCGATGTCGGTCGCGAGCTGCTCCATGGTGGTGGCGCCGATGATGACGGAGGTCACGAAGGGGCGGGAGGCGACGAAGGCGATGGCCATTCGCGCCGGATCGAGCCCGTATCGGCGAGCCAAGGCGGCATAGGATTCGATGGCGACCTGGCTGCCCGGGCCCTCGTAACGCTGCAGCCGGTCGAACAGCTGCTTGCGTGAACCGGTCGGGAGCGCGCCGTTCAGGTATTTGCCGGTGAGATAGCCCTGGGCCAGCGGCGAATAGGCGAGCAGGCCTACATTCTCGCGAATGGCGATCTCGGCAAGGCCCTCCTCGAAGGTGCGGTTGACCAGAGAATAGGCATTCTGAATCGACTGGACCCGGGGTAGCCCCTTCGTCTCGGCTGCCATCAGAAACCGCATGGTGCCCCAGGGCGTCTCGTTGGACAGGCCGACATGACGCACCTTGCCCTGCTCGACCAGCCGGCCAAGCGCTCCCAGCTGATCCTCGATCGGCACCTCGTCGTCGCCGACCGTCAACGGCAGGCGCTCCCCGAACGTGGAAACGCGACGGTCGGGCCAGTGCAGCTGGTAGAGGTCGATGTAATCCGTATTCAGGCGCTTAAGGCTCTTCTCGCAGGCTTCGAAGATCTGGGCGGGGGTGAGCCGCGCTGGAACCGCATTGTCGCGGAACCAGGTGCGGTCGGTGCGACCCACGATCTTGGTGGCGAGGACCACTTGGTCACGCCGGCCGCGGGACTTGAACCAGGCGCCGATGATGCGCTCGGTGCTGCCTTGGGTTTCGGGCTTCGGTGGAATGGCGTAAAGCTCGGCCGTATCGATGAAATTGACACCCCGGTCCAGCGCGTAATCGAGCTGCGCGTGGCCTTCCGCCTCGCTGTTCTGCTGCCCCCACGTCATGGTGCCAAGACATACGTGACTGACCTGGAGGCCGGTGCGGCCCAGCCTGCGATATTCCACCTGTCTCTCCCGGTTGATTTGCTTGCAGATGGGGGCGGGGTAGCCCAGCCCGGCCGACGTGTCCAGATGGTGAACGGAAGCTTACCCGGCCCGAGCTGCCTCGGCCCGCTCCAGCAGCTGCTCGACGAGAGGCGTGATGCGCTCGACAATGGCCGCTATGCCCTTGGCATTGGGGTGCATGCCGTCGTCAAGGTTCAGGGCCGCATCCGTTGCGACCCCCTCCAGGAAGAAGGGGTAGAGCAGGGCATCGTGCTGCTGTGCCAGGCGGGAATAGATGGGGTTGAAGGCCTCGCCATAGTCCTTGCCCATGTTGGGCGGTGCGATCATTCCGGCGAGCAGCACCGGAATGCCCCGCTCGCCCAGGCGCTGAAGAATGGCATTTAGCGCCTTCTCCGTCACCGCGGGGTCGACACCCCGTAGCGCGTCATTCGCGCCCAGCTCGACGATGACGGCGTCGGCATCCTCTGGCACGGCCCAATCCAGGCGCGACAATCCGCCCGAAGCCGTATCGCCGGACACGCCGGCATTCACCACGGTAACGTTGTGTCCGCGCTGCTTCAGGGCCGCTTCGAGCTGAGAGGGGAAGTCCTCGCCCGCCCCCAGCCGATAGCCGGCGGACAGGCTGTCGCCGAGCACCACGAGCTTCAGCGGCGCTGTCTGCGCCCGGGCCGGGCCGGGAACGCCCACCGATGCCGCCGAAACCATCAGCGCGAGCATGAGGAGTAACACCGTCTTGATTTGCCGCATGAGCCATCCATATGCGTCAAGTTGTTGATATCCATAACACCGCGAGCAATTTCCCTTGGCCCAACCGATTGTCGCGCTAGCGGATGTCCGCCTGACCTTGCCAAGCCGCGCCGGTCCCGTCGAGATCCTGCGCGGTGTCGATCTCGTGATCGACCCGGGCGAGGCGATCGGGCTGGTCGGTCCCTCCGGCTCGGGCAAGACCACGTTGCTGATGGTGCTGGCGGGGCTCGAGGCGCCTTCCTCCGGCACGGTCGCAGTCGCGGGGCAGGGTCTCGACGGCCTCGGCGAAGATGCGCTGGCCACGTTCCGCCGCGACAATGTGGGAATCGTGTTCCAGGCCTTCCACCTGATCCCGACCATGACCGCGCTCGAAAACGTGGCAGTGCCGCTTGAGTTCAAAGGCGAGCGGAATGCGTTCGAGATTGCCGCGGCGCAGCTCAAGCGGGTGCGGCTGGGGCACCGGCTCGATCATTATCCGGGTCAGTTGTCGGGCGGCGAACAGCAGCGGGTGGCGATCGCCCGGGCCTTGGCCACCGGCGCGCGCCTGCTGCTGGCAGACGAGCCCACCGGCAATCTCGATCTCGAAACCGGCGCCCAAATCGTGGATTTGCTGTTCGGCGTGCAGCGGGAAGAGAATGCCACCCTGGTGCTGGTGACGCATGACCCGGTGCTGGCCGAGCGCTGCTCGCGCGTTGTCCACATGGCGGACGGCCGCATCGTCCGGGACAGGGCGGTCGTCGCCAAGGCGCCGGCGGAAGTGCCGGCATGAGCGATGCCCAAGCCACCGGGCAAGCATTAGCGGAAGGGGCGGGAAGGCGGCCCGCAGCCGCGGCGCTGCCGACCAGCTTCCGAATCGCCATGCGGGAGCTGCGTTCGGGTCTACAGGGCTTCGGGATCTTCCTCCTGTGCCTGATCCTCGGCGTTGCCTCGCTCGCGGGCGTGCGCTCGCTCTCTGCCGCCCTGGACGAGGGGCTGGCAAATCGAGGTCAGGTGATCCTCGGCGGCGATGCCGAGTTCTCGCTGGTTCACCGCCAGGCAAATCCCCAGGAGCTGGCCTTCCTGCAGGCGCATGGAAGCTTGAGTGAGATCGCCACCATGCGGGCGATGGCCCGTTCGGTTGCCGGTGATGGCCGCGCCCTGGTGGAGCTGAAGGCGGTGGACCGGACCTATCCTCTGTTCGGCGAGGTGACACTCGAGGGTGGAGAGCCGCTGCATGACGCTCTGGCCCAGCGGAACGGCCGGTGGGGCGTGGTCGTGGATCCCGTGCTGCTCACGCGGCTCGGGGTCGCGCCCGGCGACCTGCTCCAAGTCGGCGAGCTCCAGGTGGAGGTACGCCAGCCCCTCGCCCATGAACCGGACCGGCTGTCGGAGGGGCTGATGTTCGGACCGCGGCTGTTCCTGTCGCGCGAGGCCCTGGCCGCGAGCGGGCTCGTTCAGCCCGGCAGCCTGGTGACCTATGCCTATCGCCTGAAGCTTGCCGGAAACGATGGCGATGGGGCGCTGCGCAGCCTGCTGGCCGAGGCGCGCAGCGGCTTTCCCGATGCGGGCTGGCGGATAAAGTCGCGCGAGAACGCGGCGCCGGGAGTGCAGCGCTTCGTCAGCCGGCTGACGCTGTTTCTCTCATTGGTGGGTCTCACCGCCCTTTTCGTTGGTGGCGTGGGCATTGCCAACGCCGTCACCAACTTTCTGGATGCCCGCCGACGCAACATCGCCATTCTCAAATGCGTCGGCGCGCCGGGCCAGTCGATCTTCCAGATCTACCTGATCCAGGTGCTTGCCCTGGCAGCATTGGCGATCGCCATCGGCCTCACCATCGGCGCAGCCATCCCAATCGTTCTGGCCTACACCCTGGCCGAGCTGTTGCCCCTGCCGCTGGAGCCGGGGCTCCACCCTGTTGCCTTGCTGACTGCCGCTGCGTTCGGCCTGCTGGTTACGCTTGCCTTCGCCATTTGGCCGCTGGGGCGCGCCCGCGACCTGCCCGCCCAATCCCTGTTCCGCGATGCCATCACCCCGGCCCGCGCCCTCCCGCGCCAGGGCTATATGGTTTCCATCGCCGTGGTTCTGGGCTTGCTTGCCGCGGTGGCGCTGTGGGCCTTCGAGGATCGGCAGCTGACCTTGTGGTATATTTTCGGGCTGGCGGCCGGGTTCGTCATCCTGATCGGCCTGGGAAAAGGCCTCACTTGGGCCGCCGCCCGCGTGCCGCTGCGCAACGGTCCCATCGCGCGCCTAGCGATCGGCAATCTGCACCGTCCTGCAGCGCCGACGGTATCGGTCGTGCTGTCATTGGGCCTCGGCCTCGCGCTGTTCGTGACCTTGGCGCTGGTGGACAGCAACCTCACGCGCGAGCTCAAGCGCAACCTTCCCGGGCAGGCTCCTTCGTTCTTCTTCCTGGACATCCAACCGGACCAGCACGAGCCGTTCGAGCAGATGCTGGCGGCGCAGCCCGGCACGCATGACATCCAGAGCGTGCCCATGCTGAGGGGCACGATCGTGCAGGTGAACGGCGTGCCCTCCCGCCAGGTGCGGGCCGACCCTGAAGTGGCGTGGGTGCTGCGCGGCGACCGGGGGCTCACCTATTCCGAAACGCCGCCCGCCAACTCCGTGGTGACCGCGGGCGAGTGGTGGCCGGCGGACTATTCCGGGGAGCCGCTGGTGTCGATGGCGGAGGACGCCGCCCGCGGCCTCGGACTGTCGGTCGGGGACGCGCTCACGGTGAACGTGCTGGGCCGAGAGATCACGGCCCGCATAGCCAGCCTGCGCCAGGTGGAATGGCGCTCGCTGGCCATGAACTTCGTGCTGGTGTTCTCGCCCAACGCTCTGCGCGGTGCGCCGCATACGTTCCTAATCACCGTCAAGGCGCCGCCCGAGAACGAGCCGGCCATTTTGAAGACCATGTCGGATGCTTTCCCCAACAGCACTGCGGTGCGCGTGAAGGAGGCGCTGGACACGGTGAACGAGCTTATGGAGCAGCTGCTCACAGCCGTGCGCGGGGCCAATGCGGTCACCCTGCTGGTCGGGGTGCTGGTGCTGGCCGGCGCGCTGGCGACGGGATTGCGCACGCGCATCTATGACGCGGTCGTGCTCAAGACCTTCGGCGCCAGGCGGCAACAGCTCCTGTCAGCCTATGCTCTCGAGTATGGGCTGCTGGGGCTTACCACGGCCCTGTTCGCCATCATCGCTGGGGCGGCGGCAAGCTATGCGATCCTCACCTTCGCCATGCAGAGCGACTGGATCTTTTCACCGGCTGTTGCGCTAAGCACTGCGGTGCTGGCGACAGCGGTGACCATCGCGGCCGGCCTCGTGACCACCTGGGCGGCGTTGCGCGCCAAGCCGACGCCGATCTTGCGGAACGAGTGAGGCGTGCGATGAATCTCCGGAGGGAATCGCGCATTCTGCACGACGGTGCAAGGCGCGGGCGCCCGCTGATCAGCGCCCGATAACCAGCGGCGGCAGACGCGCTTGTCAACAACCGGAAATCAGCCCATATCTAAGCGCAAGCCCGAGCTTGAGGAGGCAGCGATCATGGCAGATCTCAACAATCGCGGATACGCGCGGCCAGGCGTAGCCGGAACAACCTTCGCGATCGACGAAGGCCTCCGGTCCTATATGCTGCGCGTCTACAACTATATGACCATCGGACTCCTGATCACGGGGTTCGCAGCCCTAGCGGTCTACGCGCTATCCGTCACCAGCGTCGAAAGCGAAGCGGTTGCCCGCGCCGGCGACGTCCTGTTGACGCAGGTGGGCTATACGCTGTTCGTCAGCCCGCTCAAATGGGTGGTGATCTTCGCGCCGCTGGCGATGGTGTTCTTCCTGAGCTTCCGGCTAAACGCCATGAGCGTCGGGGGCGCCCAGCTGGCCTTCTGGGCCTTTGCCCTGCTGATGGGCATCTCGCTGTCGTCGATCTTCCTGGTCTATACCCATGGTTCGATCGCGCGGGTCTTCTTCATCACCGCCGCTGCGTTCGGTGCCTTGAGCCTGTGGGGCTACACGACCAAGCGGGATCTTTCGCCGTGGGGGTCGTTCCTGATCATGGGCCTCATCGGCATCATCATCGCCTCGGTGGTGAACCTGTTCCTTGCCAGCCCCGGGCTCGAGTTCGTCGTGTCGGTGCTGGGCGTGCTGATTTTTGCAGGCCTCACCGCCTATGACACGCAGTCGATCAAGGAGATGTATTTCGAGGGCGACGGCGCCGAGGTGGCCGGCCGCAAGGCCATTCTGGGCGCGCTGCGGCTGTATCTCGACTTCATTAACCTGTTCCTGATGTTGCTGCGTCTGTTCGGCAACCGGCAGTAAGCCTCCAAAAGCAGATCCACAAAATCAAAAACCCCCGGGATTGCTCCCGGGGGTTTTCGCTGACGCCTCCCCTTGTTTCCTTCAGGCTGTCAGTGGAGCTCCCTCCGCCTTCTCCGCTCCAAAACTCGCTGTGCATAAGAGCCCAAAATCGGTAACCGCTTTGGGTGGGCCACTCCAGTCCATTGTTTGAGCATGGCCTTTTCGAAAAGCGGTGACCGCTTCTCGGGATCCACGCGTTCAGGCAGACACCAACTTCGGCTGCCGGTCTATCGCCTTCAGGACCTGTTTGATGTCATGCCCGCGCCTGAGGATGGCGCCGGTCTGCGCGACGATCGCATAGAGACCCTGCTTATGGCGCAGCTTCGGCTGCTTCTCGATCCGATAGAGCGGCACCTCGCTCGTGCGCCGGAAGATCGAGAACACCGCCTTGTCGCCGCCGTGGTCGATGGCGTAGTCCCGCCACGCCCCCTCGGCAACCCTGCGCCCATAAAGCGAAAGAATCGCCGCCAGCTCCTGCCGATCGAATGCTGTTGTGCCAATGCCGCTGACGGAGGCCTTGCCTCCTGCCGCCTGGAGCGCGGTCGCACTGGCCCGCGCTCCGAACTGAACTATGGGTTCAGTATCGCTCATCGCCTCTCCAGAAACTTGGGCCTTCGGGCTTCATCTTTCTGTCATGATGGCCCAGGCCCGCGGGCTTGGCAAGATGGCAACAATATGGCTGATCAGGACTGCGGCTTGCCGCCGGGCGGAGCCCCTTGCGCCAGGGTTGCCTCGATCAGGCGGACCGCCTCGGGCGAATCCCACACGGCTGACCCGAGCAGACGCCCAATTTCCTTGCCCTGGGCATCGATGAGCACGGTGGTCGGCAAGCCAGCGCTGTTGAGCGACCGCAGGGCCTCGGTGGTGGGGTCCGCATAGGGCACGAGGTCGCTGACCTTGATTTCATCGAGAAATGCCTTGGCCGCCGGCACGCCCTTCTGATCCAGGCTGATCGCCACCACATCGAAGTCGCGGCCGGCGAAGGTCTTGCGCAGATTGGCAAGCGCCGGCATCTCCTCGCGGCAAGGAGCGCACCAGGTGGCCCAAAGATTTACGAGAACCGTCTTTCCCCGCCAGTCCGCCAGGGTGTATTCGCGTCCCTCGCCATCCTGGAAGGCGAATGCCGGCACGTCCTGCGGCTTCTTGTGCAGAACGAAGGCGGCCATTTGTCCCGTGGCCGCCGCCGAGGGAAGTGAGATCGCGTTCCCGGCGGCGGTGCCGTCGCCATCTGGCGCGTTGCGCAACGCGCCTGGGATGAAGTAAAGGGCTGCACCAACGGCTGCGAGCAGAGCCAGGCAAGCGACCACCGTCAACCAGCGGCGCTTTGGGCGAGGTGCACTGTCGTTCATGATCTCTATCTCGCTGAAATTCGAAACGGCTAACCAAGAGGCCTGACGTGACGAACCGGATGTGGGGCGGTCGCTTCGCCGAGACGCCAAGCGAAATCATGCAGGAGGTCAACAGCTCCATCGACTTCGACAAGCGGCTCTTCGCCCAGGATATCGCAGGCTCGAAGGCCCATTGCCAAATGCTCGCCGCAACCGGGATCATCAGCCCCGGCGACGCGGCGGAGATTATGCGCGGCCTCGATCAGGTGCAATCGGAGATCGAAAGCGGAACCTTCACATTCTCGCGCAGCCTGGAGGACATCCACATGAATGTGGAGGCAAGGCTTGCGGAGATCATCGGGCCGGCGGCCGGGCGGCTGCACACCGCACGCTCCCGCAACGACCAGGTGGCGACCGATCTCAGATTGTATGTGCGCGACATAATCGATCACCTGGACGTGCAGCTTGCCGCCCTGCAAAAGGCGCTCGCCGCCAAGGCGAAGGCCTATGCGGAGGCCATCATGCCAGGCTTCACCCATCTGCAGACGGCCCAGCCGGTCACGTTCGGGCACCATTGCCTGGCCTATGTGGAGATGTTTGGGCGTGATCGTGAGCGCTTCGTGGATGCACGCAAGCGTGTGAACCAGAACCCGCTGGGGGCCGCGGCGCTTGCCGGAACCTCTTTCCCCATCGATCGCGAGATGACCTCGAGGATGCTGGGCTTCGAGGGCCCCATGCACAACTCGCTGGACGCGGTTTCGGCGCGGGATTTCGTCATCGAGACGTTGAGCGCCGCGTCCATAGCCGCCATGCACCTGTCGCGCCTGGCGGAGGAGCTGGTCTTATGGACCTCGGCGCAGTTCCGCTTCGTCAGCCTTTCCGACCGCTTCACCACCGGCTCGTCCATCATGCCACAGAAGCGCAACCCGGACGCGGCCGAGCTGGTGCGCGGCAAGGCCGGCCGCGTGATCGGCGCGCTGGTCTCGTTGCTGGTGATGATGAAGGGCTTGCCGCTCGCTTACGGCAAGGACATGCAGGAGGATAAGGAGCCGCTGTTCGACGCGCTCGACACCCTGTCCCTCTCCATAGCGGCCATGACGGGCATGATTGATGACCTCGAGCCGAACCTTCCTGAACTGCGCGCGGCAGCGGATTCAGGCTTTTCGACGGCAACGGACCTCGCTGACTGGCTGGTGCGGGTGCTGGGGCTGCCCTTCCGGCAGGCGCACCATGTGACGGGTGGCCTGGTGGCGAAAGCGGAGGGACGGGGGGTCGATCTCGCCGATCTGTCACTGGCGGAGATGCAGGAGGTGGAGCCGCGCATGACGGAAGACGTGTTCTCGGTGCTCACCGTCGAGGCCTCGGTGCGCTCGCGCAAGAGCCTGGGCGGCACGGCGCCTGAAAATGTACTCGCCGAAGCCGAGCGTTGGCTGGCCAAGCTCGGGTGAGGCGGCTTCGCCGCGGCTTGGCGGATGCGGCCGCTTGGAGTACAACAGCGCGGAACGGCGCTCCTTGTGGGCGAGCGCAAATTGCGGAGAGGTATCCCGGTGCGGCGGACAACAGCGATCGCAGCCTTGGTGCTGACGGCCCTCTCCCTTGCCGGCTGCGGCGTGCGTGGGCCTCTCGACCCGCCGCCGGGCGGGCGCGAGCCCGACCCAGAAGAGCCGGTGCTGCTCGACCCTTTGATCACGCCTGCTCCCAAACCCTACTCCTGACGGCCGGCACCCATGCATTTCTTCGAGTATCGTGACGGCATCCTCCATGCCGAAGATGTCGACCTGCGCAGGATCGCTGCTGCGGTGGGCACGCCGTTCTACTGCTATTCTCGCGCCACACTCGAACGGCACTATCGGGTGTTCGACGAGGCCTTCGCCGGCATCGAGCATATGATCTGCTATTCGCCCAAGGCGAATTCCAACCAGGCGGTGATCAAGACCCTGGCCGATCTGGGCGCCGGCATGGACGTGGTTTCCGAGGGCGAGTTGCGCCGTGCCCGGCGCGCGGGCGTGCCGGGCAGCCGCATCGTGTTCTCGGGCGTGGGCAAGACGGCCGGCGAAATGGCCTACGCGCTGGACGAAAACATTCATTGCTTCAATGTGGAATCCGAGCCCGAGCTGGAGCTCTTGAGCCAGGTCGCGTCGCAGAAGGGCAAGCGCGCGCCGATATCGTTGCGCATCAACCCGGACGTGGACGCCAGGACCCATGCCAAGATCTCCACCGGCAAGGCGGAGAACAAGTTCGGGATTTCCTGGAGCGGCGCCGAAGCAGTGTACGACCGGGCGCGGCAGTTGCCGGCGCTGGAGGTGATCGGCGTCGACATGCATATCGGCAGCCAGATCACCTCGCTCGAGCCTTTCGAAAAGGCGACCATCCTCATCGGCCAGCTGGTGCAGCGGCTGCGCGCTGCAGGCCATCGTATCCAGCATGTCGATCTCGGCGGCGGGCTTGGCATTCCCTACAAGGACAACGAGCCTGCGCCGCCCTCGCCAGCAGAATATGCGGCCATGGCCAAGCGCCTGCTCGCCCATCTCGACTGCAAGCTGATTCTCGAGCCTGGCCGGCTGATTGCGGGTAATGCGGGCATCCTCGCCACCTCCGTGCTGTTCGTGAAGCACGGAGACGCCAAATCGTTCGTCATTGTGGACGCGGCGATGAATGATCTCATTCGGCCAACCTTGTACGACGCCTATCATGAGATCCGGCGGGTCGACGCGCGCCGGAGCGCCGAGGAACGCATGGTGGATGTGGTGGGGCCGGTTTGCGAGAGCGGCGATTTCCTCGCGCAGAACCGGCGCTTACCCGAGGTGGAGCGCGGCGACCTGCTGGTGCTGATGACAACCGGCGCCTATGGGGCCGTGCAGGCGGGCACCTATAATACGCGCAGGTTGATTCCGGAGGTGCTGGTCAGCGGCGGCGAGTTCGCCGTCGTGCGTCGGCGGCCGAGCTATGACGAGATCATCGGCCTTGATGCCTTCGCGCCATGGCAGCAGGATACTTGCCACACGACCGCCTCATCGCAATGACGTGAATGCCGGCCTGCATACCGAAGCAACACCTTAAGCTCCGCTGTGTTATAGTTGGGTGATGAGCGATCGCCCGGATAGATATCTGGCCGGCAAGACAGCACAGGCCAAAGTGGTGCTGTTCCTCGAAGCGGCATGGAGCGCGGCTTTTCCCGCGCTGGTCGTGGCCGGCCTGTTCGTTCTGGCAAGCCTCGTCGGGCTGTTCGGCTTCCTTCCCCGCCTGCTTCATATTGCCGCGCTGATCGTATTTGCCGCCGCCTTCGTGTGGGCGCTGCGTCCGCTCTTGGGCCTACGCTGGCCGGACGACGAGAGCGCCTTGCGGCATCTGGAGCGGCGTGCCGGCCTGCCGCACCGCCCGGCGACCTCGTATAGCGACAGCCTTTCGGCACCCATCAGCAGCCCGGAGCAGGAAGCGCTCTGGCACGCCCACAAACGCAGGCTGGTCGAGCGTATTCAGGCGCTGCGGGCGGGCTGGCCTCGCTCGCACCTCTATCAGCAGGATCCGCTGGCTCTGCGCAGCGCGCTCGCGCTCGCGCTGATCGCGGCGGTGATTCTCACCGGCGAAAACTGGCGGGGACAATTGCGTCAGGCGGCCAATATCGGCGCGGCCGCGCCCGAGGCGGTGGTGGGGCTCGATGCCTGGATCACGCCGCCGCGCTATACCGGCCGGCCACCGGTGTTTCTGGCCGGCGGCGGAACAGCGGGGAAAGCCGACGGGCCGTCGGAAATTACCGTGCCGGCGAACAGCGAGCTGGTGGTGCGCTTCAACAACGCGGAGCAGCCGCTGGTGAGGATCGAGCCGGCAGCGCACACGACGCCGGCCGGCCAACAACAGGCAGCCCCGCAGCGGCTCGCCATGCCGGCCGTCGCGCCCAATGTGAACGAACTGCGGACCAAGCTCGCCGAGAGCGCAACGGTTGTCGTCGAGGATGCGGATGGCGTACGTGGGCGCTGGCCCATCAGGATCATTGTCGATGCCGCGCCGCAGGTGGAACTCGTGGGCGAGCCCGGCGCCATGCCGTCCGGCGCCTTGGCCTTCGACTATACGGCTTCGGATGACTACGGCCTGACCTCGCTCAAGGTCCGCTTCCAACTGTCGGACAACCAGAACGGGGAGGAAGGCCTTGCCACGCCGGGCCTGTTCCTGTTCGATCAGCCGGATTTCGACGTTGTCCTTCAGGGCTCCAGGCCGCGCCGGGTAAAAGGGCGCGAGCAGCGCGACCTGACCGCGCATCCCTGGGCGGGCGCCACAGTCGAGATGTGGCTCGAGGCCAAGGACGAGGCCGGGCAGATTGCCCGTAGCCGACAGGTGAGCTTCACCCTGCCGGAGCGGCCGTTCCGCCATCCGCTCGCGCAGGCGCTGGCCGAGCAGCGGCGCAACCTGCTGCACGATCCCAATCGCCAGCCACTCGTTGCGCGTACCCTGGACGCGCTCACGATCTATCCGGAAGGCCTGATCGACCGCAGCGGTGTCTATCTCGGCATCCGTACCGCCTTTCGCAGGCTGCTGCACGCGCAAGACCGCGAGCAGATGAAGGAGGTAACCGACCTCCTGTGGGAGATCGCCCTTTCGGTTGAGGACGGCGACCTCTCCTTCGCAGAGCGCGAGCTGCAGGCCTTGCAACGGGAGCTGCAGAAGGCTCTGGCCGAGAACGCGCCACAGGAGCGGATCGAAGAGCTGATGCGCCAGCTGCGTGAGGCGCTGAACCGCTACATGCAGGCGCTGATCGAGCAGGCGCAGCGGAACATGGCCAACGGCCAGGTGCAGCCGGTCGACCCCAACATGCGGATGATCCAGCCGCAGGATCTCTCGCGCATGATGGACATGATCGAGAAACTGGCCCGGTCGGGGGCACGGGATGCCGCCCAGCAGCTTCTGGCAGAGCTCAATTCCATTCTGCAGGGCTTGCGGCCCAACTTCGCGCAGCCGCCGGGCAATTCACCCATGGGGCAGGCGCTGAACCAACTGGGCGAGATCATGGGCCGCCAGCAGCGCCTGATGGACCAGACCCATCGCATGCCGGGCGACGGCCAGCCGGGCGAGCAGGGTCAGCAAGGGCAGCAGGGGCAACAAGGGCAGCCGGGCCAAGGCGGCGAGCTCAGCCAGCAGCAGGGCGCACTTGGCCAGACGCTTCAGCAGCTGCTCGATCAAATGGGGCAGATGGGCATGCAATCGCCCGGTGCGCTCGGCAAGGCGCAGGAGGCGATGCGACGTGCGGCCGAAGCCTTACGCAACAGCCAGCGCGGCGAGGCGCTCGCCCAGCAGGGCGAGGCGCTCGACCAGATGCGGCAAGGGGCCGAATCACTGGCGCAGCAGATGCAGCAAGGGCCGGCGCAGGCGGGCAATCAGCAGGGCCCGTATGGCCGAGGGCGCCCGGGCGAAGAAATCGACCCGCTGGGGAGGCCGGGACCAACGGAAGGCGAGCAATTCGGCGAGCGCCGCAATATCGTGCCCGATGAAATGTCGGTGATGCGCGCCCAGGAAGTCCTGCGCATCCTGCGGCAGCGGATGAACGAACCGGCACGACCGCAGCTGGAGCTCGATTATCTCGAACGGCTGCTGCGGGGCATCTATTAGGCTGAGGCGCTGGCGCTCGGTTCAAGGCCGAGCATGCTGGCGAATCACCCCGATGAACGGCAACTCCCGGTAACTGTGGGCCATGTCCATGCCGTAGCCCACCACGAACAGGTCCGGACAGGAGAAGCCGACCAGGTCCGCATCCATGGCCACGGCACGACGGTTCGGCTTCTCCAGGAGAACCGCCGTTCTGACGTCGACGGCGCCGCGCTCGATCATCAAGCCTTTGGCATAGGCAAGCGTCCGGCCTGATTCCAGAATATCGTCGATGAGCAGGACGCCTCTGCCCCGCACGTCGGTTGCGATATCGCGCAGAACGTCTATGCGCCCGGAAGATTCCGTACCTGCATGATAGCTGGCGAGCATCAGGAAATCGATTTCCGGTTGCAACCCTGCGCGGTGCATCGCCCGGATCAAGTCCGCCGCGAAAATGAAGCTACCCTTGAGGATCGGCACGACCAAGAGCCTTGGCAGGGCGAGCGCTGCGATTTCCCTGGCCAGCTCCTCGATCCGTTCGGCGATGGTGCTTTCGCTGAACAGGATCTCGATCTCGGCGGTGTTGATGTTGCTCATTGAGTGGCGGCCACAGCTGCGTCATCGATCCGGTTGAACCGCACCTCTATACGATGCGCAGCCTCGGGCGGCGCAGCTATCTCAGTCAAGAAGCCAATCCGCCCATCCGCCGGCAGGGGCTCGTCCAGGACGCGCTCCGTCCAGGCGTAAATGTCCTGGCCTTGCTCGTCGCGCAGGGTGAACCGCAGCTCAGGCACCTTGCGCTGGACACCCGAGGTGTTGATGATCAGGCCCTCAACCCTCAGGTTCGGCACGCCATCCGCATAGATCACCCGCGTCTTCACCTGCGCGAAGGCGAGGCCGACCACGTTCACCTCGATACCGATTTTCTGGTAGAGTCGCGCGGCGGCCGGAAAAGCGCTGACAATTTGCCGCGGCCAGATCAGGAGGGCGGCGGCGAGCATGGCCGTCGCGCCCAAGAGCGCGAGCCAGCTGGCCAGTTCGCGCCGACGGACCCGCGGCTTCTGTCTCGACAGCGATGGCTGCCGCTGCCGGGCCCGGCCCGCGGCTTGCCCGATCAGCCCCGTGCGGGGCAAGGCAGAGTGCCTTGGCTGCTGCGCCTGGCGATCGAGCCATACATGGTTGCATCGCCTGCAGCAGAACCCACGCCGCTGCCCAACCAGGATCATCTCCGCTCTCTCCGTACGCTTTGCGCAGGCGGGGCAGGATACTGTCATCGGCACTCGACGGCTGATCGCATTCACCGCAGGCTCGCAACCTGTGCTCGAACCCATGCAATTCAGTGAAGCAATACTAGGGTTAAGGCGAGGTTAAGCACTAGCGTGCAGATCTGATACGGTGCCCTGACTTGGTGATTTGCGGAGGATGTTCGGTGATCCGTCTCGAGAATGTCGGATTGCGCTACGGCAAGGGCCGGGAGGTGCTGAGGGATGTGAGTTTCCAGCTCGCGGGCGGCTCGTTTCATTTCCTCACCGGCCCGTCAGGTGCCGGCAAGACCTCGCTGCTACGGCTGCTGTTCCTGTCGCTGAAGCCTACCCGTGGCGCCATCACCCTTTTCAACCGGGACATCTCGGCTCTGAGCCGGCGACAGCTGCCGGATCTGCGCCGCCGCATCGGGGTGGTTTTTCAGGATTTCCGGCTGCTCAATCACCTCAGCACGTTCGACAACGTGGCTCTACCACTCCGCGTGCGTGGCGAGCGGGTGGAGCATTACCGGGAGAATGTGCTCGAATTGCTCGATTGGGTTGGGCTGGGCGACCGGGCGGACGCGTTTCCACCGGTGCTCTCGGGCGGAGAGCAGCAGCGGGCCGCCATAGCCCGGGCGGTGGTCGGCCGGCCCGAGCTCATTCTGGCGGACGAGCCCACGGGCAACGTGGACCCCGATCTCGCTCGGCGCCTTTTGCGGCTGTTCGTCGAATTGAACCGCTTCGGATCCACGGTGCTGATCGCGACCCACGATGTCGCGCTCATGGATGAACTGAGAGCGCCCAAGCTCGTGCTCGATGACGGCTATCTCGAAGTGATGCCATGACGGCGATCCGCAAAGAGCCCACGCTCGCAGCTCCGCCGAAGGCTGCCGTCGCGCCACGCAGCGAGAGTCAGCCGCGCTATGCGGCACCGATCATGCCCGAGGGCACGGTGGCCGGGAGATCCTTGCTGCTGGTGGTCGTCCTCATGTCCTATCTGGCCTGCCTTGCTTTGGCCGGCGTTCTGATCATCAGCCAGGCAGTGTCCACCTGGAGCGCCGACATCGCCAGGGAGCTGACCCTGCAGATCAGGCCGGTGGAGGGCTCAAATGTGGATACCGAGGTGGAAAAGGCCTATGTCATCCTGCAATCGACGCGAGGCGTCACGTCCTTGCGGATCATCGACAAGGCCAAGGCCGCCGAGCTGCTCGAGCCGTGGCTCGGTTCGATGCCGGTGATCGAGGACCTGCCGATCCCCCGCATGATCGCCATCCAGACGGACCCCAACAATCCGCCCGACCTGGCCGCGCTACGGTCGGCCCTTGCCGCGGAAATTCCGGGTGCGGAGCTCGATACGCACCAGCAATGGCAGGCGCAGCTCAGCCGGACGGCCGACACCCTGCGGTGGATCGGCTACGGGGTGCTGGCGATCATCACCGTCGCGACGGCCGCGGTCACGGTGTTCGCCACCCGGGCGGCCATCGCCGCGAATCGCAACATCGTGGAGGTGCTGCACCTGGTGGGCGCGCGCGACCGGTTCATCGCCGGGCAGGTGCAATGGCACTTCGTCAAACTGGCCTTTCGCGCCGGCATCATCGGCACGGTGGCCGGGGCGATCAGCGTGGCTTTGCTGGCGCTTGTCG
Source organism: Rhodoligotrophos defluvii (assembly GCF_005281615.1). NCBI lineage: Bacteria > Pseudomonadati > Pseudomonadota > Alphaproteobacteria > Hyphomicrobiales > Rhodoligotrophaceae > Rhodoligotrophos > Rhodoligotrophos defluvii. The sequence goes on along the minus strand of NZ_SZZM01000001.1, from coordinate 853,456 downwards.
GGCCCGGCAATGTTCCCGGCGGGCTTACGGCTGCCAGCCGCGCGCTGATCTTCGCGCCCACCACTTTTGCTCTGCAGAACTATGCACTGTTTCTTCTCATCCCAATTGTTGCGGTCGTGGTCAGCCTGGTAACGTCGCGGGTGACGGTCATGCGCATCTTGAGCGAGGTTCTTTAGTCGGATAGGGCTTCGCTCATGCATGATGGCAGAGGTTCTCACGAGCAGAAGATGGAGGGCAGCTCCCGCAGCGAGGCGCACCACCCGATGCCCGCCCGTTCGTCCGGCGGGAAGCGCTGGACGTTTGCCCTGATCAGCCTGGCTTTGCTCGTCGCGGCCGCGCTGGTGTCGGGCTTGGGGGTTTTCGTGGCAAAGGTCGCACAAGGTCGGCCGCAGACCGATCCGCGCGCCGACGGGATCGTGGTGCTCACTGGCGGAGCGGCACGCATTTCCGAGGCGCTGAAGCTTCTCCACAATGGCCGCGCCAAGCGCCTTCTGATCACCGGGGTGAACGTCGCGACCAGCCGCGAGGCACTGCGGTCGCAGCTCGATGCGGACAAGGCGCTGTTCAGCTGCTGCGTCGACCTGGGCCGTGAGGCCGTGAATACCGAAGGCAATGCGGCCGAGGCGGCGGAGTGGGTGCGCGAGCAGAACTTCGCCAGCGTCATTCTGGTGACCAGCAACTATCACATGCCGCGCAGCCTCATCGAATTCCGCCGCTATCTGCCCGACGTTACGGTGATCCCCTATCCCGTCACTACGGGCTCACCGGCCACCGGCTCCGCGCGGGACATGCTGACCGACCATACGGCCCTGCGGCTCGTCGCCATCGAATATGCGAAATATCTGATCGCGCTTGCGCGGATGATCGCTTGGGACAGCTGGCGCAGCAGCGCGGCGCCGGCCCGGTCCTGACGGCAGGCCGAGATGCTGGCGCTCCGATCCCTGCTGTTCAACCTGGCCTTTTACCTGAACCTAATCGCCTTCATGGTGCTGGGAGCGGTGTTCTACGTGACGCCGCGCGCGTGGTCGATCGCTGCGCTGAAGGTTTGGGCCCGTTCATCCCTTCTGCTGCTGCGCTGGATCGTCGGCCTCGATGTGGAGGTGCGCGGGAGGGAAAACCTCACGGAGGGACCGCTGCTGGTCGCCTCCAAACACCAGTCGCTGTGGGAAACATTTGCGCTGCTGCCGCTGTTCAAGGATCCAGCTGTGGTGCTCAAGCGCGAGCTGACCTACATTCCGTTATTCGGCTGGTTTGCGCTGAAATTCCGCATGATTCCGGTGGATCGCAGCGCGGGGGCCCCCGCGCTGCGGCGCATGCTCGAGACGGCCGAACGGGAAAAGGCGGCCGGGCGGCAGATCATCGTGTTCCCCGAAGGCACACGGCGGGCGCCGGGCGCACCGCCGGCCTATCGCCCCGGCACGGCCGCGCTCTATCGCAAGCTGGACTTGCCCTGCGTGCCGATCGCCCTCAATTCCGGCCTGTTCTGGCCGCGGCGCAAGTTCCTGCGCTATCCCGGCACGGTCATTGTGGAGATCCTGCCACAGATCCCACCCGGACTAGACCGCCGACAGTTCGATCTCGTTCTGCAGGAGCGCATCGAAACCGCCACGGACCGGCTGGTCGCCGAAGCGGGCGGACCTCGCGATACGAATGGCACAAAAAGAGAACGCCAACTCGACTCTGCGCCGGCCTGATACTATATTTAGCTCCCCAGAAACCTGGCGGCCGAAATCCATGACCGAAATGGCACGAGAGCTGTCCCCGATCGCCCGCGAGATCTGGGACATGAAGTATCGTCTCAAACAGCCGGACGGCACGCCGATCGACCAGACCGTGGACGATACCTGGTGGCGGGTGGCACGCGCGCTCGCGCAGCCCGAGCCGCCAGCACGGCGGGAGGCGTTCGCGGCCCAGTTCTACGAGGCCATGGCTGGTTATCGCTTCCTGCCGGCCGGCCGCATTCTGGCCGGTGCCGGCACCGGGCGCCAGGTGACGCTGTTCAACTGCTTCGTCATGGGAACCATCGCCGATGATATGTCGGCGATCTTCGAGGGCCTGCGCGAAGCCGCGCTGACCATGCAGCAAGGCGGCGGAATCGGCCATGACTTCTCGACCCTCAGGCCGCGTGGTGCGCCGGTAAAGGGGGTGGGCGCGGATGCCTCCGGGCCGCTCAGCTTCATGGATGTGTGGGACGCCATGTGCCGGACGATCATGTCGGCGGGCTCGCGTCGCGGCGCGATGATGGCGACGATGCGCTGCGACCACCCCGATATCGAGGCGTTCATCGAGGCGAAGCGCGACCCAGGCCGGCTGCGCATGTTCAATCTCTCGGTGCTGGTGACCGACGCGTTCATGGCGGCGGTGCGCGATGACAAGGACTGGCCGCTGGTGTTCGGCGGGCGGGTCTTCAAGACGGTGGAGGCGCGCGCGCTGTGGGACAAGATCATGCGCGCCACCTACGATTATGCCGAGCCGGGCGTGATCTTCATCGACCGGGTGAATGCGCTCAACAATCTGCACTATTGCGAGCGAATCACCGCCACCAATCCATGCGGCGAGCAGCCATTGCCGCCCTATGGCGCCTGCCTGCTCGGTTCCATCAATCTTGCACGGCTGGTGCATGATCCATTCTCGGGGCAAGCGCGAATCGATGAGGAGGAGCTGGGCCGGCTTGTGGCGACCGCCGTGCGCATGATGGACAACGTCATCGACGTGTCCAACTACCCGCTTGATGCCCAGAGGCAGGAGGCCCAGGCCAAGCGCCGCATTGGCCTGGGCGTGACAGGCCTGGCGGATGCGCTGATCATGTGCGGGCTGCGCTATGGCAGCGATGCCGCGGCGGCCCGTGCCAAGGCGTGGATGGCCGCCATCGAGCGTGCTGCTTATTCCGCCAGCATCGATCTTGCTGTGGAAAAAGGACCGTTCCCCCTGTTCGACGCGGCAGGCTACCTGGCCAGCGGCCATGCAGCCCAATTGCCTGAGGAGCTGCGCGCCCGCGTTGCCGAGCATGGCATCCGCAACGCGCTGCTCACGTCAATCGCGCCAACCGGCACCATATCCCTGTTTGCGGACAATGTGTCGAGCGGTGTCGAGCCGGTATTCAGCTACAGCTACCAGCGGCGGGTGCTGCTGCCGGACGGCAGCTTTCGCATGGAGCAGGTGTCCGACCATGCCTATCGCATGTTCCGCCGTCTGTTCGGCGAGGACGCCGAACTGCCGGACCATTTCGTGACCACCCAGGAGCTCAGCCCGCGCGATCACCTCGTGATGGAGGCGGCGCTGCAGGCCCATGTGGACAGCTCCATCTCCAAGACCGTGAACGTGCCGCAGGACATTTCCTTCGAGGCATTCCGTGATGTCTATCAGCTGGCCTATGACATGGGGCTGAAAGGCTGCACCACTTATCGGCCGAACGAGATCACCGGCTCGGTCTTGAGCGTGGATCAGGTTTCTGCCTCGTCTTCGCCCGGTGCCGCGCCCGCCGCGACCGGACCGGCAGGCGATTATACGCCCATGGAGCGAGACGCGGTGCTGCCGGGCTTCACCTACAAGCTGAAATGGCCGGACTCCGACCACGCCATCTATATCACCATGAACGACATCATCCGTGATGGCCGGCGGCTGCCGTTCGAGATCTTCATCAATTCCAAGAACATGGAGCACTACGCCTGGACCGTGGCGCTGACCCGGATGATCTCGGCGGTGTTCCGGCGGGGCGGCGACGTCTCCTTCGTGGTGGAGGAGCTGAAGGCGGTGTTCGACCCGCGCGGCGGACAATGGATGAAGGGGCGCTACGTGCCAAGCCTGCTTGCGGCCATTGGCGGCGTGATCGAGGAGCACATGGTGGATATCGGCTTTCTCGCGCCCGACGGCCGGTTTCTCGACCGTGATCCTGCTGCCGCTGTTCGCGAGAATGCCGCGGCTGCGGAAGGGGCTTCGGCTGCGCGCGCACCGGCGCAATGCCCACGCTGCGGGTCGGCGGCGCTGGTTTTTCAGGAAGGCTGCGCCACCTGCATGTCCTGCGGCTATTCCCGCTGCAGCTGAGGCTGACAACACACGCGCGAACGGGGCTTGACATGTGTTCGTGTTTTGTTCTAGCGTAACCACATGATCAAGACCCTCTCCCATTCCGCTCAAGTGAACCGCGACGGCCCGTTTGGCGATCGGTTCTGGTACTGGAACGGTTCTTCCGGCCGGCGCTACATCCACAGTGTGTTCCGGCTGGGTGATTGCCCACCTTTCCCCGGCGCGATCTACCTGGCCGTGCGACGTGAGCGCTCGGGCCAGCGGGTCGTCTGCGCCATCGGCCGGTTCTCGTCAGTGCTGGAAGCGTCCTCGCTGCCGAGCGGCTTGGCGGATCGGCACGGGGTGAACGAAGTGCATGTGCATCTTCTGGCCGAGACGGAGCCGGAGGTCGAGGCAACCTTGGCGGATCTGTCGGCGGCGCTGCTGCCGGCCCGTGCCTCCGATGGCCAGGCCGATTTGAGCGAGCCGGAGGCTTCGGCCCGCCGCCGGCTCCACCGTTGGTTTCCGGCGTTCCGCGGGATGTTTCAGACGTGACCAGATACGGCGTCAGAATAGCGGCGGCAGTTCCAGGATCTTGAATGGGCCGAAATAGACGTTGCCATCCTTGATGACCACCTTGACCCGCAACGATCCCTCGCGGCCGGAGGTCGCACCCTCCAGCATGGAGAGCATGTTGAGCGAGAAAGCGGCTTCGAGCTCGCCGAGGCGGCCGGCCTCCCGCAGCTGGTCGAGTATGCTCTTCAAATTCACCACGGTGGAGTCGAGCTCCCCATTGGCCTGGCCGTCGCTATCGAAGGTGAGCTCGCCCGTCGCGTCGATGGTCACCTTGCCCTGGCGACCGTTCAGCTGGGTGATGCGCACCTTGCCCCCCGAGGCCACGAAGGCGCGCAGGGCCGTGCTGGGGTCGACCGCTGCGGTGAAGGCGCCATCCATCTCGGCCCGAAGCGTCATCGCGTCGAGGGCGATCGGTATGCCGGTGGCGTAGGTGACCGCCGGTCCGGCCAGGGAAATGTCCTCGGCCGTGCCCGCGATTTCCAGGATCATCGGCGCGGTCTCATCGCGCTGCACGAACCGGCTGTGCAGCTCAAGACTGCGGGCGCGTCCTTGTGCGCCGAAACCCTCGGCACCGCCGAAATCCGCAACCAGCTCGCGAACCACGAGATCACTTCGGGCAAAGCCGCCATTGGCCAGAACCAGGCTGGCGGTTGCCGGCGCAAAGGTGGCCGATACCAGCGCATTCGGCGCGCCGCCGCCGGACGCGCCAATGCGGTAGGAGGCCGGGGCCGAAGCCGCCGCCAGCACATGGCGGGGATTATAGACCTGGAAGACGCTCTCCAGCCGGCCTAGGTCGATCGACCCTGCGCCGGCCGAATTCGTCCAGGACAGCTGCAAGGGCGCGCAGCTCATCTCGACCCGAAAGGGGTAGCCGCCCCATTGCTGCTCGCCGCAGCTCACCGTCATCCCGCGCTGGACCACCTCGTGGACCCAGCGCTCGAACCCGTTGCGGCTCATCTGGGAGACGTACCACCAATAGCCCGACCAGAGGGCAAACAGCACCAGCACGCCGATCAGCGGCAGTGCGACCCGCCAAGGGCCCAATCTCGTCCCATTCGCCGTGCCAGAGTGGTTGGGGTCCTGGGCGGACTGATCTATAGGATGTGCCATAACGACGTTACATACGGATGTTTGGGGGATCATGCAGGAGTTCTGGGTCTTTGGCTACGGATCGCTCATGTGGCGGCCGGGCTTCGCCTACGAGGAACAGCGGCCCGCCTTGCTCCGCGGCGCACACCGTTCCTTGTGCGTGTTGTCGCACGTGCATCGCGGCACCCCGGAAAAGCCGGGCCTGGTGCTGGGGCTCGACCTCGGCGGCTCGTGCCGGGGAACAGCCTTCCGCGTCGCGCCTGAGAACTGGGCGGAGGTGCGCGCCTATCTGGTGGCCCGCGAACAGGTGACCAACGTCTATCGCGAGGCGCTCCGCCGAATCTCCTTCGTCGACACGAAAGGCGGCGCCGCAGCCGCGCTCGTTTTCCTGATCGACCGAAGGCATCCACAATATGCGGGCCAGCTCAGCATCGCCGAGCAGGTCAACCTCATCCTGCAGGGCTGCGGCATCTCAGGCCGCTGCCCCGACTATGTGCGCTCGACCGTGCTGCATCTGCGCGAGCTCGGCATTCGTGACCCCGAGCTCGAAGCCTTGCTGCAGGCGGTCGACGACGCCGAGGCCCTCGTTCAGGTGCGATAGGTGACGCCCGGCAGTACGCAGAGCATCTCGAAAAGAAGGTTCGCCGCGGTGATCGCCGTATTTCCGGTCGTATCATAGGGCGGGGAGACCTCGACCAGGTCGCAGCCGACGAGATCGAGCCCGCGGCAGCCGCGGATGATCTCGATGCCCTGAGGCACGGTGAGACCGCCGATTTCCGGGGTGCCGGTGCCTGGCGCATAGGCCGGATCGAGGCTGTCGATGTCGAAGCTCAGATAGACGGGGCCGCTGCCGAGATTGGCCCGCACTTCTTCCATCAGTGGTGCCAACGATTTGTGCCAGCACTCCTCGACCTGCACCACCCGGAAGCCTTGATTGCGCGGCCAGTCGAAGTCCTCCGCCGCGTAGCCGGTGCCGCGCAGGCCGATCTGCCAGACCCGCTTGGGATCGATGGCCCGGTCCTCCACTGCCCGGCGGAACGGCGTGCCGTGGGCGATCTTCTCGCCGAACATGGTGTCGTTGATGTCGGCATGGGCATCCACGTGGATAAGACCCACCGGCCCGTATTTCCTGGCCATGGCCCTGAGTATGGGCAACACCAGCGTGTGGTCGCCACCAAGGGTCAGGGGGCGCGCGCCCTGGTTCAGAATCCTGTTGGTGTAGAACGCCTCGATGATGCGCACCGAGTCCTTCAGGTCATAGGGATTGGTCGGCACGTCGCCGATATCGGCCACCTGGAGCGAATCGAAGGGTGCCGCGCGCGTCGCCATGTTGTAGGGGCGCAGCATGACCGATTCCGTACGGATCTGACGGGGCCCGAACCGGGTGCCCGGGCGGTTGCTGGTGCCGATGTCCATGGGCACGCCGACGAAGCAGGCATCGAGCCCTTCGGCGCTGTCCACATGCGGCAAACGCATCATGGTGGCGATGCCGCCGAAGCGCGGCATGTCGTTGCCGCTCAAGGGTTGATTGAGCACTCGCGTCATCTAAGCCAGCCTCTCGCGAAGAATGGGACCCCAACACACTGGACAGAGAAAGCGCCTCCTGCTTCTGATGGCAAGGGGCGGATTGCGCTCCAAGAGTTATTGCAAGGGACGCGTGCGGGATGGCTGATTATGACGTGGACGTTGCGATCATCGGGGCCGGGATTGCCGGCATCGGCATCGGTGCGGAACTTGCCCGCTCGCGCAGCGTGCTGGTGCTCGAGGCGGAGGAGCAGCCGGGCTATCACGCGACCGGACGCTCCGCAGCCGTTTACCTCAAGCATTACGGCAACGATACGATCAGATGGCTGACGGCCAGGAGCGAGGCCTTTTACCTCAACCCGCCTGCGGAGGTTACGGAAACGCCGCTGCTCTCGCCGCGAGGCGAGCTCATGATCACCGACGGCAGCGACGAGGACGTGTTCATCCGCCAAGTCGAAGGCAGCGCGTTACTCAGGGAGATCTCACCTCGCGAGGCCCTTTCGCTCGTGCCGATCCTGCGGCCGGAGAAGGTGCGCCGCGCCGCCATCGAAAACGCGTCCGACATCGATGTCCATGCGCTGCATCAGGGCTGGATCAAGGTCATGCGCAAGCGGGGCGGCACCCTCTTGTGCAACGCGCGCGTCAGCAAGCTCACCCGCGAGGGCAACCGCTGGCTCATCGAAAGCCCGGCCGGAGTGGTTTCCGCCGCGGTGGTGGTAAATGCGGCCGGCGCCTGGGCCGACAAGGTCGCCGCCATGGCCGGCCTCGATCCGATCGGCCTCACCCCCTGCCGCCGCAGCATGGCGGTGCTGCCGGCGCCGGAGGGCTACGATGTCAGCCGGTGGCCCGTCTTCGGTCCGGCGCGAGAACTCTGGTACTGCAAGGCTGAAGCCGGAACCCTCTATGTCTCGCCCGCAGAAGAGGACCCGATGGAGCCGCACGATGCTTATCCCGACGACATGGTGCTGGCGGAGGGGCTCGATCGATTCGAGCAGGCGGTGACCATCCGCGTCACCCGTATAGAGCGCAGCTGGGCCGGCTTGCGCACCTTCGCCCGTGATCGCACGCCGGTCATCGGATTCGACCCTGCCGCCGAAGGCTTCTTCTGGCTCGCCGGCCAAGGCGGCTATGGCATTCAGACCTCACCGGCGGCCTCGCGGCTCGCTTCTGCCATTATTCTGGGCGAAAAAGCGGCCGGTGATGATGAACGGACCGTTAGGGCTCAGCTTGATCCGGCCCGATTTCGGTAACCTTGAAAACAGGGGCAAGGCACTTATTCGGTGCTGGGTCGTTGATCACCGTCGGCTAGGAATGTTACCAAGGGAAGCGCACTGCTTCGCTCCGCAATCTTGAGGCATATTTTGCGACTTCGTCATCCCGCAGTCATTGGCCTTGCGAGCATTGCCATTCTCTGGCAGGCCGCTGCGGCCTCGGCGGGACCAAGCCTGGTGTTCGAAGCGGGATCAGGGCGGATCATCGCGGGGGAAGGCGACAGCGAGCCGTGGCACCCGGCGTCGCTCACCAAGCTGATGACGGCCTACGTCACTTTCCTGGCCATCAAGGGTGGCCGCGTCTCGCTTCAGTCGGACATCACCTATTCCGCGCGCGCTGCCAATCAGCCGCCGAGTAAGATCGGCCTGGAGCCAGGCAGCAGCCTGAAGCTGGACCTGGCGCTCGAGGGCATGCTGGTCCGCTCGGCCAATGATTTCGCCGTTGCCATTGCCGAGAATATCGGCGGTTCGGTACCGCGCTTTGTGCAGATGATGAACGAGACCGCACGTCGGCTGGGCATGACCGGCACCTATTTCGCCAATCCGCACGGGCTGCCGGATATCCGCCAGGTGACCACCGCGCGCGATCTGGCCATTCTCACCAACACCATCATCCGCGACTTCCCGGAGCATCAGCACTATTTCGCGGATCCTTCCGTGGTGGTGGGCACGCGCGAGTTCGCCAATCGCAACAACCTGCTGCGGCAAATGAAAAATGCCGACGGTATCAAGACCGGCTATATCTGCAGTTCCGGTTACAATCTCATCGCCAGTGCCAGCCAAGACGGCCGCCGCCTGGTGGCGGTGGTTCTGGGCGCGGCCAATGTCAATGACCGGACTGCGAAGGCGCAGTCGCTGCTCGAGCAAGGGTTCACGACACCGGCGAGCTCAACCACCGTTTACCGGCTGAAGGCCGGCGCGCTGTCCAGTGCTGCTCTCCCGAGTGACTTGACGCCTCAGGTCTGCAACTGGAAGCCGGCCTTCGAGGTGAGCAAGCCCGAGGATCTGCAGGGCTGGGGCGTGGCCTTCGGCCGATTCGGTACTCCACAAGCCGCCACCGAGATGATGAACAAGTGGCTGCTCGCCACCCGCTATGTCTTTTATGGCGGGCGGGGCACCATCCTGCGCGTGCCCTACAAAGGCGACTATCTGGTGCTGGTGGATGATCTCAACCAAACTCAGACGCAGTCGGTCTGCAGCTATTTGCGCTCGAACAATGCGCCGTGCCAGATCATGAGCCCGGATGTGTTCGTGAGGCTCGCCGAGGAGAACAGGGAAGAGGTCGCCCAGGGCAAGGGTCCCAACGTCAAAGTGGAAGCGGCCGGCGGAGCGGCCAACGCGCCTGCGCAGGGCAATGGCAACGAGGAGTGACGCTTCCGGACGCCGGCCTTCCCCGGGTGAACCGCTGCCGGTTTCCGTGCTCACCGGATTTCTCGGCGCCGGCAAGACAACGCTGCTGAACCGTCTGCTGACCGACCCCGGCCTAAGCCGCACCGCCGTCATCATCAACGAGTTCGGCGAGATCGGCCTCGACCACCTCCTGGTCGAGCACAGCACGGACAATGTGATCGAGATGTCCAGCGGCTGCCTCTGCTGCACCATTCGCGGCGATCTGGTGGACACGCTGGTTGGGTTGCTGGAGCGTCGGGACGACGGCGAGATCGCGGCCTTCGACCGGATCATCATCGAAACCACCGGCCTTGCCGACCCGGCGCCGGTGCTGCACGTGCTGATGGCTCACCCGCTGCTGGTGCAACGGCTGCGGCTCGACAGCGTCATCACTGTGGTGGACGCGGTGAGTGGCTTCGCAACGCTGGACGCCCATGCGGAAGCGGTTAAGCAGGCGGCCATGGCCGACCGTCTCGTTCTCACCAAGACGGACCTTGCCACAGACACCGCAGCGCTGGTGGCATTGAGGCAGCGGCTTGCCGCCCTCAACCCGGGGGCGCCGGTGCTCGATGCCGCGCAGGACGGCATCGAGGCATCGAGGCTGCTGAATGCGGGCCTGTACAATCCCGAGACCAAGACCATCGAGGTGGCGCGCTGGCTGGCCGAAGAGGCCTATGCCGCGGGGAATGACGACCACGGGCACAACCACAACCATAACCATGATCATGCCCACGATCACCCCGTCCTTGGTCATGACGTCAATCGCCACGATGACCGCATCCGCGCCTATTGCATCACCACGCCGCAGCCGATCGGTGAGACGCCGTTCGGACTGTTTCTGGAGCTGCTCAATGCGCAGTACGGCAAGGATCTCCTGCGCATGAAGGGTATCGTCAAGCTGGCGGAGGACCCGGACCGGCCAGTCGTGGTACATGGGGTGCAGGGCATGCTGCATCCCCCGTTGCGCCTGGACCAGTGGCCAGGGAGCGACCGGCGCACACGCCTGGTCTTCATCACCCGCGACGTGGAAAGGGAACGGGTGGAGGCGCTACTCAACGCGTTCACCGATCGTCTCACCGGATCGGGCGCAGGCCTCAGCGACAAGACCTTGTCCCTGGATGACTCGACCGGCCTCCTGTCGTGAGGCCTGTCACCTCTCGCCGCGACGAATGACGAAGCGATAGATCCCGTTCTCAACGGTCTGGGCGATCAGCGCGTGCCCGGCTTCCGCGCAGAAATGGGGAATGTCGATCGCGGACATGGGGTCGGTGGCTTCAACCTGCAGAACCGCGCCTGGTGCCAGCATCAGCAGCCGCTTGCGCGCCTTGAGCACGGGCCAGGGGCATTGCAAGTCTCGTGCGTCCAAAATGGCTATGTCGGGTGTAGACATAGGGCGCTTTTGCCACGGTTTGCCGCGTCTTGCCATTCTTTGTCGCAGGCGATGCGGCTGCCTTTCCTCTTCAATGCGGGCAAACATTCTTATATCTAGTACGGTTGCCTTATTATAGCGTTCCCTGTTCTTTATGCCTTCCCCCACGGAACATTTCGGCTTCCTTCTCTTCGAGGTTGCGCGCCTGATGCGGCGGCGCACGGACCGGGCGCTCGATCGCGCCGGGCTGGGGCTCACGTCCGGCGAGGCGCGCACGCTGGCCTATGCCGCCAAGTTCGAAGGATCGCGGCAGACCACGCTTGCAGAACTGATGGGCGTAGAACCCATGACGCTGGTGGGCTTTCTCGACAAGTTGGAGGCGCGGGCCCTGGTGCAGCGCGTGCCGGACCCGGATGACCGGCGTGCGAAGCTTGTGCACGTCACCGAAGCCGCCAGGCCGATCGTGACCCGTGTCGCAGAGATTGCCGCCGTAACGCGCGCCAGTGCTACAGACGGCCTGTCGCCGGAGGTGGTGGATGAGCTCCGCCAGATCCTGCAGCTCATGCGTAGCAATCTGATGGCCGACGAAAAGGAGCCGAAGGCTTGACCCCGTTGATGTCGCCGACTCGCACCGCCATCATGGGCGGCCTGCTCGTGGCCATGGGCTCGATCAGCATGGCGCTCTATACGCCCGCCATGCCGGCCCTGGTGCACACCTTCCAGACGGACCCGGCCACCATCAAGCTGACCCTCTCGGTGTATTTTGCCGGGTTCTCCGTGGCACAGCTGATCAGCGGTCCGTTCTCCGATGCCTTTGGCCGGCGACCGACCACCCTGGCTTTTTTCGCGATTTATATTGCCGGCAGCCTGATCTGTGCCGTCACCCCGACCGTGGATTGGCTGCTGGCGGGGCGGGTGCTCCAGGGGATCGGCGCCGCGGCTGGCGTGGCGCTGTCGCGCGCCATCGTGCGGGACCAGTTCACGGGCCAAGCCTCGGCGCGCATCATGAACGCCATCGGCATGACCCTGGCCCTCGGACCGGCCATCTCGCCCACCCTGGGCGGGATCCTGCTCACCTCCTTCGGCTGGCACGCCATCTTCATCGCCATGGTGCTCTATGGGGCAGGACTGGCGGCGCTGGTGGTGTTTGCGCTGCCGGAGACGTTGGCCGAGCGCGACCCTTCGAAGCTGCGTCCACGCACCATGCTGCGCAACTACGCCATGCTGATCCGTGATGGCCGGTTTGCGAAGCCAACCCTGGTGATCGCGCTGTGCCTTGGCGGCCTTTATACAATGGCGGCCATCCTGCCCTTCGTGCTGGTCGACAAGGTGGGCCTGACGCCGACGCAATTCGGCCTGGGCATGCTGATGCAGTCCGGTTCGTTCCTGGCCGGCGCGATGATCGTGAGCCAGATCCTCAGGCATCGGGACGCACGCAAGGTGGTGCCGGTGGGACTTGGCGCGATCCTGATCTCCGGCATCGCCATGGCCGTCGTCCTACGGACGGTGGAGCCGAGCTTTCTCAGTGTGATGATCCCGGTGGGCATCTGGGCATTCGGCCTCGCCTTCGTGCTGCCGGCCACGACCACGGATGCCTTGGCACCGTTCCCGAAAGTGGCTGGATCCGCTTCCGCTCTCATGGGCTTCCTGCAGATCGGGGCGGGCTTCACCGGCACCCTAGCGGCGGCTCTCTTTGGCGAGCCGCTCACCGCGCTCGCAACCTTGCTGCCCATCATGGGGGTGACAGCGGGGCTGATCCATCTCTCCGCCCTCCGCAGCCGCAAGCAAGCCTCTGCCTCGTCGATTGCACCGGCTGAGTAGCCTCAGAGCAGGGCATAAAGCCAGATCAGCGCCACGGCGAAGCTCGCAAGAGTCATCGGGATGCCGGAGTGGGCAAAATCGGAAAAGCTCAGCCCCACGCCGGCTCGGGACGCCCGCTCGGCAACGATGATGTTGGCGATGGAGCCGGTGAGCAGCAAATTGCCGGCCAAGGTCGACAGCAGCGAGAGGGCAATCAGCGTTTGCTCGCTAAGGTCGGGCAGCAGAGTGGTGAGCAAGATCACGGCCGGCACATTGCCGATGGTGTTGGACAGAAGCAGCGCAAGCGGCGCCAGGACGGGAAGCTGCGCCGGGGTCAGGTTCCGCTCGGCCGCCCAACCCAGGGCCGCAGCGGCAAGCCCGGTCTGAGCAAATGCCGCGGTAATGCCGAATAGTGCCAGGAAGAGCAGCAGCAGTGGCCAGTCGACCAGCTGCAGCAGATTGCGGCTGGAGATGCGGCGAGAGAGCAGCATGATGCCGGCGATGCCAAGGGCGCTGACCTCACGGGGGATATCCGTTGCGAAGAGGGCGACCAGTAGCACAAGGCCGGCAAAGCCCTTGCCGATCTGGAACCGGTCGGCTTCAGCCGGTGCTGCCGCTGTCGACGGCCTTGGCTTCTGCGCCAGGGCGGCTGCCCAAGTGAGCCGCACCGTTGCGTAGACGATGGCCAGGCTCGCGATGGCCACCGGCGTGCAGATCGCCGCGAAACGCCAGAAGTCGATTTGCCCGACCTGGCCGATGAGGATGTTCTGCGGATTGCCGATGAGGGTTGCCGCCGAGCCGGCATTGGCCGCGCCGGCCAACGCGATCAGATAGGGGCGGGGATCGAGCCCGCGGGCAAGCAGGCCCTGGCAGATCAGCGGCGTCAAGGCGAAGACCACGACATCATTGGTCAGTAGTGCCGAAAGAAGGCCGGTAACGCCGATCAGCAGGGCCAGGAGCCGGGCCGGATGTTGCGCGCTGCTGGTTACGGCGCGGGCGCAGAGGTCGTAGAAGCCGGAGCCCTGGAACTGGGCCGAGACGATCATCAGCGCGAACAGCAGGATGATGGTCGGCAGGTCTACCGCCCGCGCTGCTTCGGACAGGGGCAGGGCCCCGGACGCGATGAGAATGGTGATGCCGATCAGGGCGATGCCGGTGCGGTCCACCGCCAGGCCGGGCAGACGCCCAAGCGCCATGCCCATATAGGTCAGGCAGAAGACCGCAGTGACGAGACCCGACACGGGCGGGATGTCTATGGCGTGGGTGTCAGCCCTCCAGCAGCCGACGCCGTGCCGCCAGGGTGCGCAGGCGCAGGGCGTTCAGCTTGATGAAGCCTTCCGCGTCCTGCTGGTTATAGGCGCCCGCGTCGTCCTCGAAGGTGACCAGGGATTCGGAATAGAGCGACTTGTCGCTCTGGCGGCCGATCACGATCACGTTGCCCTTGTAGAGCTTCAGCCGGACGGTGCCTTCCACATTCTCCTGGCTCTTGTCGATGAGCGCCTGCAGCATCTCACGCTCGGGCGAGAACCAGAAGCCGTAATAGATCAGCTCTGCGTAGCGCGGCATCAGCTCGTCCTTGAGATGAGCAGCGCCACGATCGAGGGTGATCGATTCCATCGCGCGGTGAGCGGCGAGCAGGATGGTGCCGCCGGGCGTCTCATAGATGCCGCGCGACTTCATGCCGACGAAGCGATTCTCCACCATGTCGAGCCGGCCGATGCCGTTGGCCTTGCCCAGCTCGTTCAGCCGGGTGAGCAGGGTTGCCGGCGAGAGCCGCTCGCCGTTGATCGATACCGGATCACCCCGCTCGAAGCCGATTTCGATCTCGGTCGCCTGGTCTGGCGCTTCCTCGGGCGAGAGGGTGCGCTGGAACACATAGTCCGGCGGCGCGGTCCAGGGGTCTTCCAGCACCTTGCCTTCCGAAGACGAGTGCAGCAGGTTGGCATCCACAGAGAAAGGCGCCTCGCCGCGCTTGTCCTTGGGCACGGGGATCTGGTGCTTCTCGGCGAAGTCGATGAGGTCGGATCGGCTCTTGAAGCTCCACTCACGCCAGGGGGCGATGACCTTGATGCCTGGCTCCAGCGCGTAATAGGAAAGCTCGAACCGCACCTGGTCGTTGCCCTTCCCGGTCGCGCCATGGCACACGGCGTCGGCGCCGGTCTGGCGGGCGATCTCGATCTGGCGCTTGGCGATCAGCGGCCGGGCAATGGATGTGCCGAGCAGATAGACGCCTTCATAGAGCGCGTTGGCGCGGAACATGGGAAACACGAAGTCGCGGACGAACTCCTCGCGCAGGTCCTCGACGAAGATTTCCTTGCAGCCCAGCATCTCCGCCTTTTTGCGGGCGGGGCCTAGTTCCTCGCCCTGGCCGAGATCGGCGGTGAACGGCACCACCTCGCAGTTATAGGTGGTCTGCAGCCACTTGAGGATGATCGAGGTGTCCAACCCGCCAGAATAGGCGAGCACCACCTTCTTGACGTCCGACATACATGCCCTCTTTATGCGGGGAAGGATATTGCCGCCGCTTATAGAGCGGCGCAGGGTGATCGGCAATATCGGCCCGCCGCCGGATCAATCTGCAGGGATAGCCATGGGAACCATCGATTTCTGGTATGACTTCGCCTCGCCCTATTCCTACCTGGCGGCGATTCGGATCGATGCTCTGGCCGAGGATGCCGGCCTGACCGTGCAATGGCGGCCGTTCTTCATGGGCGGGCTGGCGAAGGAGCTGGGGACGCGCCAACCTGATGTGAAGGTGCGGTATATGCAACGGGATATGGAGCGGCTGTGCAGCGAATACGGCCTGCCTTACCGTGCACCGGACCCGTTTCCGCAGAACAGTCTGCTGGTGTCGCGGGTGGCGATGACCGCCCAAGTCTCCCCACAGCGCGCCGTGTTCAGCCGCGAGGTTTTCGACCACGAATTCGCGCGGGGCCGGTCCATTTCCGAGAAAGGCGAGATCGCTCACCTGCTCACCGAGATCGGGCTGGAGCCCGAGTCGGTGCTGGCCGATGCGGCGACTGACGCGGTGAAACAGAGGCTGCGGGATGAAACGGCGGAAGCGCTGCGGATCGGTCTGTTCGGCGCGCCCTCCTTCGTTCTGGCCGACGGGGAGGTGTTCTGGGGGCACGACCGGCTTGACCGGGCCATCGCCTGGGCGAGACGGTCGCGCTGGCACGCTCAGCCTCAAGCTTGAGGAAGATAAACATGCTTTCGCTCGCCATGTCGGCGGCCGAACTCGGCGCCTATATCCGTGAGAGCGGCTTGGCGGAGCTGCCTGCCTTCGATGCGGCGTTCCGCGGCGAAAACCGTTATGACAGCGTAGATCCAGCCAACAAGACCCCGTTCCCGCCGCAATGGCGCGACCTGGTGCGCCTGCACCGGCTGGTGCGCGACCGGAAGGTGATGACCATCCTGGAGTTCGGGGTCGGCTGGTCGACCCTCGTGCTCGCCCATGCGCTGGCCTGTAACGAGGTGGCTTATGGCCAGCAGATCGACGGGCTGCGCAAGGCAACACCCTTCGAGCTCTTTTCCGTCGACGACATGGCCGAGTTCATAGAGTCGACGCGACAGATGATGCCCGAGCACTTGCGGGCGCGGGTTACGCTGCAATTCAGCCCCTGTGCCATGGGCACCTTCAACGGTCGCATCTGCACCTATTACGAGACGCTGCCTAACATCTGCCCGGACCTGATCTATCTGGACGGGCCCAGTCAGTTCTCGGTAACCGGGGACGTGCGCGGCATCTCGACCAGGGCTAAGGATCGCATGCCCATGGCCGCCGACCTTCTGACGCTCGAGCATTTCCTTCTACCGGGGACGTTGGTGCTGGTGGATGGGCGTACGGCCAATGCGCGTTTCCTGCGCGCGAACTTCCAGCGAAACTGGCGATATACCCATGACAGCGAGAGCGACGTCCACCTGTTCGAACTGACAGAGCCGCCGCTTGGCAAGATCAACCAGGCTCAGATCGAGTTTTGCCTGGGCAGCGAATGGCTGCGATCGCTCAACGATTGATTAGCCATAGCACCAGAGAAAGCACCACGCTGATGAGCAGCCCGGTGGTGATGGGTGCATAAAAGGTGAAGTTCTCGCGCTCGATGAGGATGTCACCTGGCAGCTTGCCGAGCCCAAGCTCGCGCAGCCAGGGCCACAGCAGGCCGGCTGCGGCAATGGCCAAACCGATGATGATCAGGGTGCGAGACATGGTGCAGCGCCCAAGATTTCCTGTACATCGATATGGGCGCGGCAGGCCCGCGAGACCAGGGGTATTGTCAGTGCCGGAAATGGCGGATGCCCGTGAACACCATGGCCAATCCTGCCTCATCCGCCGCGGCGATCACCTCATCATCACGCATGGAGCCGCCGGGCTGGATGACGGCGGTGGCGCCGGCTTCCACTGCCGCCAGCAGGCCATCGGCGAAGGGAAAGAATGCGTCCGAAGCCACCACCGAGCCGTGGGTTAGGGGCTCCGTCAGGCCGGCCGCCTGCGCCGCATCCGCTGCCTTGCGCGCGGCGGTGCGGGCGGAATCCACCCGGCTCATCTGACCGGCGCCGATGCCGACCGTGGCCCCCTCCTTGGCATAGACGATGGCGTTCGATTTCACGTGCTTGCAAAGAGTGAAGGCGAAGCAAAGATCCGCGAACTCCCGCGGTGTGGGCGCGCGCTTGGTGACCACCTTGAGTGATGCGGGATCCGTGCGGCCGGTATCGCGCCCCTGAACGAGCAGGCCGCCCGCAACCGATTTCACCAGCACACCCGGCGCGCGGGGGTCGGGCAGACCGCCGGTGAGCAGCACCCGCAGGTTCTTCTTGGCCGCAAGCACGGCGAGCGCGGCCTCGTCGGCGTCTGGGGCGATGATGACCTCAGTGAACAGCTTGGCGATCTCTTCCGCCACCTCCGCGTCCATGGGCCGGTTGAGGGCGATAATGCCGCCAAACGCGCTCACCGGATCGCAGCGCAGGGCCTTGCGATAAGCTTCCGCCAGTGTGTCGCCCACCGCGGCGCCGCATGGATTGGCGTGCTTGACGATCACCACCGCGGCTGTCTCGGCCGGGTCGAACTCGGCGACGCATTCGAAGGCGGCGTCCGTGTCGTTTATGTTGTTGTAGGACAGCTCCTTGCCCTGAACCTGCCGGGCGGAGGCCACGCCGAAACGCTGCTCCGCCGTCTTGTAGAACGCTGCCGCCTGATGCGGGTTCTCGCCATAGCGCAGGGGCTGCAACAGCTTGCCGCCGAAAGCGCGATAGGTCTCGTCTGGCGCGTCGACCTCACCCAGGAACCAGTTGCTGATGGCGGCATCATAGGCAGCGGTGCGGGAGAAGGCCTTGGCGGCCAGGCGGCGACGAAGGGCAAGACTCGTCGCACCGTCATGAGCAGCAAGCTCGTCCAGTAAGGGGGCGTAGTCAACTGGGTCGACCACAACCGCCACGTCCTGGTGGTTCTTTGCCGCCGCGCGAATCATCGCCGGGCCGCCAATATCGATGTTTTCGATGGTCTCGGCGGTGGAGGCCTTCCGGGCCAGTGTTTCCTCGAAGGGGTAGAGGTTGACCACCAGCAGGTCGATGCGCGGGATATCATGGGCGAGGCGTGCCGCCTCGTGCTCGGGGTTGCTGCGAATGGCGAGCAGGCCGCCATGAATCTTGGGATGCAGCGTCTTCACTCGGCCGTCCATCATCTCGGGGAAGCCGGTCACGCTGGACACATCCTCGACCGGGAGCCCCGCGTCGATCAGCATCCGCGCGGTGCCGCCAGTGGAGATCAGGCCGATTCCGCGTTCGTGCAGCCGGCGGGCAAGATCGGCCACTCCCCTCTTGTCGGAAACCGACAACAGGGCACGGCGGACGGGGACGAGATCGGGCATTCGCGAAACTCCAAACGAGCAATCGCCCGATAACACGTCTCGTTCCCGGAAGGAACCTGGTCTAGGGCCTGTGGTATCTACCTCGCTCGAAAATATTAGAGTGGCAGTTCTGGCGCTGAGCCCTGGTGGCTGGCGGTGGCCGGCTTGTCGATGCGCTTGAAGGCCCACCTCACGGTGCGGCTCGCGCCCACGCGGCCAGAGAGCACGATCTGCTGGGCACGCCGGGGCGCTGCCAAGCCAGGCAGGTATACGCTGTTCTCGACACGCATCGCGGCGCCGCGGGCGGAGAATTTCCAACCGACCCGGTTCGGTAGCAGCAGACTCACGCTCGTTCCGTCGCGCGCCGTCATCACCTTCACGGCGGGATGGATGTGGAAGCGCACGGTAAAGGGCGTGTCCGGTGCCATAACGCGACCGTCGGGCGCGGCCAGGAAGCGATCTTCGCCGCGCAGATCCGCACCATGTTTGGCCAGGAACAGGCGCCGCTCGTGCAGATAGCCGAACTGGGCGAGATAGCCGTTGTGATAGGCCTCCAGCACCGACCCGGTCTCGTGCGCCGTGAGCTCGCCATAGACCGTTTGTGGGCCGAGCAGCACCGGCCCGCCGAAGATCCGCGCCGTCAGGCCGTTATCGATGATCAGACTGGCCGAGCGGTCGCCCATGCACACGGTGGAGTGCGCCGCCGTGCGTCGCGAAGCAGCCGCCCAGGCGGCATTGCCCGTCTTCGAGGTGCCGCAATTGACCACGATGCGATGCGGCCCATCGCTGAATTCGAAGGCGAGCGGCCCCGACTGCATGGCCGGATTGAGCCCCACCGCCGGGGGGCGGCCAACATCCACCAGCACGGTCGAGCGCCCGAAGGCCAAGCGGGCGTAGCCGGTGTGCCGGGCAAGGGTAATGGGCTTGCCGCGCACGTCGTCCGCATCGATCAGCGCCCGCACCGCACCCGCCATGTGATCGGTGACGCCGTTGAAGGTGGCGATGCCCCCGTCGCCATGCAGCAGGAAGCGCAGGAAGGGCAGCATGCGTTCGACTGCCGCATCGAGTGGTGGCGGTGCGTGCAGCTTGCGGGCGTGGACCGCTTCCCGCAAAGGCAGCAGATCGAGCAGCAATTCCACCGTGGCCGCCGGATTGCGCGAGATGTGACCGCCATCGGGCAGAACCTGCTCCTCAAGCTCCTGCCCCAGTCGGTCCAGCAGCTCGGTGCGCAGCTTCTCGAGCCCGCCGAGCGAGATCGCCGCATAGCCGAGGGCAATGGCGGCATCGAGCCGGCCGCGGTTGGTGGGCGCAAGATGGAGCGCCCGCGCGAGGTGGCTGGCCTGCCGATTGAGACTGCCCAAGAACAGGCGGGCGAAGGCCGGGTCGGCGTTGTGCAGGAGAAACGGCCCGTGCAGGAGCCAGGAGATCAGCCGGCGCGCGGCCACGGACAGGTCGCGGGCCACGGTGGACTTATAGCAGCGGGTGGTGATCCAATCGCTGATGTGAGCCCGCCCCTGGATGCGGGCAAGCTCGGTGTCCGCGGCCTCCAGATGCTTGAGCCAGGAAAAGCCATGGAGCTCGGCCGCAAAATTCGCGGGCAGCTCGAGAAGCGCGAAGATCGAGCGGCTGCCGGCCTCGACCGTGTGACCGGCAAGCGCGAATCGGCCGCGATAAATGGCAGCGGCGAAATCCGGATCGCCCCGCAGCAGCGGACGGGGTGGATGGCTCAAGCTGGCGGCACGGAAGGCGAGGCGCGGGACCAGGCCAGCGGCGCGGTCGATCAGACGGTGGGCGGTGCGCCGCGCCAAGGCGTCCATGAGCTCCGCGGCGGGCGATCCGGCAACGCTTCCCGCGGCGGCCATGGCTAGCAGGCCTCCGCCGGCGCGAAAGACGAGGGCGTGTCAGCCGCGAATGGCTGCAATTTCTGCGGCATAGCGCTGAGGCCCGCCGCCGAAAATGGCTGTGCCGGCCACCAGGACATTCGCGCCGGCTGCAACGCAGCGTGCTGCTGTACTCGGGTTGATACCGCCATCGACTTCCAGATCAATCTCGCGTCCGCTGCGATCGATCATCTCCCGCACCTTCGCCACCTTGCGAAGGGTGCTTTCGATGAAGGACTGTCCGCCGAAGCCGGGATTGACCGTCATGACCAGCACCAGATCGAGGTCGTCCATGAGAGGCTCCACGGCCTCGACAGGCGTCCCCGGATTGAGCGCGAGCCCTGCCTTGCACCCCGCGTGCTTGATCGCCTGGATCGTGCGGTGGGTGTGCGGGCCCGCCTCAACATGGGCGGTTATGATATCCGCTCCAGCTGCGGCGAATGCCTCGATGAAAGGATCGACCGGCGCAATCATCAAGTGCACGTCGAATATCTTATCCGAGCAGGATCTTAACGATTTGATAACGCTGGCGCCGAAAGAGATGTTCGGCACGAAATGCCCGTCCATCACATCGAGATGAATGTGGTCGGCGCCGGCTTTGTCCACTGCGCGGACCTCTTCGCCCAGCTTGTCGAAACGAGCTGCGAGGACGGAAGCGGCGACCTTGATGTTCGGCGTGCTCATGCCACCGCTCTACCAGTCCGGCCAAAACTGAGCAAGGCTGCGTGCCGTTGACTCCGCCGCTATATCCGAGTGAATATTACGGCTTACCTGCGGCAGGGGAGGCTGGATGAGACGGTTTTTCGGCATGTTGCTGACGCTGGCGGGGCTGGCTCTCGCTGGCGCATCTTCAGATGCACGGGCTGACGGCGCAGTGACCGTGTTTGCAGCGGCAAGTCTGACCGATGCCCTGCAGACCTCAGCCGAGGCCTATACGCGCGAAACAGGGCAGCCGCTGCGCTTCTCCTTCGCCTCGTCCTCGACCTTGGCGCGGCAGATCGAGCTTGGCGCCCCGGCGCAGATCTTCGCCTCGGCCGATGAGCAGTGGATGGACTATCTCGCCAAGCGCCAGATGATCGTCGCGGGCAGCCGGACCAGCCCCATCGGCAACAGCCTGGTGCTTGTCGCGCCGGCAGCAAGTGCGCAGCAGCCGGTCGAGCTTTCCTCCGCGCTTGACCTCCCGGCTCTGCTTGGTCCTGAAGGGCGGCTTTCGGTCGGAGACCCCGATCACGTGCCGGCCGGGATCTATGCCAGGCAGGCGCTGACGAAGCTCGGCTTGTGGAGATCCGTGGAGCCGCGGCTCGCGCGTGCCGACAATGTGCGGGCCGCCCTTGCGCTGGTGGAGCGAGGGGAGGCGCCGCTTGGCATCGTCTATGCCACGGATGCGCGGCAATCGGACAAGGTGAAGGTGCTCGCCACCTTTCCCGCCGAGGTCACCCCACCCATCACTTACCCCTTTGCCATCGCGAGCGGACAGGATAGGCCGGAGGTGCGCCAGGCCTTCGCCTTCATCACCGGCCCCAAGGCGCAGGAGATTTACCGGACCTTCGGCTTCAAGGTGAAGTGATCAAATGGGCGTGCTGACCTCAGCGGAAATCGAGGCCCTTCTGCTCAGCCTGAAGATCTCCGTGGTTGCGGTGGCTTGCGCATTGCCGTTCGCAATCGCGGCGGCCCTGGTGCTGGCGCGCTGCCGTTTCCCGGGCAAGACGATCGTGGACGGCATGCTGCACCTGCCGCTGATCCTGCCGCCGGTGGTCATGGGCTACCTCCTTTTAGTCCTGCTCGGGACAAAGGCGCCGCTCGGCGCATGGCTCATGGAAACATTCGGCATCCGTTTCGTGTTCAGCTGGACCGGTGCTGCGCTCGCCGCCGCCCTCGTGACCTTCCCGTTCCAGCTGCGGGCCATCAGGTTGTCGCTGGAGGCGGTCGACTACGGCTTGGAGACCGCAGCTGAGACGCTGGGCGCAGGGCCGCTCGACCGGCTGTTCGCAATCACTCTGCCTTTGGCCCTGCCGGGCATCATTGCCGGCGCCATTACCGCCTTCGCCGCAAGCCTCGGGGAGTTCGGCGCGATCATCACCTTCGTTTCCAATATTCCCGGCGAGACCCGAACCATTCCGCTCGCCATCTACACGGCGATCCAGACCCCCGGGGGCGAGGCCGCGGCCGCGCGGCTGGCGGGCTTGTCCATTATTCTGGCTCTGGTAGGGCTGTTCCTGGCCGAGTTCAGCGCCCGAAGGCTCAAGGCCTATCTCGCCGGATGAGCCTGCAGGTCGATATCGGGCATGCTGCCGGCACCTTCTCGCTGGAGGCGCGGTTCGAGGTGCCGCAGGCGGGGGTCACCGCGCTGTTCGGGCCCTCAGGTTCCGGCAAGACCACAACCGTGAACGCGATTGCCGGCCTGATCACGCCGCGGCACGGGCGCATCGTCCTCAACGGCGAAACCGTCTTCGATGCGGCCCGGCAGATTTCCGTGCCAGCCCGCGCGCGGCGGGTGGGCTATGTATTCCAGGATGCGCGGCTGTTCCCGCATCTTTCCGTGCGCAGCAACCTCCTGTTCGGCTGGAAACGGGCCGGCCGTCCGCTGGGTCAGGTGGAGATCGAGGAGGTGATCGCGCTGCTCGGCCTGGCGCCGCTTTTGGACCGTCGGCCTGGCAAGCTTTCCGGCGGCGAGCGGCAGCGCGTCGCCATCGGCCGCGCCCTGCTCGCCGCGCCAAGGCTGCTGCTGCTGGACGAGCCGCTGACCGCGCTGGACGCGGCCCGCCGGGAAGAGATCCTCCGTTATCTCGAGCGGCTGCGCGACCATCTGGCGCTGCCTATGGTCTATGTGACCCATTCGCTCGACGAGGTCACCCGGCTTGCCGATTCGATTGCCGTGTTCGACCACGGCCGGGTCACCGCCTTCGGCGATATCGACGCGGTTTTGAGCCGCGACGACATGCAGGCTCTGGCCGGCAAGGCTGACGCGGGCGCGGTGATTCGCGCGACCGTCTTGGAGCACTTGCCGGCGTTCGGGGTGAGCAGGCTCAGCTTCAGCGGCGGCATCATCACGGCTCCCCTGGTGAGCAGGCCGGTCGGGACCGAATTGCGCGTCCGCATCAGGGCGCGCGACATTCTCGTCTCGCGCGCTGCCATAGCCGGCGAGATCAGCGCCAACAACGTGCTCCCCGCCACCATCACCAGCTTGCGGGGCGATGGTGACGAGGTGGAGCTCTCACTGGACTGCGGCGGCACCCGGCTTTTCGCTCGCATCACCGCCTATTCGTGCAGCCGCCTGGGCCTCGCCGAGGGGCAGGCCGTCTATGCGATCTTCAAGACGGTGATCATCGACCGCAGTCCGCCGGCCGAGCCTTAGAGTTAGCGAGCAGCGCAATCTAGAGCCAATGCCAAATTTGCGTCACCGCCGGGCTCCGACGCGGCGGTCCAGGGGCCAGATGGGAGAGGCCGCGCCGCGTGGCCCTGAATGCCCTGGTCAAGCCAGGGCATGACGTTTAGCGGATCGATGGAGCATGATCTTTCCGGCATCCACCTTTTGCTTTGTGGATCTTCGGTTCGGGATCATCCTCTCAGCTCAGCCGTTCGCGATATATTGGCCGCCATTGACCGCGATCACCGCTCCGGTGGTGAAGCCGGCGCTCTCCCGTGCGAGAAAGCAGACCATGTCGGCGATTTCCGGGCCGGTGCCGAGCCGGCCGACGGGGATGGAGGCAATGATGCCCTCCAGCACCTTCGGCGGCACGGCCGCGACCATGTCGGTATCCACATAGCCGGGACAGATGCAGTTGACCGTGATGCCCTTACGGGCGGTCTCCTGCGCCAGCGCCTTGGTGAAGCCGATGACGCCGGCCTTCGCCGCCGAATAATTGGTCTGCCCCATCTGGCCCTTCTGGCCGTTGATGGACGAGATGTTGATGATGCGGCCAAAATTGCGCTCGCGCATGGGCTCGATCAGCGGCCGGGTCATGTTGAACATGGAATCCAGATTGACCCGCATCACTTCCGACCACTGCTCGTAGCTCATCTTGTGCAGCATGCCATCGCGGGTGATGCCCGCATTGTTGACCAGGGTGCAGATGGGCCCCAGGTCCGCCTCGACATCGCGGATGCCGGCCGCGCATTCCTCGGGATTGCCGACATTCCACTTGTAGACCGCGATACCCGTCTCGTCGCGGAAGGCCTTCGCCTTCTCGTCATTGCCGCAATAGACGGCGGCAACCGCATAGCCCTCCTCGTGCAGGGCCTTCGAGATGCATGCCCCAATACCGCGGGTTCCCCCGGTCACAACTGCCACTCTACCCATCGACTATGCTCCCTACCCCAAAGCTCGCGGGATGGCCTGGCCTGCTCTTCCGGCAGGTATCAGGCCGGTGCCCGCAACGATTGTCTGTCGCGCGTCAATTCCGCTCGACGCACATGGCTATTCCCATACCGCCGCCGATGCACAAGGTGGCAAGGCCCTTTTTGGCATCGCTCCGTTTCATCTGATGCAGCAGCGTGGTCAGGATGCGAGCGCCCGATGCTCCGATCGGATGGCCGATGGCGATCGAGCCGCCGTTCACGTTCACCCTCCCGGTATCCCAGCCCATGTCCTTGTTCACGGCACAAGCCTGGGCGGCAAAGGCCTCGTTGGCCTCAATGACATCGAGCTCAGACGGGTTCCAGCCGGCCTTGGCCAGAGCCTTGCGCGAGGCGGGAATGGGGCCCGAGCCCATCACCTGGGGGTCGACCCCTGCGGTGGCCCAGGAGGCGATGCGGGCCAGCGGCTCCAGTCCGCGGCGGTTCGCCTCGGCGGCGCTCATCAGCACCAGGGCGGCGGCGCCGTCATTTATGCCTGAGGCGTTGCCGGCGGTCACCGTGCCGTCCTTGACGAAGGCCGGCCGCAGCTTCTGCATGGCCTCCAGGCTTGCGCCGTGGCGGATGTATTCGTCGTCGGCCACCACCCGCTCGCCCTTGCGCTCCTTCACCGTCACCGGCGCGATCTCGTCCTTGAAGCGCCCGGCCTTCTGGGCAGCCTCGGCCTTGTTCTGTGACGCGACTGCGAACGTGTCCTGCATCTCGCGGGTAATCTGCCACTGGTTTGCGACATTTTCCGCAGTGTTGCCCATGTGGTAGCCATGAAAGGCGTCCCACAAGCCGTCCTTGATCATGGTGTCGATCATCTGATAGTCGCCCATCTTGTGGCCGACGCGCAGATGGGCAGCATGGGGGCTGAGGGACATGTTCTCCTGGCCGCCGGCGACGATGATCTGGGCGTCACCGGTCATGATCTGCTGCATGCCCAAAGCCACCGAGCGCAGGCCCGAGCCACAGACCTGGTTGACCACCCAAGCGGTGGCATCTTTCGGCACGCCCGCCGCAACGGCTGCCTGACGGGCCGGGTTCTGCCCCGCGGCGGCCGTGAGCACCTGGCCCATGATCACTTCGTCAACCTCCTCCGCGGCGACGCCGGCCCTGTCCAATGCGGCCCGGATCGCCACGGCCCCCAGCTCATGAGCGGGAACAGCGGCGAAGGACCCGTTGAAGGCGCCAACCGGTGTTCGCTGCGCTGCGACAATGACCACGTGCTCTTGATCAGACATGAAAAACCTCCTTATGAAACATAGGCGTCAGCCGTCGCGGGCCGGGCGGGGAACATCCCCATGCTATCCATATGAGCAATAGCTACTCTCCCATTGCGACAAAGATGGCGCGAATGCAAGCTGGCCGAGTGGTCACCAAGGCATATCTGTGTTTGCCCTTGCACACAGGCATTGTGCCCTGCGAAACTAACAGCGGTTGCTTCATGGCGGAATAGGGAGCGCGCCACGCATCCCACGGTAAAGAAGGATCGTGCCTCGTGGATCAGGACGCAAGGCCTAATGAAAAGCCCATCACCATCAAGAAATACGCGAATAGGAGGCTCTACAACACGGCCACCAGCTCCTACGTGACCCTCGACGATTTGGCGGATATGGTGAAGCAGGGCCTCGAGTTCGCCGTCTATGACGCCAAGACCGGCGAAGACATCACGCGATCGGTGCTCACGCAAATCATCTTCGAAGAAGAGAACAAGGGCGAGCAGAACCTGTTGCCCATCCGCTTCCTGCGCCAGCTCATCCGCTACTACGGCGACAACATGCAGTCGCTGGTGCCGCGCTATCTCGAGTTCAGCATCGAGGCGCTCTCGCGGGAGCAGGAAAGGCTGCGCAACCAATTCGCCCAGGCGCTGGGTGGCGACCCCTTCAAGATGATGGAGGAGCAGACGCGCCACAATATCGCGATGTTCGAGAAGGCATTGTCGATGTTCAATCCTTTCGCCGTGCTGGCAGGCGCCCAGTCCGCGGGCGAGGAGGAGGCGCGGCCGCAGGAGCGACGTCCCGAGCAGCAGGAGCAGCGAGACCAGGCGGCCGAGGAAATGCGGCAGCTGAAGGAGCAGCTCAGCGCCATGCAGCGCCAGATCGATGCCTTGGCCAAGCTCAAGCGCTAGGGCGAGGACCCCTTCAAAGCCCCTGCGGAGCCCGAGGCTCGTTCACTGTTCCCGCCGACGAGGTCGGCCTTCAATGCGAGACGGCTGTTGAGTTCCGCCAGCGCCGCACGCAGCCGCACCACGTCCTTACGCAAAGGCGCAATGGCAGCATCGGGCGTCATGACCGCGGCCGATTGTGGCGGAGCCGCCGGGTGGAACCGGTCTGCTCTCGGACGGACACGCACGAGATCGATGCCATAGTCAATGATGCGGGGCACATCCGCATCCGGGTCGAGATCGAGCGCGATGATCTCCGCGCCATAGCTGCGCACGATCTCGAGGGCGGTGTTCAGGCGGGCCCTGCCCATGGTCGATGCGCTCGCCTCGCGCAGGAGCGTGCCGTCGACCCGCACGAACTCGCCCGGAAAATCATCGGTGGTGCGGAAGAGAGGCAAGCCGTCCACGCCGAAGCCGCTCAGCGCAACCCGCGCCTTGCGCGCCCGAACCTCGGCCAAGAAGGCGCGGGCTGGGGCTGTGGCGGCCACGATGCCCGAAAGGGGCGTGTCGACCAGAAGCCGCGGTGCCAATCCGGCTGCCCGCTCGATCTCCTGCAGGATCTGCGCTCGCGCCCGCGGCATCTCGATGGTGGACAGCGACAAAGGCACGCTCAGGGTCAGCGCCGGGTCGATCCGCAGCAACCCCAAGGCGAGGCGAACGAGATGCACCTCTATGAGGCTCGCCAGCCCCAGCCTCCGGCATGTGCCGATGAAGTCGGTGGTCGGTGATGCGAAGGGAAGGGGGCTGCCCAGGATGTGCGGCCTGATGTCGTGCATGACCACGGCGGCAGTGGCCGGACGCATGATCGGATGGCAGCCCAACACGATCTTGTCTTCTTGCAACGCGCGCAGGATGACGGCGGCCTGCTCCATGTTCTGCCGGTGCAGGCCAGGCCATTCCTGGGGGAGGTCACCAGCAAAGAAGCGGCCGGATGTTTGGGCCCGCGCGCGGGAAAGCGCATGCTCGGCCGTGTTGAGCGCCTGCTTGGCCGTGGTGATGCCGGCATGCAAGGCGACGCCCCCGATGGACACGGTGGCCCAGACGGGGCCAAAAGGCGTGGGGATCACCGTCTCGCGCACAGCGTCGAGAAAACGCTCGCTGGCGACGCGCATTTCGTCGGCAGAACAGTGCTGCAGGACGAAAGCGAGCTTGTTGCCGGCGAACCGGCCGAGATGGTCGCCGGCTCGCATCACCCGCGCGAGCAGGCGGCCGATGCGCCGGATGACGCTGTCGGCCACGTCGGTACCGAAGGCTTCGTTAATAGCCTGCAGATTGTCGATGGACAGAAGCAGCAGAGCGGCCGGCTCCGAACTGATCTTGGCGCGGTCGAGCGCGGCGCTCAGCTTCTCCACCACCAGCTCGCGGTTCATGAGGCCGGTGAGCGAGTCGTGGGCGCTCAGGTAGCGCAGCCGCTCTTCCTGGCGCCGGCGTTGATCGACGACACGCACGACGCCGAACACATCAGCCGGACGGCCGTCGAGCCCGGCGAACCACCTGCCGCAATCCTCGACCCACACGATGGGCGAGCCCTGCGCCTTCTGGCGAAGGCGGTATTCAGTCTGGAAGGCGACGCCCGCCCCTTCGTCCGGCTCGACAGACAGGTGCACCGCATCATAGCGGCCGGTCGCCCCATCGCGGGCGATCAGGCTGGCATAGGACCGGTTGCTCGCCAGCAGGTGGGGTTCGACGCCGAGAATTGCCGCGGCATTGGCGCTCCAACTCAGGATGTCCTTGCGGATGTCCCAGTGATAGGCGGCGCAGCCGGCCGCCATGGTGGCGAGTTCGAGATAGCCGCGGCTTGCCAGTTCCGAGCTGTCGGCGGATGTGTGCGCGGCCGCCGCGCCATCAAAGGCGCTGGGCGGCGAGCCGGCCGGATCGCCTGATCTGTCCCTGTATTCCGCCAATGGCTGGTCCCCACGCACCCGGCAAACAGCAGAGGCTGATGATATACGGGTTCGGCAATCGAGGACTAGGATGAATTTCTTAAGAAAACGCGTCGGACAGGACTGTCGTCAGAAATCGCTGGCGATGCCCTTCGATTCCCAGTCGCCGTAACGGGTCGGCTCCGGTCCCTGCGGGCCGTTCACCTCCTTGGGCCGCGGCGGCGCCGGGATGCGCTCGGCCTGCGCCCGCCGCTCGGCGGCTTCGGCCAGCGCGCGTCGCGCAGCGGGCGGCAGGTCGCGCTTGTCTCGAGGCTCCGATCCCTGTTCCATTCCGTTCCCAGATCCTTGCCGTTTTTCGCCGGACAACCAACATATACGAGCGCTGCCGGCGGCCTCAAGCCGCGCCGCTGCAAGGAATTGTGAATGTCGGGTGAGCCATCGCCATGAACTATCTGAAGACTGCCATATTGCTTGCCGGGATGACGGCGCTGTTCATGGGTATCGGTGCCATGATCGGCGGCCAGCACGGCATGTGGATCGCCTTGCTCGTGGCCTTGGCGATGAATGCGTTCACCTATTGGAATTCCGACAAGATGGTTCTGCGCATGTACGGCGCCCATGAGGTCGACGAGCGCAGCGCCCCCGAATATTACGGCATCGTCAGAGAGCTCGCTCAGCGCGCCGGCCTGCCCATGCCGCGGGTTTATGT
Organism: Rhodoligotrophos defluvii; assembly: GCF_005281615.1. Lineage (NCBI taxonomy): Bacteria > Pseudomonadati > Pseudomonadota > Alphaproteobacteria > Hyphomicrobiales > Rhodoligotrophaceae > Rhodoligotrophos > Rhodoligotrophos defluvii. The sequence continues at coordinate 823,616 of NZ_SZZM01000001.1, read as the reverse complement.
GATCGACAATGCGCAGCCCAATGCCTTCGCCACCGGGCGCAACCCACAGAATGCGGCGGTGGCGGCCTCGACAGGGCTGCTGCAGAGCCTGTCGCGCGAGGAAATCGCCGGGGTGATGGCGCATGAGCTCGCCCATATCCGCAACCATGACACGCTGATCATGACGATCACGGCGACCTTTGCCGGTGCCATCTCCATGCTCGCCAATTTCGCCATGTTCTTCGGCGGCAGCCGCGACCGCGACAACCCGTTCGGTATTTTCGGCACGCTGGTGATGATGATCGTGGCGCCGCTGGCCGCGATGCTGGTGCAGATGGCCATCAGCCGCACGCGCGAATACGCGGCGGACCGGGCTGGCGCCGAGATCTGCGGGCAGCCGATGTGGCTCGCCTCTGCTTTGGCGAAGATCCAGAGCGCCGCGCACCGCGTTCCGAACATGGAGGCTGAGACCCACCCGGCGACGGCACATATGTTCATCATCAATCCGCTGTCGGGCGCGCGCATGGACAACCTGTTCTCCACCCACCCGAGCACGGAGAACAGGATCGCGGCCCTGCAGGAATTGGCGGCTCAGATGGGCACCGGCGCTGTGGGCCGGTTTGCCGGCCGGCCGAGCCCTGCCGCGGCCGGCAGCCCCTGGACAGGGGGCGGCCCTTGGGGCGGCAGCCGCCGTCGTGGCCCGTGGAGTTGAAGTTCGACCGCTGGGGCATGCGTGCGCGTTGAACTCGGCGCTCCGCCGATCTAGACACTGTGGATGCCAAGCCCGAACCGCCGCAGCGCGACCGCAGCAGAGCCTGACAAGGGCGGCCTCCTCATTCGCAGCGAGGCCGCCAGGCTGTTGGGTGCAGTCCTCTTCAAGCAGCAGCCGCTGGATGATCTGCTGAACGAGAGCCTGGAGCGGCGTGCCGCGTCGCTCAACGGGCGTGACCGCGCCTTGTTGCGGGCGATCGTTGCCACAGCGCTCCGGCGCAAAGGGCAGATCGACGCTCTGGTCGATCGGTTTCTTACCCGCGGCCGGCCGAAACATTACGACCTCCTCCAGCCCCTCTTGCTGGTCGCGGCCGCTCAGCTGCTGTTCATGCGTGTGGCGCACCATGCAGCCATCGATACGGCGGTGACCCTGATCGGCCAGTCGCGCCCGATCAACCATCTCAAGGGGCTTGCCAATGCGGTGCTGCGGCGGATGTCCCGCGAGGGCCCGGCCCTGCTTGCATCGCAGGATGATGCCAGGCTGAACACGCCGGACTGGCTATGGAACCGATGGCTGGGTCACTATGGCGAGGCGGAGACCCGCGCCATCGCCGAGGCCCATATACAGGAGCCGCCGCTGGACCTGACCCCGCGCGACGGCGATGCGGCCTCTTTGGCGGACCGGCTCGGCGGGACTGCCCTGCCCACCGGCACTGTGCGGCTGACCGAACACCATGGCCGGGTGGAGGCGCTCGAGGGATATGCTGCCGGCGAATGGTGGGTGCAGGACGCGGCAGCGGCGCTGCCTGCCCGGTTGCTCGGCGATGTTGGCGGCAAGCGGGTCATCGATCTGTGCGCCGCGCCGGGCGGCAAGACACTGCAGCTCGCTGCGGCCGGGGCGCATGTCACTGCGGTCGATCTTTCGGAGCCTCGCTTGGCCCGGGTGAGAGACAATCTGGCCCGAACCGGCCTTGCTGCCGAGGTGGTGTGCGCCGATGCGACAGCGTTCAGCACCGAGCAACCCGCGGACGCCGTGCTGCTCGATGCGCCCTGTTCTGCCACCGGCACCATTCGGCGGCATCCGGATATCCCCTACACCAAGACCGCGGAACAGCTGACCGCGTTGAGCGCGCTACAGGACCGGCTGTTGCGGCAGGCCGTTGCACTGACCAAGCCGGGCGGGATCATCGTCTATTGCACCTGCTCGCTGGAGCCGGAGGAGGGCGAGGCGCGGGTCGAGGCGGCGCTGGACGAAGGCCTACCAGTTGAACGTTTGCCCATCCAGCCGGAGGAGATCGGTGGGCTCGCCCGCGCGATTACACCGGCGGGCGACCTGCGCACGCTGCCCAGCATAATGCTGGATGAAGAGCGGGGGATCCGTGGGCTCGATGGCTTCTATGCCTGCCGGCTGGTGCGGCATTAGACGATGTCAGATCCCGCACCGAAGCTCTGGATCAAGATCCGTCTGGCAGGGGGTGAAATCGGCCCGGGCAAGATCACTCTGCTCAAGCGGGTGGCCGAGCATCACTCGATTGCGGCGGCGGCCCGGTCCATGGGCATGTCCTATCGACGGGCCTGGCTGCTGCTCGACGAGATCAACAAGATCTGCGGGGAGTCGCTGGTGGAGACCTTTTCGGGCGGGCATGCGCGGGGCGGTGCCCGCCTGACCCCTCTGGGCGAGAAGGTGGTCGTGCTCTTCGACCGGGCATCGGATCAGGCGGAGGCCGGTGCGGCGGAGGCCATGGCCGCGCTGCGCCAGCTGCTAAGCTCAAAGGGGGGCTGATCAGCGCCGCTTGCTGCGGGCCACCGCGGCGAGACAGGTGAGCTCGAACATCAGGTTGGCAGCATTGATGCAGGTGATGCCGCTGGGATCGAGCGATGGCACGACCTCGCAAATATCGGCGCCGACCACATTCAGGCCGGTGAGCGACCGGAGGATCATCTGCAGGTCGCGCATCATGATGCCGCCGGGCTCGGGCACGCCGGTGCCCGGTGCGTCCTTGGGGTCGAGGCCATCGATGTCGATGGTGATATAGGTCTCACCGTCGCCCACCACCCGGCGGATCTCCTGGATGATGCCGGTGCGGCCCAGCTCCTCGTACTCATCCATGCTGACCATGCGGATGCCAGCCTGATCGCCGAAGACGATGTCGTCGTCGCCATAGCGCGTGCCGCGCAGGCCGATCTGGATGATGCGCTTGGGGTCGAGCAGGCCTTCCTCGACCGCCCGGCGCACGAAGGTGGCGTGGTTGATCTTGGTGCCCATGAACACATCGAAGGTGTCCGCATGGGAGTCGATCTGAATGAGCCCCAGCGGCCGCCCTTTGGCGATGGCGCGCAGGATCGGAAGTGGAACGGTGTGGTCGCCGCCCATGGCAATGGGCCAGGCGCCGGCGGCGTGGATCCGCTCGAAGAACTGCTGGATGAGATCGACGCTGCGCTCGACGCTCAGGGGATGGGTCGGCGCGTCGCCCACGTCGCCAATGTTGCACAGCCGGTAGGGCGCCACGCTGGTGGTGGGGTTGACCTGGCGGATGAGGCGCGAGGCTTCGCGCACGCCCGATGGCCCCTGGCGCGAACCGGAGCGATAGCTGGCGCCGAGATCGAGCGGCACGCCAGCCAGGGCAATCTCCAGCGGTGGCGCAATATCGGTCCGTGCCGCGCGCATGAACGTGGCGATTTCCGCATAGCGGGGCGTTAGGGACGAGTCGATCGGCTTGAAGGCGTCGGATACGGTCATGAGCTCTCCCCTCTGAGCGCGCGGGCTGTCAGGCCCGGGCAAGCTCCTCGAGATACCAGTTGATGTAGCGCAGCTCGTTATACTCCATGGGCGCGATCGGGCCCGGCTCGAAATAGTGGGATTTCACGCCGCGCGCGGTGTGCTCGATGATCTTCTTGTCCTCTTCCGTGGTGACCTTCCACAGCCAGGTCAGCTTGTCGAGATCATAGTCCACGCCTTCGGTCGCATCCCTGCGCACGAGCCAGACGAGCTCCATGTCGCAGCGGTCGACCGATCGCGGGATGAAGCGGTAGATCATGCCGTGGTCGGCATAGCAGACGAGAAAGCTGGTGCCGCCCAGGTGGATCGACGTCACGCCGCCGTCATAGGCGGTGAAACGGCCCATGAGCGGGGCGAGCGGCTTGCCATCCTCGCTGCCGGTAGCGACGCCATCGTAAAGGGCATAGCGGAAGGTGTGGATCGCCTCCTGGCCGTTCTCTGAGGTCTGCCACTGGTCCTTGCTGATGATGTCGATGCCGAGGGCGCAGGTGCGCTGCTCCATCTTGGCGTTCAGCTCAGCGATCATTTCGGCCGGCTGCTCCAGAGCGTGCGTCTGTGAATATTCCGGGTGTGCCGGCCCGCAGTGGTAGCACTCGACGTAGTTTTCGACCGCCAGCTTCCAGTTGGCCTCCAGCTCATAGGTCTCGCGGTGGGCGACTTTGGCCTCCGCCCAGCCATATTGCCCGCAGCTGGCGCGCAGGGCCTGGGCGATGGGGTCGAAGTCGAGCGGCCTTTCCGCGAAGGAGATGAAGATCAGGCCCTCGGCGACACGCACATGGAGCTTCTTAAGCCCATGGGCGTGCCGGTCGAAATCCTTGGGCATCAACCGGGCGGCGCGCAGAGTGCCGTCATTGGCATAGGTCCAGGCGTGGTAGGGGCAGACGAACACCTTGGCGTTGCCCTTCGGCTTCGTGCAGACCTCGGCGCCACGGTGACGACACACGTTCAGCATGGCGTGGATGACTCCGTCCATGCCGCGGGTGAGGATGATCGCCTCGTTCTCGAGCTTGAACAGTTCGAAGTCACCCGGGTTGGGGATGATGCTCTCGTGGCCGAGGCAGTGCCAGTGGCGGCGGATCAGCCGTTCCATGTCGCGCTCGAAAATGGCCGGGTCCATGTAGAAGGGGCGGGCGAGACCATAGCCCGGCCTGTGCTCGGCGATGAGCCTGTCGATCCAGTCGGCTGGTTGCGACGGCTGTGTTAAGGGGAGCGCGTGCATGTGCTTCTCCAAACCTCGCTGCTCCGGCTCGCGCGAGCAGTGTTGAATTAATCTAACCACAGCCCATGGCGCGCTTGGATGAAATACGACGCATTTTGAGCATTTTACGACACCCGCTGGCGTGCGATGCCGTAACGAAACCGTGTTGCTTGCCTAAAGCACTGGAGCCGTGACAGTTTCGGTTTTGGGATTACATTCAGCACGCCGGTGCACCCATCTCGCGCTGGCTCCCGCCGCGATGGCTTCTCATCAGACACTTACGGTAGACATGTCGAACAACCTTCTTACGCCGATCAGCCTCGGCCCGCTCGAGCTCAAGAACCGCATCGCCGTCGCCCCCATGTGCCAGTACAGCGCCGTGGACGGCAATGCCACCGACTGGCACGTGGTCCATCTCGGGTCGCTGGCCTTGTCTGGGGCGGCGCTCATTACCGTGGAAGCGACGGGGGTGGAGGCGGCCGGGCGGATCACCCTGCACTGCCTTGGCCTTTATTCCGACGACAATGAAGCCGCGCTCGGTGACGTGATCGCGCGGGTGCGCAAGGTGGCGCCCGAGGCGAAGTTGGCCATCCAGCTGGCCCATGCAGGGCGCAAGGCTTCGACCCATGTGCCATGGCAGGGCGGGCATGCCTTGAGCCCGGAAGAGGGCGCTTGGACCACGTATTCCGCCTCCGCTCTGCCGTTCAGCCCCGACTGGCACACGCCCGTTGCGATGACCGAGGCCGACCTCGACCGGGTCGAGCAGGCGTTTGTGGAGGCCACCCACCGGGCCGTGCGTATCGGCTTCGACGTGATCGAACTGCATTCCGCGCATGGCTATCTCCTCCACCAGTTTTTCTCGCCCCTGAGCAATGTGCGGGAAGACGCCTATGGCGGCTCGCTGGAAAACCGCATGCGGTTTCCGCTGCGCGTGTTCGAGGCGGTGCGCAAGGCCGCGCCGGCCGGCATGGCGGTGGGCGCCCGCATCAGCGGCTCCGATTGGGTGGAGGGCGGGGCGACTCCGGCCGATGGCGCGGCTTATGCCCGGGCGCTTGAAGACCGCGGTGCCGCGTTTGTGGACGTGACCAGTGGAGGGCTCGACTCGCGCCAGGCCATCGCGATCGGCCCCAATTACCAGGTGCCGTTCGCGGCAGAAGTGAAGCGCAGTGTAAATATTCCGGTGCGGGCGGTGGGGCTGATTACTTCACCTCACCAGGCGGAAGAAATTATCACCTCCGGAAAGGCTGATTGGGTGGCGCTTGCCCGCGCGATGCTCGCCGACCCGCGCTGGCCGTGGCGCGCCGGCGAAGCATTGGGCCAACCGCTCACCTGGCCCATCCAATATGCCCGCGCCAGCGCGAAGAGCTGGCCGCGCTGGCCGGAGTGATTTCCCGGCACCACCCCTACTCAAGCGGAGCTGGCGCGGCTCGCCGAGTGGCGGTGGGGCCCCGTCGTGCGCAGTGCAGGGTCCGGCAGCCACGCTGGTCGGCTTTTCCACGCATCCGCACGAGGGGCCTTGAAAAGATCGCAAAGTTCCGCTCTTTTGCGGCGCACAATCAGCCGCCGGAAAAGTGGACCAATGCGCCTCGATAAGATTGCCATCGGAGTGAATCCGCCCAAGGAAGTGAACGTCGTCGTGGAGATCCCGCTCGGGGGTGAGCCGATCAAATATGAAATGGATAAGGAGTCCGGTGCCTTATTCGTGGATCGGTTCCTGTATACCTCGATGCGCTATCCCGGAAACTACGGCTTCATCCCCCATACGCTGTCGGATGACGGCGACCCCGTCGACGTGCTGGTTGCCAATCGCCGGTCAATCGTGCCCGGTGCGGTGCTCGCCTGCCGGCCGGTGGGCGTTTTGCACATGCGTGACGAGGCCGGGGAGGACGAGAAGATCATCGCCGTGCCGTCGCGCCGGCTGACGGCCATGTACGACAAGGTGCACAGCTACCAGGATTTACCGGATATCTTGCTGCAGCAGATCGCCCATTTCTTCGAGCACTACAAGGATCTCGAGGGTAGCAAGTGGGTCAAGGTGGTGGGCTTCGGTGACGCGGAAGAGGCCGAGGCACTGATCGCCAAGGCGATCGAAACGGCGAAGGTCACGGCGAAGGTCATCGCCTAATCCACGCTTGCTGCCGCGCGCCGGACTATCTCCTGAAGGGCATGCTCCAGGGCGGCGGTGTCGCCCTTGGCGATAACTGTCTTGAGACGCTCCTTGTGTCCTGCGGTGAGGGTGAGGTGCGACTTGGGCAGCTCGAGCGCCTTAGCCAGCACCGAGATCACGGCTGCATTGGCCTTGCCGTCTTCGGGTTGGGCATGAACCTTCACCTGCAGGGCGCAGGATGCGCCTGCGGTATCGGCGGCCTGCCAAATTCCCGTTATGCCGTCGACGGCGGCCCTCGGGGTTACGCGGACCGCGATGGCAATGCCGTTTGGGATGCGGCGGTAAGGTTTATCGGCGCCGCTCAGTAGCTCGCACCGGTGAAGATGTAGACCACCAGCCGCTCCAGGAAGAGCAGCCCGACGATCACGATCAGCGGCGAGATGTCGATGCCGCCAAGACTGGGGAGCAAGCGGCGCACGGGACCAAGCACCGGCTCCGTCAAGGCATCGATCGAATAGGCGATCTGACGAACGAAGCTGTTGCGCGGGTTCACAATGTTGAAGGCGAATAGCCAGCTCAGAATCGCGCCCGCGATAATGATCCAAATGTAAATATTGATGATCGTGATGATCAGCCACAAGAAGGGGTTCATCGTCGGTTCCAAATTTTCCCGCGACACTGCCGAGGGAGATGTAGCCCCCGTGTCCCGGGCGCGCAAGCCTCACAGCGACAAGACTTGTCGCGGGCCAGCCGCTTGACAGGGACGGGAGCGGGCGCCTAGATACCGGGCGGACCGGGGTCGTAGCTCAGTTGGGAGAGCGCGTCGTTCGCAATGACGAGGTCAGGGGTTCGATTCCCCTCGACTCCACCACCCCGCCAAGGGATGGCCGGCCGGTCTCAGTACCACTCTCAAACTGTTTCATTCTGATGCAGGGCTGCAACGGCAAGCTGCATTACCGGCGCACCCTGTAAAAGCGCTTGACCTTTCCGGATAATCCGAACATCCAGCAACGGTTGCGACGGGCTGCTCCTGACCGGCGCGCAAAAAGCGGCTCCGGCTGCAAATCAAGTCTGGGCGAGGACCATAGCCCGTCGGCCAGCGCTTCCCGGCGCTGTGCCGCCGTTACCGCTCGCGCGAGGGTAGGGCGTTCATGAAACTGCGACCCGGCACCGGGGCAATGACGGCTCTTCTCGCGTGCCTGACCGCCATGGGCCCGCTGTCGACGGACATGTATCTGCCGTCGCTGCCGACGATTGCCGATGCGTTGAGCGCCAGTGCGGCGCAGGTTCAGCTCACGCTCAGCGTCTTCCTGATCGGTTTTGCGGTGGGGCAGATTATTTACGGCCCGCTATCGGACCGATTCGGCCGCCGTCCGGTGCTGCTGAGCGGGTTGGCGCTGTTCGCCGTCACCTCGGCGGGCTGCATGCTGGCCAGCACCATCGAGCTCTTGATTCTCGCCCGCTTCGGGCAGGCGGTCTCGGCCTGCGCCGCCATCGTGATCGCGCGGGCCATTGTGCGCGACCTCTATAGCGCCGAGCAGGCCGGCCGCGTTCTCAGCCTCATGGGCGCGCTCATGGGGATCGTGCCGGCAGTGGCGCCGATCCTTGGCGGCATCATCGCCCCGATGTTGGGCTGGCGCGCGGTGTTCGCGGTCATCGCCGTGCTCGCATTGTGCACGCTTGGCGCTGTCTATTTCATGCTGCCGGAAACATTGGCGGCGAGCCGCAGGAGAGCAGCGACCCTGTCCGACATGAGCCGTTCCTTCGGCGTATTGCTCCAGAGCCCGATGTTCCGGCACTTCGTCGTCCTGGTTTGCCTCTGCTATGGCGGGCTGTTCGCGTTCATCTCGGGCGCTTCGTTCATCCTGCAGAGCTATTACGCCCTCAGCACGATCGGGTTCAGCTTCTCCTTCTCGACCGCGGTGGGCGGCTATGTGTGCGGCAGCCTTCTCGGCGCACGCTTCGGGACGCGGTTGGGCTTGAGGGCCGTGATCCGGATCGGCACGGCTTTTCTCGCTGCTGGGGGGCTGCTCATGGTGGTGCTGATCCAGATCCAGCCGGGGGTGTTCTGGCACCTGCTGCTGCCCATCACGATCTATATGGTCGGCGTCGGCTTGACCTTGCCCCAGTCGATGGCCGGGGCCATCACACCGTTTCCGGAGCGGGCGGGTGCCGCCTCCTCGCTCATGGGCTTTCTGCAGATGGCCTTCGGTGCCGTGGTCGGCGTGCTGATCGGACATACGGTGCATCTGGGCCCGATGCCCCTGGCCCTGGTCATCTCGGTGCTGGGGCTGGCCTGCGTGGTCAAGACCTTGACATATCGTCCCCTCCCGAAGTCGATGATTGTACACTGATCATTTTTGACGGATCCACGGCGGAATTAAATCCTGCTTTTCCATCTAAATAGCCGTTTTAATTTTCATCCGCGTTCGGATCATCTCTTTGCCTGGCTCTTTGCTTCTGCGGTTTGAAAAATCTTGGTTGATAACTTGTTAAATTGCCGGATATGTTTCTGCCCAGGGGGCTAGTTCTTCCAGTCAGCAAGATGAGAGAAGGAGCGGCCGAGGCCTGAGGCTGCGGTGCTCTGCATGGGGGCTTGTATGAGAGTACTGTTGGTGGGGGGGCTCATTGCGTTGGGCCCGGTTTTGGGCGGCTGTGCGTCGATCATGAACGGGACAACCCAGTCGATCGCCATTTCGTCACCTCCCGTAGTCGGCGCGGAGTGCGACCTGTCAAGTTCCCAAGGGCGCTGGAAAGTGGTCACGCCGGGCGTGGCTACGGTGGCCCGCAGCAAGGATGACATCAGGGTCGAGTGCAACGCGCCGGGCTATGAGACCGCCATTGCGGTGATCCCGTCCAGCTTCGAGGCATGGACCGCCGGCAATCTGGTGTTTGGCGGCGTCATAGGGCTCGGGGTCGATGCGGCCACCGGTGCCATCAACGAGTATCCCAACAGCTTCCAGGTGCCGATGGTGCCGGCAGGCCAGGTGCCGTCACATCCGCCGCGGACAGGCGCTCCTGTCTCGTAAGCGGCTTGCGGCAGGGATGGCGGGACCGTAAGAAGGCGGATTGTGTCAACCCGCCTTTGCGGAGCTGCCTTGATGCCGCCGCCTCCCGTCATCCTTGCGGTTGCGCCGAATGGCGCCCGTGCAGGCAAGGCCGACCATCCGCGCCTGCCAATCACCACGGAAGAGATTGTCGAAACGTGCGCGGCCTGCGTGGCGGAAGGCGCGAGCATGCTGCACGTGCATGTGCGGGATGGCTCGGGTGCCCACGTCCTCGATGCCGAGGCGGCGCGCGCGCTCGAGGCGAAGATCACGGCGGTGGTGGGCGATGCCGCGGTGGTGCAGACCACTACCGAGGCGTTCGGCCGGTATTCCGCTCGCGAGCAGATGGCCTTCCTGCAGGCTGCGCGGCCGCGGGCCGCTTCGATGGCCTGGCGAGAGATTGCCCGGCCGGAGCTGTCGGATGCGGAGCGGGCGGAGCTGTTCGCCTGGTGTGCGCGGGAGGGCGTGGCGCTCCAATATATCCTTTACGACACGGACGATGTGGCCGCCTTGAATGCCGCCATTCGCCGGGGCATCGTGCCCGAGCCACGGCCGCGGGTGCTGTACGTGGTCGGCCGCTATGCCGGCAGCGAGCCTTCGGATGCGCGCGCCCTGATCGGCTTCCTTTCGGCCGAGCTGAGGCCGGTGTCATGGATGGCCTGCGCCTTTGGCCCTTCAGGCTATGACGTGCTGTATTCCGCAGCGCTGATGGGCGGGCATGTGCGCATCGGCTTCGAAAACGGTTTCGCCTTCCCCGATGGCGGCGTCGCGCCGGACAATGCGGCGCTGGTTGCACGCCTGCGGGATGTGATGCGTCAGCTTGGCCGGACGCCTGCGACAGGTGCGCATGCCCGTTCCGTGTTGCTTTAGCGGCCACGTCTTGCATGTGCTGATGGAAGCGCTGCCGCGAGGCCCTATATGTGCGGCAGTTCTAAATCATGAGCAGAAGGGACGGTGCAATGCTCGATCCGCAGAAGTTGTTGGAGCAGTTCCTGGGTGGCAAGGGCGGCGGCCTGGCCGGACGGATTCCCGGGCTGGATCAGCTCGGCAAGTCGGGCAAGTCCGGGGGCGGATTGGGCGGGCTTGGCAGCGGCGTGCTGGCCAGCGGCGTCATCGGGCTGCTGCTCGGCTCGAAAAAGGGCCGGAAGCTTGCGTCCAACGCGCTGGTCTATGGCGGCCTCGCGGCGCTGGGCGGCATCGCCTACAAGGCCTACCAGGATTGGCAGGCGCAGCAGCGTGCTGCGCCCCAGCCGCAGCCGGCTAACGCTCCGGCCGGCGCGGACGCCACCGCCATGGCCAGGGCTGTCACCAGCGCGGAGGGCACGGGCTTTCTGCCGCCACCTTCCGATGCGGCCGCCCGAAGCGAGCTCAGCATGGCGGTACTGCGCGCCATGATCGCTGCTGCCAAGGCGGATGGGCACATTGACGCCGAGGAGCAGCAGCGGCTGTTCGGGCATATGGACACGCTGGGGTTGGGCACGGAGGAAAAGGCCTTCGTCATGGACGAGTTGCGCCGCCCCCTGAACCTGGATGCGGTTGTGGCCAGCGCCAAGTCACCGGAGCAGGCGGTGGAGATCTATGCCGCATCGCTGCTGGCCATTGATCCCGATCACCCGGCGGAGAAGGCCTATCTCGACCAGCTCGCGCGGCGCTTGCAGCTCGATCCCGGGCTGGTGGCCCACATCGAGGCCGAGATTGCTGCAGCAACCGAGCAGGCTTGACACCGACGCGAGAATCCGGGCGCATCGGCCATGTCTTTGAGGTGACGCGACGGCATGGCGCAGGGCGGCAAATACGGGTATCTCTTTGGCGACTCGCCAACCCGCAGGGATGGCACACTCAAGCCGTTCTGGACCATATTCTTCACCGCCTTCTGGCGGCTGTGGGATGATGCGGCGATTCCGCTGGCGGGGAATATCGCCTTTCGCATGATCCTGGCGATTTTCCCCTTTCTGGTGGTGCTCACCGCTATCGCCGGCTTTATCGGCGACGCCCATCTGGCATCGGCGCTGATCGACTACCTGCTCAGTGTGGCACCGCCGCAGCTGGTGGAACCGCTGGTGCCGGAGATCCGGTCCGTGCTCACCGAGCAGCGCCGCGGCGCGCTCAGCATCGGCATCCTGCTGACCATCTGGTCTGCCTCAGGCGGGGTGGACAGCGTGCGCGTCGCGCTCAACCGGGCCTATGGTCTCATCGAGCACCGTTCCGCCTTCGTTCTGTTCACACAGAATATCCTGTTCGTGATGGGTGGCGCGCTGATGATGCTCGCGGTGGCCTTTCTCGTCGTGCTGGCGCCGATCATCAAGGCGTTGCTGGTCCGCTACGTGCCCGACCTCGACCGATGGCCGCAGATCTATGACATGCTACGCTATCCCTTCGCGGTGGTGCTGCTCACCTTCGGCCTGACGATCGCACATGTGGTGCTGCCGGCCACCTGGCGGCATTTGCGCGACCTCTGGCTGGGCATCGTGTTCACCGTGGTCGTCTGGCTCGTTCTGGCGGTGGTCTACTCCATGTATCTGGCCAATTTCAGCCAGTTCGCCAGCACCTATGCCGGGCTGGCCGGCATTATCGCCGCCTTGTTCTTCATCTATCTCGGGGCGCTTGTGCTGATCTTCGGCGGGGAGCTCAACCGCATGATGCGATTGCGGCGGAAAGTGCGGGAGAAGCTTGCCGCCGAGGCGCGGCAGGCAACATGACGACCTCGCTCCTGTTTCGCTATGTGGAGGCACTGCAGGCAGGCCGACCCTGGGGCTCCCTGCTGGATGCGGGCACCGGGCCGGCGTCGGCGCGCTGGGTCAGCGGCCTCCAGACGATACGATGGACGGGCGTCACCGGCGCACCCAGCATGGTTGAGAAGGTGCAGTTGGCCGTCGGTGAGAGGCTGCGGCCGCAGGACCGTCTCGTGCTCGGCAACTGGACCGATCCGGGTCTATTGGCCGGCGAAGTCTTCGAGACGGTGCTTGCGGACTATCTGCTGGGTGCGGCTTCGCGCCCTATGCCCAGTACACGCTGTTCGAACGGCTGCGTCCCCTGGTCGGGCGCCGGCTCTATGTGATCGGCCTCGAGCCTTACGTGCCTTATCCAGCGACGACGGCGGCCGGGCAGATCGTCTGCGAGATCGGGCGATTGCGCGATGCCTGCCTGCTGCTGGCCGGCGAGCGACCGTACCGGGAATACCCTGCGGACTGGGTGGTCGCCCATCTGGAACGCGCGGGTTTCCGGGTGCTGGACGTCAAGTCCTTCAACATCCGCTATGGCGAGCGGTTCGTGAACGAGCAGCTCAACATGTGCGCCCGGCGTATCGCGCGCCTGGCGGACAGAGCGCTTGCAGGCACGCTGCAGCAGCATGTGGAGGATCTGCGCAAGCGGGCTCTGGCTTTGAATGCAACTGCGGGCGGGCTTCGCCACGGCGCCGACTATGTGGTCGCCGCCGAGGCGGCCTGAACGCCCCGATCGGGCTCCAGGCCGGAAATGCGCAATTACTGCAAGAGATCGGTGGTTTGAAGGTCGTGATGTAGGGCCGCCAGGTCCTGATGGATGTTGTCGAGATCCTTGTGGAGGTAATACAGGTCTTTATTGAGTGTATTGAAGCCGTCCGAGATCGCATCCTTCGTCACTTTGGCAGCAAAGGCTTCAGTGACGGGTTGAAGCAGCCAAGCAAGGCCGACGCCAGCACCAACGAGCAATGCTGCGCCTCCTGCGCCACCCCCTATGGCCAACAGTTTTTTCGGCAACGACCAGTTCATGACCTTCCTTCGGCTTGCTGTGAGGTATTCGCTTCAGAGCGAATGGAATTTGCTCCGGCTCCACCGCCTGCGATTCGGGTGATGAGGGTACACGCGTGTAGAGGGATGCGCAACTATCAGTTGTAATTCCGAGGGTGTCACCAACTGCCACACGCACAGCTTGCATAAGTTCTGATTTCTTCCCCACTGTTGCATCAGCACGGCGAAGAGCCTATCCAATGCGAAACATTGCCTATCGGCGGGGTGGAATCGCTCAGCAGGGGAGAATGATGGCAGCCGAGAACAGGCCTGATCTGGACATGGGTGGTGCGCTGAAGCCGGGTGGGCCGGCACGATATGCCTGCTTCGTGGGCCGGAATGCTGTCACCCTCTGGCATGTTTCGCCGGCTGAGCGGCTGCGCCGGCAGCTGCTCCGGCAGGGGATCGCCGTCACCGATTCACCCCCGGCGGCCGCGGCAGGTGAGTCGGTGCTGTTGTTCCGGTCCGATGCGGTTATGGACGATGCGGTGATCGCCGCCCTGGCGGTTGCGCCGGGAACCGCGCTGGTGCTGCCCGAGGGCCTGCCTCTTGCCCTGTGCTGCAATGGTGCCGAGGTGCCGCACGCCGCGATGCTGCTGGAAATGGAGACCTTACCCGACCGGAGCGGCTTCATCCCCGCGACCGCGGTGCAGCTGGCCGGATCGCACAACGCACAGCTGCGCAAGCGGCAGGAGGCCTATGCGGCGCAGGCGACGCCGGCGGCCGCGCCACGCATCGAACGCGACCTGTTCGACGCCTCCTACAAGGGCGTGACCGACGTGGTGACGAAATATCTTTGGCCGGACATCGCGTTTCATTGCGTACGGCTTTGCACCCGTCTCGGCGTCAGTCCGAATCAAGTCACGCTGGTGAGCTTGGCCTTCGCCGTGGCCGCTCTGGTGCTGTTCTGGCAGGGCGCGTTCCTTTCCGGCCTGGTCTGCGCCTGGCTCATGGCGTTGCTCGACACGGTGGACGGCAAGCTCGCCCGGGTGACCGCCACCTCGAGCAAATGGGGGAATATGTTCGACCATGGGGTGGACCTCATCGCTCCGCCCCTGTGGTGGCTCGCTTGGTGGGTAGGGCTTGCGGGGGCTGCGCCCGGCGGGTCGACTGCCATGTTGGCGGCGGTGCTCATCGGCCATGTGACGGGCAAGCTGGTGGAGCAGGCCTTCATCTCGACGTTCGGCCTCAAGATCCATGTGTGGCGGTCGTTCGATTCGAGGTTTCGGCTGTTCACGGCCCGGCGCAACCCGAACGTGGTCATCCTGACGGCCGTCACGCTGCTGGCCGGACCCTCAGTCGCCTATGCCGCGATGCTGGTGTGGATCTATTTGAGCCTGTCGGTGCATGTGGCGCGTTATGTCTATGCGCTCGGCGAGCACCGGAAGGGCGCCCCCATCCGCAGCTGGCTGGAAGAGGGCGCCTGAGGGGTGAGATCATGATACTGAAAATACGGGGGCCGTGCCGACTCGGGTCGGCACGGCCGCAACGGTTCAGATTTCCTCGTCGCTGCCGAAGAAGCTGTCGAAGAAGCCGCCACCTTCCTCGTCCTGATCCGCATCGGCGCTCGCGTCCTGCGCCGATTCGTCCTGTGCCGGCTCATTCCGGGAGGATGCCTCCTGGCTCGCTTGGCTAGCGGGCGCCGCTTGCGCAGGATTGCTGCCGAACATGCCGGCAATGGCGTTGCCTAGGAGCACGCCACCCGCCACACCCATGGCGGTCTGGGCAGCGCCGGCGAGGAAGCCGCCGCCCCGAGGAGCGCCTTGCGCCAACGGCGCTTGCGGCGGCATGGTGCCATAGGACGCGCCAGGTTGCGGCCCCCGGCCGACGCTGGGCACCGAGCCGGCGCCACGACCACCGCCAAACAGGCCCGACAGGAACCCGCCGGATGGCGCGGCTGCCCGCGTGTCCGCCAGCCGCCGCTCCAGATCCTCTATGCGCCTTTCGGCATCCTCAAGCGCATAGGTCTGCATGACGATGGTCTGCGCCATGTAGTAGGGCGCCGCCGGCTGCTGACGGACGAGGTTGTCGATCAGGCCCTGCGCCTCGGCATCGCGAGGGCCGGCCTGCTGCTCCACGGCGGCGAGCCTGCGGAACAGATCCTCGATGGCCGTGCGGTCTTGATTGTCCATTCTCAGCTCCTGTACTGAACGGCCAGGAAGCGGGACTATTCCCGCTCGCCCGTGAAGTTCAGCAGCAGCTGGAAGATGTTGACGAAGTTCAGATAGAGCGAGAGCGCTCCGAACACCGCCAGCTTCTGCAGGGACTCGGCACCGAAATTCTCGGCATACTGCTCCTTGATGTTCTGGGTGTCCCAAGCGGTCAAGCCGATAAAGACCAGAATGCCGATGACGGAGACCACGAACTGCAGCGCGCTCGAGCCCAGGAAGATGTTGATGATGCTCGCCAGGATGACGCCGATCAGGCCCATGATCAGGAACGAGCCGAACTTCGACAGATCACGCTTCGTGGTGTAGCCATAGAGGCTGGTTGCGCCGAACATCGCCGCGGCGATGAAGAAGGTGCGGGCGATGCTGGTGCCGGTGAACACCAGGAAGACGGAGGCCAGCGACAGGCCCATGACCGCGCAGAAGGCCCAGAAGGTCATCTGCGCCGCGGCGGCCGACATGGCGTGGATACGGAACGAGAAGAAGAAGACGAAAGCGAGCGGCGCCAGCATCACCACCCATTTGAGCGGCGTCTGGAAAATCGGCACATAAAGGGCCGGCGTGCTGCCGACGATGAAGGCCACCACCCCGGTCAGCACCAGGCCCAGGGCCATATAGTTGTAGACCCGCAGCATGTGCTGCCGCAGGCCCTCGTCAAACAAGGCGGCATCAACGCGCGGCGTCGCGGTCGGCCGGCTGAAACCATAATTCGGCGTGTTCATCTTTCCACATACTCCAGTTTCAGGGTCAATAGAGGGTCTGAGCGAGCCGCGCTGCGGCGTGCTCCAAGTCCTTGGCGTCGGTATCGGCGATCAGCACATAGGCGGTCTCGCCGATCTGCCAGTAGGCCGCCGCCTCGCCATCGCGGATGGCGGTGGCTGGAATGACGTCGAAGGTGCCCGGGCGAACGGCGAACAAGGCCAGGTCGCCAAGCTTGCTCGCTCTGATGTCAAGCTCAACGCTTGGGCCGAACGTGGCCGGCAGGACCTTGGCCTGCTGCACGGTCCAGCCCATGGGCAGCTTGGGCAGCACGATGGCGGTTGCCGCGCGGAGCTTCTCCGGGTCATAGGCCGCATCGCCAGCCGGGGACGAGGGCTGATGGTGCCGCTGCGCACGATAAGCCTGCAGCGCATCGCCCACATAGGCCGGCGCACGCGTGGACGCGTTCACCGAATTGATGGCGAGCGTTCCGAAATGGGCATGGGCAAACCAGCCGCCAGCGAGGCACAAGGCAAGCACCGCCACCCGGGCCAGCCGGGGGGCGCGATGCTGGCTGGCGATGGCTGTCTCCAGCTTGCGGGCGGCCGCGGCGGTCGTGATATCGGCTACCCGCGGCATGTCGCTCAAGGCCAGCCGCAGCTCATCCCGGGCGCGAAGATCGGCCATGACCCGGGCCGCCGCCGCAGGGGTGCGGGCGAGATAGGCCTCGACTTCGATGCGGCGCTCAACCGGCAGCTGGTCGTCCACATAGGCGTCGAAATCCGCCTCGGTGATCGGGTCAATGGGCGTCATTCTCACCTCCAACCACTCTCAGGCGACCGTCGCTGGACGCGCGCCTGCTCGGGTTCTCTTCCATGGCACGGAGCGCCGCCCGGGCCCGGCCCAGGCGCGACATGAGGGTGCCTACCGGGATGCCGAGGGTCGCCGCTGCATCCGCATAGGCGAGCCCCTCCACCGCCACCAGATGGAGCGCCGCGCGCTGTTCTTCCGGCAGCGCCATGAAATTGTTGCGCACCTGCGCCAGTCGCACCGCGTGATCCTGATCGGGTTCGACCACAGTATCGGCCATCTCCACCGCCCGAGCGTTGCGCTCCAGCTCGGAGCGCCGGGAGCGCACCCTGTCAATGAAGACATTGTGCAGGATCGCGAGCAGCCAATTCCGCAGATTGCGGTCCGGCTTAAAGCTCGACCGCTTCTCATAAGCGCGCACGAGCGCGTCGTGCACCAGTTCCTCGGCCTCGCCATCGTCGCGGGTCAACGCACGGGCATAGCGGCGAAGCGAGCCGAGCTGCCCCAACACATCAAAACGCGGCCTACCGTGCCTCATGACCCGTATACGGAACCAGACTTCCGTTTAATCCCGCTTACCGTAACAAAATCTGGCGCGTTGCCAGTGCACGCGGCGCTCGCTAGGGTGCGCTCACAACCTGAGGAAAGGCCGCCATGGCTGTGGTTTTTGTGTTGAACGGGCCCAATCTCAACCTTCTGGGCAAGCGCGAGCCCGAGATCTACGGTTACACAACTCTCGCGGAGATCGAGCATGGCTTGGTCGCAGCCGGGCAGGCCATGGGCTTGGGGGTGGACTTCCGGCAGACCAACCACGAGGGCGTACTGGTGGACTGGATCCAGGAGGCGCGCGAGAAGGCGGCCGGCATCATCATCAACCCCGCCGCCTTCACCCACACGTCGGTTGCGATCCTGGATGCGCTGAGCGCCTTTTCCGGGCCGATCGTCGAGGTGCATCTGTCGAATATCCACAAGCGGGAGCCGTTCCGGCACCACTCCTATGTGTCGCGCGTCGCCACCGGCGTGATCTGCGGGCTCGGCGGTTCTGGATATCAGCTCGCGCTGCGCTGGATGGCGGAGACACTCGCCGAGCCCGATGCCGGTGCTCACTGGTCGCCGAGATAGCGGAACAGGACGTGCTGCCACTGCTCGCTGTGCGCAATTTCGATCACCAGCGGGTCTATGCGGCTCCGCAGGGGGCTGTTCTGCTTGAGTGCCAGTGCATAGGACTGCAAGTCGAAGGTGGTGTCGAGCACCTCGACCGAGGACGAGAACTGCTGGAGCACCACCCAGGAGAGCAGCGGCTTGTCGAAGATGAAGGCATCGAGCTTCCCGTCGCGCAGCGCCGTCAGTCCTTCCGCGGCATTCGGGAAGCCTGTGAAACGGATGTCGTGGCGCTCGAGATAGTCCGCGCTGGACGAGCCGCTCACAGTGCCCACCCGGACGTGAGCGATGTCGCTGATGCTGCTCACTTGAGGCCGCTCGCTGCGGCCGAGCCAGCTCAAGGCGAGGGTCACGCCGAACGACACAAAGGAAACCAGCAGCAAGGCCGCCGCGAGTGCGCCAAGCATCCGGCCGGGCCAGGTTTGCGGCCGGATGGCCTGCTGATGCGCCGGTGCATGTGCGGCCCACCACAAGCCGTGCTCGCCACGCGGTCCGCGCAGCCGGCTGAAATGCTCAATCAGCAGCATCGCCAGGGCAACGAACAGCGCGATCACCAGCAGGCTTGCGGCAGCCTGGCCCAGCCCGAGAGCTGAAGCGGCGCGGAGAAGGGCCAGCCAGCGGGTTTGGCCATCGGTCGGAACCGCTATGCTCAGCCCCGTGACGTAATAGGGCTGGCTGAAATCGAGCATCCGCTCGCGCGCGGCCGTTATGGTGAGCGCCGCTGCGGCGACGTCGATCTCTCCCCGCGCGACGGCATCGATCAATGCTTCCAGGGTGGGGTACTCAACCAGCCGGTACTGGAGCTGCAACTCCTTCGCGAGCAGCGCCCACAGATCAATGCTGATCCCGGACCACTGGCCGCTGCGGGCCTGCATGGCAAAGGGCGGCGCCGCCATGGTGCCGACCGTGAGCGGCGCCTGCGCGGTCGCTTCGGGAGAGGGCTGGCTGCGGATCGGTGGTGCCGCGGCTGACGCAGCCAAGGCCACCACCACTGCGAAAAGCAGAAGTCCGTGCCGAACAGCCGCGGACAATGAAGCGAGGCCAAGCATCGGCGCGGAACCTATCAGGTCTCGTGCTTGGATGCTATTGCGCTGCGCTGGCCATGGCCGTGGGGTCGTAGAATTCGACGGTTATGCCGGGCCTGACAAGCTTCACCAGCTCCTCGACGTCCCAGTTGGTGAGCCTGATGCAGCCGTGGCTGTTAGTCTTATCGATCTTCGACGGTTCCGGCGTGCCGTGGATGCCGAAGGTCGGCTTGTCGAGCCCGATCCACACAGACCCGATCGGGTTGTTAGGGCCGGGAGCCAGGCGCAGCGGCTTGTCGTTCTCGCCCTGTTTGAAGTTCACCTGGGGCCGATACCAGTATTCAGCATCGACAGCGATGGCCTTGATGGCATGGATGCCGGTGGGGGAGGGGGTCGAGGTCGAGCCTATTGTGGCGGGATAGGCAACGAGCAGGCGCCCATCCGCGCCATAGCCCAGCAGCTGCTTGCGCTGCTTGTCGGCAATGAGCTGGGCCACCTTGGCGTGATAGGGCTTGCCGGTATCTGCAACGATGATCTGTTCGCCCTCGATGAAGCGAACCTCGGGGTTGAGCTGGCGCACCAGCTTCTCGTCCATGTGGAATCTCTCGGAGATGAGCTCCTGGACGCTGCGATAGGCAATGCGCGGAAGCTTGGCGAGCTCGCTGTAATCCTTGGGAATCTCGGGCGCGAAGGGGCCGGCCACGTCCTTGGCGGTCAGGGTGTAGGCGCGCAACGGTGGGGTAGGATCGAGGCTTTCGAGCCTTGCCCACAAATCGTGATCTACCTTATCGCTGAGAGGCAGGCCGAGCATCTCGCGGGCCGCGAATACCGCCTTTCTGACGTTCTCGCCCCAATAGCCATCGATCACGCCGGGGGAGGCATGTGCCCGGTCGAGCATGATCTGCAGCTTCAGCACCACAGGGTCCTGCTTGCCCGGCTTGAAGGGCCTCCCGCCGAACGGTGCGGCATTGGTGAGGGCGATAAGGTCCTCTGCAGGTATTCTGCTGTGTGACGGCGGAATTTGCGTGAGGCTGCCACTGCGCGGGGAGGGCGCTACCTGGTTTGGGTCGCGTGGGATGCTGCCGGTGATCAAACCGGTGCCCGGATCGACATGCCCTGCCGCTTCAGGGGTCTGCGCCAAGCCAGGCAGAACTGCGCTGGTGCAGAGGGCAACCGATGCTACGACACATCTGAACAGGACTCGCATGCGTTTCGACCACCAAGGGCGGGAGGCCGGGCGACAGCCCGGATTGCCTGGATTCTCCCATTCTCAGGGTTAAGAAACGGTTTGAGTTAATTTCGCTGCAATTCTGCCGCGCACTTTGCCGTGCACTGACCGACATGAGCCCTCTACGTCTCAGAAATCCTTGTAGATGCCGGTTTGCAGATAGCCGATCCGGTCCCAGAAGCTGCAGTTGGCGCCGAGATCACTGCTGGCAGTGGTTACCGGTGTGTCCAGCACCTGTGTGGCGGGGAAGCGGGGCCAGGCCGGCTTTACGCCCGAGAGATCATGGTGGGTGGCAAAAGCCGTCCAGTAGGCAATCATTTCGTCGGAGAGGGTCCGCTCCGCCGGGGTGAAGCTATGGCGCTGGGGATGCTGCTGATCGGACAACGCGTAGGGGTTACCGAAGACGAAGGGCAGCTCCGCAGTGTGGCAGGGTGCGAAGGTGCCGTCGGGCATGGCGCACCAGGGCAGGTTGGGCCACACCACATAGGAGGTGCGGTGCGTGAAGACATAGCCATAGGCCCGGTTCTTGGCGCGAGACAGCACGAACCGGCCAGCGCAGGTGAAGGTGAAATCGGTGGTCAGCCGACCGAAGGGCTCGGAATTGTCACCCGGCTGCGGCGCATAGGCCGGGTTGGCCAGCACGGCACTTGCCGCCTGGCCGTCGAACAGGAAGTCGATGGCGGCGCGGTATTGCCGTTCGGTGATCTGACGCCTGGCCTTATCGATGGCGCCGGCAAAAGCCATTCCTTCGAGGGCGTTGGTGCCTATGATCACGGGTTTGGTTATCTGCGCTTCCACCGGCTGGTGGGGAATGACTCTGCGATCGATGACCGGTGCCCATTGCAGAATATCGGTCATGCCGGTGAGCAGGCCTTCGAGTTCCACACCCGCCGAGATCTGATACTTGATCACCAGATCAACTGGAGCCTGCTGCATGCATTGCAGGTTATGGGCGGGATCGTCGGAACATCCGAGATCCCGCCGCAGCGCCGGGCCTGCGCGATTGCTCATGTCCAGTGAGCGCAGGGGCAGGCCGTAGGTGTTGCTCTGCATGATGGCGGCGTGGAACAGGGGCTGGCTGTCCGGCGCGCTCAGGTGCAGGCCGATGGAGATGGCGCCGGCGCTTTCGCCGAACAGGGTGACGTTGCCGGGATCGCCGCCGAACTGGGCGATGTTGTCCCGCACCCAGCGCAGCGCCTGCTGCTGGTCGAGAAAGCCGTAATTGCCGGTCAACCCCTCAACGCCAGACAGGAAGCCGAGCGCGCCCAGGCGGTAGTTGATGCTCACCAGCACCACGTCGCCCCTGGCGGCGATATTCTGGCCTTGGTAAAGCAAGGCTGCGCTAGTGCCTTCGACAAAGGCACCGCCGTGAATGAATACCATGACCGGGCGCCGTTCCGCCCTGTCGGGTGCCCAGATGTTGAGGCTAAGACAGTCTTCGCTTTGATTGTAGGGCGAGGCGGGGCCGCGCTTTTGCGGACAAGCCGGGCCGAACTCGGTGGCAGAGATAACGCCGGCGGCTGGCGTGGCCGGGACCGGCGGCTTCCAGCGGTTCGAGCCGGCCGGTGATTGTGCATAGGGAATACCGAGATAGGCGCGGACCGGCCCTCGCTCCGTGGCCTGACGGAAGCCGCAGACCGCCCCGCTGGTGGTCTGCACCGTCGGCGTGTTGCAGGCCGACGCCTGCGCAACCGCTTCGTCGGCTATGGTGCAGGCCAAGGCGGTATAGGCCACCAGCACCAGACCCGCACAACGCAAGGTCGGGAAAAATCGTCCGAGCCTCATTTGACGCCCCCAAGTCGCCCCGCATCTTCTCATGCGGTTGATCAATGGGCGCCATTTGGCCATCAACTCGCCGAAAATGGCAAATCGAAAGCGCGATCGTTGTAAATGGTGGCCGGAGCTAGGCGCTCCGGCTCTCAGCAGGGCTGCTAAGCCGCGCCGCGCACTTTCAGCCGGCGCCGGTCCTGCAGCGGCTGGTAGGCGATGCGCGCGTGCTTGTCGCAGTAGGGCAAACCGGCTTTCGGCGCGCAGCCGCAGAAGTGAAAAGTGTCGGTGCCGGGCTCGCCTATTGGCCAGCGGCAGGTCTTGTCACTGAGCTGAAGAATGCTCACCCCGCTGCTGGAGGAGGTGATGACCTCCCGGATCGGCTGGGGGCGTGGCGCTGGTGGCGCTTCCGCCACGATTTCAGGCTGGACCTGCAGCGCTGCCGAGCCTGCCGTGGGAAACTGGGCAATCTTTCCGGCCGGGACTTGCCGCGTCTTGGTGCGCGGCCGAGCATGCTGAGCGCGCGAGGGGGTTCCACGCCCGGAAAGGCCCAAGCGGTGGACCTTGCCGATCACGGCGTTGCGGGTCACTTCTCCGAGCTTGCTGGCGATCTGGCTGGCGCTGAGCCCTTCGGTCCAGAGCCGCTTCAGCAGGTCCACCCGTTCTTCGGTCCACATGTAAGTTCCCCGTCAAAGTTTTCGCAGAATCCTCCAGCCTCCGCCGGCTAGAGGTATACTCTAAACGCCAAACGACTATACCTTGATTGTGACTCAATATCTCGTGGTTTATGTCAAAGGACTGTACTACAGTTCGGGGCCTGGTTCAATGTAGCGGCCGTCCGAATCGGCTGGTTTTCCCCAGCGGATTCGCGCGGGGCGTGTCCAGCGATCAGTTAACGAAACGTTACGTCGCCGGTGACTCCCTCGTCCATGCGGCGGTCTGACTCAGGCGGGGCAGGGTTGACCAGTTTCGTTGACCCAGGGGCGCAAAAAGCTTATAAATGCGCCGCCGAACGGGAGTTTCAGCAACAAGTGCCGCCGCAATCCGGCGGCATTTTGATTTTTGGAGCGATGGAATGGTCTCCGCAGTTCTGCCCACCTATGCGCGCATGCCCGTGGCGTTCGAACGGGGCGAGGGTGCCTATCTCTATACGGCGGAGGGCGAACCCTATCTTGATTTCGGCGCCGGCATCGCAGTGAACGCGCTCGGGCACCGCCATCCTCATCTCGTGGAGGCCTTGAAGCGCCAAGCCGACAAGATCTGGCATACTTCGAACCTATATCAGGTGCCGGGCCAGGAAAGGCTCGCCGAGCGGCTGGTGGCGGCAAGCTTTGCGGATACCGTATTCTTTTGCAATTCGGGCGCCGAGGCGCTGGAGTGCGCCATCAAGATGGCGCGCCGGTATCATTGGGCGAAGGGCGCACCCGGGCGCTACCGCATCATCACGCTGGAAGGCGCGTTCCACGGCCGAACCCTGGCCACCATCGCCGCCGGCGGACAGAAGAAGCATCTGGAAGGCTTCGACCCGGTGGTCGACGGCTTCGACCAGGTGCCGTTCGGCCAGCTGGACGCCGTGAAGAACGCGATTGGCCCCGAAACGGCCGGCATTCTGGTCGAGCCCATTCAGGGCGAGGGCGGCCTGCGCACCTGCTCACCCGCCTTTCTGCGCGGCCTGCGCGCGCTTTGTGACGAGCACGGTATCCTGCTGCTGATGGACGAGGTGCAATGCGGCATGGGCCGGACCGGCAAGCTTTTTGCTCACGAATGGGCCGGTGTCACGCCGGATATTCTCGGCGTGGCGAAGGGGCTGGGCGGTGGCTTTCCCATCGGCGCATGCTTGGCCACGGAGCAGGCGGCCTCCGGCATGAGCGTGGGCTCGCACGGCTCGACCTTCGGCGGCAATCCGCTCGCCATGGCCGTGGCCAATGCGGTGCTGGACGTCGTGCTCGAGGAAGGGTTCCTGGAGCAGGTCCAGGACAAATCCCGCAAGCTCGCGCAGAAGCTGGCGCAGCTTCAGGACGAGCATGCCACCGTTATCGAGGCGGTGCGCGGCGACGGGCTGATGCGGGCCTTGAAGTGCAAGGTCCCGAACCAGGATCTGATCAGCGCGTGCTTCGAGGAACAGCTGCTCACCGTCGCCGGGGGCGACAACGTGGTGCGGCTGCTGCCGCCGCTCATCATCTCCGATGAGCAGATCGACGACGCGGTCGGCCGTCTTTCAAGGGCCTGCAAGACACTCGCGCAAGTCAATGGCCACCAGGCATAGGAGGGCTGCAATGGCATCTCGGCCGAGGCATTTCCTTGATATCAGGGATTTCAACCAGACGACGCTGCGCGCGCTCCTCACTCATAGCCGCGCGATGAAACAGGCGCGCAACGGGCATGGACGTGGCATGGCCGAGCCCGGGCGGCCGCTGGATGGCCGAGTGCTCGCGATGATCTTCGAGAAACCCTCGACGCGCACGCGCGTCTCGTTCGATGTGGCCATGCGCCAGCTGGGCGGCTCGACGATCGTGCTTTCGGCGGGCGACATGCAGCTTGGCCGCGGCGAGACGATTTCCGATACCGCCAAGGTGCTGTCGCGCTACGTGGATGCGATCATGATCCGCTGCAACAGCCACAGCAACCTGCTGGAACTGGCGGAGCATGCGACGGTGCCGGTGATCAATGGGCTGACCAATCTTTCGCATCCGTGCCAGGTGATGGCCGACCTGCTGACGCTGGAGGAGGTGAAAGGCACGCTTGGCAGCCAGGTGGTGGCATGGAGCGGGGATGCCAATAACGTGGCCAATTCCTGGGTGCATGCCTGCGCGCGCTTCGGTTTCGAGCTGCGGCTGGCCTGTCCCGAGGCGTTGAGCCCCGATCCGGAGCTCATTCGCTGGGCCAAGCGCGAGAATGCCCGCGTCATGGTCACCCGCGACCCGCGCGAGGCGGTGCGCGGCGCCGATTGCGTGGTGGCGGACACGTGGGTGTCCATGGGCGACAATGCGGCTGGCAACAAGCACAATCTGCTGAGCCCTTACCAGGTGAATGCCGAACTGATGGCGCAGGCGAAGCCGGATGCGGTGTTCATGCACTGCCTGCCGGCGCACCGCGGGGAAGAGGTCACGGATGATGTGATCGATGGTCCTCAGTCCGTGGTCTTTGACGAAGCGGAGAACCGCCTCCATATACAGAAAGGCATTCTGGCCTGGTGCCTTGGGGCGACCGCTCGAGGGTGACCGAGGACCGCGGACGGGGTGCCCATGGGCGCGGGCACGGGGGTGGCGGCTGGCATTGGCCTGGCCCCGCTAGGGTGGCGCGCCAGTGATCGATCGGCCTCTCGATAGTGATCGAGCGCTGCCGCGGCCGAGAGCGCCGGTGCCGCCCTGCTCTCGTCCAATGTGTTGCGCATCGCCCCTGGAGCATTGATCCGTTCGTGCTTTAGGCTTTTCCTCTTGCTGTATGCGCCTGGCTGGAAGGCGCGCCTAAAGAAGCGGACAAGGTCCGCAATGGCTAGGACATCATGACATCAGCTGATTTTTCTGCTGCAGGCGTCTATTCCATGAAGACTGGAGACGACGCCATTCTGCCGTTCGAGGTGAAGCCGCTCGGGGTGCGCGGCCGGGTGGTGCGGCTTGCGGGCGCCATCAACGAAATCGTGGGCCGGCATGACTATCCCCGCGCCGTTTCCGCATTGCTGGCCGAAGCGGTGGCGCTGACCACCATGCTCGGCTCCTCGCTGAAATTCGACGGCAAGCTGATCCTGCAGACCAAAACGGACGGACCGGTGGACATGCTGGTGGCCGATTTCGCCACGCCCGGCGAGATCCGCGCCTATGCCCATTACGACGAGGCGCGCGTGGCCGCCCTCGAGGAGGACGGAAATCCGCCCTCGCCAGACCTGCTCGGAAAGGGGCATCTGGCGCTCACCATCGACCAGGGGCGGCACATGGAGCGCTATCAGGGCATCGTGCCGCTGGACGGGGTGAGCCTGTCCGAAGCCGCCAACGTTTATTTTCAGCAATCGGAACAGCTGCCGACGGACGTTCGGCTGGCGGCAGGGCCGATCGTGGCCCGCGGCAAAGCAGGCGGCGAGCATTGGCGGGCCGGCGGCATCATGATTCAGCATCTGCCGGCGCAGGGCGATCCCTCGGCGTTGCCGGTGCATTCGGGTGACGTGCCCGAGGGCCAGGAGGAAGAGCCGCTGGAGGAGGACGAGAACTGGGTGCGTGCCCGTATCTTCCTCGCCACCGTGGAAGATCACGAGCTGCTCGATCCGACCTTGTCGCCCGAGGCTCTGCTGTTTCGGCTGTTCCACGAGGATGGGGTGACGGTTTATCCATCATCGAAAGTGCAGCGGTATTGCCAGTGCTCGCGCGAGCGGGTGGCCGAGATCGTCAGCCAGTTCAGTCCCGACGAGATCGCGGAAATGGTGGTCGATGGCAAGATTTCCGCAACGTGCGAGTTCTGCTCGACCGTGTACGAGTTCGAATCGGAGGAGCTGAAGAAGGACAGCTAAAGGCGAAGCCGTGTGCGTCTCGCCCTCACCTTGCATTCCCGTGCACCGATGGCGATCTTGTGCTGAGGTTCAGGATAGAAGCGCCCGCCGCCGGGCCGGTGTGACGCGAGGGTCTGCGATGCTTCCCATCTCCATTCTCGATCTTGCGCATGTGCCGGAAGGCTCGACGCCGGCGGATGCCCTACGGAACACGCTGGACCTTGCGCGCAACGCCGAACGGCTCGGCTATGAGCGTTTCTGGCTGGCCGAGCATCATAACATGATCGGTATTGCGAGCGCCGCCACGTCGGTGGTGATCGGCTATGTGGCGGGCGGCACCAGCACGATCCGGGTGGGGGCGGGTGGCATCATGTTGCCGAATCACTCGCCCCTGGTGATTGCCGAGCAGTTCGGGACGCTCGCGACGCTTTATCCCGGTCGCATCGACCTGGGGCTCGGACGAGCGCCGGGCACAGACCAGCGCACGCTGCGTGCCTTGCGGCGGGATCCGAACAGCGCCGACAGTTTTCCCCAAGACGTGCTGGAGCTGCAGGCGCTGCTCGGGCCGCTGCAGCCGGGGCAGGTGGTGCAAGCCGTGCCGGGAACCGACACCAATGTGCCCCTATGGATCCTCGGCTCGAGCCTGTTCGGTGCGCAGCTTGCGGCCATGCTGGGCCTTCCTTATGGCTTTGCCTCCCACTTCGCGCCCGAGGCTTTGATGCAGGCGGTGGCGGTCTACCGCGCCCGCTTTCAGCCGTCGCAGCAATGCGCCAAGTCCTATGTGATGGCCGGGGTGAATGTGATCGCCGCCGATACAGATGCGGAGGCGCGCCGGCTGTTCACGTCGGTGCAGCAGACCTTCACCAATATGTTCCGCGGCACGCGCGGCAGGCTGCCCGCGCCGATCGACGATATCGAGACCTATTGGAGCCCGATGGAGAAGGTGCAGGCCTCGGCCATGCTCGCCTGCTCGTTCGTCGGCGACGCCGAGACGGTTCGCGAGCGGTTGCAGGCTTTCATCGATCGGACCGGCGCTGACGAGCTCATGGTGGCTGCCGCCATCCATGATCATGGAGCGCGTGTGCGGTCTTACGAAATCCTCGCGGAGGTGCGCCGGCAGCTGCGCCCGGCCGAGGCGCGCGCGGTGGGATAAGCGGGATGTCGGAGGTCTGTGTTCCGGCGTGAGCCGCTGTCGTTTTCAGGCAGCAGCGGCAATATGCCAGAGAACGCCGGCTGGATCCCAAAGATAGGCAACCCGCATTCCCCAGGGTTCCAGCTTGGGCGGACGCGGGGGGCGAACCGCAAAATTCTCGGCCAGATTCAGCGAGGCGATGTGCTGCCACCACTCGTCGAGTTCGCTCACGACAAGCTGCATCATGCAGTTCTCAGCAAAATCCTTGGTGTAGAAATCCTGCAAGAGAAACGAGGGGGCGCTTTTGGTCGCGCCCAGCTGAACATGGGCGATCCTCTCGCCGCGCAACGTGACGGTAAAGCCCAGAGCCGCGTAGAACCGCTGACTTTCGCGGAAGTCCTTGGCAGGCAGGAACGGCCGCATGGCGACGGCACTCGCGCTCAAACCTTCAGCGGCCACGTCTGTACCTCCGCCATCTTGCGGTCATGAGCTCGCGGATGTCGGCTCGCACCTTAATTGCGTTTGTGCTCGACTTCCGCGACTTGGGTCGAAGTGGGC